>JBEBJA010000066.1:0-48387 GCA_040080145.1 Hyphomicrobiaceae bacterium
CCCCAATCCCTCACCACCCTCTTCCCCGATCCCACAATCCGCCCCCTCGCCGCAATGACAGCGCTAAGTTGGTAGGAGCGGCGCGCCACTTCACTTTCCTCTCCCGGTACGGGAGAGGATGCCCAAAGCGCAGGTGAGGGACTCGCTATTTATGCAGTTTATTTCTCATCTTTGCCAGTTTGCTTCGCAATCCTTTCTTGTTCGGCGCGAGAGATAGGGCTTGTTCATAGTCAATTGCAGCTTCATTGAAGTAGCCGCGTTCTGCATAGACATCGCCTCGACGCTCAAGAGTTCGTGCGTCTGACCTCAAATCCAACGCACTGGAAAGGTCTTTGGTGGCAGCTATTGGTTTCTTCTTTTTTAGATAGGCACCCGCTCGCATGATGTAATAATCGGCGTCGTTGCCATCGTGGTCGATAGCCCAAGTGTAGTCCAATATTGCTCGATCAAGATCATCATGCTTTTCATAGTGCATGGCGCGGTTATGATAGGCAGCTGCGATGTCTTCTGTAGCCTCTACGTCTTGGTATAATTCAATGATTTTGGTGGATGCAACAATGCCTGGGCCTGGATCGTCACCTTTGGATTCTTCCCAAAGAGTATCTATGTCGTTTTCCTCATCGATGGACGGCACTTCGCCTCCATCAGCATCTTGTTCGACGTCCTCGTCCTCTGCTGCGGGTCGGAATCTATTGATGGCACGCTCCAGCTTTTCAATGTTCGCTAGCTCAATAGACTGAAGATACAAGAATTGGATGGGTCTTTCGATTATGTCGAATCCTGCGGGATGGGCAGCAATTAGTTTCTTTTGATGTTGAGCCATCGTGGCCTCACCGCGCACCCACGGGGATGATGCTGAATTCTCAGTCCAGATTACGACAACGCAATTTGCATCTTGGATTTGTTGCCGAATTACTTTGTCGAGATCTTCTCCTGCAAGTTCTCTGTCCCACCAAACATCAAATCCTAGATCTTCTAATTGAGATGCTAAAGATTCTGCATGCGCGACGTCATTGCTCGCGTATGAAATAAATACATCAGTCATTACTTCTAAGCCCCCTACATCTCCTTCGCCATATACCCCGGCAGCCAGCCCTCATGCTTGGCCCGCAGCTCGCTCAGTGCCAGCGCCGTCTCGCCCCGCAACGCAATCGCATCGCCGCCAACGCGCCCGATGATCCGCGTCGGCAGCGCGAGCAAACGCGCCCGCTCGATCACGTCCTCGGCCCGCTCCGGCGACACCGATACGACATAGCGCCCCTGATCCTCGCCGAACCAGATCGCATGCGGCGGCAGCTTGCCTTCATACGGGAACAGCTCGACGCCCATGCCAACGCCGTTCTCGCCGCCAGCCAGCGCCATCTCGGCAACCGTCACCAGCAACCCGCCATCCGAGCAATCGTGCACGGCGGAGACGAGCCCCTGCCGGATCAACCCGCGCACGAGCCGACCTGCCTTCAGTTCATCCGCCAGATCGACCGGCGGCGGCGCACCTTCGAGCTTGCCAACGATGATCGACTGATACAGCGACTGGCCAAGCCATCCCTGCTCGCGCCCGATCAGCACCAGCAAATCGCCCGTGCGCTTTAATTTTAGATCCGCGGTCTTCGACACGTCCGGGATCTTGCCCACACCGCCGATCGCAGGCGTCGGCGGAATGCCCACCCCGTTGGTCTCGTTGTAAAGCGACACGTTGCCCGACACGACCGGGTAATCCAAAACCCGGCACGCTTCCGACATGCCCTTCACGGACGCCACGAACTGCCCCATGATTTCGGGCCGCTCAGGGTTGGCAAAATTCATGTTGTCGGTGATCGCGAGCGGATCGGCACCAACCGCGCACAGGTTCCGCCACGTCTCGGCGACCGCCTGCTTGGTCCCCATCTCGGCATCCGCCGTAACATAACGCGGCGTCACATCGCACGTCGCGGCAATGCCCTTCTGCGAGCCATGCACGCGCACGATGGCCGCATTGCCGCCGGGCCGCTGGATCGTATCGCCCATCACCATGTGATCGTATTGCTGCCAGATCCACGACCGCGAGCACAGCGCCGGATCGCCCATCATCGTCACGAGCGCATGCATATGTGACTGCGGCGCCGCCACCCATTCCGGCTCGATCTTCTTGGGCGGAACGACCGTGTACCAAGGCCGCTGATACAGCGGCGCGCTGTCCGCCAGCGTCGCCACCGGAATATCGGCCTCAACCAAACCCTTGTGCTTGATAATCATGCGGCCGGTATCGGTCGTTTTGCCGATCACCGCGAAATCCAATCCCCACTTCACAAAGATCTTCTCGGCGTCCGGCTCGCGGCCCGGCTTCAAGATCATGAGCATGCGCTCCTGGCTTTCCGAGAGCATCATCTCGTAGGCCGTCATACCGGTTTCGCGCTGAGGCACATCGTCGAGGATCAACTCGATGCCCACCCCGCCCTTGTCTGCCATCTCCGACGTCGAACTCGTCAACCCCGCCGCGCCCATATCCTGGATCGCGATAATCATGTCGGTGGCCATCAGTTCAAGGCACGCCTCGATCAGCAGCTTTTCCGTGAATGGATCGCCGACCTGAACCGTCGGGCGCTTCTCGGCCGAATTCTCGTCGAACTCGGCCGATGCCATCGTTGCGCCGTGGATGCCATCGCGCCCGGTCTTGGAGCCGACGTAAACGACTGGCAGACCAACACCCTTGGCCGCTGAATAGAAAATCTTGTCCGTGCGTGCCAACCCCACACACATCGCGTTGACGAGGATGTTGTTGTTATAACCCGCGTCGAAATTGGTTTCCCCGCCGACCGTCGGCACGCCCACGCAGTTGCCATAGCCGCCGATGCCGGAGACGACGCCGGATACCAGGTGCCGCGTCTTGGGATGATCGGGTGCGCCAAACCGCAGCGCGTTCAAGTTGGCGACTGGCCGCGCGCCCATCGTGAACACGTCCCGCATGATGCCGCCGACGCCGGTGGCCGCGCCCTGATATGGCTCGATGTAGGACGGGTGATTGTGCGACTCCATCTTGAACACGACGCAATCGCCGTCACCTAGATCGACCACACCGGCATTCTCGCCCGGCCCTTGGATCACGTGCGGACCCGTCGTCGGCAGCGTCTTCAGCCAGAACCGCGAGGACTTGTACGAACAGTGCTCGCTCCACATCACCGAAAAGATGCCCAGCTCTGTCATCGACGGCACGCGGCCCATGATCTTCAGGAGGCGCTGATATTCGTCGGGCTTGAGCCCGTGCTGAGCAACAATCTCGGGCGTAATGGGCGACATGACGGGCGCGTTCATAAGGGACTCATCTTCCTTCAATCAATCTTTGCGCGCTTATAGCGGCCCCTCGCGGCTTTGTCCTGCCTGCGCGCATGCGCATCTGATCGCACCGAGCGCGCATGCGCATCTGATCGCACCAAGCGCAGTCGCGCATCTGATCGCACCAAGCGCAGTCGCGCATCTGATCGCACCAAGCGCAGTCGCGCAAAATATGAACAGATGATGACGAATCCACTGCACAATAACTCAGGTCCCTGCACGATAGTCCCGGTTTGAACTGTTCTTGGTTACCCCATGGGTGAGGTTGCTTTGGCCAGCGGGTAGTTTTGCGTCACTTTTGTAACCCGTGGAACGCCCGGTATCAGCCATTCCACCGGCACTTGCGACGCATCCAGTCAGTCACGCCGCACCTACCCGCTCGGGCTGTGGCGGCTTCGCGCTGCACCAATTGCATTGCTGCGGTGCAAACATGTCCGTTTTCGCAAGCCCATCATGAGCTTACGTATCTCCCTGTCCAAAGGCGATGTGCTCCATGAGCGCTCGTCGGCATCAAGGGCCCCCGGCACTGGGCCCGCACGATAGGAGACCTCACATGGTCACGATCTCGAAGAACATCGCATTTGTGCTCGCAGCAGCCATCACCCTCGGCACAGTCTCTTTTGGTGCCAACGCCTCCGAAGCCACCTCGAATGCGCAGGTCTTCAAAGCCGCCCGCGGCGTTTCGCTGGATGTCGGCAGCAAGAAGGTCGTGGGCTACTATCTGTCGAAAGACGGCATCTGCAACGTGACCTTGATGGTTGGCGACATGGCCGATGCCGACGGTCATGTCTCGGCCGACATCTCGCGCATCAACCTGCCCATCAAGGCCGGATCCAGCGCTCGCGCATACACCAGCGAAGGCAAGGCCATCGCCTTGACCTGCTCCACCGGCACCAAGCTGATGAGGATTCGCACGCTTGAAGAAACCGCCGCCGTCGTCAAAAACTAACAAGATGACGCAGCTCTAAAACCAGAACGGGGAGGTCCCAAGACCTCCCCGTTTTTACATCTCGAATTATGGAAATGGTCCCCACCACTTTCGTCATCCCGGCGAAGGCCGGGACCCAAGCAACCATCGGGAAAACAGGGTTTTATCATTTTGGTTGGCCGTCTCACCCAACCGTCAGCACGATCTTCCCGATATGCGCGCCGCTCTCAATCCTGCGGTGCGCATCGCTTGCATTTTCCAGCGCGAATGTCTGATCCATCACCACCCGCACTTTACCGGCAGCCACCAGCGGAACCGCCTGCGCCTCGACTGCACGCGCAATCTGAGCCTTCACCGCCGTCGTCCTGATCCGCAGCGTCGACCCCGTCAGGGTCAGCCGCTTGAGCATTACGCGGATCAGATCGAGCGAAACCTTCGATCCCTTTTGGTAGGCGATATTCACGATCCGCCCATCGTCCGCGCAACAGCGGATATTGCGCTCGACATAATCTCCCCCGACCATGTCCAAAATCACATCGACGCCCTTCCCGCCGGTTACATCCTTCACCGCCTCGACGAAATCGCCGCGCGCATAGTTCACTGCCCGGTCCGCTCCCAACGCAAGACATGCCGCGCATTTCTCATCCGACCCTGCCGTCGCAATCACCTTTGCGCCGAACGCCTTCGTCAGTTGAATCGCTGCAACGCCGATACCGCTCGTGCCACCATGGATCATGAACCATTCGCCAGGCTTCAACTGCCCGCGCTCGAACACGTTGTGCCAGACCGTAAAAAACGTCTCCGGCAACCCGGCAGCCTCAATCATCGACAGACCAGCCGGCACAGGGATCGCCGCGCCCTCGTCGGCCACGCAATACTGCGCGTACCCCCCGCCATTGACCAGCGCCATCACGGCGTCACCCACCGCGTATCGCGTAGCACCCGCCCCAACGGCTGCCACATGCCCAGCAACTTCAAGCCCCGGAATTTCGCTGTGCCCCTTGGGTGCGGGATAGCCGCCTGTCCGCTGCAGCACATCCGGACGGTTCACCCCCGCCGCCGCTACCTTGATCAAAATCTGCCCTGCGCCAGGAACCGGAACCGCAACCTGGGCTGACACTAAAACCTCCGGCCCGCCCGGCGTCGAAATCAAAACGGCGGTCATCAAAGCGGGCACTGCGGTCATCGGGTCGGTCCTTGATTAGCGTGATCGTTCCATGAGACAATTGCCCCATGCCGCGCGCAAGAACAAGCGCCCCGCGCGTGGGGTTGGTGGGGCGGCCGCGCGCTAGCAGAGAGGGAGCCAAAAATGGATTGGGACGACGTCCGAACCCCCGCCGCCAAAACCTTCAGCGTCGGCGAACCGCTCACCACGCTTTCAATTGCCGAACTCGAAGCGCGCGTCGCAGCCCTCGACGCCGAAATCGCCCGCGTAAAAACCGAAATCGCCGCCAAACGCCGCCAGGCCGACGCCGCCAACGCATTTTTCAAGTCCTGAAATCCCCCTCCGCATCACTTCACGCGAAGCGTAGGGAGCAAAGCGACCCGCGGCGAGCCGCGCCCAGCCGGAGCGCCATGGCGCGTGAGGCCAAAAGGTGCCTCAATCCTCGTCCTGCGCTGTCTCCAACTGCCGCGACGCCTTCGTATTGCCGACGAACCCATCCCGTTTGGCTTCGGCTTTCGCCTTTGACGATGTCTCCCCATCGCCCTTGAGATACTCGACGACGTACACCGCCTTGCCTTCGCTTTTGGCCTTGCGCAGCAACTTGCGGCTGGCGTCGATATCGCCGGAATCGTTGCGGCGGCCTTTGCCTTTCACGCCATAATAGAGCGACTCCTTTGCTACCCCGTCGATCGCCTCGACATAGCCCTTGTCCGACAGTAGCTCTTCCGCGTTTTGCACCACGACGGCAGCATTGCCCCGCCTGGACCGCGCTTCCCGAGCGACCTCTTTGACAAAGTTGATCATCTCCTTGCGCGCCCCGTTGGGTGCCTTGACGTTCTCGTAAGTGTCGACGCGGTCGAGATAAACACCGTCATAGCCGGCCGCGATTGCCTTGCTGACTCGCGCCTTGACGATACCCTTCCAGTCTTCATCCCAATATTTGGCGGCGTAGTTGCCTTCCCAGCCTTGGGTCTTGCCAGTATTCCAGCTCTTCTTGCCGCCCTTTTTCATGTACGCGCGGCCTTCCTCGACCTCGCCGATGGAAATATAGGCGAGCACGTCGCGCTTCCCGCCGTTGCGCTTTGTCTTGAGCTTGCGCGGATCTCCGGTGTGATCGGGATCGACAACCGCAACGTCTGCGTCCGATCTGGCGGTTGAACGCATGTCGCCTTGCAGTTGATAGGTCCAGCTCTTGGCTTCCCGCACCGTGTCGCGACCGGCCAAGACCGGTGATGCCGTCAGACAAGCGAGCGCTAACCCGCACAGGCCGGCAGCTCCCGAAAAGCTAGAATGTTTCGCACGCGACATGTTACTACCTCGTCGTTATTTGATGTTGCGCTGCAGCATAAGCGCCCACGTTAAGTATGACGACGGTTGAGTTGCCGCAGCATGTACAAGGCGAATTGTTAGTGAAACACCGGCAATTGCCGCTCTGGAGTGCTCTGACGCAGGTAACGCCTGAATGATCGTTAACGATCCATTTAGGAACACTGTTTAGTATATCTGTTGTCGCATCCTCCTGCAGCCTCCTGGAGCGGCAAGTCGCGTGAGTAGAGCCGCGTTAAGAGAGCTGCCCAGTTGGCAGCTCTCCGGCTTCTTATACCAACGCGCATACGCGCTAACTTATGCGCGTTGGTATCGGCGCGTGGGTCTGGTTGGGCGGCGTCACGCTTTCCGTGCCAAAAAATCGAAGCGCAAACAAAAGAGGCATCACTCTTGCAGCGCCTGAGGGGTGGTTTCAAAGCGGGACTTAACGGTAAATTCGTTTCAAGAACGGCGATTCTTTAACCCCGTCTTCATCCTGGCCGTTTTGTATGTCACTATGTGTTGAGTTGAGTGTGCGTGAAGGGTGGCGTCGCGTTGATCATGAAGAACGAATCTCGCGTTGATGAAGGCGGCTCCGGCCCCAGCGGCACCATTTCCTTCGGTGATCGCTTTCAATCGTCTGAACAATTCAATCAGATTTTCAAAGAAGGCATGGCGCTCGTCGAGCGCACGGCCAACTACTTGGACGGTGCAGGTCGCCGTGACGCCAAAGATTTGTCCCCCGCGACCACCGTGCTTTACGCCACCGAAAGCATGCGCCTGACGACGCGCCTGCTGGATATCGCGTCTTGGCTTCTGATCCGCCGCGCCCTGAAACAGGGCGAAATTAGCCAAAACGAAGCGCGCATCAAGCGTCAGAGCGTCAAACTCCAGACGCTGGGCCGTCCCGCCCACACCAAGGGCTTTGACGACCTGCCGTTGCAACTCCGCTCACTGATCGGTGAGAGCTTCGAGATGCTCGACCGCGTTCTCCAACTCGACCGCGCCATGAACTTCAGTCAGACCATCGAGCCCGCCGCCGCTCAAACTGCCAACCCCGTCGGCGCCCAGATCGTCCAACTCCACCAAGCCTTCACCAAGAAGTAAGCCTTCACCAAGAAGTAAGCCTTCACCAAGAAGTAAGCCTTCACCAAGAAATAACAGGGTGTGGCGTTCTTCACTTGTAGCGTCCTTTACTTGTTGGGCTAGCTGCCCTCTTGCAGCGTAACCCAACAATGGATTGACTCATCACGCACTTGACAAAAAAACGGCCCGGATCGCATCCGGGCCGTTTTGATTTGAAACACTAAGAGTCTGTCCGGAAAAGAGCTGCGCGATTTCAATGGGTTAATTTTTCGTCAGCCCGCCAGGAGAAGCCCCGAAGGCCGTAGCCTTTGCTACGGACGAGGGGTTCGACGCCGCGGATGACAAAAAGGAGCCATTGAAATCATGGAGAAACTTTCCGGACAGACTCTAAACTCTCGCGAGCTTAGAACATGCCTTCGAACTTCTTCTTGAACTTCGACAGGCGGCCGCCACGGTCCATCAGCTTCTGATCGCCACCGGTCCATGCGGGATGCGTCGAAGGATCGATATCGAGGGCAAGGGTGTCGCCTTCTTTGCCGTACGTCGAGTACGTGATGAAATCCGAGCCGTTCGGCAGCTGAACGCGGATCTGGTGATAATCGGGATGGCAGTCAGCAGCTTTTTTCATGGAAGTCGGCTCTTTGCAGAAAATGACAACAGTTGAGGCCTGCGGGCAAATCTGCCCACCAACCGGCACGGATTGAAGCGAGAACCGCTCCTATAGTCGAGAAACCGCCCCCCGGCAAGCCCTACAACCGCCCCACCACAGCCCTACAACCGCTCCTAGCGGCCACCCTTGTGGCCGAAGCGGCGAAGAGCCGCCGCCCTTTCGGGCGGATCTGAAGTTTTGACCGCCTTCGGTCGAAACTTCAGCAGAAAGAGTGATCAATAAAACAAACTCGACACGCTCTCTTCACGGCTGGTGCGGTAGATCGCTTCGCCCAGCAACGGCGCGACCGAAATCACCCGAATATTCTTGGCGGCAAGCACAGCAGCGGTTGGCTGGATGCTATCCGTGATTACAAGCGACTTGAGATCCGAGTTCTGAATGCGCGAAACCGCTCCGCCCGACAGCACGCCATGTGTGATGTAGGCCGTGACTTCCGTCGCGCCGTTCTTGCGCAGAACGCCCGCAGCACTGCATAGCGTCCCGCCCGAGTCGATGATGTCGTCGATCAGCACGCAGGCTTTGCCGCGCACGTCGCCGATCACATTCATGACTTCGGCTTCGCCCGGACGTTCGCGGCGCTTGTCGCAAATGGCAATGGGGCAGCCAATCCGCTTGGCAAGCGCCCGCGCACGTACCACGCCGCCAACGTCAGGCGAAACCACCACCAGATTATCGGTCGACATCCGCTCCTGTATGTCGCGCACCATGACAGGCGCCGCGAACAAGTTGTCGGTTGGAATGTCGAAGAAGCCTTGGATCTGGGCGGCGTGCAAGTCGAGTGTCAACACGCGGTCGGCACCAGCCGTCGTAATCATGTTGGCGACGAGTTTGGCCGAGATCGGTGTCCGCGGTCCGGGTTTGCGGTCCTGACGCGCATAACCGAAATAGGGAATGACGGCGGTGATCCGGCGCGCCGACGCTCGCTTCAGCGCATCAATGATGATGAGCAATTCCATCATGTTGTCGTTGGCAGGAAACGACGTCGACTGCAGCACGAACACATCGTTGCCGCGCACGTTTTCCTGAATTTCGACGAATATTTCCATGTCCGCAAAGCGCTTCACCTGGCCTTTGGTCAGGGGAATCTTGAGGTGCGCGCTAACCGCTTCAGCGAGGGGCTTGTTGGAGTTTCCGGCAACCAGCTGAGCGCCAGAGCCACCACGTCCGCGTCCTGCCGAAGCGTCGAACGACATGGAACTTCTCCGTTTTTGTTACAAAAGCACTTTCGAAGCGTTGCGCACATAGGCCGCAAAGCGCCAGGCCGAAGAGGTGTAAAGTGACTGCCTGCGAGTATGCAGGGCTAGGTAGCAAGACGGCCCGGCAGTGTAAACCAGCCGGGCCGCTAAAGTGTTTATATGAACCATTTTGCCGCGGAATTAGATTCAGGTCATCCGCCCTAAGAAGCCGCTCTTGCGGCTTAAGCGGCGAAGAGCCGCCGGCGCGAGCGCCGTAAACAATTGTTTGACCGCCTTCGGTCAAACAATTGAAGCAAAAGAGTCATTGCGTCGTTTTCGCCGGGAACAGCTTGATGATCCCCTGCGCCGCAGCGGCCGCTGCCGCATCCGCCGTCTTACCCCATGCGCCATTGAGCGACCCTTGCGGGATTTCGTTCTTCTGCGTCACGGTGCCGAGCTTCTTGCCCTGCGGATCTTTGACGTTCCATGAAATCTCGATTGGCTGCTTGCCATCTTTGTCGGCACCAACCGTTACCTTGCCTTCGACGCGATAAGCCTGCGCGCCAGAAGCAGTCTCAGACAACGCGATCCCGTTCCGGCTCAGTTCTTTTTGCAACGCTGCCGAAAGCGCCTGGCTGCCGTCGCCCGGCGCACCCGTCACACTTGGCACGAGCGCGACGACGCCCTGTTGCTTGTCGATGCTGCCGGTCTGCGTCGGCGTCGAACGCGCCGGCGTGGCTGTCGCAACGTCGGCTGGGCTTGCTGCAGCCTTGACCGGCGCAGCGCTGCCAGCCGACGCGATATTTGCGCTGGCGTCCGTTGGAACAAAAGCCGTAAACGCCGTCACCGTCTTGGTCGCGACCGTCTGCGAAATCTGCGGTGTGATTGAAGTCCAGATGTCCTTACCACCGGCCGCCGCAGTGAGGATTTCATCGCCAGCAATCCGGTTCACCTTCTTGCCGGACTTATCCATCACGTCGAAGAAGTAAGACAGCTTGGCCGCGCCCTTGTCTTTCGAGGCCGGGTCTTTGGCAGCCGTTGCATAGCCGCGCAGCGTATAGTCGGCTGGTTGCGAGGTCTGCGTCAACACTGTGAAGCGCTTGGGATCGAGCCCGCTCGAAACCTGGGCGACGAGTTGTTTGCTGGTCACATCCGGCACGCCGAGCACTGGCGCGATGGCAACCGTCGTTGCCGCTCTGGCAACCGGCGCATCCGCCACTGCCGTTGCCGGCTGATTGGCCCCGCCCAGCAGCGACGTTCCGCTTTCGCAGCCCGCGAGCGTCACGCTCAAAATCATCGTCGTAACTGCGAATACTGGCAAAGACGTCCGCCACGTCGCAGCAGTTCCATTGGTCGTCATGCTGACGTCCCCCTGTGTGAACCTGCCGTTCCGGTGACCGTCGTACAAACTTTGCGGCCTACACTTCAAACCGGTACCCATTTCGATCCGAATAGAGGCCGCAGCCCGTGTGAAAGTCCAGAGGCAGCAAGGCCATACCCCCGATCAAATGCCCTAATCCCCACGTTTCGGGCACGCAATCCTGTGGATGATAGCCCCTATAGCAGCACAAGTGCGGAGATTTGACGGCCATAATCAGGCTCTTTGCGGTGTGTCGTCCGCCTGAACGAGAAGAAAAGTGATTCGTTTTCGTAGGTGCAAGGCGTTTGCCGCTCGATTGTCCCGACCCGCGCCTTAGCCAATTGGGCCGCCGCAAACCCCGGCAAATCGAAATGCGGCAACCCGCTCGCGCCGGCATTCACAAAGAACGCCGCGTTCGCGGCATCCATTGCCACAAGGTTCGCTTTGAAGTCCTCGCCCACCTCGTAATTGCGCTGATTGATGCACGGTCCCACACACGCTGCAATCCGCTCCCGCCGCGCACCGATCGACTCCATCGCCGCAACCGTCGCTTCCACAATGCCGCCCACCGCACCGCGCCACCCGGCATGCGCGGCCCCGATCACGCCCGCCTCGCGATCCGCAAACAACACCGGCGCACAATCCGCCGCCAACGCGCCGATCACCAGACCCCGCGTCGCCGTCACCAGCCCATCCGCCTTCGGCAAATCGGCGCGCGCAATATCCCGGTCCACGACGACAGCAACGGCACTGTGCACCTGATGCACCGTCAGCACGCTCGATGCCGAAGGCATCAAATACTCCGCCACCCGCCGCCGGTTCTCAGCCACGCCCTCATGCGCGTCACGCGACCCAAACCCGCAATTCAGCGACGCATAATTCCCGCCAGACACGCCCCCCGTGCGCGCAAAAAACCCATGCCGGACGCCCGCCCCCGTCAGACACTTCGCGACAATCGACTCAAGCATCTGTCTCCCCGCCATTGGCGACACACTCTCAAATTCTGCCTCTCACTGTTTCCCCGGACGGGATCGCGAGCGCAGCGACCGAACCCGATCCGGGGCCTTTACCACACCATGAGTGGTAACGATCCCGGATCTGCGTGCGCAAGTGCGCCCTTGTCCGGGAAAACAATTTTTGGGTGGCTCGAAGGACAGGGGGCAGCGGACTTCTGGCCTTCACTTCCCTCACTCAAACCCCGGCAACTTCCCCATCGTCGGGCTGCGTATCCCAATCGCCTTGAACCGCGTCCCCATCCCATTCGGCGCCATCAGCCGCATAACGCCCGCCTCGATCTCGCCTGCCTTGCCCGGATTAGCCCCCATCAACTTCGACGCCCGCTCGATGATGCCAAGGCGTCCGAGAAACTCGGCCTGGGTCGTGGGACCGTCGACCACAAATCCCAATCGGCGCGCTTCGTGGGCGACGCTTGCAAAATCAACCTGCGCCGTCAAATCCGCTTCCCCCGGCGAGGCAAACACCGACTCGTATTTGTGTCCCCGCACCGCTTGCAGCGTATCCCCATAACCGGGCTCGTCATGTCCGTAATCAATGAATAGTGCGGCCAGTGATTGCCGGTTTGCTCGCTGCCCGACTTGCGAATTCAAGAAGAAATGATGATCGAAACAGACTTCAAAAATGTCCCCCTCGACCGGCGGCGGGATGGAGATCGGAATCCCGATCTGGCTAAGTTGGGCTATCACAAAACAAAGTTCTCCGCGATCATCGAGACCCACCTTGCGGTGACGCCAAGCGCCCGCTTTGAATTGCAGCTGTCGAATTGGCAGCACATCCAAAATCTCATTTGCAAGAAAAAGCCTTGGCACCTCTCGGCCAAACCCGGGCTGCTGCATCCCGAAAATGGTATGCACATCGTCATAGTGACCAATCGGAACGCCGCAGCCGGCTAAAGTCTTCGCTTGCTGGAGCGCAAGTTGTCGATTGACCTCGACCAAAGCAACATAGAGTGCATCGTGAAATCCTGGAACGATGCGCGAGGCACGCAATGCGTCTCGCATCATTGTGCCGCGGCCTGGACCAAACTCGACGAGTTCAAGCGGCCTCGGTTTACCGAGATCTTGCCAGACCGCTGCAGACCACAGCCCGACTAACTCTCCAAATGCTTGACTGATCTCGGGTGCCGTCACGAAATCTGCACCAGCGCCGATGGCTTTTTGAGTCCGATAATATCCGTGTTCTGGATCGTTGAGGCACGTGTTCATATACGCGGAGAGCAACATCGGCCCGCTCGCCCTGATCCGCTCCTTGATCTTTATCGCCAGCGGCGTATCCCGCCTCAAATCCGGATCGTAGCTCACGCCATCGGCTCCACCCTGGACGCAACCCGCTCACGCGCCAGATGAATGAACCACACCCCCAAGATCAGCATCGGGATCGAATACGTGATCCCCGGCGTCAAAATCCCCGCCGTGAACGCATGTGCGGGATCCGGCTGCCGGAACAGCTCGCACGTCGAGCGCGCAATGGCGTAGCCGGCCAGGAACGTACCAACCGCCAGCCCCGGCTTCTTCAACCCGCCAAGCACATGCGTCAGCACGCGGATGACGAGAAACAACAGCAACCCTTCACTCAGCGACTCATAAAGCTGGCTCGGATGCCGCGTCGTCGGCTCGATCGCAGCAAACTGCGGATAGACATAGGGAACCTGCGGAAACACCATGCCCCACGGCATCGTCGTCGGCCGTCCGAACAATTCGCCGTTGATGAAGTTCGCCAGCCGCCCAAACATCAACCCGATGGGCACTGCTGCCGCGCAGACATCCATCGAACTCCACATCGACACGCCCTTGGCGCGTGCAAACAGCCACACCGCGACGCCAGTCCCGACCAGCGCCCCATGAAACGCCATCCCGCCTTTCCAGACCTGCAAAATCTCAAGCGGATGCTGAATGTAATAGCCTGGCTCATAAAACAGCACCGACCCGAGCCGCCCGCCGATAATCACGCCAAGCGTCATATACATCAGCAGGTCGTCGACCATCTCGACCGGAAACGGCGCTTTGCCATTCGCCCAGATGTGCGGCGTTGCCAGCAGGTTGCGAATATACAACCAGCCGAGCAGCAGGCCCGCCATATAGGAAAGCCCATACCACTTCACTGCCACCGGCCCGATCTGGAACGCTACCGGATCAATATGGGGATATGTCAGTGCGAGTAGCATCTCGGGCTCTTTCCTGCCGCACGCGCGGCCATCGTTGGTATCGTCTTTTCCGCCCCCAACTGGGGCGACACCGCACATGCACGCTGTTAGCGTCCCTGCTATAGTCCGCGCAACGGCGCAATTTCAGCCGCCTCCTTAGATCAACCCGCGAAAGATCGCCAGATGACCCAGACGTCCAACCGTATGCTCGACGAGTTCGCCAAGCTCATGACAGATGCCGCCGGTGCCGCCCAAGGCGTCAGCCGCGAAGTCCAAAGCATCGTCCGCAGCCAGGGCGAAAAGGTCCTGCGCGACTTCGACGTCGTCCAGCGCGAGGAATTCGAGGCCGTCAAAGCCATGGCCGAGAAAGCGCGCCTTCAAAACGAAGCGCTCGAAGCCCGCATCGCCAAGCTCGAAGCACTGCTGGCAGCTACACCTCGAATTTAGGCCGCGCTTATTTCATCCACAGTTCCCGTGACATATCCCCAGAGAAGTTCGGGGGAGCTGTGGGCGAACGCTCCGCCGTCCCCAATTTGCGGCCTTTTTGACCCACTGTGGCGAGTTCGGCGTGGACAACATTTAGGCAACCTTGCGACTCAAGCCGCTCGCCTGCTTACGTCCCCTCAGGTCGACACGATCCGGAATTGCAGCGCGCCATACGGGCAGCTGGCAGTTCCCTCTGTCAAGAACAAGGACGCCGAAATGGGCAGTGCTCACGCCGCCGATTACCGTAATTCAAATCCAATTGACCTCATTGAGCACTTGGCTCACGGCCACGAATGGTCGTGCGAACGCAACGGCGACGACGAACTGACCCTGATCGTTGCTGGCGACTGGACCGACTATCACATCTCGATCAACTGGCGCGACGACCTTGAGGCGCTGCACCTCGCCTGCGCCTTTGACTTCAAGGTGCCCGAAACGCGCCTGCCGGAAATGTACCGCCTCGTCGCCCAGATCAACGAGCAGCTCTGGCTCGGCCACTTCGACCTGTGGACCACGGAAGGCCTCATCATGTTCCGCCACGCCCTTCTATTGAACGGCTCGGTCGCCAACACCCGCCAATGTGAAGCCATGCTGAAAGCGGCCCTCGAAGGTTGCGAACGCTACTATCAAGCCTTCCAGTTCGTCGTCTGGGCCGGCCGCGAAAGCCGCGAAGCGCTTGCCTCCGCCATGTTCGAAACCGAAGGCCGCGCGCAGTAAACGTGTCCACTCTTCGGTTGGGTTGAGCCAACTTGCGAAACCCAACAACTTCCTTTGGCTAAGCGTTGGGTTTCGTAAGTACTCAACCCAACCTACCTCCCCCCAATACCCAGTTGACCCAACCAGGGCGCAGACCGATAACCCGGTCGCGCCCTTTTCTTTGTCCCCACCCAATTGTCATCCTCGGGCTTGTCCCGAGGACCCATTCCTCCACACCGGCGCCGCCGTTGATTTAGCTGGAGCTAGCCAAGAGCACCGACCATGACCATGCCCCTCCCCGCTTGGAACCTCGACGGCCCGATCCTTCTCGCCGGCTGCGGAAAAATGGGCGGCGCGATGCTGGCAGGCTGGCTCGCATCCGGCATCCCCCCTGCCGATGTCCTGATCCAAGAACCTCACCCATCGCCGGACCTCGCCAATTTCTGTACCGAAAAAGGCGTCTCCCTCGCGGCCATCCAAACGCCAGCACGTGCCCCCGCCGTCATCATCATGGCGGTCAAACCCCAAGCGATGGCGGAGGCCTTCCCCGCATTGGCAGCCCGCGCCGCCGCCCACACGATCATCCTCTCCATCGCCGCTGGTAAGACCATCGCGAGCTTCGAGCAGCACCTGCCTGCAAACTCAGCCGTCGTCCGCGCCATGCCCAACACGCCAGCCGCCATCGGCCGTGGCATGACCGTCTTGTGCCCCAACGCGCACGTCACTCAAGAGCAGCGCGCCCTCTGCGAAAGGCTCATGTCCGCCGTCGGCGAAACCGGCTGGGTCGATGATGAAAGTCTGATGGACGCCGTCACTGCCGTCTCGGGCTCCGGCCCGGCCTACGTGTTCCTGCTCGCCGAAGCCATGACACAAGCTGGCATCAACGCCGGTCTCGCCCCCGCCCTCGCCACGCAGCTTGCCCGCGCCACCATCGCTGGCTCCGGCGAACTGATGCGCCAAGCCCCCGAAATCCCAGCGTCAACCCACCGCCAGAACGTCACCTCGCCCGGTGGCACCACAGCAGCCGCCCTCGACGTCCTGATGGCGAACGACGGACTGATGCCCCTCATGGACCGCGCCATCGCGGCCGCCACCGCCCGCGGCAAAGCGCTGGCAAAGTAGCCCCCTCTCCCCGTCCTATACGGGGAGAGGGGCGGCGGCAGGAAAGACTGTGAATGATGCCCCAGCAGTACTCACGGCCGTAGGGGAGCAAAGCGACCCGCGGCGAGCCGCGCCCCTGCCGGAGCGCGACGAGCGCGTGAGGCCCAAAGAAGCCAACCTCTTGAATCCACCACATCGCGCCTCATCTGATGTAGGCTATCGTCACCCGCGCGGAGATTCGAGAGGCCCCCATGATCGACATTACCACCCCCAAAGGCCGCATCGTCGCAGCCCTAATGCGGCTGGCCGCCGAACGCAGATGGCGCGACATCTCCATGATGGACATCGCGGATGCCTCTGGTATCACCCTGCTCGAACTGCGTAAGGAGTTCGAACGCAAAGGCCAGATGCTATCCTCGTTCGGCTACATGGTGGACGCCGAAGTCCTTCGCAAAGCCCCGCGCCGCCAGCCAACGCAATCGGCCCGCGACGCGATCTTCGACGTTGTCATGAGCCGTTTCGACGCGCTCGCCCCCTATAAAGCCGCCATGAAATCCGCCTCCGACGGCGGCGCGCTCGATGCGTCGCTGCTCAAAAGCCTGATGCGCTCGCAAACCGTCATGCTGCAGGCCGCAGGCATCAACACCGAAGGCCCTCCGGGTCAGGTCCGTGTCGCAGGCTTAGCCGGCGTCTTCACGCGCACCTTCCACACCTGGCTCGACGATACCGACCCCGGCATGGCCCGCACCATGGCAGCACTTGACCGTCATCTGCGCTCGGGTGAACGCTCGCTCGAAGCGTTGAGCGGCCTCTGCTCCACGGCCCGCCGCTTCACGGACATCCTCCGCCCCGGTCCCTGCTCGCCCAGCACACCAACGGCATCCGCTCCCGCCTCGGAACAAAACCCTCATCCGCCGGTCTGACCGCTGCATTCCGTCATCCCGGCGTCATCGCCCCTCAAACTGGACGGGTATGAGACCGGGGTTCCAAGGGCCTCAGGCCCTTGGTGGAGGTTTGGAGGCAAAGCCTCCAACCAGATATACCAGCCCGCAGAAGTTTTGACTCGTCGTTTCTCAGCCTGCACGACGGTATTACTTCGCCGACGCCCGCTTCTTCTCCGATGCAACGGGCTTGTGCTCGGCAATCTCTTGCACAACCTTTGGCGACGGACCCGCCGGCGCAAAGCAATTCTTCACCGGTCGGAAACTGCTCAAAATCCGGGCCTCCGCAAACAGCGGCGCATCGACCAGCGCTTCCCCGCTGACCGGCTCCGGCTCAAGGCTCGCGGCATTGATCATACCGCCCGCAGGTGTCGCAAACCCAGCCTCGATCAACCGCATCGCCCGCGCCGACCGTTCACCGCCATTGCGATCCCCCAGCACCACGGCCACGATCTTGCGCCCCTCGCGCGTCGCGCTCGCCACGATGTTATATCCCGCCCCGCAGGTGAACCCGGTCTTCATGCCGTCCGCGCCGTCCAGCAGGTCAAGCAGCTTGTTGTGGGTATGATAAGACCGCGACCCAAGTTGGACATCCGATTGGGCATAGATAGGCAGCCACTCGGGAAAATCACGGATTAGCGCCCGCGCCAGCAACGCCATATCGCGCGCCGTTGTCGCCTGCCCCTCTTTAGGCAACCCGTTGGCGTTGACGAACCTCGTCCGCAACATGCCAAGCCGCATGGCGATCTGGTTCATCTCCAGTACGAATTCCTCCTCGCTGCCCGCCACCGCTTCCGCGAGCGCAACCGCGATATCGTTGGCCGAATGCACGATCAGCACATTCAATGCGTCCTTAACCGAAATTCGCTTGCCCACGCCTAATCCAACCCGCGACTTGGGCTGCGAATTAGCATGCGGCGACACCACGAACTCCGAAGTCAATGCCGCCTCACCGCGCTTCAGCAGGTCGAACACGACATACGCGGTCATGAGTTTCGTTAGCGATGCCGGATACCAAGGCACATCGGCGTGCTCCGCCCAAAGCACCCGCCCATCTTTGGCGTCGAACACCAGCGACGGCCCATCCGCAGGCTTTTCTTTCGGCGCGGCTTGCGCAAGTCCAGAAAGCGTCAGCCAAGCGCAAAATGCTGCGAAAACAAATTTACCCCGCAATTGGCGTCCCCCAAACTTCAATGACAGTTAAATCAAATCAGCAAACACCATGCCAGAGGTCGCAGCTCAGCGCCTCAGACATCGCGCCACACGTCCCCTTTTGATCGCCGATTGTTGAACCCAGATCACAATTTGCCGCAAAATTGATGAATCGCCAGCGCTGCCCCATCCATGTGCGTCATCAGCAAGTTGTGCGCATCTGCCAACACAACCGTTGCGTTGTGCCGCATTCACGCCGCCCCCTCGGGATTTGCCGTCCGCCGGTAATGGTCCAGAATGTAAATCCGCACTGCGCCCGAAAGCCCCGCATCCCCCCGCGCCGCGTCGATCGCACCAACCAGCTGCGCCAGCGGTAAACCGCGCTGGGCCGCAATTTCCTGCAGCGCCTCCCAGAACGCCGCTTCCAGCGAAATCGACGTGCGATGACCACGGATCGAGAACGAGCGCTTCACCGGCCTGCTTGCCCGCGCCACTGCGGCCACATCCGGTGCCGGTCGCGGTTCCGGCCCGCTCACGACTTCGACTCCGGACCGTCATCGCCCTCGCGGGTCAGCCGGTGCCCGTCGAGCCGCCGCGCAGCCAGATCGTCCTTGGCCGAACTCAACTCACGCTCCACCTTCGTGCGTCCAAAGCGCACCCGGTTGGCCTCGGCCACCGCCTCGTTAGCCGACCGCGCCTTCGCCTTCCGCGCCCGCTTCAGATTGATGATTTCGCCCGTCATGGTGTTGAAACCTGCAAACGATGGCCTGCTCAGAAATTATTCTGCAACGGCTGCGGAAACGGGGTTTGCGCCCGTTGCTTCGGACGCACCACCGGGCTTGGCTTGGGCACAGGTGCCGCCTCGGACGGTGTTGCTGCCGGCGCTTGCGCGGGTACTCCCTGTTCCGCTGCCCCCGCCTGCGGCCGCAGCACTTCCACTGGCATTGGCACCACGATCACGCGCTCGCCACCCTCGCCCTGGGGTTGCCCGTTCGCCGCGCTGGCTGCAGCATTGGCCGCTTCGGCAGCCGCAGCAGCTTCCGCCGCCATCTTGGCCGTTCGGAAGGCTTCTTCCCGAGCGCGGCGCTCGTCGTCGAGCTGCCGGACGCGCTCAAGCTCTTCCGCATCCCGCTCGAGTTTGCGCAACGATAGCTCCTGCTCAAAAGCCGTCATTGTCATCCGCCGGTCGGCTTCCGCCAGATTGCCAAGCCCGCCCGATAGCGTCACGACCACCGCCGGCAGCGGCGCTTTCGGCTTACCTGTCACCCCTGGCTTGGCGGCAGCCTCGATACGCCAGTCCGTCACATACCGCCCGGAATTGATATCGAACATGCTCTCCACGAGTGCCCGCCCCTGTGGCGTATCGAACGCCGTAACCGGCGCTTTCGCTACGCCGTTGGCAATCGTGAACGGCACCGTCCGTTCGCTTAACGTCAACCCGGCCGGTGCCAGCGTATCGCGCAGCAGGTCGCCCAGCGAGTCTCCCGTCGGAGGGTCCTTATCGGCCAGCACTGCGTCAATCGTTGCTGACACGCCCGCTGGTGCTACGCCTTTGATCTGCCCGCCATTGAGTTTCGCTTCGCCCTTGCCCTGCAGCGCCGCGACCAGCCCGCTCGCGCTGAGCCCCTGGCTCGTCAGCGTCGCAGTCAAACTGATTGGCATATCGGGCGCAAGCCGCGCATCTGTCAGCGATCCTTCGCCCGTCAGCGTCGCTCCGCCCGGTGCCTTCTGCAATGCAAACTTGCCCTTGAATGCGCCGCCAAGCCCTGTCCCTGAAACGTCGGCAATGCTGATTGCCGCCGCCGCAAGTCCAACCTTGACCTTCGCGTTCGTCAGCACGCTCGTGCCATCGAGTCCAAGCCGCCCGACCGACAACGCAACATCTCCCTGCACATGATCGAGCCCGGTAAACACCAGCGGTTGATCCGGCCACAGGCTGAGATTGGCGTCCTTCGACTGGCTTTGCTGCCGCCGGTCTGAAACCATCGACATCAATCCAGGAACTGTCGCCTGATCGAGGCTCAAGTCGACCGAGATCGTCCGCATACTCAAGGCCGCGTCGCCATCCTTCGGCAGCGCGACCGACGCTTTGCCCTTGACCCGCGTTGCCCCAGCCTTCACGTCGCCAAGTGCCAGCATCAGCACGCTGTCGCGCAATCTGACCTCGACCTGCCCCTGTAGCGGCACGCCAAATCCGCCCTGACCGAGCGAAAGGTCCGCCAGCGCCAGCACATCTGCGCCGTCCCGCGCCGCAATGCCCGCCGCGCCTTCAGCCACGAGATCTCCATCCTTGGGCAGTGCGAGCAGCCCCTGATAGGCGACCGACAAATCTTCCGACGTCACCGACGCCAGTGTCGTCAATCCGCCCTGCGGCTGCCCGATGGCGTTGATGAAGATTTGCCCCGGCCGCGCCATCGCTCCCTGTGACTGCACTTTTGGCGGCACGCCTGCGACGGCCAGCCAGCGTCCGATGCTTGGCGTGTCGATCGTCGCGTTGAGGTCCAACGCCCCTGTCCGCCATTCGCCAAGACCCTGATCAAGCTTGGCCATGCCGGCCACCCGCCCGCCGTCAATTGTGCCGTCGATCGCGATGTCGGTCGAGTTTGGCCCTCGCTCACCCAGGGTCACCGATCCAGCCAACCGGACTGCCCCCAGCGATGCAAGAGCCGCTTCGCTTGGCCGGTTCTTTTGCGGCCAGTTCAAATATGTAAACAGGTCGGCCATCGCGGCAGGTCCCGGCGCGCCAGCCACGAAGTGCAACACGCCCCTATGCGAGCCGGTGGCCTTGTCCGGTGCGCCCGCAGCGTTCGCCGCAAGCGTCAGCCCAAAAACCTGACCATCCAAATCCACCGACAAACCATCCGTGGTCTGGAACGTCAACCGCGGCACAACGAGCTTGCCGCGCTCGACTGTAAACAAGGCCGTCAGATCGCGCAGGTTGGTGGTTGCGTTGGCTTGAAACTCCCCAGCCCTGATTTCCGCTTTGACGTCCGTCGTGTCGGGGTTCAGCCCATACAACCCAGCACTCCCAGTGCCCTTGCCTGTGATTTTGCTCGCTTCATTCGGCGTGCCCGACAAAAAAGCCCGCAGCCGATCGAGATCGAACCCGCCCGGCCAGATCTGTCCCGCATCGATTCGGCGTCCTTGCAGCATAATCTCCACGCGCCGCCGGCCTTCGCTCGTGAACCGGAATTCGCCGGTCACAGGCTGGCCGGCAAACTCAGCTTCAGCCCTCGTGAGCGAGAAATTGCCGCCTGACATGGCAAGTTGCCCATCGAGCGCAAACGGCCCCTCGTAGTGCCCAGACGGCGTTCCTGCCGCCAGCCGGATCGTCGTGTCGTTGCGCGCCCAAGCCATGAACCGCGACAGATTTCCCCCACGCAGCATTACCGGCCCGGAAAAGCCCCAAGATCTTGAGTCAGATGACCTTGAGTCAGATGACCTTGAGTCAGATGATCTTGAGTCAGATGATTTTGCGTCAAAAGGCTTCGCATTCCGTTTGATGCTCCCGCTGGCATCGAGCTTCGCCGCGCCCGGCAGCACCGCTCGCAGCTCTTTGACCTCAAGCCCGCCGTCGCGGCGGTTCATGGCGATCGAAACGCCGGTGATCGCTTCGCCTGCCAGTGTCACCCGCTCGGCCTTGAGCCGCGCATCCGTTTGCGCTTCCGCCGGCAATGACCCCAAAACGATGTTCAGCGAATTGCGCGCCGTCTCCAGCGGATCTTTCGACGACCCTTCAGCCCCGATCGCATCCAGATTGAGCGATCGCGTCGCCAGTGCCATGTCGAACCGCAAGGCCTCGTTCCATGACGCCGTCGCCTCGCCTGTAATCAGCTGCGGATCACTCGCCCGGTCAAGCGACAGCGCGATATCGGTGAGCTTCAAGCCCTTGAGGTCGCCATCCACTTTGGCTTTCAGGTCGAACACGTTGGAGTCCGCATCCATCCCTCCCTTGCCAGCCCCCGTGGTTGCCTTGGCCACCGCAGCCGCACCTGCGATAGGCAGCTTGGCCGACAATTCGCCATCAAGTCGCGGCCGCCCTTTGAGATCAAATACGCGCCCGTCGAACAAGTAGCTGTTCTGATTGGACGGCACCCGCAACGAAGCGCGGAACTTGGTCGCCCCATCCGCCTCGGCTTTAGTGGTCGCAAACCGGATTTCCCGCTGCTCGCCGTACCAATCGGCCTTGCCCTTGAACTTGAACGGCCCCTCGAACCCATCCGCAGAAAGCTCGCCGTCGATCTTCTGGAATTCCGCCAGATCCTTACCGGTCCCGCTGACGAACACCACCGTGCCGCCTTCGATCCCGACCGATTGCAGCGTCACGTCGGCTGGCACGAACGGCAGCGCCCCCGGCTTTAATGTCAACGACGCCCAATTGCCGCGCCCCTCGCCATCGACCACCAGCCGCAGCGACGGCTTCTTCAGCTCGACGCTCTGCGCCTCCAGCACGCCCCGCAGCAGCGGCGCAATCGACAGCCGCATCGTCACGCTTTCAGCCCGAAACAGCGGATCGCCCCCGGTTGAGGCGGTATCGGCGATGCGCAGCTTTTCGAAACGCACATAGGGCGCCGGCAGCACGCGGACGTTGACAGCTCCGCCCACGCGCACATCGCGCCCCATCAGCCGGGACGCTTCCTCCTCGAACACGCCACGATAGCCGTTCCAGTCGATGGCCATTGGCACAGCAACCAGCGCGGCCAAAATCCCGGCCACGATCGCGCCGAGTATCAGCAGGACGTTGTTCATCGACGCCTTTCAAAACGTAGTGCACCGAGCATCCGTCAGCACAACCTGACGCACGCTTGGCAAATCTTCGTGGCCGATATTAGGTGCCTGTATGGTAAACGTCTATGGCAACTGGGCTACAACACGCGGACAACCTCACCCGATTGTCGTCTCCCCCACGGTCGTCATCCCGGCGAAGGCCGGGACCCAAGCATGTCTCATGTTGGCACAAGCTATCCGGTCCGCGGGCCAAATTCGTACGAGGTCCTGCACTTCAAATGCTCAAGTCCGTCATTGCCTCGCATCACAAAAATGTGGGTGGAATGGACCGCATGATTGCGAACGAAGCTCGCCTGCTATAGCTCAGTTGTATGGCACAGATCAGAAAACATTCCGCGAACGCGGCCCCGCACCAGCCCGAAGACTTCGAAGCCGATGACATCCCCTTCGATCTTCCGCCCGCGTCCCAGCCGACGTCGCAACCCGCCCCCCCAAAGCTGTCGATCTCGCAGCGTGCGATGGGCGCGGCGCAGCAAACCCGCGCCCCCTACCTCGACGGCCTGAACGCCGAGCAGCGCTTAGCCGTCGAAACCCTCGATGGTCCTGTCCTCGTGCTCGCGGGCGCGGGCACCGGCAAAACCAAGGTGCTGACCGCCCGCATCGCCCACATCATGAACATGGGCCGCGCCAGCGCCCACCAGATCCTCGCAGTCACCTTCACCAACAAAGCCGCCCGCGAGATGCGCCACCGCATCGGCGGCATCGTCGGCCCCGCCGTCGAAGGCATGGGCTGGCTTGGCACCTTCCACGCCATCGGCGTCAAGATCCTGCGCCGCCACCACGAACTCGTCGGCCTGAAGTCTGGCTTCACCATCCTCGACATGGACGACCAGCTCCGCCTCATGAAGCAGGTCTTGGAAGCCGCAGGCGTCGACAAAGACCGCTGGCCCGCCCGCCAGCTCGCCAACCTCATCGACAGCTGGAAAAACCGCGCCCTCACGCCGGATAAGGTTCCCGCCGCCGAAGCCCTCAACTTCGCGGGCGGCAAAGGCCAGCAGCTCTATGCCGCCTATCAAAAGCGCCTCAAAGAACTGAACGCATGCGACTTCGGCGACCTCCTGGTTGAAAACGTCCGCCTGTTCCGCGAACACCCCGATGTACTCGCCGAATACCAGCGCCGCTTCCGCTTCATCCTGGTCGACGAGTACCAAGACACCAACGTCGCCCAATACCTCTGGCTCCGCCTCCTCGCCCAGAATCCGGGCGGATCCGCCCCCGCCAACATCTGCTGCGTCGGCGACGACGACCAGTCGATCTACGGCTGGCGCGGCGCGGAAGTCGACAACATCCTCCGCTTCGACAAGGACTTCCCCGGCGCGAAAGTCGTCCGCCTGGAGCGCAACTACCGCTCGACCGGCCACATCCTCGCCGCCGCCGCGACGCTCATTGCCAAGAACACCGGCCGCCTCGGCAAAACCCTTTTCACCGACGACCACCTCGGCGAAAAAGTCACCGTCACCGGCGTCTGGGACGACGAGGAGGAAGCGCGCGGCATCTGCGACGACATCGAACACGAACGCAAGAACGGCGCGAACCTCAACGAAGTCGCCATCCTCGTCCGCGCCTCCTTCCAGATGCGCTCGCTCGAAGACCGCCTCGTGACGACCGGCATCCCCTATCGCGTCATCGGCGGCCCGAAGTTCTACGAGCGCCAGGAAATCAAGGACGCCATCGCCTACCTCGAAGTCACGCTGAACCCGTCAAACGACCTGAAGTTCGAGCGCATCGTCAACACCCCCAAACGTGGCCTCGGCGACACCACCATCAAGCGCCTGCGCGAACTCGCAACCGCCCGCGAAATGCCGATGTATTCCGCCGCCCGCGAAATGGTGCAATCCAACGAACTATCGGGCAAAACCCGCCGTTCCATGTCAGACCTGCTGACGTCGTTCGAACGCTGGCGCGGCCAGATTGAAACCATGCGCCACACCGAACTGGCCGAGCTGATTCTGGACGAGTCGGGCTACACTGCCATGTGGCAGGCCGACAAAACCCCGCAAGCCCAAAGCCGCCTGGAAAACTTGAAGGAACTCGTGCGCTTCATGCACGATTTCGAAAACCTCGCCGGCTTCATCGAGCACGTCTCCCTCGTCATGGACACCGACAAGGGCGACGACGGCGAGCGCGTCTCGCTGATGACCCTCCACGCCGCCAAGGGCCTGGAATTCGACACCGTGTTCCTGCCCGGCTTTGAAGAAGGCCTGTTCCCCCACCAGCGCTCGCTGGATGAAAGCGGCATCGAAGGCCTGGAGGAGGAGCGCCGCTTAGCCTACGTCGGCATCACCCGCGCCAAGAAACGCGCCAAGATCAGCTTCGCCCAGAACCGTCGCAACCGCGGCCTCTACCAGTCCGCAATCCCCTCCCGCTTCGTCGATGAACTCCCCGAAGCCAACGTCGACGTCATCGAGGCCAAACCCCAGTTCGGCGGCGCCTACAAAAACTTCGGCACTGCCAACCCCTTCGGCACCTCCCGCTTCGACCGCGACCCCGACCGCACCCCCACCGGCGGCTTCGTCGGCAGCAATGTATCAGGCAACCAGCGCTCCACCTACGACACCCCCGGCTGGCAACGTGCAGCCGCACGCACAGCCAACGACAGCTTCGCCAAACCGGCCGACAAAGACGCCGCCCGCAAAGCCGCCCGCAGCGCCGCCATGCGCAAAGGCCCCCTCACCATCGAAGGCACCTTAACGGCCTCCTCCGGCGCGCAATCCATCTTCAAGCCCGGCGAGCGCGTCTTCCACGACAAATTCGGCTACGGCAAAATCACCGCCGTCGAAGGCAACAAACTAACCATCGCCTTCGAAAAAGCCGGCGAGAAGCATGTGGTCGATAGTTTCGTGGAAAGGCATTGAGGTGGCAATAGCGTGCAGTTTTAATGCAAATCAACCGTATCAATACTTTCGCTTGTGAGGGCAAATGAAAGACCAAGTGAGGTTGCTTAAGAGACTTGGCGCGCCTCAGAAGCTGATTGATTCATTTGTGGAAGTTTGCGAGATTAATTCGAAGTTGCCGGATGGCGATAAGGAAAGTTTTACAAAATTGCTTGATGAGCAATGCCGTTTATTTGGCTTTCATGACATCTTGCCAGAAGGATGGTTCTTTCGTCCTTATTCATTATCGGGAGCCTCTTGCCGCAACGATACGGCGGTGAGAGGCGGAGAGCCTGATGCTCCTGCGATTGAGCAAGCCTACCGAAGGGGCACCGCCCAAGGGTTCGCTCTTTGCCGTCGAATGGTGCGCACTACACTGCCCGAAATCGAAGAAATGGAAAAAGAAATCGACCAATGGCGACGGAGGACAGTGCAGCGTTTCGGTTCGGCACCGGGCGATAAAGAGAAGCCGCCGAGAAAATTGTTTGGAGGTAGA
The DNA here is from genome assembly GCA_040080145.1 of Hyphomicrobiaceae bacterium. GTDB lineage: Bacteria > Pseudomonadota > Alphaproteobacteria > Rhizobiales > Hyphomicrobiaceae > JANXVY01. The sequence continues at coordinate 26,692 of JBEBJA010000066.1, forward strand.
AACGCAGTATCAGACAGGATGAGGTGGCTAGTATTTAAACGTGACGAAAATAGATGTGTGGTGTGTGGGCAAACCGCATCAAGTATTGTGAGGCTTGAGGTTGATCACATCGTACCGGTAGCCAAAGGCGGCTTCGATACAATTGAAAACCTTCAAACGCTATGTAATCGCTGCAACAGTGGAAAGTCGGACACGTGAAGTCGATGCTCAATTTCACGGACCAAGACAGCGCCGGAGTTGCTTGCGCGCGCGCCATGACTGTAGCTTTCCTTTTTGCTCTACGCAAATTGAGCCGTCATCCCCCCCACACTCCATGGCCGGGCTTGACCCGGCCATCCAGGGCCCGCGCGGATAGGCTATCGTTTGTGGCACTGGATGGCCGCCTCAAAGGCGGCCATGGAGAATCAGGTCGCGGTCCCACGGCACGTCGGCCTTCAAAATGCGCTTCATCCCCTTCGTCTCTGCAGCGGTCGCCGGCGTGTCCATCCAGACCATGATTTTTTCAAACGCTGCCGCGTCGGCCTGAATAGCCAACTGATCGAGCCGCGCGTTTGCATCTTTGTGCTTCATATCACTTAGGTACAAAAAACTGATGGGTCTGGGAAGCTGCGCTTCGTCATCGCGGAGCGATGCTCTGCATCGACGCGGCGCGCGAGGCAGGTCCCACTGCCCGCGCGAGCGTTCACTCCCCCGCATCCGTCGGTATCCAAATCATCGCCACCGTCCCCGACAGCGCCGCCAGCACCACCCCCGCGATGAGCCAGACCCGCTCCACACCGCCGAAATAGATGGTTACGGCAACCGATCCCCACGCCATGGCCATCGCCATCAGCTTGATCGGCAACCGGATGGCGCGCCGCTGCTCGAAGCGATGCGCTTCGGCAAGGCCCTGACGAAGCAGCGGAATGCGTTCAAGCGCAGCATGGAGCCGGGGGCTCGACCGGGCGAAAGCCCAGAGCGCGACGATGACAAAAGGCGTGGTCGGCAAGCCGGGCAGCACCGCCCCAGCGATGGCCAAGACGGTCGCCAAGACACCGAGAAGTATGAGCCAAATCCGCAACAAGGCGCTCTCCATTGGGCTCCAGGCCCATCAACACGACTAACCGTAGCCGTTCTGGTCAACAGTGAGGCCGGGCACGGTGTCACTGGTGCGCGTCGACATCACGCAGCGATGCTCCGCATGGACGCTGACTGCGCGGCGGTCGTTCCCCCCTGATCCGCATCAGTGCAGCGCCGTTTAACCTGGAGCAGCTTCAACCCTGCAGCGGCGCGGACCGGGAGACGGCCATGGAAAACAATGACAACCGCCGCCAAGCCAAGAAGCGCAGATCCGAACCGCTCCCCAAGCTCGTCGTCTTCCTCATCACCCGCGCGGCGACCGGCGCACTCGTCGGCGTCGCCATCGCGGCCACGCTCGTTGCCACCAACACGCGCGGGCTGCGCGATCTGATTGAGGCCAGCACCGACCAGATCGCTCCCGCATTGTTATTGGGCGTCGGCTTCGCGAGCCTGTTCGGCAGCCTGTGGGCCGCCGTCGCGGTCATGCTGCAGTTGTGGGACGACTAAATCCCCTTGCCTGCCAGACTGTGCAACTCGTTGATCATCAGCCCGAGGATCACGGCCAGCCCGATATACAGCGTGGTGTACTCGAGTTTCACCGCGAGCGGCACGTTGTAATACGCAATGTTCTCCGGCGCCTTTGGATCATACCGCCACGCCGCCAGCAACTGGGGCAAAGCAAACACCGCGATTAGTATCAGCATCGGACTTGGAAAATACGACCAGACGCCAAGCAGGATAGGTACGCCCAAAAACCAGATCCGGGGCGACAGAACCGCCGTGATCCGCCCGCCATCCAGCGGCGACAGCGGAATGAGATTGAACAGGTTCAGGATCAAGCCGCTGTTGGCCAGCGCAAGCCAGATCGGATCCCCGCCGTTGCGCCACACGTAATAACACGCAAACGCCGCCAGCGACCCGACCAGCGGTCCGGCAAAGGCGACGTACGCTTCCGTCTCGGCGTCCTTGGGCTGATCCTTTAACGCAATGAACGCCCCCATGAACGGGATGAACATCGGCAGGCTGACCGGCAACCCCCGTCGCATCGCGGCCAGATAATGCCCCATCTCATGGATGAAAATGAGCGCGACGAACCCGGCCGCGAACCGCCAGCCGTAGAGCAGCGCATAGGCCCAGATCGACGCCACGATGCTCAGCGACGACCACAGCGCCGGGCCGAACTTCGACGCATTGAGCAGCACAAACAGCGTTTTCATCGCGCCTCACGAGAGTGCTTCCGGAAAAGCATGCCCCCGCGAAGGCGGGGGTGGGTGCCGGCTTTCCGATAAGAAGCACGACCAAACAAAGACTTAGGGTCCGTCTTTAATCCCATTAAAGTCAGTTGGACCCTAAGCCAGCCTCACTCAGTCGGCGGCGGCGCTGCCTTGCCCTTGAACAGCCGCCCGATGACTGCTATCGCACCGAACGCCGCCAGCAGGATCAGCTTAGCAAATTTCGCAACGAACGCGGCCAGTACCGCAAACATCCCGAGCTTCTTGGCAGCGACCCCCGCGACAAGCGCCGCCAAGCCATACTCGGCCACTTTGTCGGTGCCGGCCTGGAAGTCGCCATAGGCCTTGCCCGGCACATAATTCAGCGCCACCAGAATGTCCTGTGCGCGGTCCTTTTCCCGCACGATGACCTCTTGTGAACCGATCATATTCAACTCGAAATAACCTTCGCGGCCAAGCGCATAAGTATTGTAATTGACTGACCCGCCCTTGGTTTCGCCAACACGCCGGACGTGCGCCGCCCAGACCAGCCGGTGCGTATCGGCTGAATACTTCGGTGGCTCGACCCATCCGGTGATTTCAATTGGCGGAAACCCGCGCGCAGCACGGTCCTTGTTGCCCTCCGCGGTGCCGTCCTTGAGCGACTGCAACAGGTCGTCCGCCTTCCAATCCTTGGCATCGTCGTCGCGCACATAACCAGCGTCGTTGTAAACGAGGGTCGCGAACCAATCGAGCGACTCTGTCTGGGTAACAAGTCCAAGGAAGTTCGAACCGGTCCGGTTGCCCATCGCACGCATCAGCCGGTTACCCTCGGCCTTGGGAATGAACGCATACCCTGCCGGCAGTTTCAGAATGGCTTGCGTGAGCAGCGGCACTTCGGCGGGCCCCACGGTGCGCGCCTTGAGCGCTGCCTCTAACGCCTTCTCGCCCTCGATTTCCTGCGCCTCTTGCGAATTCGGCGCCGGTGTCGGCTTTTCCTGCGCCATCGCAGGTACACTCAACGCAAAAAATGCCAACAAACCCAAAATCGCGCCACCCGGCGCCAATCTGCGCATCAACATACCGCCCTCAAAATAAAAACGCTGCCCCACGGACTGTTTTTATGAACCATCGCGCCGCATCAGACAAGCGCCAGACCTTCCCAATCAAACCGCCGACGACGAAAAAGGGCGCAGCCTGAGCCGCGCCCCGTTGTCATATCGGCGTCGAAATTCGTCAGCGGCAGTCCCAGACACCGTTCGGGGTGAGCGTGTTGTTCTTGCAGGATTTCGTGAAGCCATCGGTGGTGATGGCGCTTGCAGCGATTGGCGCTGCAACGACGGCGGCGGCAACAACGAACAGGGCGAGGAATTTTGACATGATGTGATCTCCGGTTGGTTCGAATGGATCATCAAATCCATGCAGGAAGCTACGGACGGTCCGGGCCGAAGTTTCAGCCGCGATCACAGAATGAAAAACCCAAACAAAAAGCCCCGGGTTCATCACCCGGGGCTTTCCGCGTATTGAGAGTGTGCGTCGCTCTTACCCGTGGGCAAGCACGGCGAGCAGCAAGAGCGCAACGATATTGCAGATCTTGATGGCCGGGTTCACGGCGGGTCCAGCGGTGTCCTTGTATGGATCGCCGACCGTGTCGCCGGTGACGGATGCCTTGTGAGCATCGCTGCCCTTCTGGTGCTTCACGCCGTCCTTGTCGACGAACCCGTCTTCAAACGACTTCTTGGCGTTGTCCCATGCGCCGCCGCCCGAGGTCATCGAGATAGCGACGAAGATGCCGGTGACGATCACGCCGAGCAGCATGGCGCCGACGGCAGCAAAGCCCGCTTCCTTACCGGCAAGTCCACCGCCCGCGATCTTGTAGATCGCGAAATACAGCACGATCGGCGACAGCACCGGCAGCAACGACGGGATCACCATTTCCTTGATGGCGGCAACCGTCAGAATGTCGACGGCGCGAGCATAGTCAGGCTTTTCCGTGCCCTTCATGATGCCGGGCTTCGCCTTGAACTGACGGCGGACTTCCTCGACGATTGACCCGGCTGCACGGCCAACGGCCGTCATGGCCATACCACCGAACAGGTAGGGGATCAGACCGCCAAGCAGCAGGCCGACGACGACATACGGGTTGTCGAGCGAGAAGTTGATCGCCTTCAGACCCTTGAAGTAAGCAAACTCGGTCGATCCTGCAGCATTCGCCTTGGCGGTGAAATACTTCAAGTCTTCCGAATAAGCAGCAAACAGCACGAGCGCGCCAAGACCTGCCGAACCGATGGCATAGCCCTTGGTGACGGCCTTCGTGGTGTTGCCGACCGCGTCGAGCGCGTCGGTCGAGCGGCGGACTTCCTTAGGCAGGCCCGCCATTTCGGCGATGCCGCCCGCGTTGTCCGTGACCGGGCCGAAAGCGTCGAGTGCAACCACCATGCCGGCAAGGCCGATCATGGTCGTGGTCGCAATCGCCGTGCCGTACAGGCCAGCGAGGTTGTACGTCGACAAGATGCCGAACACGATGACGAGGGTTGGCAGCGCGGTCGATTCGAGCGACACGGCGAGGCCCTGAATCACGTTCGTGCCGTGACCAGTAACCGAGGCTTGGCTGATCGAGCGGACCGGTCGGAAGCCGACGCCTGTGTAGTATTCCGTGATCCAGACGATGAGGCCGGTGACGGCGAGACCAACGAGAGCGCAATAGAACAGGTTCATACCCGTGATAGGAACGCCGTTGGCGGTGCCCACGGGGCCAAAGCCGCCGAGAACGGTCTGCGTTGCAAAGTAGATCGCCGGGATCGACAGCAGTCCTGCAGCGATGATGCCCTTATAGAGCGCGCCCATGATCGAGCCGTTCTTGCCAAGGCGCACGAAGTAAGTGCCGATGATCGAGGTGACGGTGCAGACCGCGCAGATGGCGAGCGGGTACATCATCATTTTTGCCAGAACGCCTGGCTGTTCACCAAAGAAGATCGACGCCAGAACCATGGTCGCAACCACGGTCACGGCATACGTTTCAAACAAGTCGGCGGCCATACCGGCGCAGTCACCGACGTTGTCGCCCACGTTGTCGGCAATCGTTGCCGGATTGCGCGGATCGTCTTCGGGAATGCCGGCTTCGACTTTACCGACGAGATCGCCGCCAACGTCGGCACCCTTGGTGAAGATACCGCCGCCCAGACGGGCGAAGATCGAGATCAGCGAAGCGCCAAAACCCAGTGCAACGAGCGAGTCGATGACTTCGCGCGAGTTAGGTGCAAGTTTCAGCGGCCCAATGAGGATGAAGTAATAGATCGCGACGCCCAGCAGCGCGAGACCGGCAACGAGCATGCCGGTGACGGCACCCGCTTCGAAAGCCATCTTGAGACCGCCCGCGAGCGACTTGGACGCCGCCTGAGCCGTACGCACGTTGGCGCGCACCGAGACATTCATGCCGATGTAACCAGCGAGCGCGGAAAGGATCGCGCCGATGGCGAAGCCGATGGCAACTTTGCCGCCGAGCAGCGCGTAGGCAGCGACGAAGATCACGGCGCCGACGATACCGATAGTGGTGTACTGACGGTTGAGGTATGCTGTAGCGCCTTCACGGATGGCACCAGCGATTTCTTGCATACGGGCATTGCCCGCGTCCGCCGCCATGACTGAGCGGCCGGTGATCAGCGCATAAAGCACAGCTAGCGCCCCACACCCGATGATCCCCCACATAAGTTGATCCATTCGACCAGTTCCCCTTCCCGATTTTGTGATGCCTTGATGGCATCTTCAGATGACATACGAAGAGATGCCGCCGAACGGATTCAGCGGCATGAAGTGCCTCCCAGAAACATTTGAACGGAAATTTCTGAAGTGAAGCACGAAAACGAAAGACCGGGGCATTGACCGCTCCGGAGCGAAACCGTCAAAAACCCACGTACTCCGGTCTTTAGAACAAGAGTCGGACCCCGGCCATGCAAAAAATCTCTTCGTGCCCCAATTTCGTCAAAAAGTATGAGGCCGTTTCCGCGCCAGATCACTTTTGGGTGTCTGCCGGAAACGGCCTCAAGACCGATGTCAAATCTCAAACGACCCTAACTGGCCTACTACCAGCGGCGGTGATGCCCCCAGCGGTGCCGTGGTCCGATGTGGAGGCTAAATCCAGGGAATCCACCTCCATAATAGCCATACGACCGATAGTGCGGCCGGTAGTATGGCCGGTAATGTGGCTCGTAAAAGCCGTACGACCGGAAATGCCGGTGGTGATGCCTATGTCTCCGATGAACCTGTTCAACGCTGGTTCCAACCTCGGCAATGGCAGATTTTGGCACCGCAGGTATTGGCGCTGCGCTCACAGGCGCAGCCATTAGGAAGCCGAACCCGGCTACCGCGGCAAGTGTCCCAAGAAGGGTTCGCATGTGCGTCTCCTTATAGACTTTTCCAGCCTGCTTTAACGACGTGTGCCGCCGGAAGTTTCTAACCACAACAACATTTTAGCACCGCTGCAGGTAAATACGCAATCGTGCCTGAAATGGTTTCAATCCCTGCTCAATTCAAATTTTTGCAACTCCGGCGAAAGGCGGAGTAAAAGGACCATGACGGTCGCGACACGCACAGGGGGATACTTTGACGGATATTCTAGGCTCGGCCGGAGCTAATGCGGCACTTGAGGCGCTTGCGAAGTCATACGGCATCACGCCAGAACAGCTCGACGCCGTGGTCGAAAAAGTTGTGCCAGCCCTTTCAAATCGCATCGAGCGCAACACGCTGTCGCGCGGCGGCCTATCCGACCTCGTCGCCGAATTCGCCCGTCCCGCCCACGTAAAGGCGCTGACAGACCCCAATTTCGCCGCCTCCCCTGCCGCGATCGACGCTGGCAACCATGCGCTCGACACCATCTTCGGCAACAAAGCCACCAGCCGCAACATCGCCGCCCAGACCGCCGTCTCGTCGGGCATCCAGCAGGCGATCATCCAGAAGTTGTTACCCATTATCGCGTCGATGGTGATGGCAGCGCTCGCCAAAAACACCCAAGGTGGTCTCGGCGACATCCTCAAAAAGCTGCCCGACATCATGGGCGGCGGCGGTGGCGGCATGCCCCAATCGCCGGCGCCGTCCCGCCGCCGTCAGGCCGAACCTGAGCCGCAAAACCCCGATTTAGGCGGCCTCGGCGATATCCTATCGAAAATACCAGGCTTCCCCGGCACCCAGCAGACCGGCCAGCCCTTGCCGGCTCCAACGCGCACGGCACACGCCCCGCAACCCCAGCATGTCCCGCAGCCATCCGGTGACACGGGCTTCGGCGGCGCCGGCGGAGGCGATCAGCCGTTGCCAATCCCCGGCGATCGCATTCCCGGCATCAATGCTCCCAACGACAGCCCCTTCGGCAACCTCCCCGACGTAATCCGGCAAGGTGGTCAGTCCGTGAATGGCCGTTCGCTCGGCGACGTCGTCCGCGATCAGGTCGGCTCGTCGCTCGGGTTCCCAAAATCGGGTTTCTTGAGCTGGATCATCCGCCTCATCATCATGCGCTGGGGCTGGGGTCTCGTCACCGGCATCCTCCGCCGCCTTTTGACAGGGCGCTGAAGCGAAAAAAAAGGCCGGAGACGAATCTCCGGCCTTTTTTCAAGTTGGGAACTCAGCAGCACTTATTTGCAGGGCGTCGCTTCGACGTCGCAGTTAAAGGACCCACCGGAACGGCCGCATTTCATAGACTTCTTGATGGCCTTGCCGATATGGGCCCAGTCCGTGCCGTATTCCCAAGCCGTGAAACCAGCCCAGTTATTGACCGCCGACATTTCGGCAACCTTCTGGCTGGCACCTGTACCCGACCCGCTGTGCGAATGGCCGTCAAAGCAAATCTTCTTTCCCACCTTGACGACCGCATGAAGAGATTGGCCCACGCCCGTATCGTCGGCACGTGCCGCCGGACTGACGGCCACTACTGCGGCGCACGCAAAAACAGTCGTCAAAATCTTATCGAGCGTCATTGAAGATCCCCAAAAAATCACCTGCATCCGGCGCGGAAGATGTCAGATTCAGGTGATTTGCTCGATACTTACAGGTCAAGCATGTGCAAAAAGATTAGCCTAGCGGCAATTCCGGCACACCTAGAAAGCAGAGCGGCCATCCTCATGGCCGAAGCGCCGAAGAGGCACCGGCGCGAGCGCCGGACTCAAAACGTCTCGCCTCCTATCAGGCGAGAGGTTTTGCACCCAAAGAGAGCGGCCATCCTCATGGCCGAAGCGCCGAAGAGGCGCCGGCGCGAGCGCCGGACTCAAAACGTCTCGCCTTCTATCAGGCGAGAGGTTTTGCACCCAAAGAGAGCGGCCATCCTCATGGCCGAAGCGCCGAAGAGGCGCCGGCGCGAGCGCCGGACCTACTTCAAAGCCACGACAGCAATCTCAACCAGCATCCGTGGATCGACGAGCTTGGCCTCGACGCAGGCCCGCGTGGGAGCGTTCGCCTGCCCGCCAACCCATGCGATCCAGGATTCGTTCATGGCCTCGCGATGGCGGATGTCATTCAGCCAGATCGTTGCCGAAAGCACATTGGCCTTGGACGTTCCAGCCAGCGCGAGCAACCGGTCTATCTCGGCCAGCACTTCGGCGGTTTGCCCCTTCACGTCCTTCGACAGATCGGCGGGAACGATGCCTGCCGTATTGACGAACCCGTTCGCCTCGACGGCCTTGGAGTAGACAGCGTTGCTTTCATAGCGCTTGATCGTCATGTGATGCCCTTATTTGCTGGCGATATTCATCGACTGGCGCTCTAGCAGACGTGGCCGTGGCCGTCCACAAGCCAAGCGGCCCCACTGGATCGACAGTCCAAGTACCCCGATGCTAAGCATTGAGCGAAGGATTGAGTACTCAACGGCGTTACTCTGAAAATGACGAGTCCTTCCGCCCCCCGGATCACACCACCTTGATGCGCGCCTTTCTGACTACGTTCGCTCTATTGCTGGCCCTAGCCGTTGCAGGTCTTGCAGCACTCAGCGGTCTGCCCGATCCGGCAGCGCCTCTGACCGCCCGCACCGGCCCGGCCCTGAAAGATGCCAAGACCTGGGGTTACCAACTCCAGCGCGTCATCGCAGTTCAAATCCCCGCCACAATCGATGTGCTCGTCGTGGATTTCACGGCCCGCCACGACGTTGCAGCCCTGCGCACCAAGCCTGATGGCACCAAACGCATCGTGCTCTGCTACCTTTCCATCGGCGAAGCGGAAAATTACCGCGACTACTGGCAACGGCGCTGGGCAATGTCCCCTCCAGCATGGCTGGGCCCTGAAAATCCCAGTTGGAAAGGCAACTTTACCGTCAATTTTTGGTACCCTGAGTGGCAACGGCTGATCGTCGAACCGGACCGCGCATCGTTGACGTTCCCCGGTCGCGTCATGCTGGCGCTTTTCCCGCAACCCAGGCCATACCTTGACCAGATCCTTGAGGCCGGTTTCGATGGCGTTTATCTTGATCGCGTCGACGCCTACGAAAAGCCCCTTGAGATCCGCCCGTCGTCCAAGCGCGACATGATTGCCTTCGTTGAAACGATTTCCGCTTACGCCAAGAAGCGCCGCCCAGGCTTCCTCGTGATCCCGCAGAACGGCGAGGCGCTGCTGACCGAACCGCGCTATCGCCGCGCCATTGACGGGATCGGCAAGGAAGATTTGATGTTTGGCGAACCAGGTGACGGACTTCCCAATATTGCAGATGAAGTCCGCACTACCGTTGGCTACTTGAACCGCGCCAAGGCGGATGGTTACCCGGTGTTCGTCGTCGAATACCTGGCCGATGAGGATCAAAAGCGCAAAGCCCACAGCGAACTGCGCCAGCTTGGTTTCGTGGCGACCTTTACCGAACGCGGCTTGAACGTCCCGCCCGCCCTGCCGCCCGAGCCGTCGCCCGCTCCCGCACCGGCTCCAGTGGTCCCCGCAAAATAACGGCTCTTGACCGAAACGGGGGGAAGCGGACACAAAGGGGCAAAGCGGCCCCGATTGTTCAAACCGCGCACGCAAGAGAAACCACCATGGCTGGCCATAGCGCTTATAAAAACATCATGCACAAGAAGGGCCGCAAAGATGCGGTCCGCGCGAAGGTGTTCACCAAAATAGGCCGTGAAATCTCGGTCGCCGCCAAAATGGGCGGTCCCGACCCCGACATGAATCCGCGCCTGCGCTTGGCACTCAAAGACGCCCGCGCCGAAAACATGCCGCGCGACAACATCGACCGGGCCATCAAGAAGGCGACGAGCGCCGACACGGAAGCCTTCAAAGGCGTCCGGTACGAAGGCTACGGCCCCGGCGGCGTCGCCATCATCGTCGAAGCCCTGACCGACAACCCAAATCGCACCGCCCCCGTTGTTCGCGCCGCCTTCGCCAAGCACGGCGGCAATCTCGCCTCGACTGGCGCCGTCTCCCACCAGTTCAGCCACGTCGGCGAAATCACCTATAAGCTCGCCGCTGGCACAAGTGATGCCGTTATGGAAGCCGCCATCGACAGCGGAGCCGACGACGTCGTGTCCGACGAAAACGGCCACGTCATCGTCTGCGGCTTCGATAGCTTAGGCACCGTCGCCCACCTGCTCGAAGAAAAACTCGGCGACGCCCAAAGCGTCAAAGCCATCTGGAAGCCCAATCTGACGAGCGACGTCAGCCTGGAAAATGCCGAATCCATCATGAAGTTGATCGCGATGCTGGAAGACGACGACGACGTCCAAAACGTCTTCGCCAACTTCGAACTCTCCGACGAAGTCCTCAAAAACCTGACGGCTGCGTAAACCCGCCCATCATGCCGGGCAAGAAATCATCATGGCCCAACAGGAATTTCCATGCTGGCATTTATCGGCGTGTCGATGGTTGCCTACGCGATAACCTTCGCTGGCGGGGCCTTGGTGCTTGCCGTCTCCGTAGTGCCGTTGAACATTGGACGGTGTCACCGCGGCATAATCATCGAGGTGCTTGAGCCGCAAAGCGAGTCTCCACGAGAATATCGAGTGCGCTCGGACGACACAAACTGCCGCTATCTCGTGCGCGATTTTTTGGGAATACTTTCGAAAAGAGCCGGGGCTCGGATGGTGATTTTAGAACATCCTTGGTTTGACTTTTGCACGCCGCTTAGCGGTGCATGGTCAGACGCATTCGTCTATGACTCAAAACGTCGAGCCATGCTGAAGGCACTCCGGCAGTGGCAATCGGAAGGTCATAAAACCTGAGGGGACCGGGGAGCTGCGCTCCCCGGCGGAGCGCGAGGCCGACCTCGCCGCTCGCAGCGCGAGCGCTTCACACGCACGAACCCGTCCTCAATGCTTGGGCGTAGGAGCCGGTGGCAACGCCGCCTCGCTCGCGCCAATCATCCTAAACGCCTCGACCGAACCACCTGCAACGGGTGCAGCCTCCTCGCGAGAGGCAGTCGCACCTTCGCCCTCCGTCGCCATCGCCGTCGTCTTGAGCTCACTCCGCGTCAGCCAATGAATCGAGCTGTTCGGCGTCGATTTGAGGATCGGCATAATCGGCTCGCGAACCCCCATCTCCTCAAAATACTTGGCAATCTTGGCGTACGCGCTATCCGGCGTCTTGGCTTCCGTCGTGCGCTGGTTGACCAGCTTTTCCGAAATCAGCGTCCGCCGCGTCTCGGTCGGAATACCCCACACGGTCTGCTTCTCGATGCGAAATTTCTGCTGGACCTGCGCCGTCGTCCGCAGCGTCTTGACCTGATGCACGCCAACAAACGCCGACGGCCCCACTACGCGACGCTTACCCGCCGCGAGAATAAAGGCACACGACGATGCACACTTGGCAAGCCGTGCGACGGGCACTCCAACCGCCAGCCCCTGCGTCTTACCGCCTTTACACCCCGGCGCGCCGTCCTCGCATTTGAGGATCGTCGTCTTGGACACCACGACATCAAGCCCCTTGGCCCGAATGAGCCGCCCTATGGCCAGGCTGTCGTCGACCACTCCGCCGCCGGAATCGATCAAAATCGGCACCCTCTTTGACCCGAGCGCGCGTAAAACCTTCTTGAACTGAGGCAGCGTGTCGTTGTCGATCATGCCTTGCGCGGAAATCCACTCCTCGCAGTCCGGCTTACAGCCCTCAGCTGCGCTGGTGACGAGCATGACTTTCATCGAGGGCGGCAGAGCAGGCGTGGCCTTCACGGGTGCCGACGCTGGCCGCGCGACCGTCACAGACCCGCGCGCGACAGGTTCCCCAACCGCCGCCGTTACCCCGGCAGCAGCAAAAAACACAAACAATCCAAAGCGTGAAATCATAACGCTGCCCGGCCGTTGATACGCTCTCAGGATGAACCCTACATCGCGAATGCGACCATGGCTAGGCAAAGGCGAGACGTGTTCAATTTCCGGCAGTTCCACACGAAGACAGCATCATGCTCCCCCGTGTTGCCTTTACGTCAACTGGCCACCACCCCGGCCGGCATCGGGCAAGACACGCCCGTCCCGCCCAATCCGCAATACCCATGGGGCACTTTCGCAAGGTACTGCTGGTGATAGCCTTCCGCAAAATAGAACGCCGGTGCCGACATGATCTCGGTGGTGATCGGCTTAAACCCGCGCGCAGCCAGTGCCGTGTTGTAAGCGTCCCGTGACGCCAGCGCCGCCGCCAGTTGTTCCGGCGTCGTAGTATAAATCCCCGACCGGTACTGCGTGCCAACGTCGTTGCCCTGCGCCATCCCCTGCGTCGGGTCATGGCTTTCCCAAAACGTCTTGAGCAGCGCCGCAAACGGCAGTTCGGCGGGCCGGTACACAACCAGCACCACTTCATTATGCCCGGTCTTACCGCTGCAGACTTCCTCATACGTCGGGTTCGGCGTCAGCCCTCCGGCATAGCCAACGGCGGTAATCCAAATACCGCTGCCCTGCTGCCAGAACCTGCGCTCAGCACCCCAAAAACACCCCATGCCGAAATAAGCGCATTCGGTTCCGGCCGGATATGGTCCAGCCAGCGGGCGAGACAACAGGTGATGCTCGTCCGCGGTAGCAATACCCTGCGCGCGCCCCGGCAGCGCCGTGGCGGCCGTTGGCATCTCGGGCTTCTTTCTGGAAAACAGCATGTCGAACTCCCTAACGTCAGCAAGCCAACCGGTGGCAAGAGCGTCACGTCCTGATATAGTCACCCGGAAGCGGATGAAAACGGCGGCTCTTCACACTACGCGAACGCCAGCCGATTTGTTTCAGACCTTAAGCGCCGCGACGAAACCGGACACGCGAAAACGGGAACGAGTGCCATGACAACCGCAGCCGTTAGCTCCAGCGACGTGTTAGCTCCCGCTCATCCAACCCCAGAACGCACGCTGTATACTGCGAGTGGACTGCGCAAGACGATGATTTGTTTCATCTTTCTACTGCTGCTTCCGTTCTTTGGGTCGCTTGCCCCCATGATTGGCATGCGCTTGAAACATGGTCTCGTCATCGACGCACTTGGGCTTGGCGTGCTCGCCATCGCCTTCACCGCCTTGATGTTCTGGCTACTGATCATTTTGATGTTTTCACTACGCGCTCGCGTCCAGCTTGGCGAAAAAGATGTCCGACTCACCCTGCCGTCCGGCCGCGGTGCCACGCCCATGCTTCGCTATCAAACCCATGAACTGCACTACGCAGACATCGCCGCCGTCGAGACCCGCAAAGAACTGTACGGCGGTGCGATCGCCCCGGTCATGATGGAAGGCGCGCGCATCGTGAAGAAGGACGGCACCATCATCAAACTCGGCTACGACGCGCAATCCAACACCGATCAAGCCTTCCCCTACATCGAGATCGCCCACGCCATCGCCAAGCGGGCGGGCCTGCAAGTCACCGATCACGGCCACGTCCGCCGGTCGAAACGCTTGAAAATGATGGGAATCATGACGCCGGCCGATGCAGCCCCCGTCGGCGACGCCGAGATCGCCAAACTTAACGCCGATCACAACCGCTTTATCGCTGGCCTCGTAGTGGCGATGCTGGCCCTCGTCGCCGCCGGGCTGACGCTCGACCTTCTCAAGCCTCCCAGTACCCAATCCGCCGTTGCAGACGGCGTGCAGAAGCCAAAGAAGAAGTAGGGGACAGCCAGCTTAATTAGCGAAAATATTCACCCTGTGACGCCGCCGGCCGAGATAGCCAAACATCAGTCCAAGCAGCGTGAAAAACACGAACGTCGGCATCCGCAGCGGCGTGGAGAACGCTTCCCACACCCAAGGACGTGTCCGCTTGTTCAAGAACGACCGGGTTTGCTCGATCGAGTTCGCGCCCAATGTCTGCCAATGCCGCACCACCGATGTCGGCTCGATCGACTTTTGACCACCCAGCGTCGCCGTTCCCATGTCGGACGCGAGCGCGACCGCCGCCACGATGAGACAAACGCCAGCCAGTCCTCGCAGCACGGGAATGGCGAGAGTAGCGAGAATGCCACCGATCCCGGTCAGCAGCGGCATTGTAAGTCCGTGCGCAACCGTGCCCACTGCGTTCACAAGCCAAGCCAAAAACGATCTCATAGCGGCGAATTCCTGTGTTTTCCGGTCGGAGGGACCCGAGTGTAGCGCATCTGACGCTTGATCCTACTTGCGGCAGGTGTTCAAACCAGAAGACGTCCACAAGAGACGCTGGTTCGCCTCGACATTATCACAAGATTCGCTGACGGCGATTGAGCGTTCTATGGCCGGTCTGCGGGGACACGCAGCGCACGGACGGACGGCCGGCAGCGATATGCGCTATTTACTGGTGCGGACGACCTTGCACACCGCGCCGTTCAGACTATAAGTGCCCGCTCGAACCGCGTCGGCCCAGCCAGCGCCGGTTGCGATGGAGAGGTGGCCGAGTGGCTGAAGGCGCACGCCTGGAACGCGTGTGGACGTGAAAGCGTCTCGTGGGTTCGAATCCCACCCTCTCCGCCAGCATCATTGAGATTGTTGCGCTTTTTCGAGCAACTGCAAAGTCTATCCCACATCCGCTCAAGCCTTGAGCCACCTGTTGGATCGTGACGGCCTGGACCGCCCGATGGCGGACCGCACCGGGCATGCTATTGTCAAAACAAGCAAAGCGTTGGACTGTCAAAGTCTGCCCTGACGTCAGGCGACGACCGTTCCGCATTCTACCCCTACGTTATCGGAGAGGGTTCCGGTTGGCGCCTATCATCCCAGCCTGCGCATCATACCAGCCTGCGCACTGCCCGTTCGCGCCACAGGAAGGCTATTTGAATTGCATGAGTAGTGAACCCATCCGTTATGTTGCCCCTGTGTATCGCCCACCGAGCGAGGCTAGCTCACTTATCCTGCCGTTGACCGATGGCTGCTCGTGGAACCGCTGCACGTTCTGCGAAATGTATACCGATCCGCAAAAGCGCTTCCGCCCCCGCAGTGAGACGGAAGTGCTCGAAAGCATCCGCCGCTGCGGCCAGGAACGCGGCGGTGCGGTCAACCGCGTTTTCCTGGCAGACGGTGACGCGCTGACACTCTCCACGCGCCGCCTGACGGCAGTGCTGGAAGCGATCCGTCGCGACATGCCAGCCGTCCGCCGGGTCTCCAGCTACTGCCTGCCGCGTAACCTGCGCAACAAGACGGTGGCCGAACTGAAGGAGCTGGCCAGCCTTGGTCTGTCGCTGGTTTATGTCGGTGCCGAGTCGGGCGACGACGAGGTGCTTGCCCGCGTCAACAAGGGAGAGACATTCGCGTCGGAGCGCGAGTCGCTCGAAAAGCTCGGCGAGGCAGGGATAAAGCGCTCAGTGATGATCCTCAATGGCCTGGGCGGCCAGGCGCTTTCAAACCAGCATGCGCTCAACTCGGCGGCGCTGATGAATGCCACTCAGCCCGAATTTCTCTCGACATTGGTGGTGAGTTTTCCAACAGGCGAGGCGCGCTTTCGGGCAAGTTTTCCAGATTGGCAGCCACTCAGCGTCCTCGGCCTGATGCAGGAAATGGAGATCCTCGTTTCCGCGCTGGAGTTAAAGCGTACCGTCTTCCGCAGCGACCACGCCTCGAATTGGCTCGTCCTGAGAGGGACGCTGGGAGCAGACAAGTCGCGGCTTCTCAGTGAACTGCGGGCAGCTATCGCCGCACCCGACGACGCCCATCTGCGCCCCGCCTGGGCGCGCGGATTGTAATACCGGCGATCGATATGCGAAGAGTCAAAACATCGGGAGGCTGGTAGGGTCCAGCAGTCGCAGGCGCGGTGACAAACCCGCGCAAGTTGGCCGGTCTGACCGGTGCATGGGGATCATCTATGGGCGAAACGCCGGCAACGAAAAGCACGACTCCGCCGGGCCCTAAAGGCTTGCGGCCCCACGCCGAGCGTCCGCTGCTGCTGGGCGAACTGCACGCCCGGCCATTTTTGCCACTGTCGCTGCCTCAGCGCATTTATCACTACGCCTTCATTACGAGCGAAGAGGAAGCGCGCGCCGACCGTGCCAATATTTCTTTGCTGGCGCTGAATCGGGGCCTGCCACAACCTGCCGCAGACGCCAAGTTCTGCCGGATTGAAATCGGCACATGGGAGCTGCGCTGGGAGCAGCACACCGAGTTCACCACCTACACCTGGGTTACGGGCCTCGACGCCGCAACTCCCTTCACCAAATCCGACCCTCTCGCGACGTCTGAAATCGCTTTCGTAGCACCCGGCGCGCTCGTGTCGGCGGTCCATATCAGCCTCGTCAAATCTGAAGTGTCCGCTGCCCCGCTCGACCATCGCTTCGATCCGCAAGCCATGTGCGTAGTCGACGTGAACCACACGGCGGCGCGGCTGACCACCGACTTCCTCGCGGATGCGAGCGGCTACACCCGCCTGCTGATCGAATCGCGCAGCCTCACGCCGATTGCGGCGGGCCGCCTCGTTCAGCGTGTGCTGGAGATCGAAACCTATCGCACGCTGGCCTTGCTAGGGCTTCCCGAGGCACGCCGGACCGCGCTGGAACTGTCGGCAATGGAGCGCGATCTATCGGATGTGACGAGCACCATCGCCGCATCGCCCGATGCCTCATCGCACCAAAAGCAGCTTCGGCGGCTCACAAGCCTCGCGGTTTCGCTCGAAGCCAGCCAATTGCGCACGGCCCACCGGTTTGCCGCGAGCCGCGCCTATTTTGAACTGACCAGCAACCGGCTCGAAGTCATCGGCGAGCGCCCGGTCGAGGAAAATATTTCGATTGCAGCCTTCTTCCGCCGCCGCTTGGAACCAGCCATCGCGACCTGCAACGCAACAGAAGCGCGACAGGCAAGATTGGCTCAACGCCTGGAGCGCACGACGGACCTGCTGCGCACCGGCATTCAGTTTGAACTCGAACACCAGAACCGCGACCTGCTGGATTCGATGAACAAGCGCGCCGACCTGCAGCTGCGCTTGCAGCAAACCGTCGAAGGACTGTCGGTGGCCGCTATCAGCTACTACGTGGTTGGCCTTATTACCTACGTCGCCAAGGGTGTGAAAGATTTAGGGCTGTTGCCCAAGCCGCTTTCGCCCGAACTGGTAACGGCGGCGCTCGTCCCGGTCGTCGTGCTTGTAATTTGGTGGTCGATGCGGAAATTACACCACAAGTTCATGCACGAATAACAAGCGTGGTTTTGAGCAAATATTAGAACCGGAAGACTAGCCGGCGCAAATTGCAATGAAATTCGGGACGCTCTGTTAAGCGTCCCGAATGGCGATTAAGTGATGATAATCACGTCGACGATTTCAAAGGTGTCCGGGTCAACAATGCAAATACGATCGTCGATCAGGAAATACCTGTAGGCGCGATAAGCAGGAACCAAAGTCACGACTTCAGTTGGAACCGAATATAACCTGACGGTTCTCGGCACGGAGACGCCGATATTGATGGTCACGTTGATGTTCTTGGCAGCTTCAACGCGATGCTTCGTAAAGACCGTTCTGACCTTTGTTTTCGTTTCCGGCGCGACGTTTGCTAACGCTGCCTTGTCTGGCTTGTTGCCATCGCCAGCAGCTTGCTTGCCCGCATCGCTTTTTACGCCGGTCTCGGCAGCCTTGCCGGCATCCGTTGCCTTGTTGTCGGTGCCTTTGGTGTCCGCAGCCTTGTCGTCTGACTTCTTGTCCGAATCCTTGTTCTCTGGGGCCCTGTTTTCAGATGCTTTATTCTGGGTGCGATCTGAATCCTTCGAGCCGCTCTGCTCTTTGTCGCTCTTCTGCAGTTCGCCGGACTTCTTAGTGTCGCCGGACTTTTGCGCGGCGTCGTCCTTCGTCTGACCAGGCGCCTTGCTGCGAGCAGGGTCGCCATCGGTTTTCATTTGGCCGGGTGCCTTGTCGGCAGCAGCAGGCACGTCGCCCCGTCCGCCAGCGCCTTGAGTATCGTTTGGCTTTTGCGCGAGCGCAAATGATGCAGTGGCGAAAAGCGCCGCTGTTGCGGTTGTGGCGAGCATTGACCGTTTTAACATCCGTCGTACTCCTTATTGAGTTCATTTTTGTATTCGGCGCATGCCGAGTTTGTGCCGGAATAGTGGCTTGACGAATGGATAACGGATCATGGCGTCTCAAGTTCCGGTAAGAATTGACGTTGCGATCCGTCAACTTGAGATAATTGCGCTAATTGCGAATTTTAATCGGCGCGAGAACTGGCGGCTTGCAGTCCGGAAATGCCGATTTCATCTATGGCGACCGACTTGACGAGTGCGTAGACCGGCTTGCCGGCCGCCAGTTCCAGATCGGCAATGGCAAGCCGGGTAACGTACGCCGCGATGCGCTCACCGCCATCGAGTTCGATGGACGTGAGCGCAAATGGTCCGCTGTTTTCGATCCCCGTGACGCGGCCCTTGAGAACGGTACGAATGCTGACCGCTTCGGGACGCGCTGACGCGAGTGAAATGTTGGTCGCGCGCAGCACGACGCGGATCGGGCCTCGCGCAGCGTCAATCCGGCCCGGCACGACAATCGCGCCTGCGGGATGGTTGAGAATGCTTACGCCGAAGTCGCTATCATAGCTCTGGAGCGAGCCGGTGATCGTTGAAATCGCGTCGAACCGTTCGGCAGCTTTAGGCACAACCGCACCCAGCACCGCATCCGGCGCTCCGGCAGCGGCAACCGTCCCGGCTTCCATCTTGATGACCGTCGTCGCCAGCCGCGCAATTTCTTCGACCGAATGTGAGACGTAGAGAATCGGAATGGTAAACTCGTCCCGAAGCCGCTCGATGAACGGTAGAATTTCGAGCTTGCGATTTGTGTCGAGTGCCGCCAGCGGCTCGTCCATCAGCAACAGGCCCGGCGATGCCAGCAGCGCGCGGCCAATGGCGACGCGCTGGCGCTCACCGCCCGACAGCGTAAGCGGCGAGCGCTGCAGCAAATGCCCGATGCCGAGCACGCTGACAACCGCCTCAAAGCTGATTGTATCCTTGGGCTGCGGGGTGAAGTATCGCCCGTATGTCAAGTTTTGCGTTACGCTGAGATGCGGGAATAGCTGCGCATCCTGAAACACGAGGCCGATGCCGCGTTTGTGCGGCGGTAGGGAAATCCCCCGTGCGGTATCGGCAAGAACCCTCCCGGTGATGGCGATCCGACCGCGCGAAGGACGAACGAGCCCCGCAATCAGTTGAATGACCGTCGATTTACCCGAGCCCGACGGTCCAAACAGCCCCGTGATGCCAGCGGTGCTCTTGAACGCGACGTCGAAATTGAATGTCCCGCGCGAAAGGCTGCAGTCGAAATCAATCATGCGCCACCGCTCTTTGCTCGCGTGAACCGGCGCACGATCAGTTGCGAAGCGAGGAGCGCTGCAAAGGCAAGTATGAGGGAAACCAGTGACAGGCGGATCGCCCCGGCGTCGCCATCGGGCGAACTAATATAGGTGTGAACCGCTGACGGGATCGTCTGGGTCTCGCCGGGAATGTTCGACACAAACGTGATCGTTGCACCAAATTCGCCGAGCGCCTTGGCAAAACACAGCACCGCCCCGGCGACGATGCCCGGCAGCGACAGCGGCAGCGTAATGGTGAAAAAAACCCATACTGGCGATGCGCCAAGCGTCGAGGCCGCTTGTTCAAGCCGCACGTCGATCGACTCCATTGTCAATCGGATGGGCTGCACCAGCAGAGGAAATCCCATCACTGCGCACGCGAGCGCAGCCCCGGTCCAGCGGAACGAAAACACCAGCCCAAGATTGGCTTCCAGGAACGCCCCGAAAACGCCCTGGCGCCCAAAATGGATGAGGAGGAGATAGCCGATAACAACGGGCGGCAGGACAAGGGGGAGATGGACAATCCCATCAAGCATGGTCCGCCCGTAAAAGCGGCCGCGCGCCAGAGCGAACGCGACCGCGATGCCAAGCGGAAGACTGAACAGTGTTGCGGTCGCTGCCACCTTGAGCGACAGCCGTATGGCAACCCAATCGTCGGGCTGTAGGGTCAGCATGTGCGAATTATCCGCTCCCAAATTCTTAACGCAGGTCAGGGAAGTACCGTGAACCCGTCCGCCGCAAACACCTTAGCCGCAGCTGGCGTTTTCAAGAATGCCAGAAAATCAGCAGCTGCTTTGTTCGTAGACCTGGCGGTCAGCGCAAAGGGGTAGACGATGGGCGGATGACTATCGGACGGGAACGTATCGACGATGCGGACCTTGGGTTCGCTGTTGGCGTCGGTCTGATACACGATTCCGAGCTTCGCTTCGCCGCGCGCCACGAACGCCAGTGCGCCGCGAACACTTGCCGCCCCCGCAATCTTGGGCGCAACCGCATCCCAAACGCCCAGCGACGTCAGAGCCGCCTGCGCGTAGGTACCGGCGGGAACCGATTTCGGATCGCCTGTCGCAAGCCTGCCATCGCCGATCGCTTCGGCGAGCTTGAAGCCTTTGGCGATTTTGAGATCGCCCGCCTGATCCCGGGGTGCGATCAGCACCAGTTTGTTGCCAAGCAGGGACGTGCGGGTTTCGGCAACGATCAGCTTCTTGTCCGCCGCATAGTCCATCCACTTGACATCGGCCGGCGCGAACAGGTCGGCGGGTGCGCCGTTCTCGATCTGCTTGGCAAGCGAACCGGAGGCCGCATAGGAGATCGTGACCTTCTGGCCTGAACTGGCCGTCCACTGCGTGGCCACGGCGTCGAGCGCGGTCTTGAGGCTGGCGGCGGCGAACACAATGACCGTACCGCTGGTAGGTGTGGCGGCCGGGTGCGCCGACTTTTCCTGCGCAAATGCCACTGTGCCCAAGGTGAGGCCTGCGATCACAGCCACAAAGCTGCGCCGGGTCAGCATTTCCATTCCTGAAGTCCTCGTTGATCGCATCCACCCATCCGCCATGTCTTGCGATAGGAAATATCGAGCGCGCGACCCGCACACCCAAGCCGCCAGCCATTCGGCAACGTCAGTGCATCAACGATCATCCCTCCGCGCAAAACAATACCACGGCCCGTCCCGCTCAGGAAAGGACCGTGGTATGCAGGCAGTGTCTCAGTTTGAAATCCTGACTTGTTCCCTCCCCCTTGTGGGGAGGGTTAGGGTGGGGGTTGATGTGCTCATCATCGAGTTCCGAGCGACCCC
>JBEBJA010000001.1:0-11400 GCA_040080145.1 Hyphomicrobiaceae bacterium
GATTATGCGTTCCTCGATCTGGCGGCGGCGGGGTTTGATCTGTCGGATCGGGGCGTCAAGGGGCGGGTTGCGCCGGGGGCGCTGGATGCGTATCTGTTCAGCGAGCGCGGTGTTTACCGGCCCGGCGAAGAGGTGCATCTGACGGGATTGGTGCGTGACAAGTCGAATGTTGCGGCGGGGCTGCCGGTGACGATGATCATCACGCGGCCCGATGGCGTCGAGCACAAGCGGCAGACGCTGGTCGATGGCGGCTTGGGCGGCCGGTCGATGTCGCTAGAACTTGGACGCGGGGTGATGACGGGGACGTGGCGGGCGAAGCTGCATGCGGACCCGAAGGCCGAGGCGATTGCGCAGGTGTCGTTCCTGGTCGAGGACTTTGTGCCCGAGCGGATCGACATGACGCTGACGCCGGACGTGGCCAAGCTCACGATTGAAGAGCGGGCGACGATCAAGGCGGCGGGCAAATATCTGTATGGGCCGCCGGCGCAGAACCTGGCGCTTGAGGGCGATATCGTCGTCAAGGTTGCCAAGGAGCAGCCGGGGTATGCGGGCTATAAGTTCGGGCTTGCGGATGAGAAGATCGAGCCGGTGCGTGCGCCGCTTGAAGGGCTTGGCTCGACGGACGAAGCGGGCAAGGCTGAACTTGCAATTGCGCTGCCCGCTATCCCGAAGACGTCGCGGCCTTTGGAGGCCGAGGTTCTCGTGCGGTTGCGCGAGCCGGGCGGGCGGACGATTGAGCGCAACGTGACGCTGCCGGTCGATACCAAGCAGGCGCGCGTCGGGATTAAGCCGTTGTTTGGCAGCCAGGGCGTGACCGAGGGCGACGCGGCGGCATTCGAGGTGATCGTGCTGGATGCGACGGGCAAGCGCGCCGATGCCAAGGGCTTGCGGTGGACGCTGTCGCGGGTCGATCAGAACTGGCAGTGGTATATGCGCGACGGCAACTGGGGGTATGAAGCGGCCTCCACGTCACGCAAGATAGACAGCGGGACGATTGATGCGTCGACCGAGGCGGTGGCTAAGCTGGCGGTGACGCAGGGGTGGGGGCGCTACCGGCTCGAAGTGTCGGACGACAAGCTCGGGACGGTGACGAGCGTCACGTTCAATTCAGGTTGGGTGTCGAATGGCGAGGTGGCCGACAGCCCCGAGGTGCTGGAAACGGCGCTCGATAAGGCGAGTTACAAGCCGGGAGAGACGGCCAAGCTGCGCATTGCGTCCAAGCATGGCGGCAGGGCGCTGGTGTCTGTGTTGAGCAACGGGCTGCTGTCGTCGCAGGAGGTCGAGATTGCAAAGGGTGGCGGGGAAGTGGCGATCCCAGTGTCGAAGGACTGGGGGCCGGGCGCTTATGCGACGGCGATCTTGTATCGCTCGATGGACGAGGCGGCGAAACGGATGCCGACGCGGGCGATAGGGGTCAAGTGGCTTGCCATAGACAAGTCGGCGGACACGCTCAAGGTCGCAATTGCATCGGAAGCCAAGGTGAAGTCGGGTGCGACGCTGAAGGTGCCGATGAAGATTTCCGGGTTGGCGCCGGGCGAAGAAGCGCGCGTGACGGTGGCGGCGGTCGATGTCGGGATTTTGAACCTGACGAAGTACACGTCGCCCAATCCGGAAGGCTGGTTTTATGCGCAGCGCAAGCTTGGGATCGACATTCACGATTACTATGGCCGCTTGATCGACGGCATGCGGGCGGATCGCGGCAAGTTGCGGTCGGGCGGCGACAGCGTGGGCGGGATGGCGATGACGGCGGCACCGCCATCTGTCGAGACGATCCTGGCGCGGTATTCGGGCATCGTGGTCGTCGACAAGGACGGAAATGCGGAGGCCGAGTTCGCGCTGCCGGACTTCAACGGCACGGTCAAGCTGATGGCGGTGGCCTGGTCGAAGGACAAGGTCGGGCATGGCGAGAACCAGGTTGTGGTGCGCGATCCGGTGGCGCTGACGGTATCCGCGCCGCGGTTCCTGACGCTGGGCGATGAAGCCAACGTCGATATCGCGTTGCATAACGTGGAAGGGGCTGCCGGGAATTATGCCGTGCGGGCAATTCGGGCGACGGACAACGAGGGCAAGGGCGATGCCGGCAAGCCGGTCGCCCTAGCGGCGGGCGAACGTAAATCTGTGGGCGTGTTGCTGAAGCCGACCGATGTCGGGTCGCTCGTTTACAACATCACGGTCGATGGGCCGCTGACGTCGGGCGGCGAGCCGATCAAAGTGAAGCGTCAATTGACGTTCAACGTGCTGCCGCCAGCGGGCGATATCCGGCGGACCACGGTAACGTCGCTGGCGGCGGGCGGTACGATCACGCTGTCAGGTGATCTGACGCATGATCTCATTGCAAGCCGGACGAAGATCAATCTGTCGGTTGGGCCGCAGGCAACGCTCGATGTGCCTGGATTGCTGACGGCGCTGGACCGGTATCCATACGGGTGCGCGGAGCAGACGACATCGCGTGCGCTGCCGCTGTTGTATGCCAACAACGTCGCAGCGACGCTTGGGATGGCGACGGATGCAAAGCTGCGCGCCCGGGTGCAGGGCGCCATCGAGCGGGTGCTCGAGATGCAGGACAGCACGGGCGCGTTCGGGCTCTGGGGTCCAAACAATTCCGATCTGTGGCTGACGTCGTATGTGACGGACTTCCTGACGCGCGCGAAGGAGCAGGGTTATAACGTCAGCCCGCGCGCGTTTGGCCAGGCACTCGATAAGCTGCAGAACTATGTGGCGTATGCCAAAGACACCGCGTCGACGTCGGAAAACCGGGCGTATGCGATGTACGTGCTGGCGCGAAACGGGCGGGCTCCGATTGGGGAGTTGCGCTATTACGCGGACACGAAGCTCGATACGTTCACATCGCCGCTGGCGAAGGCGCAGATCGGTGCGGCGTTGTCGATGATGGGTGACAAGGAGCGGGCGGAGAAGACGTTCGCCGATGCACTCTCGATGCTCGACGTGAAGACAAAGGGCGTTCCGCTGGCGCGGTTGGATTTCGGGTCGAGCCTGCGCGATACGGCGGCGTATGTGACGCTGGCGTCGGAGACAGGTGTTTCGAAGGCCGAGGCGGCCAAGCTCGTCAACGTCATTGCAAAGGGTTATGCGGCGCGGACATACACCTCGACGCAGGAACAGGCGTGGATGTTGCTTGCCGCGAATGCGCTGGGCGATACGGCAAAGTCGCTGGCGCTGAGCGTCAATGGCAAGGCGCGGGTGGGCAGTCTGGTTGGGCAGTATTCGCCGGGCGATCTGACCAAAGAGGGCGGCGTCACGATTACCAACAACAGCGATGCGCCAACGGACGTGGTGATCTCGGTGACGGGTGCTGCGTTGACGCCGGAGCCTGCGATCTCCAAGGGCTTCAAGATCGAGCGGACGTACTACACACTCGATGGCAAGAAGGTGGATATGGCGAGCACGACGGGCGGGTTGTCGTCCGTTAAGCAGAATGACCGGTTTGTGGCGGTGGTGACGATTGAAGCCAAGGATGAAGGTGGCCGGGTGCTGCTGGTGGACCGTTTGCCGGCAGGCTTTGAGATCGAAAATCCGCACCTCGTCGATGGCGGCGACACCAAGGGCATCGCGTGGCTGAAGGGTATGACGAAGCCTGAACATGCCGAGTTCCGCGACGACCGGTTTGTGGCGGCGTTCAATTTCTTCGGCAAGCGGACGGGTACGCGCGGCGCGCCGGTCGAAGGTGTCGATGCCGAGGACGGCGATGAGGCGGAGGGCGATACGGCGGCGACGGATACGGCCAAGAAGCCATCGGGTCCGATCACGACGGCAAGCGTTGCCTACATCGTGCGGGCGGTGACGCCGGGGAGTTACGTGCATCCGGCGGCAACCGTTGAGGATATGTACCGGCCCGAGCGTCATGCACGGACGGCGGCGGGTAAGCTGACTGTGGCGGGTAAGTGAGGGTGTGATGGCTCACTCAGACGAAGGCGCTTCCCTTGCCGCCGCCCCTCACGCTTCCTTTGCAGCCGCCCCTCACGCCCGCCTTCGCGGGGGCAGGCTCCCAACCCTCCCCGTAAGGACAGGGAGAGGGGACAAGTGGCGCTCGACCGTACTGGCTGGGTTCGTTGCTACGCTTGGTGTTGCCGCGTCTTCGCTCGTCGCGTTGCATGTTGCGGTGATGGCGGCGACGCCGTTGCAGCTTGATGATGTGGCGGAGGTTTCGGTCAGTGTGGTGGACCGGGAGGACCGGTTGCTGCGGGCGTTCACGACAGCGTCGGGGCACTGGCGGCTGCCGGTTGCGCCGGGTGAGGTCGATGCGCGGTATCTGGCGATGCTGACGGCGTTCGAGGACCGGCGGTTTTATGGCCATGGGGGCGTTGATCTTAAAGCGTTCGCGCGGGCGAGTTGGCAGATGGTGCGGCACCGGCGGCTCGTCTCCGGCGGGTCGACGCTGACGATGCAGACGGCACGGCTGATCGAGGGGCCGGAGAAGAAGTCGGGCGCGGTCAAGCTCAAGCAGATCGTGCGGGCGCTGCAATTGGAGCGGCAGCTCAGCAAGGCTGAGATCCTTAGTCTGTATCTGCGGCTTGCGCCGTTTGGCGGGAACATGGAGGGCGTGCGGGCGGCGTCGATTGCGTACCTTGGCAAGGAACCTAAGCGGCTGTCGGTGGGCGAGGCGGCATTGCTGGTCGCACTTCCGCAGAGTCCCGAGGGGCGGCGGCCCGACCGGTTTCCGGATGCGGCGAAGCGGGCGCGTGATCGGGTGCTGGCGACGGCGCTTTCCGCAGGGGTGATCAACACGGCGGAATATACGCGGGCGGTGGTTGAAGTGGTGCCGCGGGTGCGGAAGGATTTTCCAAAGCTGGCGCCGCATCTGGCGGAAGCGGAGCGCGCGCGGGCGCCGCTGGCAGCGGTGCATCAAACGACGCTGGACCGGGACCTGCAGCGGTCGGTCGAGGCGCTGGCGCGGGAGCACACGAAGGCGCTGGGCGAGAAGTTGTCGGCAGCAGTTCTGGTCATTGATCACAAGAGTGGCGAGGTTTTGGCGCATGTGGGGTCGGCTGGGTATCTCGACGATGCGCGGTTTGGGGCCATCGACATGGTCAATGCGGTGCGCTCTCCGGGGTCGACGCTAAAGCCGATCATCTTTGGGTTGGGATTTGAGGCGGGCCTAGCGCATCCCGAGACGTTGATCGAGGACAGGCCCGTGCGGTTTGGGACCTACAGCCCGAAGAACTTCGACGAGGAGTTTCATGGCACAGTGACGGTGCGCGAGGCGTTGTCTCAGTCGCTGAACATTCCGGCGGTGAAGATGTTGAACGCGGTTGGACCGGGGAAGTTGGTCGGCAGGTTCAAGCGTTTTGGCATTCAACCGGTTCTTCCTGCGAAGACGGAGCCGACGATTGCGATTGCGCTGGGCGGGATCGGTCTGACGCTGCACGATCTGACAACGATGTATGCGAGCCTGGCGCGCGGCGGGGAGCCGGTCAGTGTTACGCATCTGCGGCGCGCAAAAGCGGACGGGCTTGCGATTGGGCCGGAGAGTGCGAAGGTGGTCCAGGCGTCGGTGGCGCGGCGGCGGCTGTTGTCGCCGGTGGCAGCTTGGTATGTGACCGACATTTTGAAGGATGCGCCGCCGCCGGTGAGCGCACGGGGCGGGCGGATCGCTTACAAGACCGGGACGTCGTACGGCTACCGGGACGCGTATGCAATCGGCTACGACGGGACGCATACGATTGCGGTTTGGGTCGGGCGGCCTGATAGTGCGGCAACCGCTGGGCTGACCGGGCGGACGGCGGCGGCACCGTTGCTGTTTGATGCGTTCGCGCGGCTGGGTGCGAACCGGACGGCGCTGGCTGGCGCGCCTGCGGGTGCCGTGATGGCGACGGGCGCGAACCTGCCGCCGCCGCTGAAGCGGTTCCGTGAGGCCGGTGATGAGACGTTGGTGGCGGGGGCGGCGTTCCTGGAGCCCGCACCGGCGATTGCGTTTCCGCCCGACAGGAGCGATGTCGAACTCGATGGTGACGCTGGTGAAGCAGTGGTCGTGAAGGCCGAGGGCGGGGCGTTGCCGCTGACGTGGCTGGTGGATGGCGAGCCAATTGCGTCGGAGCCGTTCCGGCGGGATGCGTCTTGGGTGCCGGCGGGTAAGGGCTTCGTCAAGTTGTCGGTGATCGACGCCAAGGGGAAGGTGGACAGGGTGACTGTCAGAGTCCGGTAATACAGCGGCAATGGGACTGTCACAATAGACCGGTACTAGGGGGATTAGACCCTCGGTGGCGTGCCTTGCCATCGGGTGCCATGTGCCCAGGACCAGGACCGATATGCGCCTTTCCCAGATTAGCTATTATGCCGACTTCGCCATTTGTTTTGCACTCGTTGCGTTCATGGGGGGCTGCGCCGCGATGCTGCCGTCGTGGCTCCAGCGGGCGGAGTGGGTTTTCTATCTCGGTGCGGGCGCGGTCGCATGGACGTTTGTGGAATATCTCGTTCACCGCTGGCTCTATCACCACGTGCCGTACTTCAAGACAATTCATGAGATGCATCATGCAGAGCCGGAGGCCTTGATCGGTGCGCCGCCCGTGATCGGGGTGGTACTGGTATTCTCGATGTTTTATGTGCCGGTGTTTCCGTTTAATCCGATAGCGGCCAGCGGGGTGGCAGCTGGAGCGCTCATTGGATACACCGGGTATATGCTGGTGCATCATGCGGCGCATTTCTGGAGCGTGCCGCAAGGGACTTGGCTCTATGAAGCACGGCGGCATCACGCGCTGCATCACTTCCATTCGGAAGAATGCAATTTCGGGATTATTACGTCATTTTGGGATCACATGTTTGGGACGGCGGTGGTGTCGTCGCGACGGGTGCAGGGCAAGGACCGAGTGACGGTCAGAGCGCGATAATCCAGTTGGATGTCGGGTCGCTGCGCGATAAGGGCTATCGCCCTTAACCCATTCGAGGGGGTGACCCCTCGAACTCCCCTTTTTTTGGACTTAAGACAGTGCTCCTGATGGCAGCATGAATGGAATTCAGCGGTATAGGGATGCCGCGCCAGTTACCAGGGAGCGCCGAAGCTATATTTCAGTCCGAGGCCGACGGTGACTTGATCGGGGGAGCCGCGGTCGGTGATTAAGGGGCTGTCGCCCGCAGAACCCGTTAAGTGCTGGTATTCGATATAGCCGATTGTCGTGATGTTGCTCGTCAGTTCGTAGCGGGCGCTTACGCCTGCGCCAAATGAGCGGACGCCTGCGTCGGCCTTATACTGGGCAAGGCCGGAGGTTACGGCCTGGGCGGCGTTGATTGAATAGTAGCTGTCCATGAAGCTTTCGTCGGCAATGGACAGGCGGGGGCCAGCTGTGAGGGTCCAGCGCTCGATTGGGTGAAGCACGACATCTGCGGAGAGGTCGGCGATCAGGCCGTCCGCGCCGAAAAGGGCGCTGCGCACTTCGGCGCGCGTGCGGAGGGATTGAGACGGCCAGTATTCAGCGAAGGCACCGGCTTCAATGGAGACGTCGACCGAGCCGACTTCCTTGAAGCCACGCGGACGGACATCGTTCGTGTCGCGCTGGAAACGGAGATTTCCGACGACGCCGAGACGATAGTTGTCGCCTTGAAACAGGGAAAAATCAAGACCGTCGTTAGGTAGGTCAAGCCAGACGCGGTCACCTGCTTTGTGCCAGCCGAAGCTGGGGCGGAACGAGGCTTCGTACGACTTTGAGCCTTCGAATTCCGGTGAAATGACGCCATAGCCGCCGATGGTGATGATAGTGCCCGCGGGGGCGTCACCGGCTGTTGCCGGTGGGGCGCCGATGGCTGGGACAAGGACGGCGCAACCGGCGGCAACGATGCACGTGCGTGCCGCGTGACGGCTCGTCTGGCTGATGGTCTGAATCACGTTGTGCATTCCCGCCATTGATCGAATCTCAGTGCTGTAGTGGTACTGGGGGTTCGCGGGGCTGACAAGGCACGCGCTTGGCAAGGGCGTGCGATGGCGCGCGAAAGCGGAAGGTTTTGTGCCAATTGGGCAACATATTCCTATGCGTGCGTTGGACCCTGTAGTTTGCTGCAGGTGCGACACGAACGGCGGCGTTCGTCACGGGGGCGCCCCAGCTGCTATGAGGGTGGGGACCTTGAAGTGGAGAGACGACGGATGATGCGGCGATTGCTAGTTGGTTTGGTCGCGCTTGGGTCGATGTTCGACGCGACGTGGGTGTGGGCTCAGCGCGCGGCACCGGGGGTAACGGTTGAGGCCAATTTGCCCGCGCTGTCGGCTGATATCAACCAGACCTCGGTGTCGGGGATTTCGTCGGGCGCGTATATGGCCGGTCAATATCAGTTTGCGCACGGCAAGACGGTTGTTGGGGCAGCGATCATTGCGGGTGGGCCGTTTGGGTGTGCGGAGGCTCGGTATGGGGCGTTTTTACCGGGGCCGACGCGGCTGATGATGAATGCATCGCAGTCGATCAACGGCTGTATGCTGAATGCGCTGGCTTGGTATGGGATCCCGAACGCGGCGTCGCTGGCGGAACAGGCGCGGGATTTGGCGGAGGCGGGCAAGATCGACCCAATCGCGGAGTTGGCGCGGCAAAAGATCTATCTGTTTTCGGGTGTGGCCGATCAGGTGGTGAAGCACCAGATCGTGGTGGCGGCGGCGGAAGTTTATCTGCGGCTCGGCGTGCCCAAGGAACACATCAAGACGGGGCCGGTGCTGGAGGCGGGGCATGGGTTTGTGACCGAACCTACGACACATGATTGCGGGTCGTCGGCGACGCCGTTCGTGGTGCATTGCGGGTACGATCAGGCGGGCGATCTGCTGGCGCATATCTATGGGCGTTTGGAGCCGCGCGCACCGGTGGCGAAGGGGTACCTGATTGCGTTCGACCAGAAGCCGTTCGTCGAGGGGCTGTCGCGGGCGAGCATGGCTGATACCGGGGCGGCGTATATTCCGTCGGCATGCCGTGAGGGTGCCGGGTGCCGGGTGCATGTGGCGTTTCATGGCTGCCAGCAGACGCAGAAGTCGGTGGGTGATGCGTTCGTGTCGGGGACCGGGTTTGCGGCGTGGGCCGATACGAACCGGATCATCCTGCTATTTCCGCAGGTGGACGCCGACCCGTTCGTCAATCCGATGGGGTGCTGGGATTGGTGGGGCTACACCGGGTTTGATTATTTGACGCGGAATGCGCCGCAAGTGGTTGCGGTGCATCGGATGGTGGAGCGGTTGGCGGGGAAGCCGTAGGGCGTGGAGTTCGTGACGCTCGTGGGCGAGACGGTTGCGGGGGGGGCAGCTTAGCGGCACGTGTAGGTTGGGTTAGCTGCCCTTTTGCAGCGTAACCCAACGACTTGGGTGACGACTCAGAGAGTTGTTGGGTTACGGCGGCGAAGCTGCCGCCTAACCCAACCTACGCGTGTGTGAGCCGCAATCAGTCCTTCGCGCGTTCGACGTAGCTGCCGTCTTCGGTCATGATGACGACGCGGGTTCCGGTGCCGACGTGGGGCGGGACCATGATGCGGGCGCCGTTTTCGAGTTTGGCCGGCTTGTAGGACGACGAGGCGGTCTGGCCCTTCACGACGGGGTCGGCTTCGACGATTTCGAGCGTGACGCGGGCGGGGAGTTCGATGGAGACGGCCTTGCCTTCAAACAGCGAAACCGAGCAGATCATGCCGTCCATCAGCCACTTAGCGCTGTCGCCCAGCACATCTTTGCTGACGGAAATCTGTTCGAAGCTCTCAGGCTGCATGAAGTTGAAGCCCATTTCGTCTTCGTACATGTAGCTGTACTTTTGTTCGTCGAGGTAGGCGCGCTCAACCTGGTCGGTCGTGCGATAGCGCTCGGTCACCTTCACGCCGTCGGCAATGCGGCGCAGTTCAAGATGTGTCACCGGCGTGCCCTTGCCAGGGTGGATGTTTTCAGCCGTCATGACGACCGCGAGCTTGCCGTTCAAATCCAGGACGTTGCCTTTGCGGACCGTGCTTGCAATAACTTTGACCACGTTCGTTCTCCGTTGAAACCTCTTCGGCGGAGCGCGTCGGGTTGAGCGTCGGCCTCGAATAAGGGGGTGTTTGAGGCCGTGTCATACCCGGTTCGGAGCATTTGGCCAAGGGTTGGTGCGTGTTGCGTGATGTCGCTTCGCGATAAGGGCTATCGCCCTTAACCTATTCGAGGGGTGACCCCTCGAACTCCCCTCTTTTTGGGACTCAAGGACATTTTATGACAGTCAATGCCGATCAAACGCCGTGGTGGGATAAGGGGCGGCATTCGGACCGGCGCGGGTTTTTGCTGACGCGGGCCGCTATTAAGACGGCGCTGCAGGGGTGGTTTGCCGGTGAAGCGTTCATCGAGGTGGAGCCTGGGTGTCTGCAGGTGTCGCCAGGCAACGAGGCGCATCTGCATGCGTTTGCGACGGAGCGAATCGGCACGGATTTAAGCCGGACGCCGCTCTATCTGCATACGTCGCCGGAGTTTGCGATGAAGAAGCTGCTGGCGGCAGGCGAGGAGCGGATTTGTGCGTTTGCGCCGGTGTTTCGCAACCGCGAGGCGGGGGGGCTGCATGCGAACGAGTTTACGATGCTGGAGTGGTATCGGGCCGGAACCGGTTATGATGCAATGATGGCCGATTGTGGGGCGCTGCTGGCGCTGGCGGCTGAGACGGCAGGAACCAAGTGGGTGTCATATCGCGGAGGGACGTGCGATCCGCGCGTTGTGCCAGAGCGGGTTACTGTGGGTGAGGCGTTTGCGCGCCATGCGGGGATTGATCTGTTTGCGACGATAGGGAACCGGGATTGGTTGGCGAGGGCGGCGGACGCGCAGGGTGTGAGGGTTGGGGCGGATTACAGTTGGGCCGATATCTTTGCCCGGGTGCTGACCGAGCGGATCGAGCCGAGGTTGGGCGTTGGGCGGGCAACGCTGTTGTGCGATTATCCAGCCAGCGAGGCGGCGCTGGCGAAACGGTCGGAGCGCGATCCCAGGGTGGCGGAACGGTTTGAGCTGTATGTGTGCGGCGTCGAGGTCGCGAACGGGTTTTCCGAGTTGACGGATGCGCAGGTTCAGCGCGCAAATCTCGAAGCGGAGATGCAACTCAAGCAGGAGCGCTATGGTGAGCGGTATCCGATTGACGAGGACTTTCTGCGCGCGGTTGCGGCCATGCCGCAAGCAAGCGGGTGCGCGATGGGGTTCGATAGGCTGGTGATGCTGGCCGCAGGAGCCGAACGGGTCGAACAGGTGATTTGGACGCCGTTATCCACTTAACGTCATGGCCGCGAAGGCGACTACCCACGACAACTTCGAGAAATTGTGTGCCTGTTGAAGAAATTGTACTTGCCGCAGGCGCGCTGCTCTCAATTGTCGTCTCCTTTGCAGACACTTGTCGTGGGTGGCCGCCTTCGCGCATACGCGCTAAAATAAGCCCTTACTTTCTTCTCCCCCTGGGGAGAAGATGCCCGAAGGGCAGATGAGGGGTG
>JBEBJA010000071.1:0-2440 GCA_040080145.1 Hyphomicrobiaceae bacterium
GAGCGCGCGTCCCAGATGGCCCGCCTTGGTACGCTTGCGCGACACCACGTCCCGACAGCGCTGCATACAGATTTCACGATGGCGCCCGCACGACCGCTAACCTCGGCATGGGTCGCCGTCAATCGCCTCAGCGAGTCAGGCGTCGTCATGGCGCCCGAAGAGCGACTGACCGTAGATCAAGCGCTCCGGGCAATCACGATTGATGCGGCCTACGTCATCGGTATGGAGCATGAAATCGGCAGCATCCGTGCCGGTAAGAAGGCCGACTTCACAGTGCTTGAAACCGATCCATATGAGGTCCCGACCCTAGACCTCAAAGACATTCCGATCTGGGGGACGGTGTTCGAAGGACGGCTCGCACCAATTACTAGCAAGAGCGCCTGACCATGGGCATACCGGTGACGGTCATCGGCGGCTACCTTGGCGCTGGCAAGACCACCCTCATCAATCACGTCCTGACTGCGAGCCACGGCCTCCGCATCGCCGTTCTGGTCAATGACTTCGGTTCAGTCAATATCGATGCCAGCTTGATCGCCGATGCCGCTGACGACACGATCAGTCTAACGAATGGTTGTGTCTGCTGCTCGATTCATGACGATCTAGGCTCAGCCCTCGATCTGCAAACGCGGCGCGCGGCGCCGCCGGACCACATCGTCATCGAGACCAGTGGCGTTGCCGAACCTGCGCGCATCCTTACTTATGCGACCGCGTGGCCCGGCATCCGCCTTGATGCCGTCGTGACGCTGGTCGATGCGGAGACAATACGGGCGCGTGCCGATGACAAGTTCGTCGGGCGTGTGGTGCGACGGCAGTTGGCTGCTGCGGACTTTCTTGTGGTCAATAAGCAGGACCTTGTGACGGATGCCGATCGTCACGACCTCTCGCAATGGCTGGCCGACCAAGCGCCAATGGCGCGACCGATCCACGCTACGCATGCGAATGTCGATCCGGCACTTCTGTTTGAGACGGCACAACTTAAAAGACCAAATCGGGCTATGAAAGACAGCGGCGACAATCAGCACGGTGCAACGTTCGTTTCTGCCAAAGTCGAGCTACCTTCCCCGACTGACATTGATGCACTCGCGGATGTCCTCAGTCAGCTGCCAGGCACCATCCACCGGGTTAAAGGATTCGTCCGCGATCGTGCAACCGGTCAATGGATGCTCGTTCAGCGCGTCGCCAACCGTCAATCGATTACAGTAAGCGCTGATTTGGCGTCCAAGCACGTTAGCAGCACACTCGTCGCCATTGGCACGTCCGATCCAGATCTCCGCGCTATCGCATGCGCATTGTCTGTGCTGCAGCGTTCAGTTTAGCGGCGACTGCGATTTTTGAGCTTGAAGGGGCACGCATGGCACAAGATCGGCGCGATGAGAACGGCGCAGGCACGCTGCCCGCAAAGGCC
Source organism: Hyphomicrobiaceae bacterium (assembly GCA_040080145.1). Taxonomy (GTDB): domain Bacteria; phylum Pseudomonadota; class Alphaproteobacteria; order Rhizobiales; family Hyphomicrobiaceae; genus JANXVY01. The sequence continues at coordinate 1,406 of JBEBJA010000071.1, forward strand.
CGCGTCATCATCATTGGGGGCGGCGTTGCCGGTTGCTCGGTCGCCTACCACCTCGGCAAGCTTGGATGGACAGACATCGTGTTGTTGGAGCGCAAGCAACTGACCAGCGGCACCACATGGCATGCAGCGGGCCTGATCGCGCAGCTACGTGCCACGGCCAATATGACCAAACTCGCGAAATACAGCCAAGAACTTTACGGATCGCTCGAAGCGGAAACCGGTGTCGCCACTGGCTTCAAGCGCAACGGCTCAATTACGTTGGCTTTGACTGATGAACGCTTTGAAGAACTTCGCCGTGGCGCCTCCATGGCTCGCGCATACGGTGTCGAGATAGAAACCATCTCAACAGCTGAAGCGGCCACCCGGCACCCGCTGCTCGATGTGAAGGGCGCGGTTGGCGCGGTGTATCTCGCGAAGGATGGACAAGGTGACCCAGCGAACATTGCGTTGGCCATGGCTAAGGGCGCACGCAATCATGGCGTGAAAATCTTCGAGAACGTGAAGGTGACGGGCATCACCCAAACCACCGGCCGCGTCACTGGTGTGACAACCGACAAGGGCGCCATCGAGGCCGAGGTCGTCGTTAACTGTGCGGGTATGTGGGCCCGCGACGTCGGTCGCATGGCTGGTGTGCCGTTACCGCTCCAGGCGTGCGAGCATTTTTACATCGTTACCGAAGCCAGTCCCGCAGTGCCACGCAACTTGCCCGTTCTCCGGGTGCCGGATGAGTGCGCGTACTATAAGGAGGATGCCGGTAAAATATTGCTCGGCGCCTTCGAACCGGTTGCCAAACCTTGGGCACTGAATGGCGTGCCGGACGACTTCTGCTTCGACCAGTTGCCCGAAGATTTCGACCACTTTGCGCCGATCCTGGAGAAGGCTACCGAACGCATGCCGTTGCTCGGCAAGATCGGCATTCACACATTCTTCAACGGCCCCGAGAGCTTCACGCACGATGACCGATATTTGCTGGGTGAGGCGCCGCAGCTACAGAATTTCTTTGTCGCGTGCGGCTTCAATTCAATAGGCATCCAA
>JBEBJA010000241.1:0-11096 GCA_040080145.1 Hyphomicrobiaceae bacterium
ACGCCGCTGGCAGCTCCCGCCCTCATCCGTGGCGAACGCGACGAAATTCTCCAAGTCCTGAACAACCTGCTCCAGAACGCCATCAAGTATGGCCGTGACAGCGGCACGGTCACCCTCACCCTCACCCGCGAGTCCGCCGCCCATCTCAAAAAGCCAGATCGCCTGACCTTAACCATCGCCGACGACGGCCCCGGCATCGCCCCCGAACACCTTCCGCGCCTCACCGAGCGCTTCTATCGCGCCAACGTCTCGTCGAGCCGCGAAAAAGGCGGCACCGGCCTCGGTCTCGCCATCGTCAAGCACATCGTTATCCGCCACCGTGGCAGCCTCGACATCCAATCCACCCTCGGCAAAGGGTCGATCGTCACCACGTCCTTCGATGCGTTATCGCATAATGAGTAAAATTACAGCAAGTTCAATATGTTAAGCTGTCATGAAACCATAGCGCTCCTGGCCTAGAAGGGTCCCGTTGGCAAACATCCAGCCGGCATCGGCGTCGCCTCCAAAGCACGCGCGCCTTGAGACCAGGAGTTCAACGTGAATACCAAGTTCAAATCCATCGCCGTTTCGGCAATCGCCGTCGCAGCCTCGCTCGCCGCAGCCGGCGCAGCCACGGCCCGCGATCAGATCCGCATCGTCGGTTCGTCGACGGTGTATCCCTTCACCACCGCCGTTGCCGAGCAGTTCGGCAAATCCGGCGGCGGCAAGACCCCTGTTGTTGAATCGACCGGCACCGGCGGCGGCTTCAAGCTGTTCTGCGCCGGCGTTGGCGAAACCCACCCGGACTTCTCGAATGCTTCGCGCGCCATCAAGAAGGGCGAGTTCGAAGACTGCCAGAAGAACGGCGTCAAAGATATCGTCGAGATCAAGGTTGGCATCGACGGTCTGACCATCGCAGCGTCCAAAGCCGGCGCCGCCATCAAGCTGACGCGCAAGCAGGTCTTCGAAGCCCTCGCCGAACAGATCCCCGACAAGGACGGCAAGCTCGTTGCCAACCCCCACAAGAACTGGTCTGACATCGACGCGAGCCTGCCGGCTGTGAAAATCGAAGTCCTCGGCCCCCCGCCAACCTCGGGCACGCGCGACAGCTTCCATGAGCTGTTCCTCGAAAAGGGCGCTGAAGAATTTGCCTCCCTCAAAGACCTGAAGAAGGCCGACTCTAAGGCGTTCGACAAGGTCTGGAAGTCGATCCGTAAGGACGGCGCCTACGTCGAAGCTGGCGAAAACGACAACGTCATCGTCCAGAAGCTCGAAGCCAACAAGAACGCATTCGGCATCTTCGGCTACTCGTTCCTCGAAGAAAACCTGTCCAAGCTCAAGGGCGTCGCCATCGAAGGCGTCGTTCCTGACTACGACGTGATTTCGTCGGGCAAGTACAAGGGTGCCCGTCCGCTCTTCATCTACGCCAAGAAGCAGCACGTCGCCGTAATCGCGGGAATGGACAAGTTCATCGCCGAATACGTGTCCGACAAAGCAATGTCCAAGGACGGCTATCTTGCGCGTAAGGGCCTCGTTGCCCTGCCGAAGGAAGAAGCTGCCAAGGTCGCTGCAGCCGCAAAGGAACTCAAGGTTCTTGCTGCTGAAGACGTGAAGTAAGCGGGTCGCAGCCGTCTGGTTCGTCCAGGCGGCTGCTTCTCTTTAAGCTGATGGCGTGAAGGTCGGGAAAGCTATGTCGGGCATCTATTTCGCCACACTCGCAGTGCTGATGCTGGCCAGCTTCTTGATCGTGCGCTCAAGAGCCAGTGCGCTGATCAATCCTGTCGCAGGCGGCCGCGTCACAGTTCACTCCTTGCCGATCTATCACGGCCTGTTGGCGGCTACGCTCGTCATCGTGCCGATGATGATCATCTACGGCGTTGGAACGACGCTGCTGGCTCGTTACGCCGAAAGTTCAGCTCTCGCCGGTTTGCCGGTCGCCACGACATCGGATGCACTAGCCACCGGCGCAGCACTCCGCGAAATTCAAAATTATGCCTTGGGAGCCACACAGGCCACGCCCTCCGAAGCACTCGCCAAGGCAGCTGAAATCTACAAGTCGATTTTCGTAGCGGGAAATTGGGCCATCCTAGGCTTGGGTACGGTTCTCGCTCTGATCGGTGCAGGCTATGCCTTCTTCCGTGTCAGCCCATCGTTTCGCGCTCGCAACATGTTCGAAAAGTTCATCTTGGTGCTGCTGATGCTGAGCGCCACCGTTGCCATTCTCACGACCCTCGGCATCCTGTTCTCCGTCGCCTACGAAACGCTCCGGTTCTTCTTCGATCCTGCCCTGAAGGGTCGGCCAACCGTTGCGGACTTTCTATTCGGCACCGAATGGAACCCTCAGGCCGCGATGCGCGCCGACCAGGGCGATGTTAGAACGGCCTTTGGATTTCTCCCCCTGCTGACCGGTACCCTGCTCATCACCGTCATTGCCATAACCGTCGCTGGCCCGTTGGGGTTGTTTTCTGCCATTTACCTGTCCGAGTACGCGTCGACACGGGTCCGTGCCTTCGCCAAGCCCATCCTCGAAATCCTGGCTGGCATCCCGACCGTCGTTTTAGGCTTCTTCGCAGCCCTGACCGTCGCCCCTTTCATCCGCGGCTGGGGCGAAAGTGTCGGTCTCGATATTGCCTCCGAAAGCGCGCTCGCTGCCGGCCTCGTGATGGGCATGATGATCATCCCCTTCATCTCGTCCTTGTCCGACGACGTGATCAACGCGGTGCCCCAGTCTTTGCGCGATGGTTCGATGGCGCTGGGGTCAACCAAGTCGGAAACGATCCGCAAGGTCGTTCTCCCCGCCGCCCTTCCCGGCATCGTCTCTGCCTTCATGCTGGCCATCAGCCGCGCCATCGGCGAAACCATGATCGTCGTGATGGCTGCCGGCCTTGCGGCTAATCTGACGATCAATCCGCTGGCCGCAGTCACAACCGTCACGGTTCAAATCAAGACCATCCTCGTCGGCGACCAGGAATTCGACAGCGCCAAAACGCTGGCGGCCTTTGCCCTCGGCTTTGTGCTATTCTTCATCACGCTGTTGCTGAACATGATCGCCCTTCGGATCGTCAATAAGTATCGGGAACAGTATGACTGACATTTCAACCTACGCACCGATGACCATGGCCCGCAAAGTTGACGTCTCTTCTAGCGCCGCCAAGGCGCGCATCCGGGCTCGGTACCGGTCCGAAGCCTTGTTCAAAAGCTATGGCATTGCAGCCCTCGTTGTGACCGGGGCCTTCCTTGTCATGCTGCTGACGAACATCCTCATGAACGGCCTCCCATCGTTTTGGCAGCACTCTCTCAAGCTCGATGTTCCGTTAACCGCCTCAGATATTGATCCCACCGGCAAGGGCGATCTAAAGGAAATTGCAGCGGGCGACTTTGCAGCCGTGGCCCGCAAAGCACTTGAAGCCCAGTTTCCCGGTGTTGACGGCCGGTCCGAGCTCAAAACGCTTAGCCGCTTGATCAGCGTGGGCGCAGGCGACGAGTTGCGCCAAACAGTACTGGCCAACCCCAAGCTCATTGGCCAGACCGTTCAATCCCGCCTTCTCTTGGAAGCCAATTCCGACCTTTATTTGAAAGGAAACGGCGGCGGGATCTCTGCGCGCACCGCGCGCGGCATAGCAACGCCGACGGGTACGACCGGAACCATCAAAATCCTGACGTCGGCGAACGATTTCTCTGACGACTTCCAGAAATCAAAGTCATTGCTGGCCGCCCGCGCCGCCGTCCTGTCGACCGAAGCCGCGCGCCTCGAACGCGCCAACACGCCCGATTCTCTCGTCAAGGCCAAGGCGGCCCGCGACGAAGCCGCTGTCTTCAAAGCCCGCTACGCACAACCAGCTCAGGTCGAAAAACTTGACGACCGGATGCCAAGCACGCTGGTTGAGATCAACGGCGGCTTGGTTAAGGTCGAGCAGATCCTGGACACCGAAATCGAAGGCCGCGTACTCATCCCGCTCCGCTCGACCGATGATGCCAAGGCTGGCGACTGGAAAATTGTCACGTACGTGACGCCCGAAAGCAATCGCAAAACCACCGACCTTGAGATCGCTTTTCTGGAGCGCCTGAAGGCCGGCGGTAAGGTCGAAAATCACTTCAACACCTTGTTCTTCACCGCTGGCGACAGCCGCGATCCTGAACTGGCAGGCGTCAGAGGCGCGATTGTCGGAACCGTCCTGACGCTGCTCGTAACGCTGGGCCTCTGTCTCCCGATCGGCGTCATGGCCGCCGTCTATCTTGAACAATTCGCCCCGAAAAACCGGCTGACCGGACTGATCGAGGTCAACATCAACAATCTCGCGGCCGTCCCCTCCATCGTGTTCGGTTTGTTGGGCTTGGCCGTATTCCTCAACTACTTCAATCTGCCCCGTTCCGCACCCCTCGTCGGTGGTCTGGTGCTGGCCCTGCTCGTGCTTCCCACCATCATCATCGCGTCCCGTGCCGCACTGAAAGCTGTACCGCCCTCGATCAAGGAAGCAGCCCTCGGCGTCGGCGCAAGCCATCAGCAAGCCGTGTTCCACCATGTCCTGCCGCTTGCCATGCCGGGCATCATGACCGGAACCATCATCGGCATGGCTCACGCCCTCGGCGAAACCGCACCACTCCTCATGATCGGCATGGTCGCCTTCATTGTCGATGTGCCCAAGGGCTTGGTCGACGCAGCCACCGTCCTCCCGGTGCAGATCTACCTATGGTCCGACCTTCCCGAGCCCGCCTTTAAAGCCAAGACGGCCGGCGCGATCGTGGTCCTGCTGGGCGTGTTGTTCCTGATGAACGGTCTCGCCATCTGGCTGCGCAAGAAATTCGAGCGGCGTTGGTAACCGTTATTCCGGTTGCCGCCTGCTTTCATCACGCAAGTAAACTTTTTCAAACCATCGACGAGGCCGGTTATGGATACGATGTCGACAACTCCAAGCATTGCGACCCAGGTTGGTGCAGCCAACATGTCAACGGCCGCGTCACACAACGGCAAAGTCACCGCGCGCGACGTCAACGTGTACTATGGCGACAAGCACGCCCTGAAAAGTGTATCGGTCGACATCCCCGACCGCAGCGTCACGTCCTTCATCGGGCCCTCCGGCTGCGGCAAGTCCACATTTCTGCGCTGCATCAATCGCATGAACGACACCATCGCGAGTTGCCGCGTTACCGGCAAAATCGAGATCGACGGTCAGGACATTTATGATCCCTCCCTCGACGTCGTGCAATTGCGCGCCCGCGTCGGCATGGTGTTCCAAAAGCCGAACCCGTTTCCCAAATCGATCTACGAAAACGTGGCCTACGGTCCGCGTATCCATGGCCTGGCCACATCGAAGTCTGAGCTTGACGAGATCGTCAACGCCAGCCTCGAAAAGGCCGGCCTTTGGAAAGAGGTGAAAGACCGCCTTCAGGAATCCGGCACCGGCCTGTCTGGCGGCCAGCAGCAGCGCTTGTGCATTGCCCGCGCCGTCGCCGTTGGCCCCGAAGTCATCTTGATGGACGAACCCTGTTCGGCGCTCGACCCCATCGCAACCGCCAAAGTCGAAGAACTCATCGACGAACTGCGTCAGAACTTCTGCATCATCATCGTCACCCACTCGATGCAGCAGGCTGCCCGAGTCTCGCAGCGCACCGCATTCTTCCACCTCGGCACACTCGTCGAGGAAGGCAAGACCACCGACATCTTCACCAAGCCGCTTGACAAGCGTACGCAGGACTACATCACCGGTCGCACCGGCTGATTCCGTCCTCCAAGGAGCTCAAATGAACGAACACATCGTCAGATCTTACGAGGATGAACTCGCTCTCCTCGACAAGAAGATTGCCCAAATGGGCGGCCTCGCCGAGCACAATCTCGGCCAGTCCTTCGACGCGCTCGAACGGCGCGATCCGCGCATCGCCGAAGCCGTCATCAACTCAGATCGCATGATCGACGCCCTTCAGCGCGAAATTGAAGATCAGGTGATCTCCATGATCGCCCGCCGCCAGCCGATGGCCAACGATCTTCGCCATGTCATGGCGGCGCTGCGCGTGACCGGCGACCTCGAGCGCATTGGTGATCTCGCCAAAAACATCGCCAAGCGCGCGCTGGCCATCGCTCATGAGTCCCACCCTAAGCCGCTGATCTCCGGCTTCCGCCACATGGTCGAGTTGGCCCTGCGCCAGTTGAAAGACGTCCTCGACGCCTATGCCGCCCGCGATGCCGTCCGCGCCATGAAGGTCTGGAGCGAGGACACCCGGATCGACGCGATGTACAACTCGATCTTCCGCGAGCTGCTGACCTACATGATGGAAGACCCGCGCAACATCGGCTTGTCCACCCACTTGCTGTTTGGCGCAAAAAACATCGAACGTGTCGGCGACCACACGACCAACATCGCCGAAACCGTCCACTATATGGTGACCGGAACCTCAATCACAGACGACCGCCCCAAGCTCGAACAGGTCGGCAGCTGACGCATGGTCATTAGAGTGAAGCAAAGCCCCCTCCCAACGCCATGGCAGGGCTTGACCCTGCCATCCAGGGCAACGAATTCAGGCCTCTCGTTGCGGCTCCTGAAGGCTGGAGAAACCTCATGACCACACGCATCCTGATCGTCGAGGACGAAACCGCGCTCGCGGAATTGCTGCGTTACAATCTGGAGGCCGAAGGCTTCTTCGTTTCGCACGCAGCAACCGGCGACGAAGTCGAAATTCTCGTCGCCGAAGATAAGCCCGATCTGATTGTCCTCGACTGGATGCTGCCCGAAGTCTCCGGCATCGAACTCTGCCGTCGGCTGCGTGCTCGCCATGAAACCCGCGCCATCCCCATCGTGATGTTGACCGCCCGCGGCGAAGAAGGCGACCGCATCCGCGGCCTCTCCACCGGTGCCGACGACTACATCGTAAAACCGTTCTCGCTGCCAGAATTCATGGCCCGCCTGAAGGCCTTGCTACGCCGGTCGGCTCCAGAACGCATGTCGGATACCTTGAAAGGCGGCGAAATCGAGTTGAACCGCACCGCTCACACCGTCATGCGCGGAACGCGGCAAATCCACTTGGGCCCCACCGAGTTCCGCTTGCTCGAATTCCTCATGGAAAGTCCAGGCCGGGTGCTTTCGCGCACCCAACTCCTCAATGGCGTCTGGGGTCGCGACGTCGATGTCGATGAACGCACAGTCGATGTCCACATCGGCCGTCTCCGCAAGGCGCTCATTCGCGGCAAAGACAAAGACCCGATCCGTACCGTCCGCGGCGTCGGTTACATCTTCGACGTCGTCCCGTCCAAAAGCGCCGCCATCGGCACCCACGCCGATCCGCGAGCCTGACGCATAAAAAAGCACCGCAAGCTCAAGCCGAGCCGCAGCGCTTATTCGTAAAAGTAATAGGGAATTAAGGGCCTTTGACCAGCGGGCATAAGTTCTGACTTACGTCAGCGGGTATCCGCCCGTGGGGTTGCTTCGTCGCATGGCGATCTTTCAGATCGACGCGACGTCGATGCAACGGGCGATGACGCGCAAACAAGAGAGAATACCGTTGCGCAGCCGGGCTTGGAGGCGTCGATGCAGAGCATCGCTCGCGATGACGCCTCCAATTTCTTTTGTCAGCAGCAAAGTCCTCCGTCAGCGATTAAGCATCCGCTTTTTCCGGAGCTGCAAGCGCTGGCTGAACGATGGTGTGTTCGCGTTCGCGGCGGCGCGGCTGCGGCGGCTGGAAAGCACGGCGGGCATGGAATTCGCAGTAGGGCAGACCCATGACCTTGTCTTTACCGCAGAAGTGGAAGTCAGCAAGTTGCGGATCGCCAATCGGCCAGCGGCAGCTGCACTCGGTGAGCGTCTGGATCGACTTGCGCTCGGCGAGCGGGATCACAAGTTCTTCCACCGGCGACACATAAGGCTCGGCATCGGGCTGATAGAGCGCGCGCACTGCGGAATTACCGCTGGCACCAAAGCGCGACTTGCCGTTGCGCTTGGCAAGAGCGGTATTATTGGGAACGGCATTGGCGCGCGGACGGGGGCGCATGCTCTTCATGCGCGAGGTGGTGGCACGGCCCGACAAGCCGAGGCGGTGAACTTTGCCGATGACGGCATTCCGCGTGACGTTTCCGAGCCGTCCTGCGATCTGGCTGGCGCTCAGGCCTTCAGCCCAAAGCTTCTTCAGCAGCTCGACGCGTTCATCATTCCAGGCCATTTCGGTGGCTCTCCTACAAAAGACATGACCGAGCGCGCTCCATCAGCGGGCGCGCCAGACGCAAACAGGGGCAATGGCTGGAGAGGCGAATGCGCAAACACGTGCGCAAAGCAAAGCACTCAGCCTTGACCGGTTACAAAAACTCTACGGGAACACAACTTGGGACAGCGCCAACACAAATGGGCGAATACAGACGCCCGGGCACACCCATCACAAAACGACTATCAGCTCTACTCACAAGGAGCGTGATGTCGGCCACGAGTACTTGTCCATTACTGTAAGGACGTCTGCAGCATTTTGATTAAACCAGTCTAGTTAACGTGCGACAAGTGCGGTGACGCCCAACCTCGACTGTTGACAGGAACGAGTTGCTTTGCTGCCACAGAACGATTCGTCGCAGGTTGCGGTTGCAAGCTCTGTGTTGTGGGCAATAACGACGTGAACCAGCCGCGTTGACAGTATGTACGATGCTGCTTATCACCATGACTGTTCGTGAATAGGCCGCCTCCGTTGGGCGGCTTTTTTGATTTTTTACTGGAGGGGCGCATGAAAGCACCCTTGCGTTCGAAGCCTGATGCTGCCGGGGGGGTAATCCACCCTGCGGTCTCGCACGGCCCATCGCCCGCCGTTATGCCCACCTATGCCCGCCAGGACATAGTCTTTGAAAGCGGTTCCGGCTCGTGGCTGACGGCAACCGATGGCCAGCGCTATCTCGATTTTGCCTCCGGCGTCGCCGTCAACGCATTAGGCCACGCCCACCCGCGCTTGGTCGAGGCGATCCAGAAACAAGCCGCCACCCTCTGGCACACATCCAACCTTTATCGAGTAGCCGGGCAGGAGCGTCTGGCCGAGCGCCTCGTCGCGGCCACCTTCGCTGACCGCGTCTTCTTCTGCAATTCCGGCGCGGAAGCCTGCGAAGGCGCGATCAAGACCGCGCGGCGCTATCATTACGTCAACGGCGCGCCGCAGCGCTGGCGCATCATCACCTTTGAAGGCGCCTTCCACGGCCGCACACTAGCAACGCTATCGGCTGCCGGAAACGCCAAATACCTCGAAGGCTTCGGCCCGCCAGCAGATGGCTTCGACCACGTCCCCTTCGGCGATCTCGCAGCACTTGTTGCCGCCATTACGCCTGAGACGGCGGCTATCATGGTCGAGCCGCTGCAGGGCGAAGGCGGCGTCCGCGTCCTCCCCGACGAGCACTTGGCCGCCATCCGCGAAATCTGCGACCGCAACGGCCTGCTCCTGATCCTGGATGAGGTCCAAAGCGGCATGGGCCGCACCGGCAAGCTGTTCGCCCACGAATGGGCCGGCATCACGCCCGACATCATGGCCATCGCCAAAGGCATCGGCGGCGGCTTCCCGCTTGGTGCGTTCCTGGCGACTGAAGAAGCAGCCAAGGGCATGACCGCGGGCACCCACGGCTCGACGTTCGGTGGCAATCCGCTGGCAACCGCCGTCGGCAACGCCGTGCTCGACGTTATGCTGGAGCCAGGCTTCCTCGAAGAGGTCCAAGCCAAGTCGCAGCGCTTGAAGCAAGCCCTCGCCCGCGTCGCGGATGCCGCCCCCAGCATCATCGAAAGCGTTCGCGGACGCGGCTTGCTGATGGGGCTCAAGCTCAAAGTCCCGCCCGCCGATTTTGTCAAGGCAGCGCTCGCCGAACACCTGCTGTTAGTTGGCGCGGCCGATAACACGGTGCGCGTCCTTCCCCCGCTGACCGCCTCGGACAGCGAAATCAGTCACGCCTGCGATTGCATGGTTCGCGCCGCGCAACGCATTCAAAACCTCTCATGAGGAGCAGGCCCCAAAGCCTCCAACGCCATGTCCAATCGTAAAGTCATTCGCCATTTCATCGACATTCATTCGCTCGACGCCTTGACGCTGCGCCGGATCATCGACAACGCGCATGCCATGAAGAAGGCCGGCAAGCGCGTTCCAACGGTACTGTGTCCTGCCGATGTGAAAGATAGCGTCCTCGGCCTGATCTTTGAAAAGCCCTCGACCCGTACCCGTATTTCGTTCGATGTCGCCATGCGCCAGCTCGGCGGCCAGTCGATCACCCTCAACAACACTGACCTGCAATTGGGCCGTGGCGAAAGCATTGCCGACACCGCCCGTGTGCTCTCGCGCTACATCGACATTGTGATGATCCGCGCCAACGCGCAATCAACCGTCGATGAACTGGCCCACTATGCCACCATCCCCGTCATCAACGGCCTGACCGAGAAAAGCCACCCCTGCCAGATCATGGCCGACGTCATGACCTTCGAGGAGCACTTGGGCCCCATCAAAGGCCGCACCATCGCCTGGGTTGGCGACGGCAACAACGTCGCCGCCTCCTGGATGCACGCCGCCGTTAAGTTTGGCTGCAAGCTCCGCGTCGCCACCCCGCCCACCCTCGCGCCCGAGCCAGAGGTCGTCTCCTGGGTCCGGTCTGAGAACGGTGCCGTCGAAATCATGGATGACCCCGTCGCAGCCGTTAAAGGCGCCGATTGCGTCGTCACCGACACCTGGGTCTCCATGGGCCAGACCGATGCCGCCAAGCGCAAAAAGCTCCTGCGCCCCTACGCGGTCGACGCCGAACTCATGTCCCACGCGGCCAAAAACGCCATCTTCATGCACTGCCTCCCCGCCTACCGGGGCCATGAAGTCACCGCCGACGTCATCGACGGCCCCCAATCGGTGGTCTTCGACGAAGCCGAAAACCGCCTCCACGTCCAAAAAGCCATCCTCGCCTGGTGCCTCGGCGCAAGCTAGAATTTTCACCATCGCACCTACCTATCGTCATGGCCGCGCAGGCGGCCACCCACGACAACTCTCAAGAACGCTCGAACGCGCGTCCGGGAGGTGTCCTCTCAACCTTCGTCATCCAGGCGTTGGCCGGGACCCAAGCAACCCTCAATAGTGCGGAGCGCTCTCCTCAAACTCCATCAGCGCTCCTCTGACCGAGTACAAGTCCCCATGACCAC
>JBEBJA010000042.1:0-11038 GCA_040080145.1 Hyphomicrobiaceae bacterium
TCATCGAGCAGCAGCAATTGCGGATCAAGTGCAAGTGCGCGGCCGATTTCGAGCAAACGCATCTTGCCGTAGGGCAGGTTGCGCGCTTCTTCGTTGGCGAGATCCTGCAGGCCGACGAACCCGAGAATGCTGGCCGCCCGCAGCTTGGCCGCCGACTCTTCCCGTGCAGCCCCTGCCGTCCGCATTGCAACCCCAAACAGTCCTGTCCGGTACGTGTGGTGCAAGCCAACCATCACGTTCTCAAGCACCGTCAGCTCGCCAAACAACTGCACGTTCTGGAACGTGCGTGCGATCCCCTTGCCCGCGATGTCGGGCGACTTCGATCCGACGATCGACGCCGAGGCAAATTGAATGTCGCCGCCGGTTGGCACGTAGATCCCCGTCAGCACGTTCATCATTGTCGACTTGCCCGAACCATTGGGTCCGATCAGGCCGTGAATGGTGCCGGGCCGTACGTTGAGGTCGACCGTATCGAGTGCCTTGAGACCGCCAAACTGCATCAAGATGCCCTTGACGTCGATCATCGAGCCGTCGGCGTTGAGCGTCGGTGCTGAAGGTGCAGCCCACACATGCGCAGCGTCGCCCTGCACAGAGACCACATGCTTAACCTGTCCAAACCCTGGCACGAACTGCGCGATGAGCTTGCGCAAGAAGCCAACGATACCCTCGGGCAAGTAATAAACGACGAACAGGATCATCAAGCCGTAGATTGAACGCTTGAAGTCCGTGATGTTGGTGATGAACCACGACAGCGCGCAGAACGCGAGGCAGAGCACGACCGGCACGATGATACCAACGCGGTCCTGCGGTTCGGCCTTGCTGAGCGCATACGCGCCCGTCCCGACTGCGATCACCGCAATAACACCGGCAATCTGGCGGAACAGATTAAGGTCAGACAACAAGGCCGGCAGCGATACGATAATGATGGCGCCGACAATCGGCCCGATCCGCGACTTGCGACCGCCCATCGTGACCGCCAGCAAGAAGCTGATCGTCAGCTCAAACGAGAAGTTGTTCGGCGCGATATATTGTTCCGAATAGGCCATCAACGATCCGGCCAATCCCGCCAGCGCGGCAGACACCACGAACGCGATGACTTTGTGCTTGTAGACGCTGACGGCCATGCAGTCGGATGCAATCGGGCTGTCGCGCAGAGCTTCAAAGGCGCGCCCGTAGTGCGAGGCCACGATCCGGTTCACGAAGATGACGGTGGCACCAAGCGTCGCGACGACGAGATAATAGAACGCGAAATCCTTCATCAGCGCCGTTTTGATCTTCAGCAGCGGGATCGAATCGCCAAGCCACCGTAGATCAAACAGCATCGGCTTGATGATCGTGACGCCCTTGGGGCCGTTTGTAAGAAAATCCATTTCGTTGATAAGAATGCCGACGATGGTGCCGAAAGCGAGCGTGACCATCGCGAGATACGGACCTGTCACCTGCAGCGCCGGCAGCGCAAGCAGCGCCCCGAACGCGGCCGCTACAAGCGTCCCCGCGATCATGGCAATGAAGACGTCGGGAACGCTGCTCGACGCCCCGCCCACCAGCAAGCCGTGATGAACCAGCACGCCCGCCGTATAGGCTCCGATCCCAAACAGCGCGGCATGCCCGAGCGAAACCTCGCCCGTATACCCAAACACAATGTCGAGTCCGAGTGCCAGGATCGCATAAATCGCGATGAGGATCACGAGGTGAAGATAATACGGTGCGGAGCTGCCAAAGAACGCGAGGATGGCGAACGGTAGCAGCAGCGCCGCAACGATACCCAAAATAAGGCCTAAAGACTTGAACATGTGCGCGCCCTTAGACTTTCTTGATTGCGGTCTTGCCGAACAGTCCGGCTGGTTTCAACGACAGTACGAGCAACAGCAACACAAGGCCGGGCACGTCTTTATATCCCGTCGACACGAAGTAACCGGTCAGCGTCTCGGTGATGCCGAGAATGAGCCCGCCGACCACAACGCCGATCCCGGAAGATAGACCCCCGATGATGGCGACGGCGAACGCTTTGAGCCCGAGTGAGGCACCCATCGTAGCGCCCGTCAGCGTCACCGGGGCAACCATGATCCCGGCGAATGCAGCAACCATCGACGACAGCGCATAGGAGAATGTGATGACACGGCTGGTATTGATGCCCATGAGCTGAGCAGCGTCACGGTCGGCAGCCGTGGCGACCACGGCCTTGCCGTAGATTGATTTGCGATTGAACAATTCGACCAGCAGCATCATGCCGATTGCGCCGAACACGATGACGATTTCCATCGGCAACACGCGCACGCCCATGATGTTGAGCGAGTCTTTACCCAATGGCGACGGGAACGAAAGATCGTCGCGCCCCCAGACGTTTTCAGCGATGTTGAGGAAAATGATGCCGAGCGCAATGGTGGCCATGATCCAGCTTGCTTCGGATTTGGTCTTGATTGCCTGCCGCACACCGAGCAACTCGACAAACGCCCCTTGCGCCAATCCAAATGCCAGCGCAACCGGGATCATCAGCAGATAGGCCGGCATGGCCGAAAGACCGAGCGACATAAAAAACCGGATCGTCGTCCAGCCGACGAGTGCGCCGAGCATCAAGGCTTCGCCCTGACCGAAGTTCAAAGTCTTGGACGTGGAGAATGTCAGCTGGTAGCCGAACGCAATCACACCGTAGATCATGCCGACGGCAATGCCGCTGACGATTAGCTGAGCAAGAATTTCCATCGACGCGCCACATCACCGCTATGAGGAATAGGAAGCTGGCAAAAAAGGCGTGCCGGCCAGCTTGTCAAACTGAGAAAGCGAAAAACAAGCGCGACGTCGTGTGACGCCGCGCTTGTTTAAATCAAGCACTTAGCTCTTGGGCTTCACGCGAATGGCCTTGTCGCCAGCGAGGTCGTTGAGGTCGACCGCTTCAACGCGGCCACCCTTGACGACGCCCATCACCGGGATGTTGGCGCTGATGGCTTCGTGGTCATCCTTCGTGAACGGCGCATCATAGGTCGTCACGACGCCTTCAACCTTGGTCTTGAGGCTTTCGAGGGCTTCGCGGATCTTGGGGCCATCCGTCGACTTGGCCTGCTCGATGGCAGCAGCAAGCAGATAAACCGAGTCATACCCCTGGGCCGCCGAAACGGGCGACGCAATGCGGTCGACCTTGTAGGCAGCCTGATAGGCTTCGATGAAGGCCTTGCGCTTCGGCGTCGTGGGCGCCTGAATGAACGTCTGTGGCATCATCGCGCCATCGCCGTTCGCACCAGCTGGATCAATGAAGCTGCCCATCGACAGCGTCCAAGAGCCGATCATCGGCACCTTCCAGCCAAGTTTCGCCATGCCGTTGGCGATCTGGGCCAATTCGGGCCCAATCGCATAGGTGAGGACCGCTTCAGCGCCGGCTTCCTTAGCCTTGAGCAGCTGCGAGGTCATGTCGGTATCTTTGACGTTGAACTTTTCAATCGCCACCGGCGTGACGCCCTTGGCGGTCAATGCTTTGACGAGGTCGTCTTTGCCGAACTGGCCGTAGTTCGTGCTGTCGGCGAGAATGGCAACCTTCTTGAACTTCTTACGACCGATCGCTTCTTCAACGATCATCGCGCTCTGCACGCTGTCGTTGGCCGATGTACGGAAAATGTAGTTTGGAGCGGGGAACTGCTTTGCGACGGCCGTGCCGGTAGCAACATTGTTCATCACTGGAATTTCGGCTTCCTGGTAGAAGCGCTGCGACGCGAGCGACACGCCGGTGTTGATGAAACCAACGGTTGCAACAACCTTTTCCTTATTGATCAGCTCTTGAGCAACCTGAACGCCAACTTCGTTCTTGGCTTCGTCGTCGCGTTCAACAAGAGCGATCTGGCGGCCCATCACGCCGCCCTTCTTGTTGATTTCCTCGACAGCGAGCTTAACGCCGTCGCGCATCGAAACGCCCATTGCCGACGATCCGCCGGTGAACGGTCCGCTAAGTCCGATTTTGATAGGGTCTGCGGCCAGCGCCGCCGTGATGCCAGCAGCGCCGAAAGCGGCGGCAAGCAGAACATGCTTAATCGTCACGTATATCTCCCTGGGTGATAGCAACCTGGTTCCACAAGCGGCATAGCGCTTGTGGCGGCTCATCGACGAAGCGCGCTTGCTGGGTTCCATCTGGACACCAGATTTTCAGCGTTCTTGTCCCGTCAACGGCTTGGCATACCACCACTGCCGGTCAGTTGTGAAGCAGACGCATGGCTATCGAAATGTCGACGCAACTGCACAAATAACCTAGCGAAATGGACGATTCAGACCGCCATTGCGACAGTGGAGCAGATTGTGCACTGCACCGTTCAGAAGGGCTTTCGGCGATAAGTTAGACCAAAGTCGTACAACCTGCGAGGCATTGATAAGCATTTGCCGACAACACCGCGCTCTTTAGAAACTGAGAATTAGCGCGGGAATGCTACCTCTGATTGCAGCCAGAGCAAACGGATGCACACCATGAACGCCATTGCGCAAGCCTCCTTCGTAAGGACACCCCAGTCGAATACCCCGCTTTTTGAGGCGCTGGTCTGTGAAACGCATCACGCCGCCGCCATGAGCACCATCGTTGCAAACTGCATCAACGGTAGCACCAAGGGCATACACCGGCTGGACCGCACCAAAATTGATCGCTTTCTGCCACCTGAGCCCGCAGTTCTGCTCTCCCTCACACGCCGTTCGTTGCTCGAAATCGAGCCTTTGAGCGAAACCCAGGACGTCGTCGACGCCTTCTTCGTAGCCCTTCGCGTCATGCGCCGCGCACTGGAATCCTACTTTTATGATGCCGCAGAAATCGGCGACGGTCGCGCGCGCGTCATTCACGCCCGAAGCCTTAGCCTCGTCGCGGGCCGCGTTTGCCATGAAGGTCTGCGCGCTGTTCGGGCACTTGAAACTGAGACGCCGGGCCGCTTGCCCGATCTCTACTGCCAGCACGCTCAGGCGCTCTCGCGTCTGCTGATCGAAACGGAATGCGGCGGCACTCCGTGCCTTGATGCTGCAGGCGATCCCTTCTTCCCAAAGCTTCCGCAGCGCCGTCATTCGAGCCGCCGCACACTTGGTCAGAGCTGCCGCGTGCTCTATCGCAAGGCCATTGTGTCAGCGTTCGCCAAAGACATTTCAGAGGGTGGCATTGGCCTGTTGCGCGCGCCGTACCTGCGAGCTGACGATGTCGTGACAGTCGAGCTTGGAAGCGGCCGCCGCTTCAAAGGCATCGTCGCCTGGACTCGCGGTGAAGCTGCCGGCGTCCGCTTCTTTGAGGTACTGAATGCGTCGGATCCTGTACTGGCGATATGATGGACGGTACTATACCGTCAGCGTGCGACTTTCTGGAACGCTGGCGCGGCAAGTGCCGTTAGAATGGCGATCAACCCAAGCCCTACCGCTCCTTGCAGCCACAGTTGCCAGACGCTGAAGCTGAACGCGATCATGGCTGCCACGACTGCAAATTGTGCCAGCAGGAAAGGCTGAGCTTTGGCCGGCGCCTTCATACATTGCGCGAGCGAGGCCAATCCCGCGACCAAGAACAATAGGGCTCCAATGCCCCCCAGTTCATACCAAACTTGTAAAAACACGTTGTGAGCATGCCGCCCGGTCGTCACGTCATAGGCCCCGTCCTTGACAACGGTACCGGCCGCTTCCTGAGCCTTCTTCTGAATGAGAGTGAGCGTGGCGGTAGCGTCTGCACCGATGCCGATCACGGGAGACTTTTTGACCCCTTCCGCCGTCGCGTTCCAGATCACCACCCGGTGACGCGCAGAGTTGAACACGGCATCGTTTTTATGCAGGTTCGCATTGTGCAGCAATGACGCGAACGGCACGACGAGCAGACACGCAGCGCACCACGCGGCAGCAAGGGACCGGCAGGTCCAGGCCGGCGTTAATTTCGCCAAGCCAAAAGCAATCGCACCGGCCAGGATTGCTGCTTGCGATGATTGATGCGAACTGAAGACCAGCAAAATCGCGCAGATCGCAACGAACAGCGCCGTCGCCCACCGGCGGAAGGCACTTTCGGCAAGCGTCGTCAGCAGCAACGCTGCAGGCGCCATCAGCAATGTCACCACAGTCGCGCGGCGGTTGATGTTGGTGTCGCTGATGCGCACGACGACCCCGTCTTTCATGATGAGTTGCTTTTCAAAGCCCTCCCGCAGTTTGGCAAACGTATTCACGAACCATTGCGAAATGGCCTGATCCGTCACCGTCTCAAAACAGACCATGGCGGCACCACCTAAGAAGCCGAACAAGATGCCGTGCCCCGCAGCCGCGAGAATTTCAGGTTCGGAATCTCTTGCGATTCCAGCGAGTACGGCTATCCCAGCCGCACCGGCGATCATGAACAGGGGCTTGGTGAGCGATGCAAGCGGCGCGGCGGACCAGCCCGCTGACAACAAGCTCCATCCCGCAAACCCCAGCACGGCGAGCGAAACTGCGTTGAGCGGGAAGCCCCGCATGCGCACCGCTGGCAGCACAAACCATGCGGCAAGCGCAACGACTGCTGGAATGAGGAATAGCGTCGTCGTTGAGCGCGGAAACACAATCGCAAACGCCACCATGCAAGCCGTGACGATCATAATGGCCCGAGCATGACCGGCTCGGTCCGCAGTACGCGAACGCTCGGCTGATGTGGTTTCGACTATCACGATGAACTCCGCAAACATTGAGTGCTTCCGGAAAAGCATGCCCCCGCGACGGCAGGGGTGGGATCCGGCTTTCCGAAAAGAATCACGACCAAACAAAGACCTAGGGTCCGTCTTTGATGTCATCAAAGGCGGACGGTCCCTAGGTGTTCCAGGGCCCACGAGTTGAGCCAGCCCCGCCGCACGGCGCATTCGTCCCTGCTCTAGCCGACCCCGTTGGGCCTTTCGATGTCACATGATCGCGATTGACGCAATCGCGCCACCCGATCAAGACATAAGCTGGCATCGCAGAGCTGGTATTTGAAGGAGACGGGCGTCGGGCATTTGGCTATCGTCATGCGACTGTATATCGGCAGAAGTGCAATATAATAGGGCAGTGGGAGCGCAGATTGCCGCCGCAGACGAAAATATCTACCGATCCAGCAACCGGTCAAAATCATGTGCGCCCGAATGTTGCGCTGATCATCACGAGCCCGTTCGCCGTGAACGGCTTCTGGGCAAGCCATCTTGACGCCCTGCGCAAATTCTACAACGTCAGCGTTTTAGTCAACGCCGTCGATCAGCAGCTCAAAGACGTCGTGACCAAGGTCCCGCCGGGCGTCACGGTCATCCCATTGAATCTGCGCCGCGAAATTAACCCGCTCGACGATCTCCGCGCCCTGCTCGCCATCCGCCGTTTTTTGATTGATAACAACGTCTTAGTCGTCATCACCATGACACCCAAAGCTGGGCTCACCGGCATGCTCGCCGCGCGCTGGGCAAACGTCCCGGTGCGGATGCATTGGTTCACCGGCCAAGTCTGGGTCAATCGCACGGGCTGGATGCGTCACCTTCTTAAAAGCACCGACCGGGTGACCGTGCGTGCGTCGACCGCTTGCCTCGTCGACAGCCACACCCAGGTCGATTTTCTCGTCCAGGAAAACATCGCGCCGCGCAGCCGGTTCGAGGTGTTGGGTTCGGGTTCTGTCAGTGGCGTCGACTGCAACAAATTTGCGCCTGACGCGGAGACACGCCGCGAAGTTCGCGCAGAACTCGGCATCGGCGATGAAGAGATCGTTATGGTCTTTGCCGGCCGGGTCAATCGCGAAAAGGGCGTGCCGGAATTGCTTGAAGCGTTCGCGCGCTTGAAAACTGCGGGTCATCGAGTCCGCCTGTTGATCGTTGGCCCTGAGGAAAATCAAGTGGTTCCCCGTCCGCTGCCTGACGGTGTTGTAATGGTGGGCTACACGCAATCCCTCCACCGCTATTTGAAGGCCTCCGACATTTTCTGCCTTCCAAGCCACCGTGAGGGATTTGGCCTCGTCCTTATCGAAGCCGGTGCGTGCGGACTGCCCGCCATCGCCTCGCGCATCTACGGCATCACAGACGCCATGGTCGATGGCGTTACGGGCTTACTCCACACGGCGGGCGACCCCGCCGGTATCGTTGCCAACGCCGAGCGCCTGATTGAAAATCCCGCCTTACGCAGACAGTTTGGCAACGCGGCTCGGGCGCGCGCCTTGAACGAGTTTTCGTCGAAGCGGTTGACGGACTTGCTGCTGGACCGCATCGCGAGCCTGCTTAAATCTGTGGCGTAACGCTCTAATAGAACCAGGAGGCCAAAGTGCCAAAGCGCATCCCCAATTGGCAAACCTACGTTGATACGATGGGCCCAGTCGTTGGCCTTGAGATCCGCGACGAATGGAAGGCCAACGTCGCGAGCTTCCTCGCCCTCGCCGCCAGCAACGCTGCCCTCTATGCCGATCTGCCGTTCGACGATGCCACGGATGAATCGGCCGCCGTGTTCCGCCCAGGTGACGCCCCATGAGTGAGCCGCATCAGACCGCCCGCGAAATCGCCGCTGCGATCGCTTATGGACAAATAACCGCGACGGCTCAGCTCGACGCCACGCTTGCAGCAATCGCCACGCGAAATCCCCAACTCGGCGCGTTCACCGATGTCACCGCCGCCCGTGCCCGAACCCGCGCCTCAGCCATCGACGCCGCGCGCGATCAAGGCCGCCGCCTCCCCCCGCTTGCAGGCGTTCCGTTCGCCGTCAAAAACCTGTTCGACGTGGCCGGCGTCACCACCCGCGCCGGCTCAAAAATCAACCGCTCCAACGCCCCTGCATCCCGTGACGCCACCGCCATCGAACGCCTCGAAGCCGCCGGCGCGATCCTGGTCGGTGCGTGCAACATGGACGAGTACGCCTACGGCTTCACCGGCGAAAACGCCCATGATGGCCCCTCGCGCAACCCCGCCGATACAACCCGCATGACCGGTGGCTCCTCCGGCGGCCCCGCTGCCGCCGTCGCAAGCGGCTTGGTCCCGTTCGCGCTGGGCTCGGATACCAACGGCTCGATTCGCGTCCCCGCCTCCCTCTGCGGCCTCTACGGCTTCAAACCGACGTACGGACGCCTCTCGCGCGCAGGCGCATTCCCCTTCGCCGCCAGCCTCGACACCATCGGCCCGCTCGCCCGCTCCGTCGCCGATCTCGCCCTTGTGTACGACGCACTCCAAGGCCACGACGTCCGCGATCCCGTCTGCAACCCGCCCGACGACGCTCCGCTGTTCCCGCTCGTCAACGAAGGCACGGGCGAACTCCGCCTCGCCCTCGCCGACGACTACTTCCTCAAAGGTGCAACGCCCGAAGCACGCGCCGCCCTGAACGCGCTGGCCATAAGCCTCGACATCACGCAGCGCGTCACGCTTCCCGAAGCCCACCGTGCCCGCGCCGCAGCCTTCGTCTTGACCGCCGCCGAAGGCGGGACGCTCCACCGCGAACGCCTCAAGTCGCGCGCTGCCGACTTCGACCCCGACACCCGCGATCGCCTGCTGTCCGGCGCACTGCTCCCCGCCGCCTGGGTCATCCAGGCTCAACGCTTCCGCCGCTGGTTCCACGACGAAGTCATGCGCGTGTTCGAAAATGTCGATGTGATCCTGGCCCTCGCCACGCCGATCACCGCGCCAAAACTCGGCCAGAAAACCTTCACCTTCGACGGCGCCGAAATTCCCGTCCGCCCCCACCTCGGCCTCTACACCCAGCCCCTCACCTTCATCGGCCTGCCCGTCGTCACGGTCCCGTTGAAACGCGCGCCCGGCGAACTCCCCCTCGGCGTCCAGATCATCGCCGCCCCCTGGAACGAACTGGCCGCCCTCCAAGTCGCCCGCGAAATCGAAAAGCGCAACGCCGCTTCGTAGGGCGCAATAGCTGCAGCGTATTGCGCCGGCCACGAGTCCGGTCCGCGGCGCAATATGCGAAGACGCTATTGCGCCCTACAATTCAACTTTCACCCGCCACCGCTTTTCATCCACCGCCTCGACCCCAAACCTCACCGGCAGAAACCTCCCGATCACATCCATGTTCGTCCGCGCATGCTCCGTCAGCGAGCCCGTCACGAACGATCCTCCACCCGCGAGCGCCATCGGCAGCAACAACTGATCCGCCAGATGTGGCCCGACCGGCGCGCCGACGCTGAGATACGCGCGCACCTCGTCCACCACCCGCGCCGCGACTTCCTCCGCTGCGATCTTCCGTTCGCCAAACCCGGTGAACATCTCGGTCACGTGCTCATGCCCAACCTCGACCATCACCACGTTGCCGTGTCCGTCCGCCTTGACGGTCCGCGCCTGCCCGCATTCCTCCGGCCAGTTCAGCAGCGCCAACGCCGTCGCCACCTCGCGCTGGGCAATCAAAAACGGCAGCGTCGCCACATGAGCCCGCACCGCTTGCGACACCCGCTTCCCCGCTGCCTCGATCACAAGCGGCACGAGCTGTGATGGCGCAATCTTCGCCTCCCATACGCCCCCGCCCGCTGGATAAAACCCAGGCTTTCGCAGCGACAGCGAAACGCTCGCCCCCATCCGCCACAACAGCGGACAAACCACCCGGTCCAGATAATCGAACGAGGGAGCCTTCGTGTTGTGCGTCCCTCCCGACAGTAAAATCTGCGACGGCACACCGGCATGCAGGAGCGCCGGCAAAATCGTCTGGAACACGAGCGCGGTCGCGCCCGCCGTCCCGATCGCAAAGTGATACGTCCCGCCCTTGATCGCGCCGGGCACGAACGTAACCGCCGTCGACCCAAGTTCAGCCCCCGTCACCGTCGCGCCCGAAATCGTTTCCGCCGCCAGCACGCACGTCAAATGCTGCCGCAGCAATCCCGGCCGCGACCGCTTCGCCCGAATCTTCTCAATTGCAAACGCCTTCCCCGTCACCATCGCCAGCGACAACGCCGTCCGCAACACCTGCCCCCCGCCCTCTCCGGCGGACCCGTCAATCGTGATCATATTCAATCCCTCAAATCTTATCCGCCACTCTCCCCAATTTCGTCATGGCCGCGGAGGCCCATAGGCGCTAACATAGCGAAACGGTGGCCCCCTCTCCCCCTGGGGAGAGGGTTGGGGTGAGGGGGCTCTTCTGCAAAGCCAGCCGAGTG
>JBEBJA010000053.1:0-2342 GCA_040080145.1 Hyphomicrobiaceae bacterium
TCCCCGGACAGCGTCGCGCGCGATAGCGGCGCGAGGCTGATCCGGGGCCTTTACCTCATGACGAGTGGTAAAGGTCCCGGATCGGCGTGCGCAAGTGGGCGCACTTGTCCGGGAAAACAGTAATGGGGGTTATTTCCTTGGGCCGGGAACCAAGCGCTTTTCAGTGTAGTCGGTGACGGCGGCGGTGGCGGCGGCAAGGTCGGCTTTGCTGAGTTTGGCGACTTCGGCGTCAAGGGGGGCATCGGCGACGCCGCCGTTTTTGGCGAGCATGCGCCATTTGGCGGCTTCAACCATGTTCTTTTCAACGCCCGTGCCGTCCTTGAGCAAATTGGCCAAGCGGTTTTGTGCGCCGGGCAGGCCTTTCTCGGCGGCAGCGAACAGGTATTCGATCGCTTTGGGCTTATCTTTTTCAAGGCCTAAGCCCTTTAAGAGGTGAACCGCGTAATCGTACTGGGCAGCAGTATAGCCAGCGGCCGCTGCGCGGTTGAGCCATTGCGAGGCTTGCACGCCATCGAGGGGGACGCCCACGCCTGCGAGATACATGCTGCCGATGTCGTATTGGGCGGCGGCGATGCCTTTTTCGGCGGCATACAGAATGTGCTGGGCGGCGCGGTAGGGGTTTTCGGGCTTGCCGTCGCCGCGCATGAACAGCAGGCCGAGATTGTAATTGGCGAGCGCATGTCCGCTGATCGCAGCTTTTTCCAGCATCTCGCCGGCCTGGACGCGGTCTTTGCCAACGCCGCGGCCCTCGGCAAGCATGAGCCCATACGCGAACAGGGCGGGGACGTCGCACAACTCGGCGCCACGCGCAAACCAACGGGCAGCGGTGATCGGGTCGCGCGGGACGCCCTGGCCCTCGTCGTGAATGCGGCCGACGAGGGTGTGGGCTTGCGGGTTGCCTTTCCCGGCGGCACCTTCGGCAAGCGCAAGCGCGGTGAGGAACTTACCCTGATCGTAGGCAAGGTAGGCGGCCTCCTGATCGGCAGACCCCGGCGAGGTTGACGGCTTGGCATCGGCGGGCGCGTTGCGGGCGGTCAGGAGTTGGGCAACACAGGCATCGGCGGCAGGAGCGGACTTTGCCGGAGCGGCAGGCGCCGCAGGAACCGCAGCGGCAGGTGCGGCGGCTTTGGCGGCAGGTTTTGCCGGCGCGGGTTTGGTTTCGCCGGCAGCGTTTGCGCAGCTCATGCCGAGCGTCAGAAGTACAATAAAGCTCAGCAGCCGTTTCATGTCGTTCGTCCTATCGGTGGCCGGTTAGTCTTGAGCGCGGCTGGCGAACTCGTGGAGGCCAACCGCTGCGGCATCGGCGAAGGACCGGGCGCTGTCTTGGGCATCACCCGGAGTTCCGGCTGAAATAAGCCGGAAGGCGACAAAATCCGCGCCGAGGCTGGCCATTGTTGTCGCATCCTGCGGGGTGGCGAGGTCGAGGGCGACGCAAGGGACTTCGAAGATCTGCGCCCACCACTCGACGAAATCAGCCTGATCGGGCTCATTGAACGCGATGTATTCGGCGCCGTGTTCGCCAAGCATCATGGCGTCGTGGCGGGTCGCCGCTTCGCCGCCGATGATGTAGCGGGCACCCAGGATTTCGCGGGCTTCGCTGGCGCGGGCTTCCAGGTTGTCCCCGGCGCGCAGATGAACACCGTCGGCACGCAAGGTGCGGGCGAGTTGCGCGTCGTTGTCGATGAGCGCGGCGACGTCCTGGGCCTGGATCAGTTCGACGAAAGGGCGGGCGGTGGCGGCATCGAGCGTTTGGCCTTGCGGCGCGCAGACAAGGGCGCTGGCGAATTTGGTAGCTGTAAGCGCTGCCTTCAGCCGTTCCTGCACGGACGGCCCCGGCATCGCCTCAACGATGAGATAAAGTCCAACGGGTTCGATTTTAGCCACGTCAGGTCCTTGAGTGAATATCAGGCGTGCGCTCGCACTGAAGCGCTTCCGGGAAAAGTATGCGCGGTTTTCCTGAAAGACGCGCGACAAAGCAAAGAGCTAGGGTCCGGCTTTGATTTAATCAAAGTTGGGCGGACCCTAGCGCAACGCGGGGACGTGTGCCAGACCGGGCTTCATTTGTCGCCGGGCCTTGATGCCTCGTGTTCCAAACCTAACATTTGGTTCCCGCTCTAACGCACAACAAACGTCATGGCCGCGCAGGCGGCCACCCACGACAAGTTTCAGCAAGTCAGGGTCAAAAGTTCCCAACGCATTGAAATACTGAATATTTTTCAACTCCTGTCATCGTCGATGATTGCCGTGGGTGGCCGCCTTCGCGCATACGCGCTAAAATAAGCCCTTACTTTCTTCTCCCCCTGGGGAGAAGATGCCCGAAGGGCAGATGAGGGGTGCCTTCA
>JBEBJA010000099.1:0-2339 GCA_040080145.1 Hyphomicrobiaceae bacterium
GATGATCATCGGTTCATGCCTTTTTCAAGTGAGGTTTATGCCCGGACGGGCAAAGGGGGAGAGATCAGGCAGTGCGGATCAGAAGCTGACCCACACGCCATCGTCGTCGACATCGACGATCTTGCCAGCGACTGAGCGCGTGCCAGCGCCGTCGGTCGACGCCACCGTGGCGTCGTCTACGATGTAGCAATCAAGGCCGATGTGCGAGCGCGGCACGAGGTCGGTCGCGAGGTTGTCGAAGCGAAATACATCGCGCCGCTTGATGCGCACGAACACGTCGCCGTCGCCGCCTTGGGTGTTGTCGACGAAGCCGTCGGCGCGGCCAAGGGCGATGAGGCCAACGGCGGTGATGGCGGGCTTGGCAAAGCCCGTGGTGTGGGCCAGCAACGCGCCTGCAAAAATCTTGACGCCCGCCTTGACGGGGAAGTGGAGATACTGGCCGTCGCGCGACGGCGTGGAGCGGTCTTTGGTCAGGGCTGCCATGGGCAAACGTCCTTTGAAGCGGGTTTGAAGAGGGGATGAGGGGGAGGAGCCGCGACGCTGGTCACCTGTGCGGCCCCCCCTCTCCTACGCAGTACGATGCGGGCTGGGGTGTTATTGGGTTAGGCGGCTTTGGCCTTCTTGAAGTCGGCCTCGCTCATGCCGAGGTTGCGACAGACCGCGATCTCGTCGGCGGTCAGCGCGCTCGCTGAACCAGCGCCGGGTTCCTTCTTGTCGAGCACGGACGCACCTGTCAGCGAGGGCGTGGCGTCGACGTAGGCCTTGAAGGCGGTGACGCCGCCGGCCGCCTTGCAGCTGGCAATGTGGTAATCCTTGGTGGCGGGCGTGATCTTGCCAGCCACGACAGCCGCATCAACGGCGGCGTTGATTTCGGCGGTCAGACCATCGGTCTTGATTTTGTTGAGCGCGGTCTCGCTGGTTTCGGCGCGGCCCTTCATGGCGTCGAAGTCGGCGCGCGGCACGAACTTCTCAAGCGCGGGCGACTGCGCGGCGTTGAGGGCGGTGGCCTTGTCGGCCTTGAGCGCATCGACGGCGGCGAGCGTGGCGGCTGGCGAGGCTTCTTCGGCGAGACCGAGCGAGCGGTTGAGCGCTTTGATTTGTTCGGGCGTCATGATGGGCTTTCCTGTTTCGGGGGCGGGGTTGTCTTCCGCGCGGTTGAGGGCGGTCATGTCCAGGTTGGGCCGGTTGGTGAGGCCCGCCGAGACGATGGAGAGGATTTGCCGGTTGCCGGTGTCGAACACGAACACGGGCGACAGGAACCGGTACTCACGCGACGAGATCATCTGTGCGGCGCGGGGCGTCCACTCGACGCGGCCCCAGATCGCGCCGTTGCGCACTTCCATGGCAGCGACCCAACCGGCAGCCGGGGCTTCGCCGCCCTGCGCCGCCTTGGTCTCGCTGGCGTGCTCGTAGTCGATGTGGATCGCGCCGTTCACCGCGCTGTCGGCAATGACCACGGCGGGGTTGGACAGAAGCCACGTCCGCCCGTCGCGCCCGTTGATCTCAGGCCCGGCAGGCAGCAGCTCGACCCACTCCGGCGCTGCGTCGCCGGTTGCGTTGATGGCCGTGCGGATGGTGAGGGAGGCGCGTTTTTTGCTCATGCCCCGAATTTGCACGAGGCGAGCCCTGGCCGGAGCGGGGGCAGGTCCACCCGTGAAGAAGATGAACGTGCCGGAAACCCCGGCAGGTTCGCGCGCGCACGAAAAGGCCCGGCACGCTGCGGGAGCGTCCGGGCCTTTTGCTTTCCGGTAGAGTGCAGAGCGCGAATCAACAACCGGACCGGAGAAGAGTATGGACGACGCAGTTAAATCCCTCGTCAAGGAACTCGCAGATAGCCTGTCAGAGAAGAAGGTCGACGACTTGGCGACAGCGACCACGACGATGTTCGTGGCGTTGCTCGACACACTCGTGAAGAGCGGCGCACTCACACTTGACCAAGCCCTAGCCGTTCCGATGAAGGCGGAAGTCTCCGTTGCCGGGCGCGAGGGTAGCGAACAGGCGAAGGTAATCCGGCAGATGGCACTTGCTATTCAACACGCGTTCACTGATGACGCCGGGCGCAAGCCAAATTGAGTGAGACACAAGCGGACGCTGTCCGTCGATCGTGCTCCGCTTCGCGAGCAGCCGCTTCGCGGACAACTCGTGCAACGGCGACGCTGTGCGCGTCAGCCTCGCTTCTGGCATCACTAGTCGTTGCTTTTGCCATGTCACCCTCCCGATTTGTTCCCGGCAAGGATGGCACATGCGCACCGCGCCGATCACGGGGGCAGGTGCGCGGATGGGCTTGGGTTGTATGGGGCGTACTGCGATATGGTGGCCTGGGGTCCAGGACTATTCCG
>JBEBJA010000120.1:0-2333 GCA_040080145.1 Hyphomicrobiaceae bacterium
GACGCCTTCGGCCTCCATCTGCTTGACGCGACGGGCGATGACATCTTTTTCCATTTTGAAATCGGGGATGCCGTAGACCATGAGGCCGCCGGGGCGGGCATTCTTTTCGTAGACGTGGACAGCGTGTCCGGCGCGGGCGAGCTGTTGGGCAGCGGCGAGTCCGGCGGGTCCAGCTCCGATAATGGCGACTTTCTTGCCGGTTTTCTTTTCGGCAGGCTTGGGCACGATCCAGCCTTCTTCCCAGCCTTTGTCGACGATGGCGCACTCGATGGTTTTGATGGCCACGGGGCTGTCATCGAGATTGAGCGTGCAGGAGGCTTCGCAGGGCGCGGGGCAAATGCGACCGGTGACTTCGGGGAAGTTGTTGGTTGAATGCAGGTTGTCGAGCGCTTCGCGCCAATGACCGCGATAGACGAGATCGTTCCAATCGGGGATCTGGTTGTTGACGGGGCAGCCGTGGGTCGTGCCGGGCATGCCTGAGTGGCAATAGGGGATGCCGCAGTCCATGCAACGTGCGGCTTGGGTTTTGACCTCCTTCTCGCTGAGCGGCACAACGAATTCTTGCCAATGCTTCACCCGCTCGTCGGCCGGCTTATAGGCGCGGTCCTTGCGATCGAATTCCATGAAGCCAGTGATCTTACCCATTGTCGTCGTCCTGTCGGCTGAAGATTTCGTTTTGGTGTCAGTCGATGAAGTGGTTCAAGCGATGTTGAGCGCGGTTTCGGTGCGCGCGATCCATTTTCGGAGATGTGGTCGGCTGGCGAGATCGAAGCCGCCTTCGTGGGCGAGGCGGGTGTAGGCGATGAGGGCGATGTCAGCGATGGTCAGGCGATTGGCTGCAAGCCAGTCGGTGTTGGCGAAGTGGCCGTCCATGAGATCGAGTGCTTTTTCGCCGCGTTCGACTTTGCCGGGGTCGCGCGTGTCTTTGGATTTGCCGAGGTACTTCGGGTGCATGTGGAAGCGGCAGGTCGCGACGTTGGGCTCGTGGGAATATTGTTCCCAGAAGAGCCATTCGTCGATCTTGGCTTGGGTCCAGGCGTCGTCGGGGAGGAGTGCTGAATTGCGGGCGATATAACGGATGATGGCGTTGGATTGTGCCAGCACTTTGCCGCCGCCGAAATCGACGGTGGGTGTTTGCATCGCGGGGTTCATAGCGGCGAACTCAACCGTGCGTGCTTCACCCTTCATGATGTCGACGGGGATCCACTCGTAAGGGATGCCGAGATAGTCAGCGGTGTATTTGACTTTGAGGCAATTGCCGGAGCCGAGGTCGCCGTAGATTTTCATGGGTGGGGCTCCACTGTCATCCCGTGCGCGCTGCGGCATGTCATGACGCTGCGCAGACACGGGACCTTATGAAACGCGGGCCGTGAGAAGGTCCCGTGTCTGCGGTGCAGGATTTCATCCCGCACCGCGCACGGGATGACAGATGGGGGATAAGCTTGCGCCTTGACCCAACCGACGAGGTTGCCGGAGCCGAGGTCGCCGTAGATTTTCATGGGGCCGAACCCTTTTTGTTCGTGCGCAAGACACTGAGCAACTTGTCGGCCACCTCCGCTTCGACGCGCAATTGGCGCAATTTCTCGGCGCCGAACCTGGAATATTTTCCGTCGCTCCGAAAATCACTGGCATTTATAGGGAATGAGAGCGGGCAAACGTCGATGACGCCATCTATGCGCTCGATCTTGTTTTTATTGAGCGCTGGCTTTAACATCTCTAATTCAGTTTTATACTGTGCCGGTCCATATGCGAAAATAATATCCTGCAGGCCAGCTACCATTGGAAGCGAATTGGTCAGACGTGCCGATTTTGCGACGGATAATCCGCTATCGAACCAAATGCGATGGAGCAATGTAATTGTTGATGCGCTAGGTCCTGCATGCAGCTTAGCAACTCGGTAACGCTGGGCATATACACAGACCGAGCATGGTTTAGTATTCAGATTGATTGCACGTCCAATCGGCTTCCCTTGAAATACCAATAGTTCCCCATTCGATTTTAGGAAAGTTGCGAAATCATTTTCATACGCGGACCGATACGCCGCTTCTTCAGTTTCGGAGATGCCGCTGAACGGGTCTTTTGTTGGCTGATTTCTCCAATAGCTTTCCCCCAACTCTAGTCCGCCGCACTGGAGAGCCCAAGTCGGTGTCGCTGCGATGCTAATAGCAAGTGTGGTTGCAAGGAGAAGCCTGATTAATTTGAACAGTTTGAAGTTAGAGCTGTTGATACGCCTCATCACCGTCCCTCCGGGCCGGAGTAGGCGCGTTCGACTTTGGCGACGCGGAGTTCGTAGTGCTCGTACCAGCGTTCTTTGCCGAGGCGCTGGGCTCCTA
>JBEBJA010000056.1:0-10905 GCA_040080145.1 Hyphomicrobiaceae bacterium
CTTTGCAGAAGAGCCCCCTCACCCCAACCCTCTCCCCAGGGGGAGAGGGGGCCACCGTTTCGCTATGTTAGCGCCTATGCGCCTGCGCGGCCATGACGGAAATGGGAATCATCCATCGGGTGCAGAACACTAGGAAGTCCTTGGAACTTTGGAAGCCCATGGGTGGCCAGTTCGCTATTGGAGCAGCGCATCCTGCGCTATGCGGATGGCGCGCATTATGGCGGCACCTTCGATGCCGTCGGCCTGCTTAAATGTAACAATGACTTTGCTGCGGTCAACCTTGGTGACGAGGCAGTCGAGGACGCGGTGGCTGTCGCCGATACGCAAGCCAATGGTGGGTAGCAGGTGGGTCCGTTCGAGCAGTTCGAGGCTTGCCCCAATCGCAGTGATGCCGCTGATTTTGCAAGGAATCCGGCTGCGGCCAAGTATTTCTACAAACCCGTTCAAGTACCGTGCAGGCATACGATTCATCACAGCGATCCACCCTGAGATTTTTTTCCTCAGGTGCCTGAATTATTTTTTGAACGCCATTCAACTTAGTGATAATTTTTTGAGCAATGTCATCGAGTGTTTAAAATTGCGTCATTTGAATCCGCTATAGCAATTGAACGGCATGACACCGGATGACGATCCGGTCCTGGGCCAGTTCGCGTTCGAGCCGCGTGCGTAAGGCGGACCAGAAGGCCGCGTCGATTTCCTCGGTCATAACCTCGACGACGACGATCTGATCGTGTTCGGTGCCAGCGCCGGATTGCCACCGGCCTTCGGCTGGCGCGCGCAGGTAACTCGTGACGCCACCGAACTTTTCGGTCAGTTCGTGCGCGACGCCTTCGAAAACGGTCTTGGGAATGAGGGTGCCGTCGCGCCTGAAGGTTGGCAGCAGAATTTGGACGAGCCGGTTTGGATTTTTCATGAGGAGGAGTGCCGCTCAAAGATAGGGGAATCGTCCAGCAAGTATACTTATCCCGCGCGTGGGGCCTGTGAGATTTTGGGATCGCTTATTTCACGAAGGCTCGTTCTAGCGCTGCTTCACCCTCACTTTTATAGCTCCGAGCACAAAGGCTGCGGAGAGATTGGTGTTTGTAGCGGGCTTGGAAAAGGAGCATTTGCTCCTTGGGCGGGTGTAACAGTTCCCAGCTTTGCTGAAGCAACTTGAGGCAGGCACGATGACGAGTGGAACGCCTGCTGGGACGCGCAACCGGGATGAGCTTATGGCCTATGTCCTGCTTGCACTGGCGGCGTTGTGCTGGTCGGGCAATCATGTGCTGGGACGGGCAGCGGCAGGCCATGTGCCGCCGTTTGCAATTTCGCTGTTCCGGTGGGGCGTGGCGCTCATTCTTCTGTGGCCGTTCGCAGGTGAGTACGTGCGGCGGGATTGGCCGACGATCAAGGCGCACTGGCGGACGCTGGTGTTTTTGGGCGTCCTGGGCGGCGCGATATTCGGGGTGCTCCAATACATCGGGGCACGCTACACGACGGCGATCAATATCTCGGTATTGAACGCGCTGGCACCGGTCATGATCGCGCTCGCAGGCGCGGGGTTGTTCGGCGACCGGCTTTCGCGGCGGCAAACGGGCGGCATCGCAGTATCGCTCGCAGGCGTCGCACTGATTGTGACCAAGGCCGATTTTTCGCGATTGGCGGGCCTCGATTTCAATTGGGGCGATCTGATTATTTTGTTCAACGTCGGGGTCTGGGCTATCTATTCGGTGTGTCTGCGCTGGCGGCCGCGGATGCACTGGTTGAGTTTCACCTATTGTCTGGCCGCGATTTCGACGCTGGCAACCGCACCGTTTTTTGCCGCCGAACATCTGAGTGGGGTTCAGTTACAGCCAACGCTGTTGACGGCTTTGGTGCTCGGCTACGTGGCGGTGTTTCCAAGCGTGGTCGGGTTCGCGGCGTGGAGCCGTGGGGTTGAGATTCTCGGGCCGGCGCGGTCAGGCGCCACGATGCATCTGATCCCGCTATTTTCAGCCCTGATTGCGAATGTGACGCTAGGCGAAGTGTTGCATGGGTTTCATGTTGCCGGGTTCGCGATGATCCTGGCCGGTGTTTGGCTGTCAAGTGCGCGGTAATTGACGTCCCTCCCCCGTCTTGGCACCGTCACCAGATGCCTCCAAGGGGAGAGGGGAAACCGGCGTCATAGGGCTGTTCCGGATTCAGAAACGCTGGCCGGGCCATTGTGCTCCGCCAGCGCTTGCAGATGTTAGGACTTCGGCGTCTTGACGGCGCAGGTGCTGAGCCCGAGCAGCGCATAAGGCGGGCACCAGCCGATGGCAGCGGTGCCCAGTGGAATGAGGCCGAGCCAGCCCCATGGCGTCTGCGGGCCAACGAAGACAAGGCTGATGAGCCCGAGGCCGAGGATCGTGCGCAGTATCCGATCAATAGTGCCGACGTTGCAGGTCATTGCTGTCTCCGATTCCGAATGAAGTGATTTGTGAGCGATAAGCGCTTGGCCGGTACTCGTCTGTGACTATGTCACACAGCGCGGGCTAGTGTAGCGCAAACTGACGCTTGGTCCCCACTCGCCGCTGATTTCAAAACCTAACGTCAGGTGCAAAAGCTACGCCTGAAACATAGACTTGCTCGTGTTCCTTTTGGCTCTGACATTTGCTCCGAACCTAGCCGCGCCGGGAAGCAAATGTCAGAACCGGAACGCTAACGGTTGCGTTCCGTCTATAGCTATGTTCGCGCCGCAACCGCATCCACCGCAGCGAGCAGTTCGAGTGAGTTGCTCAGGCTCGAGCACGATGCTAATCGGGCTTCTGGCGTGAGCAAAACTGTCCATCAAGACCCGGGAAAAATTATGAAGTTCGCCACAGGCGTGATGATCGTCGCACTTTCCGTCGTTGCATTGGCTCCCGTCTCTGCCGCCGACAACCGCGCAGAACACGATCCGTCGGCGCAAGGCTTTGTTCATGGCGCGCCAAAAGATCCAACGGCGGCCTGGACGCTGGCGGCGGGCGGTCGCATCTACGATACGTGGTGGGAAGCACTTGATCGCAAGAAGCCGCAGGAGACCAATCCCGCATATCCCGCGCGTGCCAAACGCAGCGGTGCCACGACGTGGCGCTGTGTGGAATGTCATGGATGGGACTACAAGGGCAAAGATGGCATCAATGGCAAAGACCAGCCATTGAGCGACCGTTTCACGGGTATAAGTGGCGTTCGCGGCGCGCAAAGCCTGCAGGCTGATGCAATTGTCAAAATGATGCGTTCGCCGTCACACGGTTACACGCCTGAAATGATTCCTGACGAGGAAATGGTGCGCCTCGCCGAATTCCTCCGCTCGGGGCAGCACGATACCGATATTTTCATTGACCGCACGACACGCAAAGTGAGGGGCGATAAGCAGCGCGGTGCTGCAGTGTATCAGACCATTTGCGCGGCCTGCCATGGGCTGGATGGCCGCGCCTTGAACTGGGGCACTCCGCAGAAGCCTGGCTATATCGGAACGGAAGCGAATGAACTGCCCTGGGAAGTCATGCACAAAATGCGCAACGCGCATCCCGGTGCCGCGATGGTCAACCTACGGGCTCTTCCGTTGCAAGATTCAATTGACACACTGGCCTACACCCAAACTCTTCCCGAAAAGTGAGCCGGATTGGCCCAACCGGCGCGTGTTCATCCAAGGCCGCATTTTTCCAAATCAATGGAATGAAACGGCGCGACTTGGCCAGCCGGGCAATCAACGCAACCGTGTTGACTGCTCACTGCTTCCCCGTCCCCGTCCCACACCATTGTTTCGGACCCGCAGTTCATTTTCCGGGCTCAATCCTTGGAGTGCTTGAGACTCTTTGGACCAAGGCGCAGCAGTATGGCAGTACGTACGCCGCGGAATGCTGTGACAGTGCCGCGACGTTCTATTGTCCGCCAGCGTCTGGAACGAGCGTGAAACGCCACCAGCTTCGCCTGCGATCTCGGTCAATATCGGCAGCGCGCTGGACGGCAATGGTGTTACCGTCAAAATACCAATGAAGCAGATAAAAGTATATCCGATTCTGAACGCATTTGATGATCGAGTCATTTTCATTTCTTGCCGTCTTTCCTTTTTTGCCGCCTCAAGAACGCAAGGCGCACGAGTAAGGGATGCTGGGCACGGAATTTCCCGCGCTCTTATTGGTCTGTCGTCAGGTGCCCAAAGCGTGTAACCGGCTCAATCCAGAACGTGATTGGAATAACCGGCGACTTAATTCGAATTTCTTCGAGAAGATCGGTTGCGCGTGAGGGTTCAAGAACGGCGAAAATGCCGGATTTCTGAACGCGGCCTCGCACCCGCTCACTGATCGTTGCCGCCCCGAAGCTGTGACCGTGACCTTCGCCCGTCCAACTCGTAAAGCCTTGCAGCGGCGGCTCGGTCGTTAATAACAGATCTATGATTCGATCTGCTCCACTGGGCGAGAAGACAAGGGTGAGCTTGCATAGGGCGTGGTCCACGTATGGCTCCGTTCATTGATCTTGTTGGCTTGTCCAGCGACACCAAATCGTCTGAACAAAATGGGAAGGAGGATCAGCGTGAGCGTTGTTGACGTTATCAATCCGCCAATGACGACAATTGCGAGTGGCCTTTGAATTTCCGACCCCGGACCCGTAGCAAACAGCAGCGGAACAAGCCCAAAGGCTGCAATGCATGCCGTCATCATCACCGGGCGAAGCCGGCGGACAGAACCCTCAAATACCGCACGATTAATCGGCATCCCCTGATCGAGAAGCTGGTTGAAATAGCTCACCAGCACAAGTCCGTTCAAAACGGCTATTCCCAGCAGGGCAATGAATCCAACAGACGCCGGAACCGATAGGTATTCACCAGAAACCCATAACGCCAATATTCCGCCCACGAGTGCAAACGGCACATTTGCGAGGATAAGAAGCGACTGGCGAAGCGATCGCAAGGTTGCAAACAGCACGCCCAGAATGAGACCCAGAACAATAGGAACAACGACAGCAAGCCTGGCCGCTGCCCGCCGCTGGTTTTCAAATTGACCACCCCAGACGAGGCGATAACCAAGAGGAAGTGAAACTTTCGCGGTGACAGCCTTTTGCGCTTCTTCGACGAAACCGACAAGGTCGCGGTCCTTCACGTAGCCTTGTACGATTGCAAATCGGGATGCGTTTTCCCGGTCAATTTTTACCGGACCGGCTTTGCGGTCCAGCTTGGCGACATCTCCAACGCGAATAAGGCCGCCATCGCCTGCGGAGAACTGAGTTTGAGAAAATAGATCGGGCGACTCGCGGACATCCTCCGGCCCGCGAACGATAATATTCGTTCGCCGTCCAGTCTCGGCAACAATCCCTGCGGATGCGCCTTCTAGCTGTGTTCGCAGCTTGTCCTGGATGGCTGTGACAGACAGTCCGACACGGCCCGCCGTGAGACGGTCTACTTTGATTTCCAGATAATCGACGCTGGCATTGGCAACCGTGGATACTTCTGCTGCGCCGGGGATTTTCTTCAATACCGCCTGAATTTGTCCCGACAAATCCGACAGGACCTTCAGATCTGGCCCGAAGATCTTGATCGCCAGATCGCCACGAGCCCCCGTCAGCATTTCGGCCGTTCGCATCTCAATTGGCTGCGTGAATGCGAACTCCATCCCCGGTAAATCCGCCATTGCGGCGCGGAGCTGATCCACCAGCCAAGCCTTGTCCTGCACGCGCCATTGTTCTTTGGGTTTCAAGACGAGAAACGTATCGGTTTCGTTCGGCCCCATGGGGTCGAGCCCGAGTTCATCTGACCCGACGCGAGCGACGATTCTGTCGATCTCCGGCACCTTTTCTTTGAGCGTGCGTTGCACCAGAAGATCGCCGTCGATGCTCGATTTCAGATTGATCGACGGTAGCTTGGTGATCTGCATGATCACCGATCCTTCGTCCATGGTTGGCATGAACGCTTTGCCGACTGCGCCGTATCCCACGACCGCCAAACCGATACCGGCAACCGCCGTTGCGTAGACTGGCCAGGGGCGTTTGAGGCACGCGCCCAGGAGTGCGGTGTAGCCCCTATTCAAAATCCGCATCAGGAACGGCTCACCGTGGTGTCCGCTCTTGAGGAGATATGACGAGAGCACGGGGATGAGCGTCAGCGAAATGACGAGTGAGCTGCTCAAGGCAAATACGATCGTCAAAGCCACTGGGCCAAACAATTTGCCCTCAAGTCCCTGCAGCGCCATCAACGGCAGAAAGACGAGGCAAATGATCAAAATTCCCGAAGATACGGGAACTGCAACATCGCACGCCGCTTGATAGACTTGATGAAGCAGCGGCACCCGTTCATTGTTGTGGCTGCTTTGGAGCCGCTCAACAGTGTTTTCGACGACGACAACCGAGGCATCAACGATGAGGCCGATCGCAATAGCAAGGCCCCCAAGGCTCATAAGATTAGCCGACATGCCAAACGTCTGCATCATGACGAATGTGACGAGGGCCGCGAATGGCAAGGTCACGGCAACGACCAGGGCCGCCCGGAGATTGCCAAGGAAGGCCAGCAACAAGACAACGACCAGCGCCGTTGCTTCGAGCAGCGCTTTGGTCACCGTGCCGACCGCTCGCTGAATGAGATCGGAGCGATCGTAAAAGGGTTCAAGCCGCACGCCATCGGGCAAGCTCGGTTTGAGGTCTTCAAGCCGTTGCCGGATCGATTGAACGAGCGTACTGGCATCGGCACCGCGCAGGGACAGTACAAGTCCTTGAACGGCTTCGCCTTGGCCATCCTTGGTCACGGCACCATAGCGTGTGAGACTGCCAATTTGGACGGTTGCAACATCGCGCAAACGCAGGACGCGATTGCCTTCCAGCTTGAGGACGATTTGCTCAAGGTCTTGGGTCGTGGTGATAGCCCCTTCGGCGCGGACGACGAGTGCCTTTTCACCCTCGGCCAGTCGGCCTGCTCCATCGTTCCGGTTGCCTGCATTGATGGCCTCGATCAAATCGGCCACACCCAGACGTGCTGCAGCGAGTGCGGCACCATTGGGAATCACCTCAAAGGTGCGCACTTGTCCGCCAAGTGTATTGACATCGGCGACGCCGGGGATGGTGCGCAAGGCAGGACGAATAGTCCAATCAAGCAAGCTGCGGCGCTCCTGCAGCGACAGCGTTCCACCCTCAATCGTGAACATGTAGACATCCGACAGCGGCGTCGACGCAGGCGCCAGACCACCCGTCACGTTCGCTGGAAGCTCACCACGCACGCTAGCAAGGCGCTCAGCCACGAGTTGGCGGGCCCAGTAAATGTCGGCTCCATCCTCGAAATCCAAAGTAATGTCGGCAACCGCGTATTTGGCGGACGAACGCAGAATCGTTTGCCGTGGAATACCGAGTAGCTCCATTTCAATGGGGGCGACAACCCGGGTCTCAACTTCTTCAGGCGTCATGCCCGGCGCCTTCAGGATCATCTTGACCTGAACCGGCGAAATATTCGGGAAGGCATCAATGGGAATCGTCTTGAATGCGTAGGCACCGAGCCCCGCCACCAGAACAGCCATCAACAGGGTGAACGTGCGCTGCGTGAGCGAAAATTCGATGAGCTTGCGTAGCATTCCTCAATCCTTACCCAGCATCGCTTCGAGTTGGGGAAGTCCGCTGATCGCAACCTGTTGACCCGGCACGAGCGCGCCATCAACCGTTGCGCCCGCCGGCGAACGGCCGCGCAATGTGATAGGTGTAAGGTTGAAGCCCTCGGCGCTGCGCACAAAGACGGCAAATTTGTCTTCAACCCAGGCAACCGCTGCGGCGGGAACATTAAGACCACCCGTTTGCGAGGGACGCAGCACGCTGATCGTCACCATTTGACCCGGCAACAGGCCAGAGTTAGCCGGGACCGAAGCGAGCAAAGTTGCTGATCGTGTCAGCCGGTCAAGCGACCCGCCAATCGAGACCACCTTGCCTTCGGGGCCATCAATCACCTGAATGGTGTCGCCTATGACAATCTTGCGCACGAGGTCTGACGGGAGCTGCACTTCGACCCAGAGTTCGTCGCTGGCATCAATCGTGACGGCAGCCGCCATGGCGTCCAACTTCGCGCCCGGCAGCGCGTGCGTCTCAACGACCATGCCGTCGGCAGGCGCCGTGATCGTGTACTGTCCGCTCTTGCCGATGGCGGTGCCGCCCAAGGCGATGGTGCGGTTGTGCTGGTCAACGACGGCGCGCAACTTGGCAACCTGGGCCTCGGCCTCTTCGGCAACAACCGGGCTCGAGACGTTCTTGTCGACGAGAATTCGTTTTCGCTGGGCCACAGCTTGCGCGACCTGAATATCCGCTTCCGACTGTTTGAGCTGTCCCAATGCGTCGGAGAGTTCACGGCTGGCAACAGTCAGAAGCGCTGCCCCCTTGCGAACCTTCTGGCCCGGCAGCACATGCATTTGAACGACCGTTCCGGCAAACGGCGCGGGCGCGGCAATCCGGGCATTCATCGCCGGAACAACGGTGCCCGGAAGTAAAGCCACGGCTTCCATAGCCGCTTGCTGCACATCCGATAGTTTGATTTCGAGTCGTCCAACCTGCTCGGCAGTAACGGTAAGGTCCTTTGCTTGGGCCGCAAAGAGCGGCATCAGGACAAGCGGCAAAACGGCCGGCAGGACGAGCATGAGGTGGGACATTTGTGCTACCCTTGATGGCACGAGACATTGCATTTGACAGGGCAATGCCATGCGAACCTGAAAGGGACCTGAAATGCTGCTCGGTCGCAGGTGCGCCCAATTCAGACTGCTTTCAGGTGAAGGGTGTTACCCAACGGCCAGCGATGTCAGGAGGCCACCATTCGAGTCTTGTTGATTGAAGATGATGAAGAAATTTCGCGGCGGCTGGTGTCCGGGCTCGTTCAGTCGGGCTTTACGGTCGACCACGCCAGCAACGGGACCGATGGCTATGCGATGGGTGCCGAAGACAGCTACGACGCCGCAATCTTAGATCTCGGCTTGCCGCAGATGGAGGGACTTGAAGTCTTGCGGCGCTGGCGCAAGGAGGCCCGCACGGTTCCAGTCCTGATCCTAACCTCACGCGGTACGTGGTCTGAAAAGGTTGACGGACTCAATGCCGGGGCCGATGACTACATCACGAAGCCGTTTCACATTCCCGAAGTTGCGGCCCGCCTCAAAGCGTTGATCCGCAGGACGTCAGGACTTGCGAGCCCCATCCTCGTGAATGGACGCATTTCTCTTGATGCCTCCTCGGGCCGGGCGACTCTGGATGGTGAGCCAGTCGAACTCACGGCGCGTGAACTCAAGATGCTGAACTACTTTATGCACCGGGTCGGGCGCGTTGTTTCGCAAGCTGAATTGAACGAGCATCTTTACTCTTTGGAGGAGAGTCGCGAGTCCAATACGATTGAGGTGTATATTAGCCGTCTACGGCGAAAGTTCGGTTCGGAGATAGTCAAGACGGTCCGCGGTCTTGGTTATCGCATGGACTGATGGAGATACGAAACGTGAGCTTAAAGAGCCGCCTGGTTGCCGTTGCCGCCATTTGGATCATCACCGGCATGATCATCGCCGGGTTTATGCTGTCGGCCCACTTTCGATTGCACGTCAAAGAGCAGTTCATTGAAGAACTCTACGTGCATTTGGACGAGCTTGAGCGGCTTGCCGAAGTAACGCCGTCGGGTGCGCGCCTCCAGCGAAGCTTGAGCGACCCTCGTTATGACGTCTTGCTGTCTGGCTACTATTGGGAAATTCAAAAGGGCGGCAGCGTTTTTGCCAGATCACAATCACTTCAAGGGGCAACGCTTAAAACGCCGACCGACGACATAAAGGACGTTGGGGTTCATACGCATGTGATCGACGGTCCCACTGGAAAATTGCTTGTCGCCGAACAAGCGCGTTGGACCGCACCATCAGAGCAACCCTTGCGTTACATTA
Organism: Hyphomicrobiaceae bacterium; assembly: GCA_040080145.1. Classification (GTDB taxonomy): domain Bacteria; phylum Pseudomonadota; class Alphaproteobacteria; order Rhizobiales; family Hyphomicrobiaceae; genus JANXVY01. The sequence goes on from JBEBJA010000056.1 coordinate 9,849, forward strand.
TCGGTACCGACAATCGTCACATTGATACCGTGCTTCAACATTTTAATCAAACCCTTGCATGGTCGATGGCATTGTTTGGTGCCGTAATGATCGGAGCCGCCAGTCTCTTGATCATGATTGCAATGCGGCCACTCGACCATTTACGGCTCTCGCTCGCCTCGGTCCGGTCCGGGCAAAAGAAGGCTCTTGAAGGACGGTTTCCAAACGAGGTCCAACCGCTGGTCGACGATCTCAATGCCCTCCTTCGTTCAACCAATGAACTGGTGCAGCGGGCCCGAACGCAAGCCGGCAACATCGCTCACGGCCTTAAGACGCCGCTGGCCATTCTGACCGATGAGGCGGACCGGATAGACGCACAAGGCATGCCGCAATCGGCAAAGACGATCCTTGAGCAGTGCCGCAAAATGCAGTCGAAAATCGACTACCAGATCACGCGAGCCAGGGCTGTGGCGCTGAGATCGGCTCCAGGAACGGCCGCCTCCGCACACAAAGCCGCCGGCGAAGTCGCCTCGGCGCTGGAACGCCTGCACCGGCCCAGCGGCCTGATAGTCGAAAACACGATTGATCCAACATATTTTGTGGCATGCGATCATCACGACCTAAACGAAATGCTCGCAAACCTTGTCGACAACGCTTGCAAGCATGCCAAGTCGTGCGTGCGTCTATCGAGTTCGCGATCACCCAGCGGCAATGGCATAGTCATTTCTGTGGAAGATGACGGCCCCGGCTTGCCTCCGGAAGCCTTCGACGTTGTGTTCAATGTTGGCGAACGCTGGGACAGTCAAAAACCAGGAGCCGGATTGGGTTTGGCTATCGTGCTCGATCTCGCCCGGCTCTATGGTGGCGACGCAAAATTGACGGCCTCGGCGTTGGGCGGACTTCGCGTGGATCTCGAACTCCCCGAACGCAGTCGACTGTCAGCGTAGAGCAGCAGTTCTGGCTAACTTGGGTGCCTGATCGTTTGAGATGGGCGCACCGTCAAGGCGCAGCCTCGCCCTGAAATCAGCCCGCCACACTAAGCCACCCTGCAAACTTTCGCGTGACGTTGCGATGGCGC
>JBEBJA010000093.1:0-2307 GCA_040080145.1 Hyphomicrobiaceae bacterium
GGGCCGATGCCGCGCCCCGTTGTGCCGATTTTTTGACCGCCGGCGGCGGCTTCGCGCAATTGGTCGAGCTCGCGATGAAGTGGCAGAATGAGCGTGGCGTTTTCGGCGAGTTTCAGATTGTCAGGCGTGATCGAAACGCCTTGCTTGATGATCGCTTCGATTTCGCCCGCAAGATGCCAGGGATCGACGACGACGCCGTTGCCGATGATGGAGAGTTTGCCGCCGCGAACGACACCCGAGGGTAGGAGCGCGAGTTTGTAAGTTTTTCCATCGATGACAAGAGTATGGCCCGCGTTGTGACCACCTTGGAATCGGACGATAATGTCGGCGCGCTCGGAGAGCCAGTCAACGATCTTGCCTTTGCCTTCGTCGCCCCATTGGGCGCCCATCACCACGACGTTGGTCATTTGCCGTCTCCGGTTCGGATCAGAATGCCGCCACGACGGTCACTCGTCACGCAAAAAGAGCGCCTTGGCCCATGAGGCCCAGCGCCCTTTTTGGTCATCTAAACCGGGATTCCTGTGGTGGCAAGTGGACTTTTGGAGTTTTTCAGCGTTGGCGGCGATTGTCGGTCATTTGCATGGCTTGGCGCTGCATGCGCATGCCGGCGAAGGTCATCCAGATGCCGACGATGCCGACGACCACGTTGAGAACATTGACGACGGTGTCAAAATTGAGCGAGGCGCCTTGGGACGCGGACTGCGGAGCGCGTTGGGCGGACACGGGCGGAGCTGAACGGGAGGCCGAGGGGGCCGACGCCACGGAGCGGGTGCGTTGGTTGGGTTCATAGAAATTGCGATAGCCGCCCAGGGCTACGGCGCCACCGATCAGGATCAAGCCTAGTAAAATCCAGATAAATTTGCTCATGGCAACGCCGCTCCCCAATGGTCCACTAATTCTGGGTAAGGTTTTATCCCTGCTTCGATGGCGGAACAAGGGCGCGAGTGGAGGTCATCCCTCGTGATACAATTATCCACACGCGCCCTCAACGTTCAGAACCTGTGCTGCGCGCCAAAAGTGATCTGCTCCGGCGTTTTTTCGCGATAGTCGATTTGCTTGCCAGCAGGGGCCGAGACTTTGTAGCCGAAAGCGATCTGCGTTTCGCTGTCGGGGGCTGCTGAGAATTCCCATTGCACGGTGCCGCGACGGTCGTTGACGTCCTTCTTGGTCGGCTGCGGTTTGAACGTCGCATCGACCTTGATATCCTGATGCGCCGAGACGGGTATGCGATCAAGCACGACGACTGGCACTGGATTGGTGCGAAGATTTTTCACGGTTATGACGAAGTTGCGGTCTTCGGCGCGGGTTGAGGTGAAGATGCCGCTTTCGCCCTTCTTGTCTTCGAGCACCACGCGTTTGACCTTGACGAGATCGTCTGCACCGAAGCCCAACTCATGATCTTCGCCTTGCGCCAGTTGCGGTACACGCCCCTGGCCGACGAAGGTGCCGTCACGGAAGAGTGAGACTTGACCAGGGAGCAGGACGCTCGACGTCTTTGGCAATGCGAGTTTGGCATAGAGGTATGCGGTTTGGTCAAAGCGCGGGACGGTGCGGACGATCAGGTTGGCGTCGAGGTCTTCGCTGACGATTTGGACGCGTTTTTGTTCGCCGGTCTGTTGCACGGTGACCTTGCCGGGGATTGAGAACTGCGCTTGGAAGCCTGAGAGATCGACACCGGCGGATATTTCAGTTGCGGCAACTGCGTCTGTTTTTGCTTCCATTTTCGCTTTTGCAGCGCTTTCCAATCTGCCTCGTGCGTCGCTCATGGCCCCAGCCATCGGTGCTGCGGCGGGCATGGAGCGTGCAACGGGCGGCGGCGGCGCATCGGGGCGGAAGTCCACGCTCAGCATGTTGAGTTCGGGTGCTGCGGTCGCAGCGGCTGGACGGGTGGTTGAAAGCGTGAGCGCGATATTGTCCCAGGCTTCGCCCGAGCGTTGCGTGATCGAGGCGCGGCGGATCATCTGGAGTTTAGATGGCTGGCCTTTTGCACCGGTGGTCAGCCGCGCGTCGTAGAACGGCTGCCAATTGGCGTTCTGGATTTGGTAGCGCACCGTCAATTCGGCGTCGAGTGCGCTCGCGGCTTGGGCATTAATTTTCACTTCCCAGCGCTGCTCGGGCGCGGGGGCGAGTTCACTTAGCTTGTTGGTGGCTTCTTGGAGTTTGCGGTCGGTGTCGCGGATCTTGATGCCGGTTTCGAGGATCGATTTATTGACGGCGGCGGAGCGTTCGGAAATCAGCGCCGCGATTTTCAGCCAATCGGGCTCGGCGACCGTGCCGGAGCCGGTGATGGGGCGCGATGGCAATGCG
>JBEBJA010000103.1:0-2282 GCA_040080145.1 Hyphomicrobiaceae bacterium
CCTCACCATCGTCGACCTTAAACGCACCGAGACCATCACCAACTCTTGGATACAATCCAAGTCCCAGTGGACCCCCTACGACGGTGTCAAAATCCAGGGCTGGCCGGTTGGCACAGTAGTCCGTGGCGCAATGGCTATGTGGCAAGGTCAATTGGCAGCGTCAGCAACAGGTGCCCCAATCCGCTTTCATGAAGCCCAGTAATGCCAAGATGTCGCGGGCTTTCGTTTTACTTCGTAATGCTTGCGAATAGTCATTTATAGCCGCTCGGTTAACTCTGTTAATATCCAAAACATCTTCAAGGGGTTGACCGACAACGGTCTTTTCTGGTTTAGCCCTCACGTCGCTCGGGTTGCATCCGCGTCCGATATCGACACGTCCCACCTCCAGTCAGGCAAAAGCCCGACCGGTGTATCGGGGCATCAAGGCATGTCGAGCCCCTAAGCGCTGAAACATAAGCGCCGACGGTTGCCGCCGACAGTTGCCTGTGTAACCGAGGAGTATCATCGATGATCAAACGCTTACTAACCCTGGCGGCCCTGTTGGCTGCCCCCCTGTTCGTGACCAGCCTATTCACCGCCACGTCAGCTTCTGCCGATTGGTTTGACGATTCCATCGCAGCCGCCAAACGCCAACGCGGAGAAGTCAGCGCGCCAGCCCGCCGCGCCCGTGCCGAACCTACTCAGCGCAGGGCCGCCGCCACACGCGTAGCCAACAACGACGACGACGGCTCGCGTCCGCAGCGCCGCACCGCACAACGCCAGCAACCACAGGAAAGCCTGTCTGGTGGTGAAACCGGCGTTGCCTCGTACTACTGGCAGCCACAGGCTCTCGCCTCAGGCGGCCGCTTCAATCCCGACGCTTGGACCGCAGCCCACAAAACCCTGCCCTTCGGCACCCGCGTCCGCGTCACCCGCCTCGACAACGGTAATTCCGTTGAAGTCACCATCAACGACCGTGGCCCCTACATTTCGGGCCGCATCATCGACCTCTCACGTCGCGCCGCCCAGTCCATCGGCATGACCGGTCAAGGCGTCGCCCGCGTCCGTGTCAGCGTCCTTGGCCGCGGCTAAGCTCTAACGCTCTCAGCATCAAGCGGCGGGTCGCAAGATCCGCCGTTTTGCGTTTCAACGACAGCCCACCTTGCCCAGCCATCCAAATGAGACTAAATTAGTCCCAATTGAAACGCAGATTCTGATGAGCAAGTGAAATCATGAAATCCGCAACCATCGAAAAGCGCTCGGAAGCCAACCAACTCGCAGCCGTCCTCGGGCTACAGCCCAAAAAGAACCTATCCGACCTCGACCTCGTCGCCCACGTCGAGCGCGGCTTTCCCGCCAAGTCCGTCGAAGCCATCATTCGCCACATCGACCCAGATGGCCACTACCTGCAAATCTCAGACATCATCCCGAAGTCGACCTATCACCGCCGCACCAAAGCCAAGCAACCTCTCACGACCGACGAAAGCGCGCGTCTGTTCGCTCTCGCCAAAGTCTTCATCGAGCTCTTCAACCGCCAGTATCGCGGCCGTCCAGACCTCGGCCTTATGTTCTTGATCCGCGCCCACCCACTGCTCGAAGGGCGACGCCCCATCGACATCGCGAAGGAATCAACCGCTGGCGCCGACCTCGTGCTGAAACTACTGTTGCAAGCAGACGCCGGCGTCGCCGTCTAATGGCGGCGGTCCGCACGCTCCGCGAGCCCATGCGCTGCTTCCGCATCGGCGATCCAAACGGTCGCTTTCCCATCTACAGTGGCCAGGGCGCAGCACTGGTCGAGGGGCGCTGGCACGAGCGTGGGCAGGAGGTCATTTACGCCTCTGAAAACTACAGTACCGCCATGCTCGAAAAGCTCGTCCACTACAACGGCACTCTACCACCGCACCAACATTTCATCGAACTCACCATCCCCGTCGGCACTTCCTACGAGGTCGTGACCAAAGACATCCTGCCCGCCTGGTGTCTGCCCGGCAGCTCCAGCGCGCGCGTGCATGGTGCCCAATGGTATCGCGACCTCCGCAGCGCCATCCTCATTGTGCCAAGCTATGTTGCTCGCATGGAGCGCAACATTTTGATCAATCCCCTTCATCCCGATAGCAAAACCATCAAACCGGGCCTGGAAACCCCTGTTTGGTGGGACGATCGGTTGTTCAAAGTCTAAGCCACCAGGCACCATGCAACGTGTCTGCCTTTGTCTCGACGCGAATCATCTCCAATAGCTCGCAGTTCCAGTCAAAACCCTAGGAAAGCTCCTGCGTGCTGCGCCTACTCTTAAGTTCTGCAAT
>JBEBJA010000031.1:0-10767 GCA_040080145.1 Hyphomicrobiaceae bacterium
CCCTCCTTCGCCGCCACCATCAACGCAGGCGCCATCCCACCCTCGCCCTTCGATAGCCCAGCATCGAACCGCACATAGCCTTTGCCATCCGACTTCGCCGTGCCCAGCACTTCATTGTTGCGCGCGATCAACCGCACTTCGGCACCAGCCACCGCCGAACTATCCGCAAGCGAGCGGATAAACCCATGCACGCCATCCGTCCCCGACAACGCCGTCAGCCCGAGGTCGGATACGATGAACCACTGGCTCGCCAACTGCCGCTCGTGCTTGTCCTCGCCGTCTGTCTTCACTTTCGGGCTCACCGTCATCAGGTACGCGCCCGGCTTCAATGTGCCGATCGCCTCGCCGACAGGAAACGCCGTCGTCACGTCCTCGTTCGTCTTGGACGCGACTTCGAGTACGCCGGCATAGACCTTCTCTCCGGTCTTCTCACGGATCTGCTCGATCTCGTAGCTACCCACCTGCCGGTTCATATCCCCGGCCTGCATCGCACTCGCGAGCGACCGGTCGCCGATCCGGAACACTTCGATGGCCACCGCCGTCGTGTTCGTCGTCAACACCGGGATGCCCTGCTGTCCCTTGCCCGGCAGCACATAAGCCCGCCCCGTAAACCGCGCCGACGGCTTTCGGTCCGGTACATAGGCTGCAATCTCAATCGCCTTCTCAAGCGCCTCGCCCACATCCGACGGCAGACCGGCGCGCACCTGAACCTCGTACCGCTTGCCATACGTCAGCCCTTCCAGGCAAAGCTGCCGCCCCTCGGCCACCACCGACTGCGGGTCTTTCCCGTCAACCGAAACAAACTTGCCAAAATCCACATTCCCCGCCCGCGCGAGCCCTTCCGAAAACTGCACGCAGATCCGCGGCGTCGCCGCCTCGTTGTCGGTCTTGTAGTCCATCATCCGGAAACCATGCTCGGCCCGAAGCTTGTCGTAGGCTTCCCGCACCGTCTGCGCGTCCGCCAGCTGCAACGACGCCCCATAGGCGTCAATCGCCGGGCGCCAGTACGACCGCCGCACCAGCGCTTCACCTAGCGTCGCCAACGCCTGTGCCTTGATCGCCCTATCGCTCGCCAGCTGATACGCCCGCAGCGCCGCCCCGCTCGCATTCACCGGCAGATCGTACCGCTCGGCCCCCTTGACCGTATCCGGCTTGATCGCCAGCAGCGCGTCCGCCAGCCCAAGCCAGGCCTGCGCATCCGCCCCATCGAGCGCCACCGACGCCGCAAATGATCGCGACGCTTCCCGCGGGTTGATTAGAAGCGACTTGAGCCCGGCGGCTTTGAGCTCCGCAGGCTTACGCAGGCTCGTCCTCCACTCCTTCTTCAAGTAGCCTTCAAACCTGTCCGCGTCCGCCGCGACCCCCTTGTGTACGAACGCCTTCTCCTGCGCGCTCCCGTTCGAGGGCGTCCAAAGCGTCGCGAGAACGGCCGTGGTGACCAGAAGTCGGGCAAGATGAGACATGGAATCCACCTGAGATGAACTGAAAATCGAAATGCCAGCACCAAGTATGAATGGCCTGATGGTGCGCGCATAGGGCACCTGGGTGCAATGACCAAACGATGGCAGCAAATTCCGCCTTGCCGCCGCTTACCGCTACTTATACCAAACCGCATAGTTTCTGCCTGGTGCGGTTTGGTATCCGCGCGTGGGGTTGCCTCGCCGCAGGCGATCTTTCAGATCGACGCGGGGCGATGACGCGAAGCATCGCGGGGCGATGATGCGCAAAGCACAGCGAATACCAGCCCGCAGCCTGTCAAACGAAGCGTCAAAACTTCTGCGGGCTGGTATTATCGGCCAAACCTTCCCGGCAGCAACAGCTGGGCGCACCAACGAAAAAAGGCCGCCCCATCGGGACGGCCTTCCTCCAATTCCAATGGCCTGAGCCCGAACCTCAATGCCGGGTCAGCACCTGAGGCGCGCTCGCCGGTTCAACCGGCAGCGCTGCCAATTCAGCCGTCATATCCATCACCGCCTCGACAACCGGTGCCTTGACCGCAACAGACCGAACCCACAGCCGGTCAAACGACAGCGCCACGCGGCGCGCTGAAGCAGCGTCTCCAAGTGCATGAAGCTCGAAACTATCGCGAACCGACGGATCGCGACGCATGCTATCGCCAATCCAGCTTGAAGCCGTTCCAAACACAAGCAGTTCGTGCGCATCCAGACACCGCACATCGCCCAGATGACGAACGCTGACGCTTGCCGCTGAGGCGGCACTCGCGTCATCCAGAACCGCCAGCATCACCTGCGCTTCGACGCCCGCTGCCGCCAGCTCCCCCCGGATCGCCGCGACCGCCCGCATAACGGGGCTACCGCTGCAGCGTGCCAGCACGCGCATAACGGGCACACCGCCAGCCGCATCAAGGGTCTTCAAAGCGTGGGCAAGAAATTCGCGCAACTTCGTCTCCTTCTCCTCCTTCTTCACAACGATCATGTGTGCGGGAGCATTGAGAGTCATCGTTTCTGCCCTTGGTTGTGTGACGTGTGCCGAGAGGTCAAAACCCTTCGTCATAGTCTTTTCATTCTCCTGATCACCGTACGATCAAGACAGTTAAGCAAGCGTTGACTCCGCCTCGAAATGAGACACCAATCGCACCAGATTTATTCACCCGGCTGGCTTGCATACTTTTTGATGAGCGCCGTATCAGCAACACTCCAGTCATCGCCCTCCGCCGCAGCACCCTCGACGGCATGATGCGCAATCAAAACCACCGGCTCGGCCTCAACGGATGCCGCCCCCGCATGAGCCGCGCGCCGCGCCATAAACCCAGCTGCCATAAGAGCTTGAGGCAATTCGGCCTGCGATGAAACCGGAACCGTGATGCTCTCGGTCACCCGCGTCATCACCACGCCCATCTGTTGCTGCCAATCCGGCGTCGTGAAGTTCACGGGCTCCTCATACTTTGGTGCCGTCGCAGTCATCTCCGGGGCAGGCGGCACAAAGCTCTGCACTGGTGCCATCGGCAGACCCGGGGTCGGCGTCACATGAACCGGAGCCGCGTGCTCCCACTCTGCGGCCACGGCCTGCGAACGCGGATTGTAGGCAGGGCCGGGACGCGCCAAATTCGGCGGCGTAAACGGCAGCACATCGGCAACCGGCAAGACGTCCTCGTTAACCTGCGCCCGCACCGGAGCCGTATTCGAGTTCGCTGCATCAGCGTTCCTGTCGAAATACGGCTGGAACGGTGGCAGCGGCTGGTAGACCGGTTGCATCTGCGGCTCGTTCATCCGCTGAGGCAACGGATGGACGTTCCCGCCAAAGTTTGCCGAACTGCCAAATCCGGTTGCACCACCCGTGCGGGTCGTCTCGGCCGCAGCATACGGCGCATAACTTCCAAATTGCTGTTCAAATCCCGTTTCAACCCGGCTTTGCTCACCACCCTGCGACGGTTGCGTTGCCGTCCGCGCCGTCCCGCGCTTCGTCGGCCACGGCGGCGTCCATGCGCCGGTCCGCCCAGAGCCAACCGGCTCGCCATGGCCAAACGCTGGATACGTTGGCTCATTCGCAGCCGCAGCCTGAGCCACAGCAACTGCTGCCGCAGCAACGCGCGCCGTCTGGTCCGCACGGGCCGAAATCAACCGCTTTTCAGCCTCAACCCGTTTCGCGGCACCCATCACGGCACCCAAAATGATGTCCGACCACGCGCCATCCTTGAACCGGTACACCCGGAACGCATCGGACCGCTCAAACTTGCTGCCCTGCCGCGCCAGCCGCTTACGGATCGCCCCTGACGTCAGGAACGGCGAATACACCCGCGAAAAGATCTTTTCTTTCTCAAAGCTCGCAAACAGGTTCGACAGCAACTGCGTCTCAAGCCGCAAGTCCTCCCGTTCGCGCGGGTTCATCTTGCGCGGCGCATCCAGCGGGACCGCCACGTAATAGTCGCCGTGAAAATCAAACACCACATGCCGGAACAGTTCAAAATTTTCCCGGATCTGCCGGTCGCGGTGAATCTCGTTGAACCGCGACAGGATCTGGATCACCGGCCCCTGCTCGGCTGCCCGCATCTTCGGCACCAGACCCGACAGCCGGTCATGCGACTTGCCGCCCATCGACACCAGCAACAGACACAAGTCGACAAACACGGCGATCGCCAACGGCACATAGTCCCGCTTCGACAGCCCCGGCTGCTCGTTCATACTGTGCTTAGCCGTAGCCGACGGCGTTTCGACCGATTGCACCGCCTTCTTCTGCAAATCGCGCAGCTCATCCGCCGACGGCGGCATCTTGAACGACAACAATCCGTAAAACGATGCCGTCAACCGCCGGAATGCTTCAATCGTCGCTTCCGACCCTTCAACCGCTGCAATCTTGGGCTTTTCCAGTTCCGGCAACTGCTCGATGGCGCGCACCACGCCGCGCAACGCCGTCTGCAACTGCGGATCGGGACACGAATAGCTCTTTCCTTGGCTGTCGGGGAACGACGCCTTTTCGGCCCGCTCCGCCAAATCCGTCTTGATCTGCTTTAACTGCGGATCGGTGCGAAACGCATTGAATCCCGTGACAGTATTGTCGAGCTTGCGGCCAAGGCTCTGCATGAACGCATTGCGCGTGCCGGTCTTGGCATCAACTGTCGACTTGTCGTCGGTCACGATTCGAGCAAGGTCCACGTCGAGCGCGCCCATCTCGGCCTTGACCGCCGTTGCGCGACCCTTGACGAAGTCCGCTGCAAACGAAAACCGCGCCGCATCGTCCTCGCGCATTTTCCGGCGCGGACCATCGCCGGGCTTGGAGTTGGGGCACGACGTCCCGCTGGCCTTCTCCGTCTGCGCCTTCTGCGTCGAAACCGCCGTCAACTGGTCGAGCGTCGCCTGCAACTGATCGAGCCGCGTCGACGCCGCCACCAGCGAGCCCTGAACCTGCGAGACCGCCCCTTCTGCCGACCGCGAAGCCTCCGACCGCGATTCAAGCACCTTCCAGTAAAACCCGAACCCGAATCCAACCGAAATAATCGTCAAAAACAGATACCCGAACGCATAGAACATCTTTGTCACGAACGGGTTCGGCTTGAACATCTCGTCCAGGAGCCACACCACCATCGTCATCAGCATGGCAACCGAAAACCCGATGATGAGCTTATGCACGAGCGGCAGTTCGCCCATGTTCGCTTCGATCAGTTCGAGCATCCCGACGTACGTCGCGACCCACGATAGAAGACCGAGCCCGCCGACAAGCGCCAGCTTCTTCCAATCACGCGGCGGCTTTGCGGGCTCGCCCCACCCCGATCCCGGATCCTCTCCTGTCGGCCGCCGCGTAGTATGAGAGGTCACATCCGACGAAACCGGCATGAGGGCAAACCTTACGAAAGGGAAACAATCAGCTTCCCTCCTAGGCAGCCTTGATGTCGCGAGTGCGCCGCTATGTAGGCGGATTGGTGAAATGCGATGAACAACCGTTCAGCCAGCCTCCGACCCGGCGGCTGGCGTAGCACACCCCGCGTGCGACCAATCTCAAAACCAAACGCGAGGTGCAAAATATGGTTCTGACGTTTGCTCAGAGCCAAGCCGCACCAGGAAGCAAATGTCAGAACCGGAACACTAGGGCCGATCCGCTCTGCAAGGCGCAGCCGTCGTCACAAACCATACACACTCGACCATCACGGCTCTTGCGCTGAGTTATACAGCATGTCACAAATGTACGCGGGGTAGACAATAATCATTCAGACGGAAAACCAACCCGCGTTCGCGTCAGATCAAAGAACCAGAACTGTCACGTCCGCTGGCTGCGTCCAATAGTTTGCAATATGAGCGTTTGTAGCGAGTAGCCCATGAGTTTTGTCGAAGATTTGGCGGTCCGGCTGAACGCAAGCGGGCGCACCTCATATAACGACCTGGGCGATGCAGCCCGCCAGCCCGTGTCCGGTCAACAAGCTGAGCGGTTCTTTGCAATACCCGCTTCAAATGCCAACGGCTTTGACATCCTCGTCTGGCCCGATGCGGATAGCGTCCGTGTCTGCTTTGGCGGTCTTGACCAGAAATTCGACACCAACCACGGTGCCCGGATCTGGATCGAACGCGCCATGACCAGCGACTGCAGCCTCCGGATTGATTTTGCAGGCAAGCGCCCCTACCGCTGGTCGCTGACCTACACCAACCCTGACGGATCCGAGCCCGATCAGTTGATCGCTGGCCAGGGCTCCATCACCGGCTTGTTCGCCAAGAAATGGTCAGCCGAACGCCGCAACGCCCAGTCAGACTACAATGCAAAGCATAGAACCATCCCCGTCCACCTGCTCGGCCACTGACCGCAGTCCTGCCGTCGGATCTGCCAAAAATATGCGTCACGGTTAGGTTGGGTCAGGTACCCACCTGCACCGCAACCCAACAACCTCTCGGACCCCACAGCAATGAGCGCTGAAGGGCCAAGCGCCTAAACCCAGCGCCTGACCTTCGCGCAATACGCCAGGTAGGCCTCGCCGAACCGCCGCGTGAGGTAAGCCTCCTCACGCTCGATGGCGAGCTTTTGCAGCGCGTACGCCACCAATGGCACCGCGACCAGCAACCATCCAGACTTGATGGCCAACCCAAGCCCCACAAAGAGCACCAGCACGCCAAGGTACATCGGATTGCGCGTGACCTTGTAAATCCCCCCGGTCGCCAGCGCCGTCGCAGGACGATTGGGTACAAAGGTTGTCCTCGCCCGCTGGAATGCGCCCAGCCCCAGAACCGCAATCCCTAGCCCCGCCGCCGCAATCAGCAAACCCCAGATCTGCCAGCCCTCGAATATCAAAGCCGGAAGCGGCACAAGACGATCCAACGTCAACGCCCCAGCCAACGCCACCACATCAATAATCGGCGGCCACGGAACCCGGTTTGCCCGGTCAGTGGATGTAGGATCGGACATAAAGATGCTCCGTTAACGGCTCTCGCATACGCTAACATATATAGGTGAGATTGTCGGAGTGGAGCGGTTGCGAGTCGGCGTTTGGTGGAGCTTTTGGATCAACTCATGGAGCCGGAGACGGTTGCGGTGCGGGCCAATTCACAACCTTGAATCCATCCTCGGCCACCGGCTCCAGGTTCGCACGATTGAGCGCGACCCGAAACGACGCGGCGTCTACCACGTGGATGCTTGGTCCTATCTGGAAGCTCAAAACTTGGAACAAGCCAGCGTCGCAGTCCTTAAACAAGTGCAGAGATTGGCATCACCAATACTGCAAGCCTTCACTCTTAATTCCGTCCCGACATCCAGGTCCGACGATGTGATTTCATATTACTGGGGACTAAAAGACCAGTTTGGACTGCCTAAGGTCTTCTCATCCGGCGTGCTGCTTAAACACGATCCGAACCCTTTCGAGGCCGTATATCCCCGCTCGAATGAGGACATCATGGATCTGTGGCGCGATACGGGAAGCTTCGGGCATCAAGGCTTGGTCCGCTCGGCACCCCTAATCGCCCTGCTGGATGCCGGTCCCCGTCGGAACTTTACGATGGACTTGGACATCGGCATCCAGACATCGACCAAACAAAAACTCATTGATTATCACTGGCCCAAGGTCCGGGACGGTTGGTTCAAGGGCGACATCGACCTCATCGACATCACAGCCGGCCCACATAAGCTGCTGCCCTATAAACTGACAGCGCGCCGAACCCTGATCGCCGTCACCGACGACGAAGCCATCGCAACCTGTCTGACCTATACCGCCGGTCACAATCTGCGGTCAGAGTTCGAGCCACCATCAGGCCGACTGATCCGCTTCACCAGCACCTCCAACAGTACCGATCCACTGACCGAAGGCATCGCGGCCTGCCGCTTAGAACCACTTCCATAATGGGGTCCAGGGGTCCAAGCCCCCTGGCCTTCACTCATGCGCCGTTAGGCTCACCTTCGCCCGCAACGTCGCCAGCATCCCCCTCGCTGCCCTCTTCCCCGCCAACGTCGGAGATGCGCTCGACCGAGACGACCTTCTCCGTACTGTCGGTTTTGAAGATCCGCACGCCTTGGGTGTTGCGCCCAGCGATCCGAACATCATGCACGGGACACCGGATCAACTGCCCGCCATCGGTGACGAGCATGATCTGATCCGTCGGCAGGATCGGGAACGACGCGATCAGCGGCCCGTTACGATCATTGACGACCATGGCGACGATGCCTTTACCGCCGCGCCCGCTGGTCCGGTAGTCATACGACGACGACCGCTTGCCAAAGCCCCGTTCAGACACCGTCAGCACGAACTCTTCATTGGCAGCCAACTCGGCAATCCGCTCCGCCGTCAACTCGACTGCAACCACGCCCTCGTCTTCCGGCTCCGCTGCCGTCACCACCGGCTCGGCACCCTCGTCACCATTGAGAGCCTCGGCGTTCTGCGCCCTGCGCTGAGCAATCGCATACTTGAGATACGCCGCACGCTCCGGCGCTGTCGCCTCGACGTGCTTCAGAATCGCCATCGAAATGACGCTGTCATCTTCGTCCAAACGGATCGCGCGCACGCCGTCGCTGTCGCGGCCCTTGAACAACCGCACTTCGTCCTTGATGAGGAAGCGCACGCACTTACCCATTGCGGTCGTGAACGCAACATCGTCCTCGCTCGTCGCCACCGCGACGGCCACGATCGCGTCACCCTCGTCGAGCTTCATAGCGATCTTGCCGTTGCGATTGATGCTCTCGAAATCCGCCAGCGCATTGCGGCGCACATTGCCAGACCGTGTCGCAAACATGAGTTCGAGCGCGCCGTACGTCGACGCATCTTCCGGCAGCGACAGGATCGACGTGATCCGCTCATTGGGTTGCAGCGGCAGCAGGTTGACCAGCGCCTTGCCCTGGCTTTGCGGCCCGCCCGCTGGCAACCGCCAGACCTTCATCCGGTAGCACATGCCCCGCGACGAGAAGAACAGCACCGGCGTATGCGTCGAGGCCGAGAAAATCTGCGTGACAAAATCCTCGTCGCGCATCGTAACGCCCGACCGGCCCTTACCGCCACGCCGCTGCGCGCGATAGGTCGAGAGCGGCACGCGCTTGATGTAACCCTTGTGGGAAACAGTCACCACGCACTCTTCGCGCTGAATGAGATCCTCGTCGTCGAGATCGCCATCCATTTCGAGAATCTCAGTACGCCGCGGCACTGAAAACTCCGACCGGATCGACCCGAGTTCACTCTTGATAATGTCGATGATCCGCACCCGCGACGACAAAATCTCCAGGTAGTCTTTGATTTCCTCGGCGAGCTTCTTCAACTCGTCGCCGATTTCATCGCGCCCCAGCGCCGTCAAACGCGCGAGACGCAGTTCGAGAATGGCCTTGGCCTGCTCGTCCGAGAGCCGGTAGCTTCCATCGGCATTAAGCCGGTGCTTGGGATCGGCGATCAACTCGATCAGCGGCGCCATATCCTTGGCGGGCCAGTCGCGGCCCATCAACTCTTCCTTCGCAATACCAGGCGTCGGCGACGTCCGGATAACCCGGATCACTTCGTCGATGTTGGCAACCGCAATCGCCAAGCCGACCAGCACATGGGCCCGGTCGCGCGCCTTCCCCAGCAGGAACTTCGTCCGCCGCGTGACGACCTCCTCGCGGAACGCCGTAAATGCCGTGATGAAATCCTTGAGGTTCAGCTGTTCGGGCCGCCCGCCGTTGATCGCGAGCATGTTCGCGCCAAACGTCGTCTGCAAATCCGACAACCGGTACAACTGGTTCAGCACCACATCGGACTGCGCATCGCGCTTGAGTTCGATGACAATCCGCATCCCCTCGCGGTTGGTTTCGTCCCAAAGGTCCGCGATGCCCTCGATCCGCTTTTCGCGGATCAGATCGGCAATCTTTTCAATCAGCGTCTTCTTGTTCACCTGATAGGGAATGGCCGAGACGATCAGCGCCTCCCGATCCTTACGGATCTCCTCGACCTCGACCCTGGCCCGCATGATGATCGAGCCGCGCCCCTTGTGGTAGGCATTGAGTATGCCGCCACGCCCGAGGATCATCGCCCCCGTTGGGAAGTCCGGCCCCTGCACGATCCCGCACAGCTCATCAATCGTGATACCCGGATTGTCGAGCGTCGCCATGCAGGCGTCGATCACTTCGCCCAAATTATGCGGCGGGATATTCGTCGCCATCCCGACCGCGATTCCACCGGCTCCATTGACCAGCAGGTTCGGGTACTTCGCTGGCAGCACCACAGGCTCCTGCAGCGAACCGTCGTAATTTTCCTTGAAGTCGATCGTATCCTTGTCGAGATCGTCGAGCAGCGACTGCGCCACCTTCGCAAGGCGGCACTCCGTATAACGCTCAGCGGCTGCCGGGTCGCCATCTACCGACCCGAAGTTGCCCTGGCCATCGACCAGCGGCAGGCTCATCGAGAAGTCCTGCGCCATACGGACCAGCGCGTCATAAATCGCCAAGTTGCCGTGCGGATGGTACTTACCCATCGCTTCGCCCACGACGCGGGCACACTTCATATACTTCTTGTTCCAGTCGAGCCCCAGCTCCTGCATCGAATACAGGATGCGGCGATGCACCGGCTTCAAGCCGTCGCGTACGTCCGGCAGTGCGCGGCTCACGATCACGCTCATCGCGTATTCGAGATAGCTCGTCTGCATCTCATGGCTGATCTGAACCGGCCGGATGTCTTCAGGCTGCCGCGGCGGTTCCGCAGGACCGCCCTTTTTCTTGCCGTTGCTATTATCAGCCAAGGTTGTCTGTCTCTCTTCTCATGACGCGCGGATGCAGTGCGCGAAATCAACAGCATGCCTGGCGCTTGACCGCTTTCACGGCGCGCCACGCGAGTTCCAAGCGCAGACCTTACCCCGTCAAGCCCCCTCCCAGCAACAAACT
>JBEBJA010000019.1:0-44914 GCA_040080145.1 Hyphomicrobiaceae bacterium
GCCAAAACCCCCCACGGAACGCTAACTCTAACAGATCAAGCACAAGAAACTGGAGCGGGCGAAGGGAATCGAACCCTCGTATGAAGCTTGGGAAGCTGCTCTTGTTGAGCCAAGTCATTGTTTAAATTGGGTTTTACATTCCAATCGATTAGCAAGCGTGCCGTGAACATTAGTCGTCCGTGAACAAATAAATTTTTCCCGGTATTGTATTACGAGCCGAGTCACTAGAGCATTTTCCCATCTGACGGAATCAAAGGGGATTCACAACGGTCGCGAACAGTGATTCATGCTGGGGGCTGGCGGAGGAGGCCAGTCCACATGACCAAGCCTCTGTCTGACGACCTTCGCGTTCGTCTCATCGATGCTGTTGCCAAAGGCATGAGCTGCCGCGCTGCCGCCGAACGGTTCGGCGTTGCCGCCTCGACCGCCGTCAAGCTGGTGCGCCGTTGGCGTGAGGCAGGGACGAGCAAA
Organism: Hyphomicrobiaceae bacterium; assembly: GCA_040080145.1. Taxonomy (GTDB): domain Bacteria; phylum Pseudomonadota; class Alphaproteobacteria; order Rhizobiales; family Hyphomicrobiaceae; genus JANXVY01. Next base: position 472 of record JBEBJA010000019.1, read on the forward strand.
CCACGCCCGCAAGGCGGGGACCGGCGCTCCGAGCGGATCGAGATCTACGCTACGGAAGTCCTCGGCTTGATCGCCGAAACGCCCGACATCACGCTGGCGGAAATCGCCGCGCACCTTGAGAAAAAGCACGGCGAGCGATTTGCGCCGAGCACGATCTGGCGATTGCTCGACCGCCACGCGCAGACATTCAAAAAAAACCGCGCACGCCAGCGAGCAGGCGCGTCCAGACGTGGCCGCGCGACGGCAGGCGTGGCGGGCCGCGCAGCCTGACCTCGAACCGCACCGGTTAATCTTCATCGATGAAACCGGCGCTTCGACAAAGATGGCACGGCTGCGCGGGCGCTCGCCGCGCGGCAGCCGGTGCCTGGCTTCGATCCCGCACGGTCATTGGAAGACGACGACGTTCGTGGGCGGTCTTCGGATCGGCGGCATGACGGCGCCGATGGTGCTCGATGGCCCGATGGACGGACCCGCATTCTTGGCATGGGTCGCAACTCCGCCGCCTGCCTCACCGGAATCACTAGAACCGCTGCCACGCCGCACTATCGCCATAGCGCCCGCTGCACCGACCGTATCCAACCTCCCGCGACTTCGTGCCTTGGCGCTTCTCGGACGCCGGCTTCAGTGCGCGCGGAAAACTCCGTCATGCCGACGTCCGAGAAACCTGCACAGGAACGGACGTTCCGAGGCACGGATGATCAGACGACGAGTGCTTTTGTGGTTCGCCTTCGGTGAATTTGCGACTGATTACCGCCGATCATTCACATAGGCATGGTCGCCCAAAAGCCTTGAGCGGCGCCGCCTGATGTTTGCGAAAGTATGGTAACGGAACATCTCAGGCTAGTCCGACGCGACTATCTGCGGAGGATCTTATCCATTGCCTTGCCCTTGGCGAGTTCGTCGATGAGTTTGTCGAGGTAGCGAATCTCTCGCATCATTGGCTCCTGAATTTCCTCAACGCGCACGCCGCATACAACGCCGGTGATCAAAGATCGCGACGGATTCAGCTTTGGTGCGTGCGCGAAGAAGTTCTCGAAGCTCGTCTTGTTCGCAAGCTCGCCTTCGAGCGAGGTTTGGCTGTGGCCAGTGAGCCAGCGGAATATTTCATCGACCTCCGCCCGGGTGCGCCCCTTCTTCTCCGCCTTGGCAACATAGGACGGATAGACGCTCGCAACGGGCATGGCATAGATTCGGCGCCAGTTGGCGGCGGCCCTGGCAGTTGCTTTCATCATGCCCATCACCCCTTTCGTTCTGCCATGGCCTTCAGTTCGGCGAGGCCTTTAGCGAACTCGCCGCCGACCATCTTGTCCATGTTAAAGATCGTGCCGATGCACTTGTGGGAGAAGGGCCGTCGACCAGTCATGGCCCAGATCACGGCGGTCGACCCGCCGCGCGCGACCAGCGTGAATTCCGCAATGTTGCTGGCTGCAAACGGCTTCAGGAAGTCTAGGTTCGCCGTGACCTTTGATGACGGTATCGAGGTCGCGATCTGCATGCGGCCAGCGCCGGATCTTCTGCCGGACCACTCGTAAGCGGCACCAACACCGTCCGTCGGCCCGCTGCAAGTGATCGCAGAAGCGGGATCGGCCTTGGCGAACGGGTTCCACATGTTGAATTGCTTGAGGTCGTTGATCAAGGGGAAGATCTTATCCGCAGGCGCGCCGATCTCGTACGTGCGCTCGATGCGGAATTCGCTCGGCTGCCGGGCGACATAGATGAGGAGTGCGACAGCAACCGTACCGATGACTGCGAGGATTATGGTGAAGATGTCGAGCATGGGGATTCCAGTCAACCATGAGAAATGGGAGGTCCACCTCGCGATTGTAGCGACGGTCGGGACTAGTGCAACACATGTGTTGCACCCCGGCACTATGTCCGAGTTGGGTCATTCGCGTCTCGCATCAACGACTTGACGGTCGAGATCCGGAGATTGCGGACATCGGCGGTGAGCAAGCCTGTGCCAAAGCGTTGGTGGGGCGCATGTCATCACACCTCAATACGCGGACTCGTAGCAAACTGGATTCTCGGTGGATCGCCGCGACTGGCATCAACCTAGACGTCATGGGCGCAGATATCGGCTGGCCAAATCGAGGTGACCTTACCTATTAGACGGAATGAATGGCGGTGGCTCAATGCACATTAGACGACTAGACTACTGAGTATGCCCAAACTCACCACCATCGTCTTCGATACCGACTGCGTGCTGTGCAGCGGCATGGTGCACTTTATTCTGCGCCACGAACGGGCACCGAGCATTAGGTTCGTCGGGGCCTGGTCAGACACGGGCTTGCGCCTCGCGGCTGACCACGGCCTCTCGCGCACGGATCTCGACGAAACATATCTTGTCATCGAGAATGGACACAGCTTCACCAAATCCGACGCCGGCCTTGTCGTCGTACGGCACTTGAATGCGCCCTGGTCATGGCTCGGCATACTGCGTATCATCCCGAAACCTCTGCGCGATGCCCTTTACACGTTGATCGCCCGGCGTCGCTATCGCTGGTTTGGTCACAAGTCACAGTGCTTCCGGCCCCCAATGGAGGCGGTGGATCGCTTTGTCGATACCTGACGCCGTTCTCAGGGTCGAACGCGCCACACCATCGGCAGCCCGCCGCTGGGACGCAATGAGAATTTGGCACTCGGCGTCGGCATCGTCGCAAGCGGCGCCGGCTCCCATGTCTGTAGGATCGTCGCCGCAGCAAGGCACGCTTCCATCAATGCGAAGCTCTGCCCGATACAGACCCGGGGCCCCGCGCCGAACGGCAGATACGCGAACTGCGGCCACGTTGGGGGCTGCCGGAACCGGGACGGCCTGAATGCCTCGGGATCTTCGTACCAGCGCGCATCATGATGAAGCGCGTGCGGCACGATCAGTACGTTGTCGCCCTTGCTGACTCTCACGTCTCCTATTGTGACATCCGTCGTCGCCTGCCTCATGAACAGCGAATAGGCCGGCGGATACAGTCGCAACGCCTCTTCGATCGCCCCTGTCGTTGCTCCAAGCGCGGGTAGATCGGCAAACGTCGGCAACCGGCCTTCCAAAACCGCATCGAGTTCGCGCTGCACGATCCTCAGCTCGGCGGGGGCATGCCCAAGACAAGCAAACAACCAGCTCAGCAGAGCGCCCGAGGTTTCATGGCCGGCAATGAGCAGGCTCATGCTGTCGTTTCGAATGGCGGCTGCATCGCCGTCGTGTTGTTCGACCAAAATCGACAAGAGGTCGCCGCGATCACGCCCTCCGCCTCCGGCGAGATCGTCGAGACGGCGGCGCACCAGCCCCGTCACAGTGCGGTCCATCAAGTCCATCGCCCAACGCTTGCGCCGCTTCGATGGAAGCGCCTGCCAATCCGGCAGTAGGAAGGGCGTGGTCGACTCATGGAACGCCGTGTCGGACAGCACTTGGATCGCTGTCTCGATGTCGTCGCCGTTGACGAGCGGTTCCGTGCCAAACAGCGTCGTCGTCGCGATGTCGAGCGTCAAACGAGCCATGACAGCGTCGGTATCGATGGAAAGTTCTCCACCCGATACGGCGAAACCGTCCCACCGTTGCGTGAGCCGATGCGCGTGATCGACAACAGCTGCGGCATAGACCGGCATTCGCTTGGATTGGAACGCCGGTAGGACCTTGCGGCGCCGCTCGCGCCATTCGCGGCCTTCGGCGAGCAGCAGGCTCGGGCCGTTCCACTGCTTGACGACGTTGGTCAGCTTCTCGAAGCGGATGAAGTGTTGCCACTCGCGCGTCAGGACAGCCTCGATGAGATCGGGGTGAAACAACAGCCAGGTCCGATAGGGGCCAAGGCGCAATCGCACCGCATCGCCGTGGCGTTCGCGCAGATCGCGGTAGAACGACAGCTGATCGCCGCGGATGCGCAGCAAGTGGTCGAGGCCGAGCAGAGCCGCGCTCGGTTGCCGCCTGCTGAGTTCGGGCGGCTGTGCGGCAGGTTGTGTTTCAACTGGCACGACCAAACCTCGCAGAAAACACCAAGTTCGATAACTGCGCGCGCAGGTACGCGGCGGGCACCGCCACCAACAAGACCGCAGCCCCGACGAGTGCGCCCACGAAGTTCGTATGATGGATCGCCATGGCAAACGCCGCAATGCCGTCGAGACGATGCACGCCTTCGGCCTCGCAACCGTACTCCATCGAACACGTGCCGCCGGCGCGAATATCCAGCCCCGTCAGTCCCACCCGCTGCAGCAAGTGCACAATCCGATCCTGCGCCGCGTTCGCTGGATCAAAGGTCAGCGTCGCCGTATGCTTGATCCACGGTCGCCAGCGGGGACGCCATTCTGGAACGTGCGCGACGTACTCGGTCCAACCTTCGGGAAACCGCAACAATAGGTCGTAGCGGTGATGCCACCGCACCATGCCGGCGACAAAGACCCAGGCCATCAGCGCCGCCAAGGCGACCCAAACATTCTGCAGCACGGCGCCGAGGATGATCCAAACGAGCGCGGAGCAGAGCTGCATCGGATTGCGCACGAAAGCGAAGATGCCGACGCGCACGAGGCGCTCCGTTGGATCGAGTGGGATCGCGGTGCCGTTCCCATAAAGCGCAAACATCTGCACGGCAGCGAGCCCCATCACCGAGCAGACCCCGATGGCAAGCGCGCCCGCCGCCAGCAATACCGGCGACCGCTCGGCCAGCGCCCAGTGACCACCCATTGCCTCCATGATGGCCGAAGGCAGCACCGCAAACGCGAGACAGCCAAAGCCGATGGCAAGGAGTGTCACCCTCCAACCCAGGTGCTGTCGCGACGCCGTCCACTGCGCGAGATAGATCCCCGGCAGGTGCGCAACGACGAAGACCAGCACCACGCCAAAGTACCAATTCGGTCCGGGGAATAGCAGCGGCGGCAGCGACAAGAAGAGCGTGCCGTGCACCCCGATGACGATCGGTACCAGCAGCACGAACGGCGAAACGGTCGGAAACGCGAGGGCGAGCACCGGTCCAAACGCCAGTGCCCCACCGATCCAGATGTCGGCCGGGATGTCCCGGAACATCTGCGTGTCGCCGCCATAGTGCCACCACCCCATTTCGATGGCGAGTTCGTGCGTGACGAAAATCGTGCCCAGACCGTAAAGGAAAGCGAACAGGCCGCCGATGAGCGCGCGCGGTTTGTCGCGGCGTTTGTGCGCAAGCACCAGTGTGGCGGCGAGCGGCGCGAGAAACAGCACCCAACGTAGCAACCACAGCAGCCAGACCGGCAAACTGAGTTCGATCATGCCACGACGAGCCTCGCCAGCCGATCGCGCAAAGGCGCCGGAAGGCGCGTCTCGAACAGTTCAACGACCAGGAACACCACCGGCATCCCCAGCGCGAGATAGAGCGCGAACCGCGGTAAGGCCAGGATCAGCAAGAGCTGAATGATCGTGCCAACCCGCATCAACAGCCCCTCACGGCTTTGAGACGGCGGAAACATCAGCAGGATCGCAATCAGCACCGCCGGAAAGATGACTGTCAGGGGATAGGCCAGAAGAGCATGTTCCGACCCGTTCGCGAGCCCGGCAAACACATCGACCGCACGCCAGACCGCCAGAATAATGCATCCACACCCGGCAACGAGACCGGCGGCGGGGCGCAGTTGAAAGACCGATGGCATGGGGGCACGTCCACGAATTGGAGTTCTGTGAGCATCCTAACACGACTTCGGCTAACGCCCCGTTGCGACGGATTGCGGTGAATGGCTAGCGCCCGCTCCACCGCCGCGCCCGTTTCGCCGGTTGTTAGAATGCGCGTTCGCCGAACACTCAAAACGGAGGGTTCGATCGAGGCGGGCCAGGGTCAACCCTGCAGGGTCGATTGTTTTGTGGTCGTCATGGATTGCTCCTCGCTATCTTGCGGTGCGCCCCAAAAGGCCGCCAACGTGGGACCGGATCGAACGAGGGGATTACGCAGAAAACTCGCGATTTCGTGGAGCCAGACACGCCGCCCCATTTGGCTATACCACCCCATCGCGTGCCTTAACTTGCGGTCGGGATTGAAGAACGTCCGATACAAGGCCTTTGGCCGGGTTTGCAGCACCATCTCGGTCAACTTGAACCACATGAGGATCCGCCAAGGCGGCATATACCGGGTCGCGAGCACCTGATGTTTGTAGTCCCATTTGCCTGGGTCGGTCTGAATCACGCGCCGGTTGGCGGCCAGCTTGAAAAAAGGCGTCCAGCGATGGGGCGTGACGTACAGCATTTGAATCTGATCGGGGTCGTACGCAAGAAGCTGCCGCAGCCCGCGCCAGTGATCGAGGTCGGATTCTTCTTCGAAACCAACGACCCAAGTTGCCATCGACAAGATGCCATGGCGGCGCAGCAGCCGAATTGCCTCGCGATCGACGGCGGTCGTCGTGCCCTTGCGGATCAAGCGTAACGTGGCTTCATCGGTGTTTTCCAGGCCAAGAAGAAAGCGTTGCCAGCCGGCGGCCTTGTAGAGATGCAGGATATCGGCATCGCGAACGATATCGTCGGCGCGTGTGGAGCCAACCAGGATGAGATCGACGTTCTCGGCAATGAGCGCTTCGAGAAAGGTCTTCCAGACCTTCTTGGAGACAGTCGGGTTTTCGTCCGCGAAGTTGATGACCTTAACGCCGGACTCGCGATGCAGACGCGCCAATTCCTTGGCAAACAGCACCGGATCGCGATGCCTCCAGCGGGACCAGAAACCGCGCTGGCCGCAGTAGTTGCACAGATGCGGGCAGCCTCGTGAAAATTGGACGACGACGGCGCACAAGCCGCCCCAATAGCTGTAGCGGGCGTGATCGATGAGTTCCCAGCCCACCCGATAGGCGTCGAGGTTCGCGATCACTTGCGCCGGACGTGTCGCCGTGGGCTCTCCCTTGCGATACGCGATGCCGGGAACGTCGTCGATGGGTGCCCCAGACCGCAGCGCGGCCATCAGGCGGCGCGCCGTTTCCTCGCCTTCGCCCCGCACGATGGCCGTGACGTAGGGTTCCTTTTGAAGAATCTCGCGCCAATGATAGGTCGGGAATACGCCGCCGTAGACGATTGCAGCGGCCGGCAACGCGGCAGAAACAGCGCGCGCGATTTCGGAAATGACGGGATGACCGGACGTGGAGCCGGAGTGGCCAAACAGTACCGCATCAGGTTGCCACGCGACGGCCTCACCGACGATCCCGGCGGCCGGCATCGGACCGAACTCGCCATCGATGAGCCGGACGTCGTGGCCATCGTCGTGGAGCGGTCCACCAATGGCGAGAAGTCCGAGCGGTGGTAAATGGTTATCGGGAATGCGGCTGCCGATGGCTGGGTGGGGAACATTGATCAAGAGAATACGCATGGTGACATGCCTCAAGAGACTGGGTTGGAGAGAATGACACTTCGGAATTGGCGACCGGCGTCACTTGGCGGCGCGGCACACAACAAGGCCGGCGAGTGTTGCCGATTGCGGTAGGGGCTGGTCGTGTTCCAGAGGCCCGAGATATGGCCAGAGGGTCAGCAGACCAATGAGGGCTGCGCTGCAGGCGGTGAGGAGGACCGCGCGGGCTGAGATGTCACCCTGCGGCGGAGCGAGGTGGACGCATGCGCCGTCCAGCCCGGGGCGCCACGCCAGCGGATTTTTCGTGCGATCCATTCCGATCAGAGCCGGCAGCAACCACATTGGCGCGGTCACGGCGCACACCACGAGTGCACAGCAGATCATTTGGGCCTCACGTTTGGGGATGGATGTGAAGGGGCGTCCGGCCGGTCACCGGAAGCGTCAGGCACGCTTCACCCTGCCCGTCGGCCGTGAAATCGTAGGATCGGCCCAGGGTAGCGACGTAGGCGCGGTGGGGCACGAGGCCGGCAAGGGTGATGCCGCCGAACCCGGTCGCAGCGTCACCGGGGTAGAGGACCGCCTGCAGGGCGCCGTTGTGTTCGCGGGCTTTGGCAACGAGCAGATCGCAATAGTCTGCCGATTTGATGAAGAGACCGGTCCGGTCTGCGCCGTGGGGCTGGGTCACGAGAGATCGCAGCGCACCGGCACGGCCCACGCGGGCCATCACTTCGACGGCGTGCGCCCACAGCGACGCATTCGCGCGATGGGAGGCCCCGGCAACCGTCTGGCTTGGATGGTCGTGGGCGAGGCAGTCAAACATCCGGTTCGCGACTTCGCTGTCGCCCATCTCGACGGCGGCTGCGGCCACTCCGGCAAAACCGGCGGCGCGCGAACGGCGATAGTTACCGACGTCGAGGGGCCAGATCGTGCGCCGGGGATCGCCACTAAGGAGTTCGTCGCGGAGCCGTGACCAGTGCTGGGCCGCGAGATCGGGCATCACCGCGTTCAGGAACACGCACGGCAACGCTTGCATGAGAGCGCCGCCGACGGGCGGAGGCGCGAACCCTGTCAGGCCCGAGCGGAACGAGACGAAGCGGCCGGCCGGCGTCAGGAATTCGCTTTCAAGGTGATGGCGGAAGGCGGGTTCGATCCGCGCCCAGTTCTGCCGTCCCGACTGGGCATCATCCGCGCGAATGGCGGTGGCCGTGATGATGTTGCAGAGCGGGTAGATCCAGTTGGGTTCGCAGGCGAGGAGGCCCAACGGCGCGCGCTCGTACTGGCGGACGAGGAGGTCGATGATCTCGCCTTGCGAATAGCGAAAGCTATTTCCATCCGGCAGCGTGAACGCGAGGCTTCCCATCTGGTGGAAGTCACGCACGCCCGATCCGCTGCCGGCATACGTGAGTTGAGCGGCGAGAAAGCCCGAGAACATGATGTTGTCGCGGGCGATGGGATCGCGGTTGTCGCGCAGATGACCCCAGAGGCTTTCGAGCTGCCAGTAGCGCCAGATGCGATAGTCGCGTTGCTTGGCGGCGAGATTGCGCTGTGCATCAAGCAGGTAGCCGTCGAAGGCTGGCAGGTGGACGTGACCGGCCATCGCCAACGCGTAGGACGCGAAATTAATCTGGTAGCGGACGGCGGCGGTCTGGAACTGGTCGCGCCACTCGAAGCCGTCGAAGCGGTCGACCGGTTGCAGCGCGCGGTCGAGCAGCAGGCGCATGAGGCGGAGGTCGTCGAGGCTGATTTCATCGGGTGGCTGGGCGGGTTCCGGAGCGGGCAACCCGAGGGAGATCCGCGCTTCGCGTTCGCGGCGGCGGACGAGCCCCGCAGTGGCGTTTCGTGCGACGACGGCGACGGCCGTTATCAGCACGGCGAGCACGACGGGCGGCACGAGACCGGCAGCGAGGGACCAACCCTCGCTGCCTGCACTGCCCAATCCGAGCGATCGACCCTCGAAGGCGAGCAACGCCGAGCCGGACCAAATGGCGATCGGCGCGAGCACGTTGCCGGTCGCGAACCAGACGACGATCGAAAGCGCGAATAGGGTGAGTGCGATGGCGCACAGGCTAAGGGCCCAATATTGCGCCGGTCCCGAAGGTGACGGCCACGCCAGAAAACCGGCGCCCGGCATGATCAGGCCGAGGGCGAGCGCCTGCACATCGCTCCGTGCCGTGGACAAGACCACGAGCCATCCGCCGCTCAGCAGCGCGAGATAGGACGTCACGGTGGCCGCCATCCGCTTGCGGGTCAGGGGTCCCCAAGGTGAGCAGGATTTCCGGTGGCGAGCGGCGAACTCCCGACGGCTTGTCGAAGCGCTCATGGCTTGCTGCCCCATGCGGATATGCAGGGGTTCGTAGTCATGAGGGAGACAGGTTGGGGTGGCGTCAGGCCGCCGAAGCGGCGGTCCCGGCTGCGGTAGTCGCTTAGTGCGGCTTCGAGGTCGGCGGCGGTGAAGTCGGGCCAGAGCTGGCTGGTGAACAGTAATTCTGCGTAGGCCGATTCCCATAACAGGAAGTCCGACAAGCGTTGTTCGCCACTGGTTCGGATCAGCAGATCGACATCTGGCGCGCCGGGCTTTTCCGCCAGCAGCTGCGAGAGCTGATCGCGGGTCAAGGGCCCGGGCTGGCATGCGAGCGCCGCCGCGACTGCTGCCAGGATCGACTCGCGGCCCGAATAGTCGATGGCGATCCGCAGCGAGAGTTGCCGTCCCGCTGCGCTTGCAGCTTCGGCTTCGCCGATCAACGTGACCAATCCGTTCGAGAGCCGATCCCGGCGGCCGATGACGGTCAGCGCGACACCGGACCGGACAAGCCGGCTGACCTCGGTTTCGAGGTAGCGCTTGAAGATCGACATGAGCACCGAGACCTCGCCGGCCGGACGGGTCCAGTTGTCGACGGAGAAGGCATAGACGGTCAGCGTTGTGATCCCAAGGTGGGGAGCCGCCTCGACGACTTTGCGCAAGGTCGCGACGCCGGCATGATGCCCGGCTTCGCGCGGCAAGCCCTTGTTCAGCGCCCAGCGTCCGTTGCCGTCCATGATGATGGCGACGTGCAGCGGTTTGGCTGAGGTGTATTTGGAGTCGCAAGTGCTTTGCATCACAAAGTCTCCTGACAAAAAAAGGGGGAGCCGGTTGCGTTCGGCTCGTCAAACCGTTTTGGGTCGCAAGCGTATAGAGGGGGCACTGCGGGGCTCGCCGGCGGCCGTCGCAGCATCACGGACGACGCGTTCCAGGACGCCGATGTAATCCAGGAAACGCTGGCGGCCGGATGGCGTCAGCAGGCACGTCGTCAGCGGGCGTTTGCGTTCGAAGGTCTTGACGAGTTCGACGACGCCCGCTTCCTCCAATACCTGGAGGTGACGGCTGAGATTTCCGTCCGTCAGGCCACACAACTGCTTCAAGTCTGCGAACGCCAGCCCCTTGTGATGGGCCATCAGAGACGTGAGAATTCCAAGGCGGGCCTTTTCGTGGATGACTCGATCAAGCCCCTCATAGGAGAACGGCGCATCGTCAGTGGTGCTAGGTTCAGAGGGCTTGCGCATCGTCTTCTCCCAGGGCGACGCGAAGAATGGTAGCCAGCAGCAGTTGACCGATCACGAACGGGAGTCCCATCGTCAAAGGTGACAGCGCGTGGGTTTGGCTATCGAGGACAAGAACCACGCTGCCTGCCGCGAAATACCAAGCGCCGGCGATGGCCACTGTGCGCGGCAAAAACCGTATCGCGGCAAAGAGGCCCAGTCCCACCAGGATCTGCCACAGTCCCGGTAGCATCCATGCGGTCTCAGGGGCGCACCGAAGCACGATAGCTCCAATCACCGCGCCCGCCACGCCGACGGGACAAAAATGCTCCACCGCATGAAACAGCATTGCGTCGCCGAGACCGCCATGATGGCGACGGGTGCGCGCGACCATCTCAAGGCCAATCAGCACTGTGGAAACGACCGCCAAGCCGATCCACCAGCCGAGCAAAACGACAGGATCGCTGGTCCCGAGCCAAGCGACCTGAGCGGCAACCATCGCGAGTGCGAGCAGTCCGGTCGCCGCCACGACCTGCGGTCCGAATCCGCGAAACATAGTTCCCGACGCTAACTGAAGGCGAATGCTGCCGATGTCGGCCAATGCCTTGTGGAGATCGTTCATCTGCAGCCTCAATAACTTTGCAACGCAGAGAATACTGCAACATCAAGGCATAGCAAGGGCTAAAGCAGGGACAGCAACACTTGGTAAAAATTGCGGGTTGAAGAAACCACGAGCTCTAGGACAGTCGAGATGCGGAGAAACCGGAAGTCCTACATTCTGCGCCGTTGGTCCAAGCATCGGCATACGGACATGTCTGTTGAGTGCTTGCGAGCGGACCCTGACATGGGATCAGGCATTAGGCCTTCTACGTTTTCGTGGCCGATTTGTCCGCGAGTCACTAGAGAAGGGCTTCGCACGAAGCGGCGTTGTTGGGTCACATGCAACGAATAGGTGATGTATTGCAAAATCGCTAGAACTCGTCGACCGGCGATGACGGGTCTCCTGCGCGCAGCTGTCGTTTGGACGAATTCGCGAGGGTTGGAACTTGCCCGGTGGGGCCATGCAGAGCTTTTTGTAATGTTGGCCAATATTCGCCTCGACACCGGCCATTGCGTGGCCCACATCACCATCGAGGACGTATCCAAGCATACCACCAGCGTGGCCAGCAATGCTGTACTTCCCGCTAATGAAACGCGTCATGCCGTCATGCACATATTCAGCATGATAGGGCCGAATTGTACCACGTGGCTCGCGCACATTCAGACGTTTGCATTCCAACGCAAAATAGATGTCTTCTCGTGGAACAAACGGCGAGAACACGATATCGATGCGGCCTTGCTTTTCCCCCTTCGCCCCGTCGAGTTCCACGTATTGGGGATGGATCTGAAAAGGAAGCAGCCGAGCCGTCCGCGAAGCGCGCAAAGTACGGCAAAAACTGTTCGTGATCGCGTCTTCCATCTCGTCACCCGCCGGCGCCGACGATGTCGGCCAGGTATCAGCAATCAAGTGAACAATGTCGGGAATGATCGGATCGAGGAAGTCCATCCAGTCATCTGGCGAGCCCAGGTGCATCATGTCTCGTTCTTGGCCGCTTTCATGAGGATCGTTGTCGCAATTTCGTCGGCGTCATTCATCGCGGCCGTTGTCGACCAGAACCGCCGACCTATGGGTTTCGCGATGTAGAGCCTGTTACCGTCGAACGCCATGAGGCCGCGAACGATGTCCAGGGTCGCACCCCTCTGCGGAAAAGCCGTCCGGATGTCGTTCAACACGTGGAGTACGTCTGGGAGCAATTTCGCAGGCGGGACCATGCCCGGCTGCTTCCGCACCTTCTCCAACATCGCCACGCCAACCCCAATGTTGTGAGACCCCTGGACTTGTCCGCGGACCAAGTAGTTGCTCTTTGCAGACCATGCATTCAACATATCGCAGACTTGGGTGAGATAATTTGTGAGTTCAGTCGGCGAGCTAGGTCGCAGTGTCGGCACATCCATCCGCGTGCGTTTCGGCTGGATACTGCCGATTGTGATCGAGATGGTGTCTTCGATGAGCTTCTCTTCCAGGGGATCGATATCGAAATACTCCTGAACTAAAGCTTCGATCTTCGGATTGGCTTCCTCGACAATTCCACTTCGATCGGCCAACGCGTGGTTAGCGGAAGCTGCGGCACCCTGAATGATCTGTGCCACTTCCCGCACGATTTGGCTGGCGCGTTTGGGTTGCGAACTGTCTTCCGGCAGTGTGAAGGGGAGGCGCAGCAATTCATCAACATGGACTTCGGGGCGGGCGCCCCCCCAATTGGACGTGTGAAACTGATAGTACTTTGCAAGGTCACTTCGCAGATAGGCCGCGAGAAAAGCGAGCAAATCACGGTCTTTCTTGGGTCCGGCAATGCCGCGCAGCGCATGCCGGAACGAAACATCGAAATCGGCAAACGCGATCTTCGTGAAGCCTTTCGCCACAAGCACATGCGGCGCCTTGAAGATCATGGTGTTCTTGTTGGACCGGCCTCGTACGTCGATCCGCTGTGACAGCAGCGGCTGTGTGTCCCTTTCAAGCAAAAAGAGATCAATGTTCTTATTCTTCGCCGAGACGAATTTGCGTGATGGGAGATCGATGGACTTTGCATCGGTGGCGTCATCATTTTGGCCGACGGGTTGAAATCCTTCGGCTATGAGCCAACGCTTGTCTTCGCTACGATCGCGCGACTGCCTGATAACGTCTCGCAATCTCGGGAGGTCGCTCAGACGGTCAAGGAGTCGGGAGTCGCGACCAGTCGCCCAAAACTGTCGGTTCCACAATTGTGGTGCGTCTGGGCCGTCGAGATCACGCAACAACTCATCGACCAAGATCGTGGAACGGTCCTGGGGGCCGATAGTGATGATCTCAGCTTGAGTAACCGTCCAGTCCGTCTTTGGACACCAGTATTCAATTCGCTGTTTGCGTCCGGGTTTCTCTGGCCGATAGCGAATGACGACAGACGCGTGAACCGCCGTCTCAAAGAGATACCAACGCATATCCGCGAGATTCAGCACCCGATCGACCGCGTAGGTACGAAGCCAGGACGCCTGGAAGGGGACCGCTTTGGTGTTGAAGAGAAGTCCGTGCGGGAGCACGAGACACACGCGACCACCAGCTTCGACGTGCTCAGGAGCCTTCCAGGCGAACGCGACAGCAATCTGGTTATCGGGAAGCAATCGCGAATTGGTGCCGCACCATCGTGCCGCAACCGAGTCCTTGGTGGCAATGCTGCCCCACGGCGGGTTGCCGATCACCAAGTCGGCGCGCGGCACAGGAGCGCTCGCTTCGTCGAAGAAGTCACGGCAGCTGATATTGCCCGTTTCATTCGACGAGGCTGCAACCAGCCGCGGCAGTGCCTTGCCCTTTTTTTGCAGCGCTTGGATGTCTCGCGGCGACAGCTGATCAAGGTAGGCCAGATAGAGACTGAACGCAGCGATGCGGCAAGCGATCGGGCTGACATCGATGCCGAACAGGCTCTCCCGCAGCAACTTCATGAGCTGTGTTGCGGTACGATCGTTCTTGGCATCAGGATTGGCCCGCCGCCATTCGGCGGCTATTCTGTTGAACAGGGCGACAAGGAATATACCCGAGCCGCAGGCGGGATCTAAGAAGCGTCGGCCAAGCAGAGACCCAAAGCCTTCGACGGCCGTATCGAGCACGATTTCCGCAAGAAACCGCGGAGTGTAGAAAGCGCCTTTCTGTTCGTCGGCATCCGACAGAAACTGCTCATAGATAGCACTTATCGTCTCGATCGGTATGAGTTTGAAGTCATAGGGCCAGAACGTCGCTTGTCCGGTGTCGATATCCGTCCCTTGGAAGAAGTCCTTGAGAATGCTCAGATGCTCAGCACCAATGAGCTGCTTCTCTTTCGCAAGATCGTCGCTGAAGAGATCACCGTTGAAGTCATTACGCAGCTGCTCGAAGAGGCGATAAAGCGCCTCTCGCACTGCTGTGCGATCGGAAAGCGCGAGCAGACCGCGCAAGTGGTTGACGCCGGTTAGGCCCGCGCTCTCAAGATAGCTCTTTCCGATTACGCCACGATCGAAAAGGTAGCATGTGAAGACTAAGCGACAGATTAGCCCGTCGAGCACATCCCGATGGGTATCAGCATTCGCAAGAGCCTGAAGGCGCCGTCGGGCGCTCGTCAGATTTTGAAGTAGGGCTCGGTCAACCCGCTGCGATGGATTGAACGAGCGCTGGTGCTGATGGAAGAACTCACCGACCTCTAACGCCGTGAGGAACTCCCTGAGCCCTGTTGCAACACGAGCCAGTTCGGTGACGAGGCTTGGCGGCCGTTCTTCTGTTGCACCGACCGGTCGCGCCATACCTGAGTAGATGTGTACGTTGTCATCGGAAATCAGAACGAGAACAGGGGCGCCACCGTGATTCCAAAAACGGCGGTGCAAATCCGAGACCGCATCAAATGCAAGATTGTCGACAAGCTTGAAGTAGACCAACGGCGTGTGATCGATACAGAGGATGCCGTCGACTTCCAAGTCAACAAAGGCGCGAGCAAGCAGATGGCTCTGCGGAGTCGATGGCAAGATGTCACTGTTGGTGATGTAGAGGCTCGGTGGCTCGCGGGTATCGAGGCCGAAATCCGTGCGCCAGTCTCTCTTAAACGGCGCTGGCACGATCCCTCCCTCTCATGCTGACTCTGAGCCAAATTCTCACCACGTTGCCTACTTGATTCAGGTTGCTAGTGCTAGCAAACACGCTGCAGCTCTTGCATTGCGACGTGGTAAAATTGGTGGTTTCCGGAATTTTTAGTGGGGGGAACCTGTCGCCGCCGGTCGATGTGCTTCGGATGGTGGCACGAAAAGCACGGATCGTAATACCTAGCAAGACAGTGAACATGGTGCGCTTTATCAATAATGATGTTGCGATGCTGCTTTCGGGGTTGAGTAGAAGATCGATAATGGAGGCCCGATGCTATGCACCCAGAAGCGGAAGTGGTCGGTGGCGAAGACCAAGACACCAATCACGTCGGGCCCCAATGACGGCTTCTGTATAATCGGCAAAACATGAGCCGACCTCCGATGCAATTATTGACAGCGCGCGGATGATCCTATAGGACGCATCCGTGGTCATAAGGCCCAGGAGCGCGGAGGACGTCATGACTGACGATAGCCAGTACCGGGAGGCACGCTGACCGCTCCTAGGGGGCGTGTCGCGGCGCCTCCTCGCAATCGACCGGACGCCAAACGCCGCTCGTTGCTTTCCAATTTCTAAAAACTTGAAGCCACTGCCGGTCGTCCTTGGATCAACGTCTGCGCGCGTAATGCGTCGGCGGTCGTCGAGCCCGAGCGATTGAGCATGCTTCGAAACGGCCAGACCCGGCGTGCATAGTCACGTTCCGGCAGCCGTCAGCTTGCGAGCAAGACAATGACGCGAACTCTCAGAAACATCGGCATCATGGCCCACGTCGATGCCGGCAAAACCACGCTGACCGAACGCATTCTGTTCAACACCGGCCGCATTCACGCCGTCGGCGACGTCGACAAAGGCAACTCCGAAATGGATTGGCGCGCCTTAGAAAAAAGGCACGGCATTACGATTTCGGCCGCCGCCACGTCATGCGAGTGGCGCGACGCCGCCATCACGATCATCGACACGCCGGGCCACGTCGACTTCACCATCGAAGTCGAGCGGTCCTTGCGGGTGCTCGACTCCGCCGTCGCTGTGTTCTCGGCGGTCAGCGGCGTCGAGCCCCAGTCGGAGACCGTGTGGCGGCAGGCGGAGCGCTTTGGCGTGCCGCGGATCTGTTTCATCAACAAGATGGATCAGACCGGGGCCGACTTTGCGATGTGCGTCGCCATGCTGCGCGAACGGCTCGGCGCGCGTCCGTTGGTGCTGCAATTGCCGGTCGGCAGCGAAGCCGGCTTCCACGGCGTCGTCGACCTCGTGTCGATGACGGCCCTGCTGTGGGACGCGGGAGCAACCGCGCCGCGCGTCAGCCCGGTTCCGGCCGGACTGCATGCCGAGGCTCAGCTGCAACGGCGGCATCTGCTCGAACAGGTCGTCGAGTTCGATGACGCGGCGCTCGCACTTTACCTGGAGGATGCAAATGCCATCGACGAAAATCAGATCCGCAACCTGATCCGTTTGGGCTGTGTCACGGGCCGGTGTCAGCCGGTGCTGTGCGGTTCGGCCTATCGCAACATCGGGGTGCAGCCGCTGCTCGATGGGATCGTGGACTTCTGTCCGTCGCCGTCCGACCGGCCGGCGGTGGACGGCGTCGATCCGCGCACCGGAGCCAGCGTGACGCGGGCGGCCAGCAACGGCGAGCCGTTGTCCGCCCTCGTCTCGAAGGTCCAGATGAGCCGCTATGGCGCGCTGTCCTACGTCCGGATTTATTCCGGCCGCATGCGGCGCGGCATGCAACTTATCAACGGCGCAAGCGGAAAGGTGGAGCGCGTCGGCAGGCTGCTGCGGATGCACGCCAACCAGGAGACTGAGATCGATGAAGCGGTCGCCGGCGACGTGATCGCCATCGTCGGCCTCAAGGCGACCGGGGCCGGCGAGACGCTCGCCGATCCCGATCACCCGATCGTGCTCGGCGGCTTTGAATGTCCCGATCCGGTCATCGAAGCCGTCATCGAACCGGTCTCGTCCGCCGATCATGAGCGGCTGGGGCAGGCGCTCGCCATGATGACGCGCGAGGATCCGTCTCTGCGCGTCGCTGTCGATTCCGAAACCGCGCAGACGCTCATCAGCGGCATGGGCGAGCTGCACCTGATGATTTGCGTCGAGAGCTTGAAGGAGGAACACCATGTCGAAAGCAAAATCGGACCTCCCCGCGTCGCGTACCGCGAGGCCATCACCAGCCGCGCGGAGGTCGACTACACCCACCGCAAGCAGAACGGCGGCACCGGTCAGATGGCGCGCGTCCGTCTCGTCTTCGAACCGCGCGCGGACGGCGAGACCGATCTGCTGTTTGAAAACCAACTGACCGGCGGCGCAATTCCAAAGGAGTTCGTGCCCTCGATCGAGAAAGCACTGGTGCAATCGCTGCAGCAGGGCGGGCTTGCTGGTTATCCGGTGATCGGGCTCAAGGCGTCGCTGGTCGATGGTGCATTCCATGCCAAGGATTCCTCCGGCATGGCCTTCGAAGCGGCGGCACGCGAAGCGTTCAAGATCGGGTTTGCGAAAGCCGATCCGGTTCTGCTCGAACCGCTCATGCTCGTCACCGTGACGACGCCGGGGGACTACCTCGGCGGCGTCATCGGCGACCTGCAAAGCCGACGCGGCGTGGTGATCGCCTCGGACATGAAAGCGGGAGCACATGAGGTTTCAGCCCATGTGCCGCTCGCCAACATGTTCAGCTACGTGAATGCATTGCGGTCCCTCTCTCAGGGGCGGGCAAGCTTCACTATGCGGTTGGCGCGCTACGCACCGGTGCCAAAGGCCCTCCAGGAGCAGGCGATCAAGAACGCCTGCTGAGACGAAACGGGATGGGCGAGGTTCGCCCATCCCACGTCAGCCGGAAGGTTTGCGATAACCTTAACTCCAATCTTGCCGCTGACTCTCATCCGCATTCATCGTCGATCCGCATTCGGATGATAGGCTCCAAATTACATCATCAAGTTCCGCCACCGGGAAGTCTTCCATGCTCAACGTTCCAGCCAGCGCCAGCAACGTCCACGTCGTGCTCTACAACGATGACGAGACGCCCTGGCAGTTCGTCGTCGATCTGCTCGGTTCGGTGTTCAGCATCACGCCGGCCTACGCTGCAATCATCGTCAAACACGTCGATGAACAAGGCAAATGCGCGTGCGGCAGTTATCCGGCCGGTGTCGCCGATGCAATGATCAATGCCGCGCGCTTGCAAATCAATGCGAGCGGTCATGGGCTCAAGATTGCCGCCGAGCCGATCGGTGGGGGCGCACGCGACGGCGCTCACTGCTGCGCTTTTTGCAGTAAGCCTGCGGACGCGTCCGAGGTGAATTTCAAGACCGCTGGCGCGCTGATCTGCAGCGACTGTATCCAGCAAGCAGCCGGGCAACTGGGCGAGGCGACCAAAACCGTGCGCTTCAAGTACGCCCATGAGGCATTAACGTGGCACTTCGCCGGGATCGCGAAAGACCAGCTGGTGACAACCTCGCGCCAATTCCCGGGCCACATGCGCGCCGATGTGCAGATTGCGATCGACAAACAGTTCTCGGCTGCGCCGGTCCGCTTCTTCGGGATCTATGAGCAGCATCGCTACGAGACGCTAACATTTGCGGCACTCAGCAAGGACGGCCAATACGCGCCGTCGATTGCAGCCGCCCAGTACCAAGACGTGGACATCGGCGACGAGGTGCCGGTGAAGTGCCTCAACAACGGGCTATGGCTCTGTCGCGAAGGCGACCTGCGCTATGCCGTGGTGCTCTCGTCGCATCGCGAACATGGTCAGGAAGCGGGAACCTGCGTTGAGATCGCTTTGCCGGCCGGCGAGGCAGGTAGCGATTTCACCCAGCGTTGCTTCAAAGCGCTGGAAGCAGCCGTCAATGCCTCTCGGTCCTATCGCGGCAAAGTCTTGTCGCTCGACGACGACAGCGATTACAGCGGCCGGTCAAAGGGCATCATGGTGCACCGCCTGCCGCCCGTCGGCCGCGAGGATGTCATCCTGCCGGACGCAACTTTAAAGCTGCTGGATCGCAACGTGCTGACCTTCGTCGGCAGCCGTCAGGCGCTGCGCGCGCTTGGCCAATCCACCCGCAAAGGGATCCTGCTCTACGGTCCGCCAGGAACCGGCAAGACCCACACGATCCGTTACCTGTCGAGCCATCTTCCCGGCCACACGACGCTCATCATTACCGCAGGTCAGGTCGGACTGCTGGGGCAATACATGGGTCTCGCCCGCCTGTTGCAGCCAGCCCTCGTCGTCATCGAAGACGTCGACCTGATAGCCCGGGCCCGCGAAAACATGGGCGGCCCATGCGAAGAGTCGCTGCTGAACAAATTGCTCAACGAGATGGATGGCCTCAAGCAGGACGCCGACATTCTATTCGTGCTGACGACCAATCGGCCCGAGCAGCTGGAAGGCGCGTTGGCAGGGAGGCCTGGCCGCATCGATCAGGCGATCGAGGTGCCGTTGCCCGACGACGACGGGCGCGCCAAACTCGTGAAGCTTTACGGCAAGGGATTGAACCTGAGCCCGGCGGTCATTGCCGAGGCCGTGACTCGCACGCAAGGCGTCAGCGCTGCCTTCATCAAAGAGTTGATGCGCCGAACCGCTCAAGCGAGCATCGTGCGGGGCGCGAGGTCGGTCACCAGCGCCGATCTGGGCGAAGCGCTCGACGATATGCTCTTCACCGGCGGCCGGCTTAACATCAAGCTGCTGGGTGGAGCACAATCCGCTGTCGATGGGTGTTGCTCGAAATAGAGAGGGTCTGCACGTGGCACTGACGGCTGTAACGATCCAAGGCTATCGGTCCGTGCGCGGGCTGACCTTGCCCGTCGAGTCCTGTTCGGTATTCGTCGGTGCCAACGGTGTCGGCAAGACCAATCTCTACAAAGCGCTCGGCCTGCTGCGCCGCGCTGCCGACGGTTCGATTACGCGCGCGATTGCCGAAGACGGCGGCATCGGGTCGGTGCTGTGGGCAGGACCGCGCCAGCGCGGGAAGCCGGTGCGGCTCATTTTGAAGGCGCACTTCGAGACGATGGAATACGGGCTAGAGGTCGGCCTGCCGAGTTCCTATGAGGTCGAGGTTGGTCTGCCCATGCCGTCAGAGGCCGCGTTCACGATTGAACCACTCGTCAAGGAAGAGCGCCTCGTCATGCGCCAAGGCCGCCGCGACGTGGTGATGATGGAGCGCAAAGGTCCGCTGGTCATGCTGCGCGGCGAAGACGGCGCGCGCGAGAGCCACAAGAACGCCGTGCTCCCCTCAGAGACCGCCCTTGCAGCATTCCGCGATGGCGCGCGCTATCCCGAACTTGAAGCGGTCCGCCGCGAACTGCTCGAATGGCGGCTCTATCACGATTTCCGCACCGATGCCGCCTCACCCATCCGCACGCCCTGCCACGCGATCACCACCCCGACGCTGTCGCCCGATGGCCGAGATCTCGCCGCCGTGCTCGCCACGTTGTTCGTCATCCGCAAGGATACAGTAGAACTGGCCGCCGCTGTCGACGATGCATTCCCGGGCGCAAGGCTGGATGCGGGTGATAGCGGCAGTTGGTGCGAACTCAGCCTCAAGTTCCCCGACATGCCGCGCGCGTTCGGCGTCCATGAACTCTCGGATGGCACGCTGAAATACCTCTGCCTGCTGGGCGCCCTCATGGGCTATCGCCTGCCGCCGCTGGTCGCCTTGAACGAACCGGAGGCGAGCCTGCATCCCGCATTGTTGCCGCCCTTGGCGCGGCTGATCGGGCGTGCTGCCGCCGATACCCGCATCTGGGTCGTCACCCATTCCGACGCGCTGGCGGATGCGATTCAAGCGCAAACCGGCAAGCGGCCTCGCCGGGTCGTGAAGTCCAGTGGCGCAACCTCAATCGAAGGGCTCACGCTCGCCGGCGAGTTTCGCGACGATGACGACGACGACGATCGTTGACGCAATCGCTCACAACCGCGGGTCAATCGGCTCACTTTCGAGGGCGAGCACCGCGAACACGCCTTCGTGCACACGTCGCAGCGGTTCGCGGGCGACGAAGCGTTCGAGCGCTTCGAGGCCAAGGGCAAACTCGCGGGCGGCGAGAGCGCGTTTGGCACCGAGCCCGCGCTTGCGCAGCCGCACGAGGTTTTCCGGCAGGTCGTAGTCCGGCCCATAGATGATGCGCAGGTAATCGCGGCCACGGCATTTGACGGCGGGCTGCAACAGCCGGTTTTCGGTCCCGCGCGCCAGGAACGACGGCGGCTTGACCACCATGCCTTCACCACCCGCGCCAGTCATCTCCAGCCACCAGTCGATCGCCCCGCTCACGCTCGACGCATCGGAAAAATCGATCGTTCGAGTCCGCGTCGCCTGAAACAGGTTGTCATGTCGGGCGAGCTTTGCGAGCGTCGCCATATGCCACGCGTGGGTCTGGTCACTGTGAACCTTGCCCTCGCTGGCGAGCAGGTGAAACGGCGCGATTTTGACGCCATCCAGCCCTTGCACCGGCCAGCAGTACTGGCGCACGGCAGCGGCGAACCGGTCCGCGCGTAGGCGCTTTTCGCCAAGTCCGGCCGGCAGCGATCCAAGATCGATCCCGCGCGCCGCAGCGGCGAGCATCGCGCTTTCCGTCAACTCCAAACCCGCCCGGGCCGCAGCCCCGACGGGTCCATACTGCTGCTCGATTAGCGCCTGCGCCTTCGCTGACCACGGCATGATCTCGGCGTCGAGGCACAGCCAATCGGTCGCCAATTCGTCGAACAGCCCGGCAGCCTCCGCCGCTGCCACCGTCCGCCGCACGACTTCGCGTGTCTCGTCGCGGTTCTTGAAGAACGCGCGGCCCGAGCGGGTAAAGATTTCGCCGTGATCACCGGTCGTTATGCCGAACCGCTTCAGCGCCACGCCCGCGTCACGCGCGATCACCATCACCGCGCGCGATCCCATGTGCTTTTCTTGCGCCATCACGCCGGGCACCCCAGCCTTGCGGTAGAACTCCAACGCTTCTGCCGGGTGCTCCAGAAAGCCCTCCTCGCCCGAGGTCTCACACGGCGACATGGTCGGCGGCAAATAAATCATCCAGCGCGGATCAACGCCAAACCGCACCATGACTTCGAGCGCCGCTGCCGCGTTCTCTTCCCGAACCGTGATCGAATGCGAATAGCGCGTGGTCAGGATACGCTTGCCCGACACGTCGGCAAGATCGAGGCTGTCGTCGTGCTCCTGTTGCGACGACCGCTGCGATACCGGTGCGGCGAGCGGGCGGACCGGCTCGGCGTAAACGGCCCGCGCGGGTTCGCTCATTATCTCCATCTCGGGATAGCGCAACGCCGTCAGCTTGCCGCCGAACACACAACCGGTATCGATGCACAGCGTATTGTTGAGCCACTCGGTTTCCACGACCGGCGTATGACCGTAGATAACGCGGGTATCGCCGCGATAGTCGGCAGCCCAGTTATGGCGCACGGGCAGACCATACTCGTCGGTCTCCCCGGTCGTTTCGCCGTACATGCAGAAATTGCGGATCGCGCTCGATGCCCGGCCCTGCATCTCGGCCTTGATCCCGGCGTGCGCCACCGCAAGCTTGCCGCCGTCCAGCATGTAGTGGCTGATCAGCTTCTTGATGAAGCCCTTCACGCGTGCCTTGAAGGCGTCGCCGCCCGCGTCGAGACCGGCAATGGTCGTGTCGAGCCCGTGCGTGATCTTCACGTCGCGGCCATGCAGCCACTTGTCCACTTTGGCTTCGTGGTTGCCCAGCACGCAGAACGCGACGCCGGTCTCGACCATGTCCATCGCCAGCCGCAGCGTATCGCCCACGCGCGGCCCACGGTCCACGAGATCGCCCACGAAGATGACCTTGCGCCCCGCGGGTGGCGTGACGCGATAGCGTGGCCCCATCACTTCATCGGTAAATGTCTCTATCGCGTAGCCAAGCCTGGCCAGCAATGCTTCCAACTCCGCAAGGCAGCCGTGCACGTCGCCGATGATGTCGAACGGCCCCGTCTCCTCGCGCTTGTCGGTCCACAGCTTGGCGCGCTCGATCACCGCCGCGTCGATGCTGGCCTGACTATCGAGTTCGTAGACGTGCCCGAACCCCTCGCGCTTCATCCCGCGCAAGCCTCGGCGGAACGCGCGGGTCTGGTTGCGCACAACGTGCGAGCCGAACTGCCGGTCGGGACGCAGCGCATTTCGCGCGTGGCACACGTCCTCGCCAGGATCGATCACGATGGCCGTCGGCAGCGCATGCCAGCGCCGCGCGATGTCGATCAGCGCTTTGCGATCTTCCGCACGCACGTTCGTCGCGTCCACCACGGTCAGGCGGCGCCGCTTCAACCGGATTTCAAGCGTCGCATGCAGCAGCGCGAACGCATCCGCCGTGGCTTCGAGCGAGTTCTCGTCATCGCTGACGAGCCCCCGGCAGACATCCGACGAAACGATTTCGGTCGCCAGAAAGTGCTTCCGCGCAAACGTCGATTTGCCCGACCCTGACGCGCCGATCAACAGCACGAGCGAGAACTCTGGAATGGAAATCTTCATTTCGTGAACACCGCCATCTGCGAGGGCGCGCCGTGAGCCTCGTTAACGTCACCCAGCGGTTCGAGCCTGACCGCGTACCCAAACGCGTCGGCCACCCGCCCAGCCCAACCCGTAAACTCCGCTCGCGACCACTCGAACCGGTGATCGGCATGCCGGAACTGCCCGGCGGGCAGGCTTTCGAACAGCACGTTGTAATCCGCGTTCGGCGTCGTCACGACAATCGATTGTGGGGCCGCATCGCCAAACACCGCCCGCTCCAGATGCACCAGCCGGTCGGGCTCGACATGCTCGATGACCTCCACCAGCGCCGCCGCATCATACCCCCGCAGACGCGCATCGCGATAGACGAGCGCGCCGTGCAACATCGTGACCCGCGCCCGTGCTCGCTCGGAGAGCTTCTCAAGCCGCCCCTGCGCCCGCTCCAGGCTGACGCTGGAGACCTCGACGCCCACGATCTCCTCGAACTGTTTGTCTTTGAGTAACCGACCGATCAGCTTGCCTTCCCCGCACCCCAGATCGAGCACCCGCTTAGCCCCGAGCGCTTTCAGCGTCTCGACGACAGTATCCAGCCGCCGGTCGTGCAAACGCAACGGCCGCTCGATGGCCTCCTCGGCGGTATCCTTGGGGCGCGTGTCGGCGGCGGCCTCAGGCTCGGCGTCCTCGTCCTCGGTCAGCCGCGCTAGCGCATCGCGCACCAGCGCACGCCGTCCCTTGAGATAGCGCGACACGATCAGGTCACGCTCGGGATGCGCCTGCAGCCAGCCTTCGCCGCGCGCCAGCAGCTTCTCGACCTCGTCGTCGCCGATGAAATAATGCTTCTTGGCATCCAGCACCGGGATCAGCACATAAAGGTGCGTCAGCAGTTCGCTCAGCCGGATTGTCCCCGTCAGCGTCAGCGTCGCATAAGGCGACAGCCCCCAATCTGGGCGCAACGGATCCATCGCAATCGGCTCGAACACGACCGTATACCCCAGCGGCGCAAACAGCCGCGTCACCAGATCGGTCCCGCCGCCGTCGTCGCGCAACCACGCCGCCCGCCGCCCAACCGGCAGCGGCGACACGACCGCTTCCAGCGGGATCGCGGTGTCCGCCAGTTCCTGCCGCTCCTTCGACCGTCCCGAAATCGCCTCGCGCAGCAACCGGCCCAGGCCGTGTGAAAACGCCGCCAAATTAGGTCGGGCCGCTGGCGAGCCTTGGATTTCGCCGGGTTTGGCAGAAAATGTCTTCAGAAACGCGCCCATCGGCCAAGCTGGGCTCGCTGAAGTGTCGTGTTCGGCTTCTTGTTCCGCAATCCTCCTTTATGTCCACATGGCATCGACAAGTGCATGAACTCCGAGAACTGCGATCACGCGCTTGATATTGTAGGCGAGCACGTTGAGCGCCATCTCGGTGGCGACCTTGGGCAGCGTCGTGCACAAGAAGTGTGTTGCGCCCATCCAGCATTTGATGGTGCCAAACGGGTGTTCGACCGTGGAGCGGCGCATGCGCATCGCTTCGGGATTTTGATCGAGCCGCGCCTGAACTTTTTCGAGCACCGCCTCGTGCTCCCATCTTGAGATCCTCCGCTCGGAGGCGGGAGTGCATTGTGATTTCATAGCGCAAGTCCGACAGGCGCTCGTCCCGTAGCGGCGAAGCAATTTGGCCCCGTCCATGGTGGTGAATTGGAAACGCAACCGCGCACCGGACGGACAGATATAAGCGTCATCGGCAGCGACATAGACGAAGTCCTGCTTGCCAAACCGGCCGGCAGCCTTGGCGCCAGAGGTCTGAGGCTTGGGCAGCGTGACGGTGATGTTGGACAGCTCACATGCGAGGATTTCTTCGCCGCTGTAGTAGCCGCGATCGGCGACGGCTTCGAGCGTGGCAGCTCCCATCGCGATGCGGGCTTTCTCGGCCGTGTCGGCAAGTGCGCTGCGGTCGGTGCCGATGTTGGTCACCTCGTGCGCGACGATCAGATGATGCGTGGTATCGACGGCCGCTTGTACGTTGTAGCCAACAATGCCGGTGTCTTTGCCGCTTGTCGCCATCGATCGAGCATCAGGGTCGGTCAGCGAAACCTGCTTGCCCTCACTCACCTGCAGCTGCGTGTTGATCGCATTGAGGCGGGCGACTTCCTCCTTCAACTTGCCAATCTTGTCTTTAAGCCGCGTGACTTTTGCTGCTGGTACTTCGGCACCCTGCGCGGCCTGACGATCAGCTGTCTCCAGCTGGGACATGTAGCGCGCGATGCTTTCGTCGATCCGCTCGAGGCGGCGCTTCATTTTGGCCTCGGTGAAATTCTTATCGCGCGCGTTGACCGCCTTGAACTTCGAGCCGTCGATGGCGACGCTGGCCTTGCTCAGCAGCTCGAGCTTGCGGCAGATGGCGATGAACGCGCGGCAGGCCTTGCTGATCGGCTCGCCGTAATTCTTGCGAAAATCGGCGATGGTCTTGAAGTCGGGCGCGAGCTTTCCGGTCAACCAGATCAGCTCGAGATTGCGCTGACACTCGCGCTCGAGGCGGCGGCTGGAGGGGATGCGGTTGAGGTAGCCGTAGATATACAGCTTGAGCATCATTGCGGGATGGTATCCAGGTCGGCCGGTTTCAAGCGCCTCGATGCTGGTGAAGCCGAGTGTCTTAAGATCAAGGCCGTTGACGAAAGCGTCGACCGCGCGGACCGGGTTCTCGTCGGTGACGTAATCGTCGAGCGACGCCGGGAGCAGCGTGCTCTGGCTACGATCAACCCCTTCTACGAACCCGGCCATCCATACCCCCCGATTCAGTGGGGCGACCCTACCACGATCCGTGTGCGTTTTCACACGGCCTGGGCCCATGGCGACGCTCAGAAACGACGACGCCGCGTAAGGCCTGTCGTTCACATACTGATCGAGCAACCCGTCGCCGGTCCCCTTGCCTCGCACCAGCGCGACGGGATCGACATCCATCGCCAGCACCGCCGTGCAAACGGCCTCGCTCGCCAGCGGAAAAAACAGCCGCCCCTTGCCGAACGCAAGTTCCAGCTCATGCACCCGCCCCGGGTTCTTATGCAGCAAATACCCAAGGTCGGTCGCGGGCTGATGGGTCGTGGTGATTTGAAGGAACACGGGAAACCCAATGAGCGTTGGCGGACATTACGGAGACGCCATATAGCATATGACCAGGCGTGTCTGCGTTAACGATCGACACGAGACCTGCCATCCCGGAGGCTGACCTCCGGCGCAATGCCTCAACGAGCAGACATACTCGGAGGCGAGAGATCCGTTACCGTTCACATGACGCGAATGTCAGCTTGTGGGATAGAACGACGAATTCGACAAGCAAAAGCCAAGAGACGTCGCATATCAATTAGACTCGGCAACAGGGAACACCGACAGCCGAGCATCGACACTCGAGCACCTAACCCAACGCAGTATGACTCGCAGAACTGGCTCTGCGATCATGCCAATCGAGCCGGTTTGAAATTTGTGATATTAACAGATCCACCGGCAGATCAGTTCTATTAGGATTGCAATATGATCGACGAAACATGGTCACCTCGCATAACCTCTCGCGTACGGCCTCAATTTTAAATTGGTCAGGAAATGCGATCAGCAAATCCATGGCATCAACCTAAGAATTATGGGCTCGGCTATACCAGGTTGACTTCCCAATATCATCGAACTCCCACGGCCGTTCTGGAGCGACAGCGACGATGGAAGGTATCGCTCCAGCGTTCCAACGTTTCGCCAGTGCTTTTTGGTTTGAGGTCGGATGTGCAGCGGGATGCAAAGCAATCAGGCCGAGTTGTTAGGCCTCGTGTAACGTTATCCCGCAAAGAGTCGAGGCCAACGCAGGCGAAATCTTTCTCTTGCCTGGCCGTTCAACTTCTGACCTCGCCACTTTCACGATCGCAGAATCCGCGTAGCACCCCTGAGTTGTTAGCGCCAACAACCAGGCGTCCGCCGAATTCATCGTTCTACGCGAATAACCGAAGGCACTTACGAAAGCGCGAAAAGTAACTCGAGCGGTGACAACATCGACCGCTTTCCTGTGCAAAATGATCAACTTCAAGTCGATCAGAATTGGCGAAGTCAGTTCGAACGACGGCTAGGATGAGAAATTGACGGGGACCGAGGATGCGGACGGTTGATCCACAAGACCATCAACGCGCTCCTCCATTACTGTAAGATCGTGTTTGCAAATTCCAGAGGTCTTCGTTTCGCGTGTCGCGGTGGTTGCGGTAAGATCTTGATTGCGAATTCCAGCCCGACGGCGGTCGCGCCGCGGCTTGTTCGCCAAGTGCGACAAAAGCTGGATGGCAATCACCTCGCCTTCCGTTTCAAAGATCCGGTCCATCACCTCGATCAACGTCTGTTCATGCTGCTTCTGAACAACGATGCTGTCGTGAACGGGAAGGCCGACAATCTGCTGGTCCAGTAGCTCAGTCAGGCATCGGATCATGATATCCGAATCGCAGCGTTGCAGCTGCTTCCCCACGCCTCGGTACCAGAACTGCTCAATCTCGGGCAACCTCGTCTTGATGGCCGCCATCATTTGGCTCGCATACGCCTCACCGCCTGGGATTCCTTTTTCCCTCATCTTCCTGACGACGGCTTTTCTGGCCGCACCTTCTGAGGACGCATTGATCATCACGAGCGTCGCGTGCTTGACGATGCCGCGGGCGGATTCAAACCCATGAATTTGGTACGGTTTCGGGAGACACGGCACCCCGATTGCTGCATACAAAAGGCGAATGTGACATGCACTGAAGTCGTACTCGTACACAGCCTCGCCGTTAATGCGCAGGCAAGCGCGCATCCGCCCGCCCATCTGGAGCCAGAAGCCACGATAAAGCCGCCCCCCTTTTTCGAAATTGCCGTTGAAGATGCGTACCAAGTGTTGCTGCCCCAGGTCGATGACCCTGAAACCGCCGACACTATCGCGGACAGTGAAGCGTCCCATCGCGGATGACGAGCGCACGCGGACTCGTTAAGTCGCGCAGCGCCTCAAGCACGCGTTCCGTGCGGGTCTCTTGAACAACCGTGATCGCGACGGACATGGTTGCGAAGGCCAGCAAAATGAGGGCTTCCTGAAGGCTTCCCAGCAACAAATAGATCAGCCCGCCGCCAAGCAGCAACGCAAGCATCGGCTCGCGCAAGACCTCAAGGATGATCCGGAAAGGTGTCCGCCGGTCGGGCCTTGGAAGTTCGTTGTATCCCTCAACCTGCAGGCGGGAGAGTGCATCAGCCTCACTGAGGCCTCGCATCAGTTGAGGGTGCGGCAGAGATTGGGACATCTCAACTTTCTTGCTGACAAGACGGGGCGGCGGCCGCGCCAATCTTTGTGTGCGGCGAGCGTCAAGCCAAGAGTCGGAAAATACTTACGTAACCCGCCGGCAGAGCAGCGCAGTCAGCAAAGGTAACAATCAGCCTACTGGCAAGGGCAGAAAACCAGGTCGTGGCCGGCTGAAAAAAGACCCCGCCAACCCCGCTTTGATCGACGGCGCATGCGAGCGCATCCGCGAACGGTCTGGCATTTAAGCGCTTATCTTGCTCATTCGTATGATGAGTAAGTCTTTGTAAGAGCGGAAATTATTCACACGGCATTTTGAACTGAGTATTTTCCGAACCTCATAATGCTTGCCACGACGTTCTAGATTGATCCGAACCCATCCATCAATTTAGAGGATCATCATGCAATTGCATAATACGCAGAGCCGCTTCGGCGTTGTCGCGATGAGCCTTCATTGGTTGACGGTGGCATTGGTCTTGGCAGCATGGTTGCTGGGTACGTTCGGCGACGTCTTTCCAAAAGGACCAACGCGAGCCGCGGGATTGACCGTTCACATCTCACTCGGCCTAGCCATTTTGGCCGCGCTTGCCGTGCGCATAGCCTGGCGGTTGCGCGACCAGCTTCCGCTCACGGAGCCGACTTCCCTTGGAGTCTTGGGAGATAAAGCTGGACGCGCGGCACACTACGCTCTGTATGTTCTTTTAATCGCCGTTCCTATTGTCGGTATCGTCTTGCAATTCGCTCGCGGGGAGCCATTGCCGGTTTTTGGGCTCCTTCAGGTGGCCTCCCCCTGGGCAGCTGATCGGACTTTCGCAGGTTCAGTCAAGGGCATCCATGAAGTGCTCGCCAACGCCCTTATCATCGTGGCTGGAATTCACGCCGCAGCAGCCATTTTTCATCATTGGTATTTGAAGGACCGCACGCTTGAGAGGATGCTGCCCTAAGTGCCATGAGGCGGCATGCGCGCATTTCAGCGCCGGACTTTGTGTGGGATAAATTCAGCAATGTTTTTTGCGGCTTATTGTCCGGCTGGGTGTACATATTGTGATGCGAGGCAATGACGATTGAACCCGTTACCCAAAAGTCATGAGCGGCCGACAGTGGAGGCTGTGCTAGCGCGGGGGCGGCCCCGGTTCAGCTGGTCCTTGTCGTGGCAAAACGCTTTAGCTGCCGTTGGCGCAGCACTGGTTCTTGGCGGTGCCTATTTCTATTTTCTGGCTGGCGGCTCGGGTCGCACAGTAAGTTACGTGACCGATCCGATAACACGAAGTGATATTACGGCGATCGTTACGGCGACCGGCACAGTCCAACCCACCAACCAAGTCGAGATATCAAGTGAGCTGTCGGGCACCGTGAGACAGGTTAACGTCGATTTCAATTCTGTGGTCAAGATTGGAACCGTGCTTGCGGAACTTGACACTGACAAGCTCAAAGCCACGGTCGCGAGTTCTCGTGCAAAGGTAGCGTCAGCAAAAGCTAAGGTCGGCAATGCAAAGGCTACGGTGATCGAAACTGCGAACGTATATGAGCGCAAACTTTCGCTTTCGAGCAAAAAGTTCGCATCGATCCAAGATACCGAAGCCGCCAAGGCCGCCTCCGATCGTGCTATAGCGGCCGTTACTAGTGCGGAAGCTGACGTGGCAGTCGCCGAGGCTGATCTGCTGATCGACGAAACCAACCTTGCCAAATCACGCATCGTATCGCCGATCGCCGGCATCATCCTGAAGCGCAACGTCGATCCGGGCCAAACCGTCGCGTCGTCGCTCCAAGCGCCAGTCCTCTTCACTATCGCCGAAGATCTGACGAAGATGGAGGTTCAGGTCGACGTCGACGAGGCAGACGTCGGCAGAGTCAAGGAAGGACAGGAAGCTTCCTTTAGTGTCGACGCGTATTCTGATCGCAGGTTCAAGGCGCAAATCCGCGAGTTGAGGTTTGGCTCCGAGGTCGTGCAGGGTGTCGTAACCTACAAGGCCGTCCTCACGACAGACAATTCCGAGCTGTTGCTGAGGCCTGGGATGACGGCGACCGCCGAGGTCATTGTTCAGCGAGTCAAGAACGCCCTCACAGCACCTAACGCGGCCCTTCGCTTTTCGCCTGCATCGACCGTTCGGTCGACTTCGTCAGGAACCTTGCTTCAAAAGCTCCTGCCAGGAGGACGGTCGTTCCGCCCTTCGAAACCGAAGGAGGCGATAAGCACGCAGCGCCGGCTCTGGGTACTCCTGAACGGATCGCCAGTTGCGGTGCCGGTTGTCGACGGACTGACGGACGGGCAGCGGACGGAAATCCTGAAAGGTGAAATCAAGGAGGGGCAAGCGGTCGTCGTCGATACGGTTGCTATCAAACATTGAACCCTGGAAAGTTGCAAACCCTGGACAACGGTCCACCGGTTCTCGTTAGGCTTGAACAAGTCACAAAAGTGTATGGCTCTGGCGAGGCGATCGTGAATGCGCTCAACGGCGTTGATCTGACAATTCAAGTTGGAGAGTTCGTCGCTGTCATGGGCCCGTCGGGTTCGGGAAAATCGACCGTGATGAACGTCATCGGGTGCTTGGATCAACCAAGTTCTGGGTCATATTTCTTCAAGGGCGTCGACGCAGGGGCTTTGAGTCGCGATCAACGCGCTTTGTTAAGGCGGCATTTCCTCGGCTTCGTTTTCCAAGGATTCAATCTGCTCGCACGAACCTCCGCGGTGGAGAATGTCGAACTGCCTCTGATCTATCGAGGAATGCCTCTCGACGAGCGGCGACGCATGGCAAACAGCGCCTTGGAGCAGGTCGGGCTAAAGGGCCGCGAGGGACATACGCCCAACCAGCTTTCTGGAGGCCAGCAACAGCGGGTAGCATTTGCACGAGCGATAGTGACCAACCCCGACGTGCTGCTCGCAGACGAACCGACAGGAAATCTCGATACTAAGACCAGCCGGGAGATCATGGATCTCATGACGGGTCTCAATCGTGATCGTGGCATTACAATCGTCATGGTCACCCACGAACCGGACATGGCAGCATATGCCAAACGCGTTATCCGTTTTGTCGATGGCAAGATCGATTCCGACACGCCAAACAAGCAGGTCCTGGGATGATCTACGAAGCCATCAAACTCGCGTTTCAGGCTATCCTGCGCAACGCTCTTCGATCTTCTCTGACGGTCCTCGGTGTCGTGATAGGCGTGGGCGCCGTCATTGCAATGGTGACGATCGGAAATGGCACGACGGCCAAGGTTGCTGCCGATCTCGCCAAGCTCGGCAGCAACATCCTTTTTGTCCGGCCGGGGCAGCATGGGCCCGGCCGCGCGAGCTCCGATGCGAAGACGTTCACGATCCGGGATGTGGATGCGCTGACTGGTCAACTTCGCGGTGTACGGGCGATTGCGCCAATTGCTCAGCAAATGGTGACGCTCATCGCCGGATCGGAAAACCGGAACACGCTCGTGACGGGTACCGATAACGGTTACTTCAAGACGCAAGATTGGCAGCTGAGTGCCGGCCGCACCTTCGTCGATGGCGAAATTCGTGGCGGCAGGGCCGCTTGCATTATTGGCGAGACCGTGCACGACAAGCTGTTTGCGAAGGCAGGCGCGGTTGGGCGAAGCCTGCGTGTCGGAAAAGTTGCTTGCGAGGTGATTGGGATTCTTGAAGTCAAGGGCCAATCCAGCGGTGGATCCGATCAAGATGACGTCGTAATAGTTCCATTGCGCGTCTTTCAGCGCCGTATTGCTGGGAATATCAACATATCAAGCATTTCAATTTCCGCCGACGATGGTGTCGAAACGTCGAAAGTCCAAGCGGACATAGAACGTCTCCTTCGAGAACGGCGCAACATCACCGTTGGTAAGGATGATGATTTCACCGTTCGCGACATGAAGCAGATCGCGGCAGCCCAGACCGGAACGACAACCGTTTTGACCGGATTACTGGGGGCAGTTGCTGGCGTGAGCCTGCTGGTTGGTGGAATTGGCATCATGAACATCATGCTCGTTTCCGTCACCGAGCGGACGCGCGAGATCGGCATCAGATTGGCCATCGGCGCGTTGGAAGGACAAGTTTTGTTGCAGTTCCTGATGGAAGCGATCGTTCTTTCCCTCTTCGGTGGCCTTATCGGCATTGTTCTTGGACTGAGTCTCGCGCTGGCCGGGACACGGGCCTTGAACATCCCGTTTGTGTTTAATCCTACAATCGTCATTGTCGCCTTCGCCTTTTCAGCGATCGTCGGCGTCATTTTTGGATATTTTCCAGCCCGTCGCGCGGCGCGCCTCGATCCTATCGAAGCTCTCCGCCACGAGTGATGTTTTTTGAGCCCCCCCTTTGTTTACGCTGTGTGTTCAAAGTCGCGCCCCGGGAACACGTCCTGCTCCTTCGGAACTGTAGTTCCCCTATCTCGTGGAGATAGGGGAACGGCGGAAAGGCCGCCGTTGAAATCGCCGCGCCGGCAGCCATGGCACCCGATTAAAAGACGAGGCGCGCCGTCCGTTGCCGGAACGCCCGTAACCGATTGCAGCCAAACCCGCAAAGCTCAATGGCATCGCGAGCGCGATTAATGTCGCGGGACTAAGAGGTACCGGCCAGAATTGATATTTGGACGACAGTTGCGACCGTTGACAGCACAGCACCGGCGACGGCTGGGTCAAGTAAAAGTCCCGTAGGAGCATGACACCTGCCGCAGCCTCACTAAGAAGGAGCGCGCCGCCGGTTTCCATCGCCCTGGCACCAAGAAAGGATGTGATTGCGAATGTTCGAAGACCCGCTGCTGCACGGCGAGGTCCTTCTCCCTTGCGACGCTCACGCTCGATGCCGATAAGGAGACCAATCCCTAGCGCAACGGTCCAGGACACAAATGGATGGTCGAGGGTTTGCACGGAACTATCCTCTTCCACCCATGAGCTTTTGGCTCACGCTGTCGTAGCCACGCTATTCGAAATACCCTTTGCATTGTCGATCGCTTGAACGAAGGTCAGAGGATCTGCGATCGATGGAAGAAGCAGATTGCCGACTCCAGTGCCATGCACATCGACACGGCCATAGCCCAGAAGTCTCCCAAACGCCCCTTGCTCGAAATTGACTTGCTCGATGGATCGCAACTGAATCTCGTCGGTGGAGCGCGAAAGCCACCCGCGCTTAACGATGAGCCGATGGTTCGTGACGCCGATTTCCGTCGTCCAAACTGGCAGCATCTGCCCAAGCAATAAGGCTAGGACCACAAGACAACCAACGACGAGCGACACGACCAGAAAAGTCGCGGGCGATGTCACGATGATCCACGCGCCAACCACCAGAACAAACGCCAACTCTATCCATGCCACCGCATAGTTGAGCCAATGAAAGCGTGCCTTGAAGAGAATTTTCTCATCTTGACCGAGGCTCTGCTCAATATAGCCCAAGCTGCACCTCCGATGTATACGCCTGCGGCGCCAACTTGCTTCCCGTTTTGCCCATGGCGTGCCTATAACGAACGGAACTAAGAACGAAACACAATTCCAGTAGAGCGCGCTCAACATCGGCGAGAAAGACTCGGAAAATACTCAGTCCGTACAGGGCGCAACAGGCGTTACTATTCACGCAATTTGGCGAGCATCGCGCCGGCGATGTTGGAGTAGTCGTCAGTCCAGACGCGCCGGTTGCTGTCACCGTTGCGTAGTGGCCAGTATTGGGAGGAGGCAAGACCGCCGAGGCCTGCGTCGCGGCGTGCCACTGCGGCAACGCGCGGCACCCACTTGATCTCGCTTGCATCCTCTTGCACGTCGCCGCCGTCATAGATGCGCACTATCAGACCCTTTGACTTGCCGACGTCGGCAACGACGGTCGATAGTTCGAGATTTCGGTTGGCGATGTGCATGCCAAGAACGCCGTTTGGCTTGAGCTTGCGAAAATAGAGATCCATCGCTTCGGCCGTTAGAAGATGGACCGGAATGGAAGCGCCTAAAAAAGCATCGACAAAAATAAAGTCATAGATGCCGTCGGGTGCGTCAGCGAGCGTGAGGCGCGCATCGCCCCGTACGATTGGGACTTCGGGCGCACATTCGGAAACGAAGTTGAACAGGTTTCGGTTCCAGGCGATTTTGGCAATGTCGGGGTCGAGTTCATAGAAGGTCAATTTATCGCCTGGTGCGACTTGGCAAGCCAGCATCCGCCGACTCCGTGACGTTGAGGACGCCGAAGAAATTGCGCGTCATGTAAGTGCTGTAGCTCGGTGCAACGAAATGGCTGCCCAAAAGAAGGACGGTTGCGATAGCCGTGAAGGGGAGCGTCGCATGCCAGAAGTGAACGCTGAGCCCGATCAAAAGGCCGAAAATGAGTGCAATGGTAGCCTGGTCCGGACTGGTATCGCGTTGCCTCATGGCCACGAGCGCGAGCGCTCCCATTCCGAGGAGGGCATACAGTGTATACTCTCCCGTCCCCTTGATGGGACGGGCGAGGCCGGGGCGGCAAAAACAGCCAGCGTCAGCAGAAGGGGATACTCGGCCACCCAAGAGAAGACGTGCGGCGCGACGCGCCCGGTCGCAATGCCACCGATCATTCCCCCTGCAGAAATCCACATGAAGTATCCGGTCAGTTCCCTTGGGGGCGGCCGGCGCTTAGCGAGTTCGCCATGACACAAAAGCGAGCACACGAAGAATACGCTAAGATGGATCGCGAGCAGAATGAGTGTCGAGTTGATCGGATTGACGACCAAAACAAAAACAAGGGCTAGGACCAAAGCCGGCTGGGCATTGACGACCCAACGATGAGGAATCATTGGGTTGCTCTGAAAGACGATCACAAAGGTCAAAAGATAGAGCGCCAGCGGGATCGTCCACAACAAAGGTACTGCCGCGACGTCCGTTGCAATATGCGCGGTGACTGCGATCAGTAAGCCCGACGGCACCGCAGAAAGGCCAACCCAAGTGGCAACATTACCCCACGTTGAAACGGTGTTGTTCGTGCATTGGTTGCGCAAGTTGCAGACTGGCAAGCAAGCGAAGATTTGGCGGTCCTATTTGGCGCATGGCTTTCTGCATGAGTATTTTCCGAGTCTGTCAATTCTGACGGGTGCTTCGTATTCGTGAAGCCGAGATGAGCGTCTTTTCACGCGGTGCTCGCTCCGTTTTCGTAACCTCCAAAAGAGTGTTCCCCATGATCAAATCAATTCCGGCCGCCCTATCAATATTGATGGTTTCGCTCGCAGCCCTTGAAGCGGGATCTGCTGGCGCTCAGACGACGCAGGTGCAGGCAGGCTCGGGGGTCGCCAGCCTCCAAGCGTCGGTCATCAAGGCGATCGGTGCTCAGGATAAGACTGTGGAGATTTCGCTCAATGGACCACTCCTTAATGCACTGAGGGTCAACAGCAACTTGAACGGCAGCACCCACGGCGGCCGCAACAACGAAGCCACAGCCATTGCGGACGTTGCTTCCGATGCAATCGGCAAGACGGCAGACTTTGCGGGTGTCACGACCATTCGGGTCCAGTACATCAAGCGCAGTGCCGAAAACGCCGTGACAATCATCGATACTGTCGAATTCAGAAAGAATGCCAAAGGTATTTTCGAGATCCATCTTTCGTAACGCCCGAAATGTTCGCCCGTTTATTCATGCTTGCAAGGAGAGTTCCCGGTGAAGGGATTTATCGACGACATCGAAGCCTTAACGGAAGATAATAGCGATTTTCGGCGGGTGCTCTACACTGGAAAGCATCTTCAGTTGGTTCTCATGTCGCTCGAACCAGGCGAGGAAATCGGCGAAGAGACCCACAAGAATGCAGATCAATTCTTCCGCGTTGAGAAGGGCCGTGGTGAGGTCTGGATCGACGGCAAGAAGACAAAGATCAAAAGCGACGACGCCTTCGTCGTGCCATCGGGCGCCAAACACAACGTAATCAATACGAATCATAAGACGCTGAGGCTGTACACAATTTACGGCGGGCCACAGCACCGCGATGGTTTCGTGGCTGCCACTAAGGAAGAAGCAACCGCCGCGAAAGAGCGCTTCGACGGAAAGACGACGGAATGAGCCGTCGTTGTTCGATCGATATTTGCGTCTGATCCAGGTCAACTGGATTATAGGCGTTTTATGCTCTGCGATGATGCGTAGACAATTTTTGTGGGGAGCGAGTAACAAATGACTGCTCCTCGTTTGCTTGCGTCTATTTGCGGGCACTGCTGATCCAGCTTGCGGCGGGCATTGGCATTACCAAGGAACCACCATGAGCCGACTGCACTTGCACCCAGAAGATCACCGCGTCGATCGCATTGGTTGGCTTCGCGCAGCCGTTCTCGGCGCCAATGACGGCATCATCTCGACTGCCAGTCTCATCGTCGGCGTGGCCGCCGCATCGACCAAGCCCAGCGAGGTCCTCGTTGCTGCGGTGGCGGGCCTGGTTGCTGGCGCAATGGCGATGGCGGCCGGCGAGTATGTCTCCGTCAGTTCTCAGGCGGATACCGAGAATGCCGACCTTGATCGCGAACGGAAGGAGCTGAACGAAAATGTCGCCTTTGAGCGCGAGGAATTGGCACAGATCTACGTCAAGCGCGGTGTTGAACTCGATCTCGCGCGAACCGTCGCTGATCAGTTGATGGCTAAAGATGCTTTGGGTGCCCATGCTCGCGATGAGCTTGGCATTTCCGAGATTACGGCAGCGCAGCCTGTCCAAGCCGCGCTGACGTCCGCCGTTACTTTCGCGGTCGGCGCGGCTATGCCATTGTTGATGGTGCTGATAGCGCCAACGGACAAGCTCATTCCTATCGTCACAGTCGCGTCGCTAGCATTTCTTGCGCTCCTGGGTGCTATCGGCGCGCGCGCTGGAGGCGCCGACCCGATCAAGGGCATGGCTCGTGTGACGTTCTGGGGAGCCATCGCCATGGCGGCGACCGCCGGGATAGGCCGGCTGTTTGGCACAGTCGTTTGAAGACGTCCCACCGCATCCTGCTGAAGTCGCGACGAACGTAACATTTGAGTCAATCAGTCATGCGCAACCTTCCAATCCTCGCGGTTAGCGCGCTCGTCCTGGGGATTGGCGGCTATGCCTACTGGAGCTATGCCCGTACGGTCCCGCTCACTCCGGGCCTTGCGCAAGCGAACGGCCGCATCGAAGTCGAACGCGTAGATATCGCCACGAAAGTCAGCGGACGCGTTGGCGATATTCGCGTAAAAGAGGGCGATTTTGTCGACAAGGGCGCGATTGTTGCGCGCATGGACGTCGCGGAACTGCTGGCCCAATTAGCGTCGGCTCGGGCAATGGTGCGTCGCGCCGAGCAGTCAATTGGCAAAGCGAAGGCTGATCTGGGCAGCCGCGAAGCAGAACTTAAGCTCCACGAGGTTGTGCTTAAGCGCGCCTTGATGCTGACGAGGGGAGTTGTCAGTCAGTCCGAGATCGACAAACGCACAGCCGAGCGCGACGTCGCCAAGGCTTCGGTCACCGGTGCTAATGCCAACATTGCCGATGCCGAGGCCGCTAAAGACGCAGCTGAGGCCCAAGCCAACCAGATCCAGGTCAACATCGACGACATGACGCTTTCCGCGCCGGTCGCAGGCCGTGTCGAATATCGCCTTGTGCAGCCAGGTGAGATCGTCGGTGCTGGCGGCCGGCTCGTAACGCTGCTCGACGTCTCGGACGTCTTCATGACAGTCTTTTTGCCAACGTCAGAGGTTGGCCGGGTATCGCTTGGATCGCCGGCGCGCATCGTTCTGGACGCTGCATCTCAATACGTTATCCCGGCGACGGTTTCATTTGTGGCAGGTGAAGCGCAGTTCACACCCAAGTACGTCGAGACACGCAACGAACGCGAAAAGCTCATGTACCGCGTCAAACTGAAAATCGATGCCAAACTGCTTGAGGCCTATCGCGACTATGTGAAAGCCGGGCTAACCGGCACCGCTTACCTCAAAATCGCTGAGGATGCGGTCTTCCCCGATGGATTGAAGCCAAAGCTGCCAGAACCGCCCAAGGTGAACCATGCCCGGTGACGGCAACACCGTTCGGCGTGCCGCCGTCATCGCGGGCGTCTCGCATCGGTATGGCTCGGTAACATCCCTCGACAATATTTCGCTCGATATTCCTGCTGGCTCGGATACGGCGATTATCGGCCCAGACGGCGTGGGGAAATCGACGTTGCTTGGCCTCATTGCCGGTGCCCGCATCATCCAGCATGGAAGCGTCGAGGTGCTTGGCGGCGACATGGCAAACGCGCGCCACCGCACCAAAGTTGCGACCAAGATCGCCTTCATGCCCCAAGGTCTTGGCAAAAATCTCTACCCCAGTCTCTCGGTCACCGAGAACATCGATTTCTTTGCAAGTCTGTATGCAACTGATCCGGCACAGCGCCGGGCCCGCCACGACGAACTCCTCAAGGCAACGGGCCTCGACCCGTTTTTCGACCGGCCTGCGGGAAAGCTATCGGGCGGAATGCGGCAAAAGTTGTCGCTGTGTTGCGCCCTGGTGCATGATCCAGAACTGCTGATCCTGGATGAACCAACGACCGGCATTGATCCGCTCTCTCGGCGTCAGTTCTGGCAGCTCATCGACGCCATCCGCGCGTCCCAGCCAAATATCACGCTTCTCGTTGCGACGGCTTACATGGAGGAAGCCGAACGCTTCAGCCGCATCGTCGCCATGGACGCAGGGCGCGTCCTCGCCGCAGGCTCCCTTGCCGAAGTCTTGGCCACCGCGAAAACGAAAACGCTCGAACAAGCCTTCGTCGCCTTGCGGCATCCAGACGAAATCACGACCAACCGTGCTATGGTCATTCCACCACGTACCACCTTCGACGGTGACGCCATCATCGCCGAAAATCTCACACGGCGTTTCGGCAAATTCGTCGCCGTCGATGCCGTCAGTTTCCGCATCGAACGCGGCGAAATCTTCGGCTTTCTCGGTTCGAACGGCTGCGGCAAGACGACGACCATGAAGATGTTGACCGGGCTTCTTCCCGTCAGCGGGGGCAAGGCTTGGCTGCTCGGCAAGTCAGTGGACGCCACCGATCTTGAGACCCGCCGCCGGGTTGGCTACATGTCGCAATCGTTCTCGCTGTATGGGGAGTTGACTGTCCGGGCCAATCTCCAGCTCCATGCGAAATTGTATCAGATCGAACATGAGGAAGGGGCGAGGCGCGTTGCCCAAACCCTTGCCAAATTCGACCTCGAAGCGGTCGCCGATACTTATCCAGCGACGCTGCCTCTAGGCGTTCGTCAACGATTGCAGTTGGCGGTCGCGTGCCTGCACCGCCCCGAAGTACTAATTCTTGATGAGCCGACTTCAGGCGTCGATCCTGAAACGCGCGACCGGTTTTGGACCTTCCTTGTCGAACTCTCGCGGCGCGACGGTGTGACAATCTTCATCTCGACGCATTTCATGAACGAAGCCGAGCGTTGCGATCGCGTGTCGTTCATGCATGCAGGCAAGGTGCTTGAGGTAGGGTCACCGCAAGACATTCAGAAAAACCACCACGTCGCAACGCTTGAGCAGGCCTTCATTAGTTGCCTTGAACCCCATACCGGCACACCAGGAACTGATCCCCACAGAATCGCCCTGCGCCTGCCTAAGATGACCGCGCCGACTGCCACCAGCGCCGGGTGGGATAATGCATGGTTGACGTGGGTGACAGCCTTTGGCGTTCGCGAGGCACGCGAAGTGCTGCGCGATCCGATCCGGCTCAGCTTTGCCTTTCTGGGTCCGCTCATTTTGATGTTGACGTTTGCTCGCGGAATATCATTTGACATCGAAGCACTGCCGTTTGCAGTATTTGATCGCGACCGGTCGGCGGAAAGTCTGTCGCTTGATTTGCATCTGGCTGGATCACGTTATTTCTCGCAGCGCTCGCCCGTTGTGGCCGATATGGACGTCGACCGCCGCCTGCAGTCTGGAGATGTAGCCCTTGTGGTCGAGATCCCGCCGGGATTCGGGCGCGACTTGTTGCGCGGGCACCAGCCAACCCTCAGCCTCTGGCTGGATGGAGCTAATCCGGCTCGCGCCAATACCGCGCGCGGCTACGCAGAAGGAATTACACAGTCCTTCGTGTCCAGTTTCATTCAAATTGAAACGGGCGAACGACCCCAGCCACGCTTCGGCTTCCAGCCACGGTTTTTCTACAATCAGGAATTCCGCAGCGTCTATGCCATGACTCCCGGTGTCATCATGTTCCTGCTGATGATGATCATGGCGATGATGACCGCCCTCGGCGTCGTACGCGAGCGCGAGATCGGATCGATTATTAATCTCGCCGTGTCGCCTGCCAGTACAAGTTCGTTCCTGGTCGGCAAGTTCCTGCCCTACGTTGCCATCGGTTCGGTGACGTTGGTGTTGATGATTGCGTTGGCGGTCTTTGTGCTTGGCCTCACGATCAAAGGATCGTTGGCCGCCCTTCTCTTCGGCGGCATACTCTACGTTGTCACAGCAACGACGTTTGGCATCTTCGTTTCCACCTTCGCGCGCACGCAGGTTGCAGCAATCTTTGCCTGCGCCATTCTCACCATGATGCCGGCCCTAAACTTTTCGGGTTTCCTGCAGCCCATATCCAACCTTTCGGCAGAGGCACGGCTGATCGGTCTCGGT
The DNA here is from genome assembly GCA_040080145.1 of Hyphomicrobiaceae bacterium. Classification (GTDB taxonomy): domain Bacteria; phylum Pseudomonadota; class Alphaproteobacteria; order Rhizobiales; family Hyphomicrobiaceae; genus JANXVY01. The sequence continues at coordinate 42,164 of JBEBJA010000019.1, forward strand.
TTTCCATCGTCGTGGTTTCAGCAGATCAGCACTGGCGTATTTTCCAAGGGGCTACCGTTTGAGGCGTTCATTCCCGCGTTCGTGGCGCTAGCAATCTTTCCCTTCATCTACCTGCTGGCGGCGCGTGCGCTGCTCAACAAACAGGAGCGCTGAGTCATGATCCGCGCACTATCGAACATCTTCAATCTAGGCCTGAAGGAATTGGCCAGTGTCTGGCGCGACCGGGCGATGATGATTTTTATCGTATGGGCCTTTACGGGGGCCATCTATCTCATCGCATCCGGCGCTAATACGGAAATGCGCAATGCCTCTGTTGGAATTGCCGATTCTGATCGCTCGCAATTATCCGGGCGAATTCGCGACGCATTGCGTCCGCCGGCATTTGCGGTACCTAAGTCCATCGACATAGCGTCCATTGACCAACAGCTTGATCATGCGAACTACACGTTCGTCCTCGCTATTCCTCCGCGCTTTGAGCAGGACCTGCTGGCTGCGCGGCAACCCGAACTCCAATTGATCGTCGACGCCACTGCCATGACGCAAGCGGGGATCGGGACCGGCTACATCGCTGAAATCGTCAACCGCGAAGTGGATCGTTTACGCGAAAGACATGGCACGGCCCCTCAGTCTCCAATCAATTTCACGATCCGCTCGTTCTTTAACCCCAACCTCGACGAGACCCGCCACGTCGCGATCATGGAGATCGTGAACAACGTCGCGCTGTTGTCCATCATTCTGGTCGGCGCTGCCATCGTACGGGAACGCGAGCATGGCACGATCGAGCATTTGCTTGTGATGCCCGTGAACGCCAGCGAAATTGTATTCGCCAAGATTTGGGCGAATGGTCTCGTCGTCTTAATCGCAGTGCTCCTTTCGCTGACGCTGGTCGCAAAAGGCGCCCTCGGCATAACTGTAAATGGGTCGATTGCGATTTACTGTCTCGGCGCGACCGTATGTATCTTTGCCTCGATGGCGTTAGGTGTCATGTTGGCGACGTTGACCCAATCGATGCCGCAATTCGCCTTGTTAGCATTTCCGACGATCATCGTAATGGAAGTGTTGTCTGGGGGTATGACTCCACTGGAAAGCATGCCGCTCTATTTGCAGGTCATCATGACGGCGGTTCCGACCACCCATTATGTCAAGTTTTCGCAGGGCGTGCTCTTTCGCGATGCGCCGCTCTCGATCGTATGGCCTCAGATGGCATGGATGGCGGCCTTAGGCGCGATCTACATGATGGTCGCGCTTGCCAGGTTTCGCGCTATGCTCGCAAATGCCAATGCGTGAGGCCTGCTTGCCGGGTGAGCGCTCGATACGATCATCGTGCAAGTTGATCTGCGACAAGAAAAATAAGATTCGCGACCAGACCCGCCACGGGCACCCATTTCGGGCAAACAAATACCCCCGCCGGGGGGGCGCTCTCCCTATATTTAATGACAATCAGCGCAAGATTTACGACTGCGAATATGACGAGGGTAAAGCGCGCCGTGAGATCGGCGAGCCCTTCAAGCGGAACGGCGAGGGCGAGTACAAGAATGGCACCCGCACCGATGGCCGTTGCGAGAAGGGGAGTGTGCGTCACCGAGTTCAGCCGGGTCAGGACCTTTGGCAGTCCCCCTTGATTTGCCAGACCATAAATCACACGAGCAATCATGATCATATGAACGATGACCCCGTTTAAGGTCGCTACCACCGCGATGGAGCTGATGGCGACAAGTGGAAAGCCGGTCAATCGCTCGAAGACCAGGGCAAGTGGCGCAGACGACCGCGCAAGTTCTTGCGGAGGGACCGCCGTGACTGCGATCCAGACGACAAGTGCGTACAGGAGGGCGGTAATCCCGAGTGTAAGAAATAGTGCGCGAGGCAGAGTGCGGCTTGGATCCTTCAGTTCCTCGGCGACATTGACGAGGTGTTCAAAGCCAATGAATGCAAACACGGCAACGAGCGACGTCCCAGCCAGTCCCGTCCACGCGGCAGGTTCACCAGCAACCGGCCAGATTTCCGGCAGGCGGGTAATGACGCCGGACCCGTGTGTCAGCCCCGCAGCGATAATAATCACAAGGCCACCCACTTCGATGATCGTCATAAGTCCAGCGAACGCGACAGACTGAGCAGTTGCGAGGCATGCGACCAACGCCATCGCAAGAACGACCCCAGAAATGATCAAAGGGGGCGGAAGCGGAAGAAAGACGGCGACATAGCCAGCGCTCCCCACGCTGATCGTCGCTGCCGAAATCGTAGCCGTCGCGACGACGAGAAGCCCGGCTGCAAGGCTAAGCCATTTGCGGTCGAATGCAGCTTGCACATAAGCCGCCTCACTTGCACTCACCGGCATGCGCGTTCCTAATTCCGCAAACGAGGCCGCACTGAACGACATTGCGAGCGCAGCGCAAATGAAGGCGAGTGGCGCGTGCATCCCGCTGCGTCCCGCCGCGACGCCAACGAGAACGTAGACGCCGGCCCCAATTGTTACACCAAGACCATACAGCACGGCATGCGTGAGCGTCAGGGAACGCACCAAGTGCGAGCTTCCTGTTGGAGTCATGATGCTGTCTCTTCCCAGAAAAAAACCGGCGCCTGCTTGCGTAGACGCCAGTCGAGTTTACTCGCGAACCATGGGTCTTCGGAGGAAGCGTGATGGCGGCGAGAGTTTGTGCCGGACTACCAGATTATGGCAGCGAGAACACGGTGAGCGAACCGCCCAGCGAGGTGTACTGCTTCAGGCCAGCGTAACCACCCACAGCGCCCAGA
>JBEBJA010000123.1:0-2268 GCA_040080145.1 Hyphomicrobiaceae bacterium
GGCGCTACAGCCGTTTTTGATGCCGGTGCTCCCAAAGCACATTTACGATGACGGCCAGGATATCAAGACGCACCCGCGCAACATGCAGAACGTGGTTGGGTCCGGCCCATTCAAAGTGGTTGAGCACGTGCAGGGGCAGCATCTCATCCTTGAGCGGTTCGACGGCTTTGTTCGCAAGGGGCGTCCCTATCTTGATCGACTTATTTTGGGAACGCAAAAGGATATCGCCTCGCGCGTGATCTCATTCGAAAAGGGCGAACTTGACTACGTGCCGTATTCCAGCTTCACCGAGCGCGATGTACTCCGTTTACGCAAGAACGAGAAGCTGCACTTGACCGAAGATGGGTACGAGGCAGTGGGTCACATCAATTATCTCGAGCTCAACCTGCGCCGAGAGCCGTTCAAAAACATCAAGGTTCGCCAAGCCATCGCGCATGCCATCGATAAAGAGTTTATTGTGAAATCGCTGTTCATGGACTCACCAAAGGCTGCGCACAGCATCCTGCATGTGACCAACCCGTTCTTCACCGACAATGTGCCGAAATTCACCGGTGGCGTCGATAAGGCTAACGCCTTGCTCGATGAGGCTGGCTTGAAGCCGGACGCGAACGGCGTCCGCTTCAAGATGCAGCTGGAAGTGCCGAACTGGCTGCCGACACATTTGGGTGTGATTGCTGAATACCTGCGTCCGCAGTTCAAGAAAATTGGCATCGAGGTAACGTTGCGTAAGGCTCCGGATTTCGCAACGTGGAGCCAACGCGTGTCGAGCTTCGACTACGACGCGTCGATGAATGCGATTTTTAATTACCCCGATCCAGTAATCGGCGTGCACCGTCTCTTCTCGTGCAAGAACATACGCAATCAGATCTGGACCAACACGCAAGGCTATTGCAATGACCGCGTCGACGCGCTGATGGACAAGACCGCTGCCGAGGTCGATCTGTCCGAACGGAAAAAGCAGTACGTCGAGTTTCAGCAAATTCTGGCAGAAGAGCAGGCTCTCGTTTACCTGACGCACATGCAGTACACGACCGCCCAGCACAAATATGTGCGTGGTGTTCCGAAGGGGCCATGGGGCTCGCTCAATCCGTGGGATGAAATGTACTTCGACAAGAAGTGAGTTCGCGTGCGAGCCCGGTGTAAAGGAACCCCATGCGTATTGTGAGCATCGTTGCCGAGCGGCTCGCCTATGGCATTGGGTTGCTCGTGGCAGTGCTGGTATTGAACTTTTTTCTGATCCGTTTGGCACCCGGCGATCCCGTCCAATTTCTTATCGGAGAAATGGGCGGCGCCAGTGAGCAGTTTGTTCGAGAGATACGGGCCAGTTATGGTCTCGATCGACCGCTTTTGGAGCAGCTCGGAATTTATCTTTTAAAGGCTGCGCAGGGCGATCTCGGCCGGTCCTTTTACTACAACTCGCCGGTGCTCGATCTTTTTCTAAGCCGGGCTGGTCCGACGATCCTGCTGATTGCCACGGCGACTGTCGTCTCGCTGGTGGCCGGCACCGTCCTTGGCGTTCTCTCGTCACGCAGACCGGACGGTGTTTTCAGCACGGTCGTAACCGTGTTTTCACTAATCGGCTATGCAGCCCCTGTGTTCTGGACCGGACTACTGCTTGTCATCCTGTTCGCTTCGTATCTGCCGATCTTTCCCGTGCAGGGCATGCGCAATCTGGCGCTGCAAGGTAACGCTTTTACGGTGGCACTCGACATTGCCCACCATCTGGTGCTGCCAGCGTTGACGCTATCGATCATTTATATCGCACAATACAGCCGACTTGCGCGCGCCAGCATGCTCGAAGTGCTCGGCTCCGACTTTGTTCGCACCGCGCGCGCCAAAGGCGTGTCTGAAACAAACGTCGTCTTTAAACACGCACTGCGTAACGCCATCCTGCCAGTCATCACCGTTACTGGCTTGCACTTCGGCCAGTTGTTGTCAGGCGCCGTGTTGGTCGAGGCGGTGTTCAATTGGCCCGGCCTCGGCACGCTCGCCTACGACTCGATTCTGCGGCGCGATTACCCGACCATACTCGGCCTGTTGTTCTTTGCCGCCATCATGGTCGTGATCGCCAATGTCGTGACAGACCTTTGCTACGCCTGGGCCGATCCCCGAATCAAGACCGGGCGGCAGTCGGCATGACCAACACGGCAACCCGTCCTGAAAGCGACGTTGTAGCATCGAGCCCGACACGCGAAGCGCTGCACATGTTCTTGCGCAATCGCGCCGCCGTGCTCGGTGTCATCCTGTTGTCAGCTGTGCTGCTGTTGA
>JBEBJA010000132.1:0-2262 GCA_040080145.1 Hyphomicrobiaceae bacterium
GCAGCTCTCATGACTAATATTCGTGATAATAGTAAATTCGAATTTTTCTGGTTGCGGGACGACCGCCGCGAGGGTGATGTCGACTTGTTGTCGGATGTGAATCTGGAAGATGATAATCCAAGTCGGACCAAATTCCTCGGGGAGCAGTATATACGTAAGACGCAACTAAAATATCCACATTGGAGGCCGGGTGATTCAAACCCCCTTGGCCTTGATGGCGTGCACACAGTTCGACTTGCGAGTTCTGAATTGTCACCAGAAACATTTTTCGACCGTGATGCTCCATGCGAGATTTCTCATTTTGAGACCGTGCCGGTATTGGGTTTCAACTTGCGTCACAATAGCAGCAACGTCGATGGCTTCATTTGCGTCTCGCCACAGTGGGCTGAGGCCGTGGAGTTCGTCGAACCGGGAATTCACGAATTCCACCCATTCAAGATCAAATTCAAGAATGGCATCAGTTTTGACCGCTTCTTGTTCCGACCAATGCACGCGACCTCAGCGATTAATTTTGAATTAAGCAATGTCACTGACGAAGCTGCGATACTTTTTAGAGATCAGGCTGGCCCCGTTCCCCGGATTACGCTGTTTGGTGCGACGGTATCCGGGAAGCATTGGGTGCAGCAGTGGCGAAGTGAGCACGGACCTGCATTTTACCACCTGTTCTTTGTTTCGCAAAAGCTCGGTCAAAAGTTGGTTCCTCTCCTGCCGTCTAGGGTCGTTCTGCAACCAGTGGCCCTTGCCTGAATGATCCCAAAGCAAACGAGATTGTGAAATATGACGAAACTTTACACCGACCAACCCAATAATGGGTATCTAGACCTCACTGTTGTTCCGTATCGGTCTGGGCGGTTCGCGTTTATCGGAACAATTAGGGACAGCTTGTCCTCAACTGGTCAGAGCAACGGTTGCGCACAACCACCCCCATCACTCCACATAAACAACCTTATCCGTCTTCAACAGTGCCCGAATGCATGAACGACGCGCCCCTCCCCCCACTCGCGTTCCCGGAATTTTTCTCGTGCCATTAGCACGAGCAAAATATCCGGGATCTTTACCCGTCGCTATCGTGAAAAGTCCCGCGCTGTGCTCGCAGTCATGTAGACGAAGAACGTCTTCGGCTCGCAGATCAACATTTAAGCAACATAACGCGTACGTCTACCAGTTAAAGATCCCGGATATTTGTCACGCAAAATAGCGCGCCAAATTCCGGGAACGCGGCGGGGAGAGCGTGGACATCGAAGTCGATCGCTGTGACAAGACGCTCCCGAGCAGCCTTCCCCTCTCGACAGCAACAATCGACAAAGCAATCAAACGCAACCCCCACCCCATCACTCCACATAAACAACCTTGTCCGTCTTCAGCAGCGCCCGAATACCATCCGGGCACACCAGCTTGTCATTCTTGATCTTGCCCTGAATATCCGCCTCAAGTCGCCGGATTTCCTCCAGGTGCGCCAGCACGTAATCAAGCTGCCCCTGCGGCACGATCACCACGCCATCGCGATCCCCAATCACCACATCACCGGGCTCAATCCGCACCCCGCCCGCCACGACAGGCAAACCCACTTTCCCCGGCCCATTCTTGACACACGAATTCGGCGTGATCCCGCGCGCAAACACCGGTAAACCCGCCTCCACAATGCCGTCGAGATCCCGCGCCATGCCGTCGATCACAATCGCCCGCACGCCCGCATTCTTCGCCATCATCGCCACATTGTCGCCCACCACAGCCGTGCGCGAAAATCCATCCGACGCCGCAATCAACACGTCGCCCGGCTTCGCAAACGCGAGCGCGGCCACAATGGCGAGGTTGTCATCGGCAAAGCTCTCACACGGCAGCGCAATGCCAACGAACACCGCCACTTTCGGATCGACAGGCTTGATCTCCGCATCAAGCGCCCCACGCCCATACATCGCGTCCGTCATGTGCCCCGTCTGCGCGCCCTTGAGCTTATCCACGAGCGCCAAGCTCGGACGCGGAAAATCCCGACGGATCGTCAGCAGTGGCGGATCTTTCAACATGGTGCTTCCTCACAACAGGGACTATTTGTCGTTTTGACCAAGCCTAAGCCATGCACTACTGACGCGGAAGCCTCACTCTCCGCCATTCCGACAGGGCAGATCACCACCGCGCGTGTCCCTCTACCTTCCCATTGCTCAGATCTCCATGGACGCCTTCCTTCTGACGGGCGTCGGCCTCGCGGTCGGCATTTTGTCTGGGCTGTTCGGCATCGGCGGCGGTTTCATCATGACGCCCCTA
>JBEBJA010000260.1:0-2241 GCA_040080145.1 Hyphomicrobiaceae bacterium
GCGCCACGCTCGCCTATACCACAATCGGCACCGGAGTCGGGACCGGAGTGGTCAGGAACGGCAAGCCGCTGATGGGCTTTTCGCACTATGAATGCGGGCACATCCTGGTCCCGCATGATCTCGAACTCGATCCGTACGAGGGGTTCTGCCCTTACCATGGCGATTGCCTCGAAGGGCTGGCAGCAGGGCCGGCGATTGAGAAACGCTGGGGCCAGAGCCTGTCCAAGCTCGGCAGTCCGCCCGACAAGATCGAACTGATCGCGGGCTACGTGGCCCAGCTCGCCGCCAACCTGGTCCTGTTGCACATGCCAGACCGGCTGATTTTCGGCGGCGGAGTGATGAAGACCCCCGGCCTGGTTGAAGCGCTCCGCCGCGCGACCGAGGCCAAACTTGGCGGTTACATCAAGGCCCCGCAGCTCGATCCGGGGCTGGAACGCTACATCGTCACCCCCGGGCTAGGCGATGAAGCCGGGATCACCGGGGCGATTGCACTGGGCCGCGCGGCGCTTTCCGGCTGAACAAATGCGCCGATAGCCAGGCCTGCGCAGACTGCCTGTGGAGAGGCAAAGGGCGCCAGACCGGCGCGGGGTTACGGCATTTTGTGCCTCTTCGACCTGGCGCAGGGCATGCTTTGCGCAAGCCAAATCCCGGTCGCATCGTCCAGACATTTCGCACGACGGCACGAGCCGGATTGACCGAAGGTCAACGCACGAAAAAGTCGGCACGTTGGGTGATGACAAAGGATTGGTGCTGTTAGCGGGCCGGGCCACGTCCCCTTGCGCTGCGTTGCTCCTCCCCGCATGATCGGGCCGAACCAACTGAGAGGAAATCCGCATGCCTGCCTTCATCGTCTTCATCAAGGAGCGCGAGCACGATGCCGCGACCATGGCGGCTTACAGTGCAAAGGCCGGGCCATCGCTGGCTGGGCACGCGGCCAAGCCGTTGGTCTATTACGGCGCAATCGAGACGCTGGAGGGGCCCGAGGCCTTGGGCTCGGTGATCGTCGAATTCCCCGATATGGACGCGGCGCGGGCGTGGTATCAGTCAGAGGCTTATCAGGAGGCGCGGGCGCTGCGTTTTGCCGGGGCCGATTACCGCGTGTTCCTGACCGAGGGGGTTTGAACCGCTGATCCCGGCGCTGCGCCGCCGCCAACGAGGACTTCCTCAACGAGGCGACCGGAGGGAATACTCGAAAACAATCTCGAAAGACTACTAGAGCCTAGTCCCCTCGTTTAATTCTTGACTCTCTTGGCCAATTTTTTTGGATTGACATACGTCGAGTCATTCGAGTAATATTTCTAACTCCGTATAGGAAGGGAAAATTCCAATGAGAAATGCAGCTCTTGTCATAGGATTCGTTGGCTTTGTGGCGTGCTCTAGTCCGTCGATCGCGCAAAATTCAGAGCCGACCTCCGAACAAACTAAGGCTGCTTGCTTGAGACTTGCGCTCGGTGGCGCAACCGTGGCTGACTTGTATCTCTGCGCGCGTAGGTCAGAATCTAGTTGGACCTAGTGGTTTTCCCATGTGTTGAAAGAGTTTCTAAGTGTTGGGCAGTATTCTTTCTGCTAACATATATCTGAATCTTTCAAGCTCTCTTGTTAGCTGATGCGAAGCGCAACAAAGAATACTACTTGCACGTCTGGCCGCATTACTTGGAGCGTCACACTCGGACGACCTGCGCTTTTCGCAGCGCGAATCGCCTTATCGAGATCAGCGACCGACGCGACTTCGATCATGTTCGCTGAAACCACGATATCGCGGCGTTGAAGCGGCCGGTTGGCCGCTTCGGACGAGGGATCGATCCCCACGATCACGACCCCCTGGGTCGAACTCGGCACGCCAAGCTGCGCGGCATATTCGGGATTCATGGTCAGGACCTGCAGGCCTAGCGCACTTTCCGCCAGCCCTTCGCCGCGTGCCTGCTGTTCGGCAAAGAGGTCAGGCTTGGGTTGCGGCGTCAAGCTTTGCGCCAGTTCCTTCTGGCTCGGCCGTTTGGCGACATTGGCTTGCAGGGTCATCGTTTTGCCGCCGCGCAGCACTTCGATCGGGATCCGGGTGCCCGGCGCAATCCCTGAGACAATCCCCGAAAGCGTGCGATCCGGGGTGACCGGCTCGTTGTTCACTTTCAACACGATATCGCCAACCTTGATCCCGGCAGCTGCGGCGGGTTGATTTGGCTGAACCAGCCGGACCAGTTCGCCACGATCATGCGGCAGGCCGAGAGAGTCCGCTATTTCATC
>JBEBJA010000218.1:0-2234 GCA_040080145.1 Hyphomicrobiaceae bacterium
GGGCAGGGCAGGGCGAGGCGCTGCCAGCTGGCAATCATGTGGCGGAAGCGATGTCGGCGCTGACCAACCTTGGGTATGGTCCAGCGGATGCGAGCCGGGCGGTGGCGGTGGCGGCCAAGGAGTTGGGAGCCGATGCCGATACGGCGAAACTGATCCGGCGCGGATTGAAGGAACTCGCGCGATGACGCAGAAGGATTTTGCCCGATGACGCGGAAGGACAATGTCGTGACGCTGAAGCCTAAAAGCTCGAACGGCACTAACGGCGAGCGGGCGCTGTGGGCGTTTTTGATGATTACGCTGGTTGCCCCGTTTCTGGCAGCTCTGGTGATTTTTCTGGTGTCGGTGATCGCAGGTCTGATCGGGCGCGGGCCACCGAGTCTGCTGGCTTTGGACCGGGCGGGACAGCTTGGATGGGCCGCGCAGAAGGCACTGGAAACGTACATCTGGAGCGCGCTGCCTGCCGGGATTTGCGGGGCGGGTATGGCTTGGATCGTCTACACGCGCGGCACGGCGCATTGGCTCGTTGGGGCGTCGCTCGGGGCGATTGTGGTGTCCGTGATGGCGGTGCTTGCGGGCGGGACGATGCAGCAGCATTTGTCGGCGATGGCGTTCATCGGAGCAGCGGTGGGTGTGGTGATGGTTTTGGCGCTCAAGCGGATGCGCATTCTATTGTAATTCGAGAGACAGTTAATTTCGGGTGTTTGATTCAGTTATTGGTAATGTTTATGGATTTATCCTTCGGCGGAAGATAGCCGGAGTAAAGTCATGTCGTTTGGAAAGGGCCGCGTGCGGCCGCTCGTTGCTAAGGTTCCGCCCGCCGATGGTCGTGCCGGTGATCAGCGCTGGTCTATGCGGCGTGCGACATCCTCGCCGGGGTTGGTGTATCCGGGCGGCATTTCGGCCACCATTCCCTGCATGATCGTGGATCAGTCGGTGACGGGCGCGCGGCTGCAGATGCAGCCCGGCTGGGTCAATCCGTTCAATGGTGTTTCAAGCATCGGGCAGGCGTTTAAGCTCGTCATGCGGGTGGATCGCGTCGAGGTCGATTGCGAGATCGTGCGGATCGAGGAGAACGAGATCGGCGTGCGATTCCTGTCGGTCATGCGGCCGCTGGCTAGGAAGAACTGAGCGCGTTCAAGCTGAGTTGATGTCGCGATAGATTTCAGCGACTGGCAGCGTGAATTCGATGGCGGCGAGGGATAGCGTCGCGCTCACAGTGTCGAGCGGCGGCTCGCCATGCCAGCCGTCATCGCGGCGGATGTAGTGGTCGATCAGGACGCTATCGCGCTCTACGAGGATGTAGTGCTGGAGGCTGGGCAGCCGCTGATAGGCGACGCGCTTGTTCATGCGGTCACGGGCCTGGCTGCCTTTGGAGACGACCTCGAACAGGATGACAGGGTCTTCGACCGAGGTTTGCCCGGGTTTCATGGGGCCACAACGGACCATGACATCGGGCAGGGCGGCAAGGTCGTCGAAGGCTTTTTTGAGGTAGAAGTTTTCGCGGAAGACACGGCAAGGCATGCTGCGCGCGCGCAGGTGGTTGGAGATCGCGAGGCCGATGTTGTCGATGACGACGTGGTGTTCCCAGACTGCGCCGACCATGCTTTTGTAGACGCGGCCGTCGATCAATTCCCACTTTTCATCTTCGGGCCGGTCGGCGAGCATCTCCTCGAAATCGGCAAGGGAGACGCGGTCGATTTTCGGGCGCAGGATATCCATGGATGGCTCCAGGGCGATACCGGCCTAGAATAGCCTAAATCTGCGGCGGCTGAAACGAGTTTGGCAGGACGTGCTTGATGGGTGATCGCGAGGCGGTGAGGTATTTGAGGCGGGCGTTTGGCGTTGCGGCGTTTATTGTGGCGCTGGGGCCGCCTGTCGGGTTTTTGGCTTACATGGTGCCGTTGTCGCTATATTCGGCGGTGGTGGATGGGGCGTCGGTGGAGGGCCTGAAGGCGGTGCCCAAGATGCTCGCGATCGGGGTACTTTTCTCATTCATGATTGGCGGCGTGCCTGCGTTGATGTCGGCGGTGCCTAGTGCGCTGCTGGTTTGGCGGCATGGGACGCTGAGTTACGTGCAGGCGGCGGTGTTTGCGCTGGCTGCGGGCGTCGTCAGCGTGATCGGGTTGCAGTTCTCGTCGTATCCAGATGTTGTTTGGCGGTCGGGGTTGGGGATGATGGCGTTTATTGGTGGGCTCAGCGTCGTTTCGGCGCTGGTTTGCCGGTGGGGTATGGGG
>JBEBJA010000074.1:0-141931 GCA_040080145.1 Hyphomicrobiaceae bacterium
GCCGATCATCAAAGCGGCGTTCGAAACGGCCAATATGCGCTGTGGAGCATCCTGATGTTTGAGGCGTGGCGTCGCGTTTACCACCCATCTGCAACCTGAAGAAGCCCCTTACAACATCCAACGATCAGGCAAATTCATGCACCCCAAGTTAATAGTCAAAAAAGTCAAGAATCGAGCAAAGTTTTTATATAAGCTTTATGTCGTGAGGGATGAATTCAGCATTGCTGTGCATAGATGGTTCAGATGTCGAGGCGACGAAACTCTGCGCCTGAGTTACGACCTGAATGAGGACAGTACGGTGATCGATCTTGGTGGATATAAGGGGGATTTTGCCGATGCCATCTACAACAGATACGGTTCCACGGTATATTTGTTTGAACCCGTCCGTGATTTTTACGATGCCTGTGATCAGCGCTTTGCAAGCAATCCAAAAATCCATTGCTTCAACTATGGTCTCTCGGCCTCAAGCGGCCAGTTCTCTATAAGTGCGGAGGCCGATGGTTCCAGCGTGGTAAAGGCCTCCGCAACCGGCGGCGAGGAGACAGTGAGAATTGAGTCGTTCGCGGCGACGGCTGGGGACCTGGGATTGACACAGATCGACCTCATAAAGATCAATATAGAAGGGGGGGAATATGACGTTCTTCCTGCGATAATTGTTAGTGGCTGGATTGGCAAGATCCGAAACGTGCAGGTTCAATTTCACGATTTTATTCCAGGCGCGATAGAGAAGCGCCAAAAGATCCGAGATGATTTGCTTAGGACTCACATGGAAAGTTGGTGTTTTCCATTTGTGTGGGAATCCTGGAGGCTTAAATGATTGCTGACGTCCGTAGGTTTGGGTTTTTGGCGCCAACACAATGAAGATACTTGCGGTTTTTGGTCGTCATGCCTATGGCGATCCGGCGCGCGGAGACGGGTATGAGTTTGCAAACATACTCCCCGACTTGCAAGGGATTGCCGAACCCGGCGAGGTGCGCCTGTTCGATAGCTGGGACCGTTCAGCGTATGCAGACTTTGCGGCATTGAACAACGCGCTGCTGACCGAGGTCGCGCGGTTTCAGCCCGATGTCATCTTTTTGGTTTTGATGTCGCACGAAATCTGGACCGATACCCTCGACGTGATACGGGCGAACTCGCCATCGGTGGTCGTCAATTGGGGCACGGATGACAGCTGGAAGTACAAGCAGATGTCGCGGTACTACGCGCGCCATGTGGACCTGCATATTACGACGCACGCACCGGCTCTCGATCAAGCTAAGCGTGACGGGCTGGGCAATGTTGCGGTTTCGCAGTGGGCTGCGTGCGGGGGTAAGCTCAGTGCTCCCGTACCGAGTGCCGGTTGCCGGTATGACGTGAGCTTCCTGGGGGCCAAGTATGGCAATCGTCCAGAGTGGGTTGGCGAACTTGCCAAGCGCGGGATCCATGTCGATTGCTTTGGCAAGGGGTGGGATAATGGCGTCGTCGCGACAGACGACATTGGCCGGATTTTCCAGCAGTCGCGGGTTTCATTGAATTTTTCGGATTCGGGCTTGCAGTTGATTGATGGCCGGATCACGCGCAGCCGTCAGATCAAGGCGCGGACGTTTGAGGTTCCAGGCGCTGGCGGAGTTCTGCTCACCGAACCAGCGGATGGGCTTGATCAGTATTTCGATTTGCGGACGCAGATGGGGACGTTTGACAGTGCCGACGAACTCGCCGGTCAGATCCGCCGCCTGCTGGCCAATCCGTTAGAACGCGATGCGATGGCGGCGCGAGGTCATGAACGGGTGGTGCGCGAGCATACCTACCGGGCGCGGTTGCCGGCGTTGTTTGAGCGGGCACGTCAGACTGCAAGAACGGCAGGCCGTGCGACCGCTTGGCGGCTTGCGCCGGGGCTGCTTGATGAGGCAGCGGCGCGCCATGCGCCAAGCCGTGCGACCGGTGTAGCTGCCTCAGTGCTTGATCGGATATGCCGGTTTGTGTTTGGAAGGCAGAGGGGCGCGAAGGCTGCGCGGCGTCTTGTGCATGAAGTGAGTTGGCGGCTGGCAGGGGAGCGTACCTACAGCGCGTCTGGATGGCCGGGACGGATGTTTTACCGTGACGTCTGATCCGGCCTCCCGGGAACCGCTGGTGACGGTTGCAATGGCGGTGCGCAACAACGCGGAGACGGTTGGGGTCGCAATCCGCTCGATCCTGGCGCAGACCTACGGGTCATTTGAGTTTGTGATTGTCAACGACGGGTCGACGGATGGGACAGCCGGGGTCATCGCGGGTTTCGAGGATTGCCGGATCCGGGTCATCGACGATGGCCAGTCAAAGGGGCTCGCGGCACGGCTGAACCAGATCGTGGATGAGGCGCGAGGGGCTTATGTCGCGCGCATGGATGGCGACGATTTCAGCTATCCTGACCGCTTTGCGCGACAAGTGGCGTTTCTTGAAGCCAGGCCCGACGTGGATCTGGTTGGATCGTCGGCGATCGCATTTGGGCCCTCCGGGGCAATTCTGGGGGCGTTCGTCGTGCCGGAGTCGCATGCGGCACTTGTGGCACGACCAGAGATTGGATTTGCAATACCGCACCCGACGTGGATGGGGCGGATGGAGTGGTTCCGCCGGGTGCCGTATTCGGCGGCGCTCAAGCGCGGGCAGGATCAGGCGAAGCTGCTGGCGAGTTATCGCACGAGCGGGTTTGCTAATTTGACGGTGCCGCTGCTTGGGTACCGGCAGGATATTCCAAAGATCAACCAGATCACGCAAAGCCGGTTGCCATATCTTGGCGCGGTCGTCAGTCAGGCGGTTCATGAACGCGACTGGGGGCTTGCTGGGCGTTGCGCGGTACAGCAACTGGGGCGCACGGCGGTGACGGTCACGGAACTGGCGATGGGGCGCGGGGAGCGTATGCTTGCACGCCGGTTCCGTGCCGTGACGCATGAGGAACGCGACCGCTTTATCGACGTGCGCGATGGGCTTATATCGTTGGGGCGGTAGCTTGGACGGGCGAGGTGGACGGCATTGAACTCAGCAGTAGTCAGACCAAATTCAGGCGATAGCGACCTTGTTCCCGGCAGGTCCTGTCAGGACTGTACGCTGTGCTGTAAGCTGCTGGAAGTCGAGCCCCTGGCTAAGCCTCGTGCGCAATGGTGCGGCCATTGCGACCAGAAGCGCGGCTGCCGGATCTATGAGGCGCGACCTGCTGCCTGCCAATCCTTTTACTGCGGCTACCGGCGGCTGCCGCAACTTGACGAGCGGTGGAAGCCGGCCAAGGCGAAGTTTCTGATCAACTACGAATCGGGGGCTCACCGCATCGTCATTCACGTCGATCCGGTGCGTCCTGGGGCTTGGCGTGTCGAGCCGTATTATTCGACTTTGAAGCAATGGGCCCGGAGGGCTGCCAGCGAAGGCGGAACGGTGCTGGTTTGGACCGGGCCGCGCGCGACATTGATCTTGCCAGGTGCCGATAAGGAGCTCGGTGAGGTGCGCGACGATCAGTTTATCGTGCCCGTTGAGCGCATGACGCCAGCCGGTGCCGTCGTGGATTTCGAAGTGGCGGACGCGAACGACCCGAGGGTGGCCTGTTTGCCGAACCCCTGAATGCAAATGCCTAAGTTTCTGATTTCAATGGTGGGTGCGGTAGGATTCGAACCTACGACCCGCTGATTAAGAGTTCCCAAAATCCACTTCTCATAGTTCCTCATGCGTCCTAACTCAAATTTTTTTTCTTAGTATTATCAACTCATTAGATAGCAATGCCACTTCATTGCTCCTCGCCACAGCGCACTGTTTTCTGCTACCTATGTGCTACCTAGGGCGACCTTCTGATTTTGGTGCGCTCTGCAAATGTGTGAATTACCGGTAGGTAGCACCCATGTCCCAGCAGGCCCTTACCGACCTCGCCGTTCGCAATCTCGCTGCACCCGAGAGCGGGCAGCGAGAGGTGTGGGACGCACGCCTACGCGGCTTCGGCGTCCGGATTTCGCACTCTGGCACCAAGGCGTTTGTGCTCGTATACCGCTTCAACGGCCGTCCACGCCGTCTAACACTTGGCCGGTATCCCGACCTCAGTCTTTCCGAAGCGCGGGGAGCCGCACAGAATGCCTTGCGCGTGATCGCGCGCGGCACTGACCCCGGCGCCGAAAAAGTGCGGGCGCGACATACTCCGGGCATCGAAAACTTCGACGCCTTTGTCGCGTACTTCCTTGACACCTATGCACGGCCCAAAAACCGCAGCGCCCATGAGACGGCGCGATTGCTGAATCGAGAGTTCACGACGGTTTGGCGCAGTCGCCCAATTGGCGAGATTACGAAGCATGAGGTCACGGTGATCCTTGACCGCATTATGAAGGCCGACAAGCATACGACCGCTAACCGGTCGCTTGCGGCCATCCGAAAACTCTTCAACTGGGCAGTCGAGCGTGGACTGTTGGAACAGTCGCCATGTGCCGGTATTCGGGCTCCCGCTAGAAATGTCTCGCGCGATCGGATTCTGACCGATCATGAGCTTATAGCAGTTTGGAAAGCAGCAACGACGATGGGGTATCCATACGGCCCCCTAGTGCAACTCCTGATCTTGACGGGGCAGCGGCTTAATGAGGTCGCCAGCATGCGCTGGCCGGATGTTGACCTTGATCACCGACTCTGGACCATTCAAGCCGATCAGAATAAATCAGCGCGCACCCATGTTTTGCCGCTGGCGACACCAGTGTTACAGATCATTTTATCGTTGCCGCGCGTGAGCGAACATTTAGTGTTTCCGGCACGTAGTCGCGAGGTGCCGGTCTCCGGGTTTGGGAAGTGGAAGGCTGAACTCGACAAACTCAGCAACACATCCGGTTGGCGCATCCACGATCTACGTCGGACCGCAGCGACTGGCATGGCTCGTCTCAAGGTCGCGCCTCACGTCGTCGAGCGCGTCCTCAATCATGCCTCGGGTACATTTTCTGGCGTTGCTGGTGTATACAACCGGTTTGGCTATTTGCCGGAAATGTGCGATGCGCTGGATCAGTGGTCGTCCTACGTTTTATTGTTGGTCGGAACGGAAGTCGAAATGAGGGCTTGATTGCCAAGTTCCCCCAAGCTGGGGGGCAGGTTCAAATTCTGCTGTGAACCGCAACTCCGATGTTGCCCCAACTCTAGACTTTCAGCACTTTTAACCTGGCGACTTTTGAGCAGGTGTGAATTGTTGAGTGTCTCCCGCAACATTTGGCGTCAGCACGGCACAAGGCCAAAACAAACCGTATTCCATTGGGCCACGAGGCATTACCGCGTCCAAGAGGGCGTGTGTTGCCTAACCGCAACCATTGCGCTGAATTAGCTTGCGGCGCCGTGCCGCGGCTAGCAGAGGAATGCTTTTCATAACATATTCAATCCACTCAGAACGCAAGCGACCAAATCACGTGAGTTGTTCTGTCCTTCCTACTGAGAGGTGTGGTGTGATGGACTGGGCCAAGTTGTTGTCTAAGGATCGTTACTACCAGGGCTCTGCACCGCCGCCAACTGCCACTGGCCCTGTTTACGTAAATGCGTTCCAGGAGGACATCAGCAGAATTGTTTATTCGAGCGCATTTCGACGCCTACAAGGGAAGACCCAAGTTCACCCCTTTCCAAAACTTGATTATTTAAGGACACGACTTACCCACACGTTTGAGGTTGCAAACGTTGGTCGTCAGATTGGTACTGCGGTTGGACGACATATTGATTCTCTGGGACTACTTCCCAAAGACTTCCATGTTAGCGATATAGGAGACATTGTCACTGGTGCTTGCCTCGCGCACGATCTTGGAAATCCACCTTTCGGTCATATTGGGGAATACGCCATTCAGTCGTGGTTTGAGGAGCACAAAAATGAGGATTATATTAAATTGGTTTTCTCCGATAAGGATATTGAAAACGATTTTAAGTGCTTTGATGGTAACGCGCAAGGTTTCCGACTCCTCACTAGACTCCAGGGGTGGCGTTACAGGGGCGGCCTCCAGCTGACATATGCTGTACTTGGCGCATTTTCGAAGTATCCATTTAATTCCAGAAAGGAAATTGAAAAGAAGAAGTATGGCTTCATGCATAACGACGAAGCAGCCGCAAAGAACATATTCTCAGCACTTGGGATGATAGAGAGGTCGAAGCAAGACGGGGATACACTTCACCGAATTCTAGAGTTTTCACGGCATCCTCTTTCGTTTGTGTCGGAGGCCGCAGATGATATCTGCTATCTCACTACTGATATAGAGGATGGGGTAAGAGCTGACATTCTGGATTTCGCAGACGTCGAAGAATTACTTCTGAGTATTGCGAAAACACGGCACCATGCTCCCAGATACCATGAGATACCGGACGATCGGCTTCAAGATCGAGTTGCCTACTTACGAGCGGGTGCTATATCTGCATTGATAGATGATGTTATTAACGAATTTAGAGATAAATATGACGAAATAATGAAGGGCAATTTTCGTCGCTCCTTGCTGGAGAGTGGACATCTAAGTAGAGATTGCAACCAAATACGGCAATACTGCAAGGATCACCTGTATTTTGAGCGCGAAAAAATGGAGAAGGAAGCTGCCGGTTACTGCGTGATTTTCGGATTGATGGATGCTTTTGGAACCATGCTCATGGAGCTGCTTCGGAAAAACGGTGAGATCGGGAAGCTCAATATGCGCTACCAGAATTTATATCACTTGCTACCCACAAGTGATGGCGCCTCGGTAGGTCAGGATCCGTATTCGACGTTGTTGTTTTTGGTCGACTATATCTCGGGCATGACGGATCGGTACGCTTTGGAGTTATTTCAAAAAATTACCGGCTCAAGTGCGAGCTTGGGGAGGATGGCTTAGTTTCTGCGAAAGAGAGTCAAATCGAAACCCCACACTGCATCGAGTGTGGGGTTTGTATGCTTGATAACGTTAGAAACAATTCCAAGTCCCTGGAGCCTGCCGGATTTTGGTCGCTGTTAAACATGCTTCAAAAATCAGTTCCTGCAAAAACCGATAATAAAAGCAGCGACCAAGTCCAATGTCGGGTAGGGACCTTGCCATTTCGGTGTTTCATTATATGAGGAAGACCACTGCCTTGCAATATACCAGCCATCGGGCCTTTGTTCGACGACCAACGATGGAATTACGTAGCTGCGCTCTTTACACATAGCTAGTCTCCGTGCTCGCAAGCGACGCCCGATCAAAGGACGAATCCCTCAGACGTCGCTCTATGAGACGGAGACCAGTCACTCATTATGCTCTCTTCGAGCATAATGAGTGACTGGGGCCATTTGTCAAGCAGATCTAAAATGCAAAAGAATGAAAAGTGGATTTACGGGATACACCTCACACATGGAAAAGCTGCCCCTTCTCGACATCGCTGCCAAACAGCTGGATCGCTTATTGGCCTTCTCCCCACGCGTCGAGACCAAAATCGCGGCCGTGTTTGCCGTCGACGTGGCGATGCTGGCGCTGCTCGCCATGAATGCTAACGCAACGGATGTGAAGCAAGCTCACCTGGTAGCTCTAGATACCATCGTGGTTATTGCGCTCGCTGCGAGCATTTGGTTTCTCTGCCGTGCAACATTTCCTCAGCTCGAAGGGGGTGGGAGTTCACTTGTGTATTTTCGCGAGATCGCTGGACGCACAGAGGTAAACTTCATTAAGGAAATGCGCGATGTCGACGCGGACCAATACACCGACGATCTTCTCCGGCAGGTCTGGCGCAACGCAGAAATTCTTACAACCAAGTTTGAGGGTATGAGGAACGCGTTTATCTGCACGACCCTTGCTGTGCCGTTTTGGTTTACAGCCCTTCTCATTGCGAGCATCCACCACGCGGCACTGATCGTTAAGTAGCAGACGGATATGGGGCTGAAGGAAAACCAGTAGCGGAATCCCCAAGGTAAGTTGGAGTCTAGCTGGTTGCCTCTCACTTTGTACAAAAGACGCTTTTTGTAAAAAGTCGGGTACACTGACCCTATATGGCACGCGGGTTTTCGGGGCCTCGGAAGAAGGCGCCCAAGCGGCGAAAGGTAAAGAGTGGTCGGGACGCTCTTGCCAGGACCAAGCACCCACGCCCGGCCGCGACGGCGATTGAAGCGGTCGATGCTCACGAACGCGGAAAGGATTTTCTCAGCGAAGGCGAAGTCGAGGAGCTGCGCAAAGCGGCGCGATCGGGGCGGCACGGCGAGCGTGACGATGTTTTGATTCTGCTTATGTACCGGCATGGCTTCCGGGTGAGCGAAGCGATCCGGTTGCGCCAGGACGAACTCAACTTGAAAGAGGCGCGGATCGAGGTGCGGCGATTGAAACGCGGGCTCGATGTGCAGCATCCGGTTGCGGGCGACGAGCTACGCGCCATCAAAAGTTATCTGCGCTCGCGTGCCGATCGTTTACCATGGCTGTTTCTGTCGGAACGCGGATCGCCGCTCACTCGGCAGGCAGTCAACTATATTCTGCGCGTCGCCGGTGAGCAGGCCGGTCTCGGCCGCGTGCATCCGCACATGCTCCGACACGGCTGTGGCTACTACCTCGCGAACGGGGGCTACGACACCCGCCTCATCCAGGACTATCTTGGGCATCGTGACCCCAGGCACACAGCGCGCTACACGCGCACCGCCGCTCGGCGGTTCGAAGGACTGTGGAAAGGAAGATAGAAAATCTCCATACAGTCATGGCAGGCCGTGCCGCCAAAATGATGTGGCATGATGCGTTATGGGCAGAAGTGACGATGATGCTCCGTCGTAGGATGAAGGCCTTTGAGAAAGGCCGGGCGTAAGGCCCACTGAAAGGCCGTGCAGTGTGGACGGAGTAACGAGCGCCGACGAGCCCAAGGGTCGCAGTGACTGACGGGGCAGCGTCGCCGTCGGCGCTGGCGCCGCCAGCGGTAAGTTACATTGGCAATCGGGCGCTGGCGACGGCGGCGACGCCACTGTCGGGAGAATAGGCCAGGTAAATGGAAGAGGCCCGAATTGCTCCAGGCCTCCGGTCGACAGGCCGCAATTTGGCCTGTCCCTACACTTTCGCTCGCGCCTTTTTGGCGGCGACTTGTTTGGTTTCTTCGTCCTCTTTGTGTGCTTGCGGATCGTATGCGCGGAGCACGATCTTGCACTCGCCGTTCCCAGTCGGGAGCGGCAGCGATTGCAGCATTACATTGAAACCTTGGCCGTCGTCGTGGGGGAATGCCACGCCGATGTTGAGCCAGTAGTCGTCCTGCTTCGCACGCGGGACGATCGAGTAGACACGGTACATTTTCGGCGTCTCGGACATTGCATGCACTCCTTTGGTGCGGTTGCCATTTCCTGCCTCACGCGTATGGGATTCCATACGCGGGCAGGCGAGAACTCGCGATTGGATCGCGGGCTTGGCGTCTGGCGACGAGGGAAGGGGAGCTGCCGCTAACGATACGCCCGGCCCGATGCTGGTCAACGGCAGCAGGTGGACAAGTGCCACAGCGCTCGGCGCATAGTGTTGCGCCGTATCCCGGCATCTTTTTGGTGAGCCATGACGGCCATCTTTCCGGAGCCGCCACGCGATCGCGCAATCCGCGCCAGCGGTCGCAGTCAAGTGTCCACACCGTGACGTGCTCGTCACTCCACTTGACGGCGACCCCTAACGGCGCGGTACGCTTCGTGGCGAAGGGACGGAGAACATCGTCACGCGTGTTCATGATCCGGATTGGAAAAAATCTGACTCAAGACTTCGCAGCATCAGATCTGTTGAACTCTGCGCAAGCGATCGTGACCCGCATGGGCCGAGACAGCGGAGTCGGCTCGGTCGAGCGGCGGAGGCGGCGCGAGATAGAGCGCGGTCGCCATCGGCGATGCGCCCAAACGATTTGCAGCCCGAAATATCAGTTGCCCCGAATTTGTAATCGCGGCGGGTCATCAATCCGTACAAATCCGCTGGTCGTTTGCCAGGGTGTTGTGAACGGGTCGGGATTCGTAGCCAGCATCCTCGCATGCGTAAACAAGAACATTCCACTGCCCCGGCCGCCAGTGATCTCGCGTACGGCGTCGAGCATGGATGCGACACGTTCTGAACTCGTGGTGAGTGTGAGTACGCGCAAGTTTGGAAAGCCAAACCGCTCAGCATGCTGCTTCTCATTGTGAGCGGCGAGATAGGAAAGCAGCTTGCGGCGGAACGACGATTGGGACACGTCATTCCGTGCAATCGGCATGGTCGCGCGATCGGCTTCGACGAAAAAGAACGATCGCCGATTGGATTCCTTGAAGTGCAGCGCGAACACCGCATCCGGCACGACAGAAATCGCCGCACGGCGCCCGCCCTGCGCGAGTCGTGCGGTCATCGTCCACGGGGTGTCATGCCGTTTCGTGCCGGTAGGCAACGCGGCAAGCAGCGCGTCTCCGCCAACGAATTCGACTGCGCTTTTATCGCGCGACCCAACTTCTAACGGCAGCATCAGATCGGCCAGCAGCAAGGCATGCTCGATGTAGGGCCGCTTGACCGCGCGGTTCTTGTCCGTCCAATCGGTCAGCGGAGGCGGCGCGTGCTCGATCTCGGCGACAATCTCAGCACCTTTGTTGCCGAGCGCATAAACGATTGGCGCGCTGCCCGTGCTCGCGAAATAGTTGATCTGCGCGCGCGGCCGGTCGAGGAACCCGGCGTGGTAGAGACCAGTCAGGCGTTCGATCGTCTTCCGCGCGGAGCGGTGCGGCAATAGCCGCACAAGGTGCGTCGAACGCAAGAAGCGGTGGTGCGCCACGGCGCGGACGATTGCGATATCGTCACCGGTGAGGCGGAGCGGCGAAGACGCCTTGCGTGTAAATCGCGGGCGCCGGTACATCACCGTGTGGCCGTCGCCGGTCATACCGCATCGAGAAATCGCGCGATCTTGTCCTCGACAATTGCACGAGAGCGCGTGTAGCGCGCTCGGGTACGCGAAATGACGAATTGCGCGCGATTGCGATAGTGGGGCTCGGGACACTCGGTGTCCATGTGCAGAGTGTCGATCGGATTGCCGTTGCGGATGAGCTTCGCCAAGGCGGCGAAGTTCGGCAGATCGGTGAGCGCGCTTGCGCTGCCCAGTCCCAATTCCGCAGCGATCTTTTCGGCATCCTCAGCGCCAGTCCGGAATGCGACGAGCGATCCAATGTTGCCGAACACCGCCCGTTTCAGATGGTCCGGGAGTTGTCCCAGATATTGATGCGCCAGGGTCAAGGATAACCGCCACTTACGAGCTTCTGAAAGTACAAGCGCGAAACTGTCGGTGGCGAAATTCTGAAACTCGTCGGCATATAACGTGAAGTCGACGCGTTCGGATTCTGGGATCGACGCGCGCGCCTCGGCGGCTTGCGCAAATGCCGTTGCGAGGAACGCGCCCAGCAGGTGCGCCGGTCCTTCACCGAGTGCGGATTTGGAGAGGTTGGCAACGAGCACGCGGCGATGGTTCATGATCGCACGCAAATCGATCGTCGACTTGGGTTGACCGATGATATTGCGCAGGATTGGCGGCGAGAGCAGCGCGCCGATTTTGTTTTGAACCGGGGACAGCGCCTCGGCGGTGAAACCGTCACCCCAGTCCGTGATCTCGCGGGTCCAGAAATGCCGGACCATCGGATTGGTGCAGGCGGCAAGCAACCGGCGGCGATAGCTGTCGTCGACCAGCAAGCGGGGAAGCCCGAGCAGCGTCGAACCCGGCGTATCGACGAGGAGAGCAATCGCATTACGCAAGATATGCTCCAGACGCGGCCCCCAACTCTCCGACCACAAATGTTTAAAGGCGGTGACGAGGTGCGCGGTCACGAGCGCGCGCTGGTCGGGATGCACACTATCAAGCGGATTGAAGCCGACTGGGAAGTCGAGATCGGCAGGATTGAGATACAGGATGTCGTTGGTGCGTTCGGGCGGCACGGCGTGGATGATCACTTGTGCAAGATCGCCGTGCGGATCGAGCAGGGCAAAGCCCCGTCCGGCCGCCAAATCTTGCAGCATCAAACTCAACAGCAACGTGGATTTGCCGGTGCCGGTCTTGCCGATGATGTGCAGGTGCCGGCGGCGGTCTTCGATCGAGAGCGTGACCGGCGCATCCATCGTGAGGCCGATGGTGGCGGTGCCGAGGGTAAGAGTGTCCGTAGCCATGGGCCGGCAACCGAGCCGGACAGCGTCCTGCTCAGTGCAGGAGGCGACGAGGCATGATGTGTGTGGTCAGCCTGCCGGAGGCGGATACCGGCCGCTGGGCGCGGCCGTATGTATGTTTCCATTGTACGCCCGGGCGGAACCATGGAGGCGAGCGGTCTGGGGATAGCGCGCCTCGTCCACACCTCTCGGCGCAAACCATAAATCGCTCGCCACACACCGTTGCGAATTGAAAAGTGCCTGCTGCCATTTTCAATTCACCACCGGTCTTGTCTCGCGCCCGCTCTGTCGGAAGGGGATTGGCGGAACTGATGCAGATTGGGAGAACTTTCCAGTGACTGCCAATATCGAAAGCGCCCCGGCCGACAAAATGGCTGCGTTGTCCAATTGGTGATACCGGGTGTGTGGCAGACATTTTGTCGGGCGGGACGCCCGACAGAGCGGGACTTGGGAAAATGAGCCGAACTGAGCCGTCTTCCCGTCAAAGCAGGTGGTGATTTGGGGGGCGATATCATGGTTCACCCGGCATTTTACCCGTTGATGTGTGTTCGATTGTTTTGAGGAAATCCGGGGCTGGCCTTCATGGATTCGTATCGGACATCGGCATCACGAAATCCGGGGCATGATAAAATTGGATACAGCCGTAACCTGCCCTTGCTGGATGGAGTGCTGGCAAGGCTGCCGTAGAGACCGGGTGAACGCCGCGCTTGGTTTCGACCGGCCTGGCCGGTGAGTGAGCCGCTTGTCCTTTCGGGTAGGCGGCTTTTTTTGATTACAGCCTCGTGCTGCGCTTTCACGTGCGCCGGTTGTATTTTGCGTGGGGATCGCGGGCAGTATGAAAGACGCCGACCACGTCGATTCCAGCTTCCCGGGGAAGGTACACGATCAGATACGGAAGGTGGGGGACGGCAAATTCGTACGCTGCGCTGTCTGCACGTCGGCCACTTTCGGGAAAGGCATCAAGGGTGTCGTAAATCACCTCGTGAATACGCGCGATGATCCAGTCGGCGACCATCGGATTGTCGCGCGCAATGAAGCGCGCAATCTCATCGAGGTCTTCGAGCGCCTCGTCGCGGAACAGGACGGTCATGCGGGGCGGATGCCGAAGCGGGCAAAGAAAGTGCTGACACTTTCGGGTGTGGCATAAGCTGGGGCCGGATTGGCAAGGCGGCGTTCGACTTCGGCGCGCTGGCCCTCATCGAGACGGGGATGCGCATACTCGTACACATGGTCTGCGATTTCATGGACAAGAACTTCCTGAGCCTCGCCGGGTAGTTCCCGCACGGCGGTCACGATATCAAGAAGCTGGTCGGCGACGGTCTTGTTCATATGCGGGCATTATAGCATATGCCCCCTTTCGCGCACGAGTCGATGCGAAATACACCGGGAAGAAAAAGTTTTGGCACAACACTTTTACCGATGTGTCAAGTGGTTGCCATTTTCTGAGTTGACTCCCGCATTTCATCTTCTTTTTAAAAATTCCCAATACTGGGTCTTCTTAATATGGGTCTTCTTAAATGCATATTCTTATATAGAGTGATGTAAACCGGCTTACCCCTGGAACTCAACTGGCTTACATCCAGATGTAAGCCTATTTACTTCTGGATGTCGGGCTCTTGGGCTCAACCCGGATATCAAGTTCGTAGCTGTTGGTTTTGCCCTGCCCGCGCCGGGTGATCTCGATGAGGCCAGCGGCTTCAAGCTCGCCGACGAGTTGGGTGACACGGACGCGGGTCATGCCGATATCTTGGGCAAGCCGGTCCTGGCCGGGAAAGCAGGAATCGTTGCCCCAGGCGTAGGACAGAAACATCGTATAGACGACCTTGGCACCGACCGAGATGTTGGGATTGCGCAGCACGACATTGGGCATTTGCGTGAACCCATGCTGGGTAATGGGATCTGCCCCCTTGAGCTTGATATTGCGCTCGATTGCCTCGACGTGTTTGGCAATGTGCTCCATGACCCCAGTATAGTCGACGTTGCCTGCTTGCTGGCCGGTTATCCCCACGAGGGGGCCGCCGCGCCCTCCCCTGCTACTCCTGCGGCGTGATGGGGGCGTTGAACGTGTCCATGCGTTCCGGCGCGGACGACAAAGCGGCGAGCCGCCCGATGGCCATGGTCTTGAGGGTGTCGAGCATACGCTCGGCAATGTTTTTTACGTCGTCACGGGTTTTGCGCGCTTCCCGGACCTCTTCGCGGAGAAAGCTGCGGTCTTCCTTCAGTTCGGCGATGATCGCATCCTTACCTTCCACTTGCGCGACAAGGCGGGAGTTTTCGATCAGCACGTCGGCGATGGAACGCCGCTCCCCGGCTGGCGCCGCCATTTCGGGGAACCCGGCGCCGCCGCCGTCGCCAATGGCGGCTGTGACGGACGCGACTACTGGAGATTGTTGTGGAATTGGCGTCGCTGGCGCTGCCATGCCGGTGTTCGCGGCGTCGCTGGCGACGACAGTGATCACCGGTTCGCTGTCGATCAATCGATTGAGCGAGCCGCTGTTGATCAGCCACTCCGACCCGTAGGTCGTGCGGATTTTCTGCGCTGCGATCCGTCCATCGATGCAATAGCGCTGCATGGAGCGGGGCGACGGCACTTTCCGGTGCGCGACCGCAAACGCTTCCAGGGCCTGTCCGACGGTGAGGGTATAGTTCAAATCATCGGCGAGCGCCGTCACCGTGGCGGCGCCAGCGTCGCCGATGGCGGAAGTGGCGGTCAGGGAAGGGGTTGGTAATTCAACATCTGGCGTCGCTGGCGTTGCCATGTCGGTCGTATTGGCGCCGCTGGCGGCGGCAGCATCGTATTTGGGCATGACGATATTTTAGCATGGGGCAGGGGATTGGGAACGGTTGTTCACAATTGGACGGTCGATGCATGTGTGATCGGTGACGCGTCCCGTCAAACCGTCCAGCACCATCGTACGTGCGGCAAGCAAACCCGGCCGAACTGCTACCTATATGCTACCTAGAGGGTTGTCTTTGGGAAGAGCTTTTCTGCTAACCCGTTGATTTCAATGGTGGGTGCGGTAGGATTCGAACCTACGACCCGCTGATTAAGAGTCAGCTGCTCTACCAACTGAGCTACGCACCCATTCGCCGTTTAGATGGCGACGGGGCCACTGGGGCCCCGGAAGAGGCGTGGATAACAGCGTGATGTTGGGATGTCCAGAGCGAAAGCAATTAAAGTTGCGGCGTGGGTGATTTGGCCGCGCGCCGATTGTGGTCGTAGTCCGCCTGTCGCTTGAATTTCTGCTAGGATCAATCTCGAGTTTTGATGGAGCCGTTTGACGGGCCAGTATGCTGAATACGTTTTTTCATGAGTTGCGGTCGGCGAAGGTGCCGGTGACGCTGAAGGAATATCTCGTCCTGCTCGAGGCGCTGCAAGCGGACCTTGCCGGGCGGGACGTCGAGACATTCTATTATCTGTCACGGTCATGTCTCGTGAAGGACGAGCGCTATCTGGACCGGTTCGACCGGGTGTTTTCGCATGTGTTTCGTGGGTTGGAGGCGGTGGGCGGGGACGGCAACCCCGTCGCGATTCCCGAGGACTGGTTGCGGGCGATAACGCTGCTTTATCTGTCTGATGAAGACAAGGCGAAGATCGAGGCGCTGGGTGACTGGACCAAGATCATGGCGGAGCTGCAAAAGCGGCTCGCCGAACAGCAAGGCCGGCACCAGGGTGGTAACAAGTGGATCGGAACCGCGGGGAGGTCGCCATTTGGTGCCTATGGCTATAATCCGGCTGGCATCCGGATTGGCCAGATGGAAAGCCGGCACCGGCGCGCGGTAAAGGTTTGGGACAAGCGCGAATTCAAAGACCTCGACGAAAAGCAGGAAATCGGCACCCGGAATATCAAAGTTGCGTTGCGCCGGTTGCGGCAGTTTGCCCGCAAGGGTGCGGCCGAAGAGCTGGATCTCGACGAGACGATCCGCGGCACGGCGCACAAGGGATATCTCGACATTCAGTTGCGTCCTGAGCGGCGTAATATGGTCAAGGTGCTGATGTTCTTCGATATCGGCGGGTCGATGGACGACCATGTGCGGATCGCGCAGGAGATGTTTGCGGCCTCGAAGGCCGAGTTCAAACATCTGGAGCAGTATTACTTTCATAATTGCCTGTACGAGTTCGTCTGGACCGACAATGCGCGCCGTTGGACGGCGCGGACGCCGACATGGGATGTGCTCCACACTTATGGGGCGGATTACAAAGTGATGTTTGTCGGCGACGCGACGATGAGCCCGTATGAAATTTCGATGCCCGGCGGCAGCGTCGAGCATATGAACGAAGAGCCAGGGGCGCTTTGGCTCAAGCGCGTGACAGACATTTACCCTCATTGCGTGTGGCTCAATCCGTCACCGCCCGAGCACTGGGAATGGACACATTCAGTTCGTATGGTGCGCGAGCTGATGGGGGGGCGGATGTATCCGATGACCCTTGAAGGCTTTGATGCTGCGATGCGGGAGCTGATGCGATAGGTGCTGCCAGCGGGTAGGGTAGTGCCAATCGCTGTTAAGGCTTGTCAACAAACTTGATCGCTGTGAGCGGATTGCTGATTGACCGCCACGTTTGCTGGGCTGACAGTTGAAATTAGAGATTCGGATAATGTGGTCCTTGGAACAGAGCAGAGACATGCGGATGCAGACGGCTTCTACTCCTTATCAGGCGTTGGCCTTGGTCCTGTGTCTGGCGGTCGCTGGGTGTTCGAATGCACCTTTGCCGAGCCTCACCACTGGCTCGCTGTTTGGCTCCAAGCCGGATGCGCAGGCGGCGGCTGCAGCACCAGCCCAGCCGGTTGTCCGCAACGATCCGATGATGCGCACGTTGCAGGTAAGCCGGACGGCAGCTAAGGCGCAGCGTTGCGGCTTTAACTTCGATGCGGCCAAGCTGAAGGGTGGCTTGATGGCGTCGGAAGGTACGCAGGGCGGCGTGGATGTTGCTGAACTTGCCAAGCTCGACAAGGTTTATAGCGGTTCGTTCAACGGGACGATGAAAGCAACCAGCGCCGATGAAGGGTATTGTTCGGATGGGCGCACCAAGCACATCAAAGCTGAGCTTGCGCGGCATCTCGCAGGCGACTATGCCCCCGGTGATGCGTTCAAGGATCCCAATGCGGACGACGATGGCGGGATTTTCTCGGGGTCGGGCGGGTTGCTAGATCCCAACTCTCAGGGTGGCCCGCCGAAGCAGGCGACGCCGGGCAATGTATACTGAGGCTTTTCCCGCGTGATCCAGCTATTGTGGATAGAGCTCGTTGCAAAGCTGGCAGTGGGTCTGGTGTTGCTGGTGGTGCCGCTGACTGCGATCAAGGTGTTGGGGCTGCCGCGCCCGCCGACGGCGTTTTGGCCCCGGCTGCTTGGGGGCGTGCTGGTTGGGCTTTCAGCTGCAACCTTCATGGATACGACCGTCAGGTTGGGGCATGGGCTAAGCCTGGGCGGTGCATTTGTCATCAATTTAGCGCTGGGTTTGACGTTGGGGACCATGCTGTATTTGAAGCAGGGGCCTGAAACCCGGCGAGGGCGGGCCATTCTGTGGGCAGTGACGGCGGTATTGCTCGTGCTTGCGCTTGTTGAAATTGCTTACATTTAGAGCTTTCCAGTTAACGTAGAACTGGACTGTTTCGTGCTTGAATGATCTCAGAATTTGGGAGATCAGCAGCCGTATGACGATCCTGGGACAATCTTTTGAGCGCTCGAGCGCTGCATGTTTCGATTTGCGACACGCGGGCGTTACCGTCGACCGTTTCGAGGCGCGGGATGCCGTTGGCGTCGAATTCGCGGTGGTTTCGACGCGCGGCGGATTTGATGCACTTGAAGCCGACTGGAACGGTTTATTTGCCCGGGCCGGCCGGTCGGCTCAGCTGTTTCAGGCATTCAATTGGAATTGGCATTGGGCCAATCATTTCGGCGGGGAGGGACGTGGGCGGAGCCGACTTGCAGTTGTGACCGGACGGCGCGATGGGCGGCTGGTTTTGGTTTGGCCGCTCGTGTTGGAGCGGCATGCCGGATTGCGCGTGCTGGCTTGGATGGGTGAGCCTGTTAGCCAGTACGGGGATGTGCTTATTGAGGAGGGCGGGCCGCGGCTCGCCATGCTGCGAGAGAGCTGGCGCTTTATTGCCACCGCGCTCCGGCCGGATTTGGCGCGTCTTAACAAGACGCGCGCCGATAGCGCCGTTGCGCCGCTGATGGCTGAGTTGGGGGCTATGTCGACCCAGCAGCTCGAGGCGCCCTATCTTGATCTTGCAAGTGCGCCGACGTTTGATAAGTACGCTGAGCGCTACCCAACCAAGGCGCGCAAGAACCGGCGGCGGCTGGCGCGACGGCTGGAGGAACAGGGTGCGCCGAAATTCGTTGAATTCACTGAGGGCCTCGATGCTGCGCGCATTGCGGGTCAAGCAATTGAGATCAAGCGGATCTGGCTCAAGGACAAGGGGTTGGTGTCGCCTGCACTGAACGATGCGCGGACGATGGCGTTTTTCCAAGCAGCCGCAGCCGATACGCAACGCCCTACCAATATCCGGGTCGCCGTTTTGATGTGTGCCGAGGCGGTCGCTGCGGTAGAAATCGGCTTTGGTTGCCGCGAGCGGATGGCCATTCACATCATGGCTTATGACCTCGCTTACGACAAGGCGGCTGCCGGGATCTTGCTGCTCGAGCACATGATCGAGTCCAGCCTTCATTCCGGGGTTGGAGTTTACGACCTGATGGCACCGGGGGACGGGTATAAGAAGGAATGGGCTGACGCTGCGGTGCGGGTCGATGATTTCGCGGTGCCGATGACGTTGGTTGGGACAATCTTTGCGCGGGGCTATTTGGGCTTTGCCCGTCCGCGCCTCAAGGCGGCGGTTGGCAAGATACCGTTGTCGACGCGCCGTATTCTCAGTCGCTGGCTGGCTCGCGCCGTGTTGATTTTAGGTGGTGTTTGACCGCGCTTGATTTCAAAACTGCTGGGCTAGGCCACAACTTTGAGGACGTGGCGATGCTGCTGTTGCGTTTTATGGTCTTGTGATTGGCGCTGTCGGTTGGGCCGTCTGCCTTCGCTGCGGCGCTTGGTGAGCCCATCGGGTTGGCTGTTGCGATCAAGAACGAGGTGACGGCGGCCTTTGGTGGCGAAAGACGCCGCTTGCAGCAAGGATGATTCTGTAATGCAGGATGAGGTCATGGAGGTTGGCAGCGATGGTCTGGGTGAGCTGCCGTTCAAGGACGACACGAAGCGCGCGCTGGCGCCGGGTCAGCTTCGATTAGTGGCCTCATCGCTACTGCTAAATTTTTAAGCATTCGTTTTCCAATAGCCTTGCGTTCGGGCATGGCGAGTGCGGACCATCGCGACTGGGTATGGCCTGCGCCTTTAGTTGCGGGCAACGCTGATACTGGCATGCGAAATGCCTATGGGTCGAAGGGCGTGCAAATCGCCAGCGCCACAAGTTCGGGTCATGGGAGAAATAATATGGATCGTCGTCGCTTCATCTCGACGGGACTAACGGCTGGTCTTGCGACCACTGCTGCCGTTGCAGCTCCTGCCATCGCACGCGCGAATACGTCCTTTAATTGGAAGATGACCAATGCCTATGGGCCCGGCGCGCCGTTTTACGTCGAGGGTCCAGGCAGCCCCAAGTACTTCATCGAACTCGTCAAGAAGCTTTCGGGTGGCAGGCTGAACATCCAGCACTTCGCTGCCGGTGAACTGATTCCGGCGCTCGAAGGATTCGACGCCGTGTCGAAGGGCACTGTCGAGATGAATTGCGCCAACAGTTATTTCTGGTCCGGCAAGACCTTTGCTGCCCAGTATTTTACCGCCGTGCCATTTGGCATGAACTTCCAAGGCATGACCGCCTGGCTCTACCACGGCGGTGGTTTGAAACTGTGGGAAGAGGTTTACGACCCTTTCAACCTCGTGCCGATGCCGATGGGCAATACCGGCATCCAGATGACCGGCTGGTTCAAAAAGCCAATCGAAAAGGTCGAGGATTTCAAGGGCCTCAAGATGCGTATCCCCGGCCTCGCAGGCAAGGTTTATGCATCACTTGGTGTCGACGTGAAGCTGTTGCCCGGGGGTGAAATCTTCCCGGCGCTGGAACGTGGTGTCATTGATGCTGCGGAGTTCGTGGGCCCTTATCAGGATCGCCGCCTCGGTCTGCACAAGGCCGCGAAATACTACTACACAACGGGTTGGCACGAGACGTCGACGGTTACCGAGTTGATTGTCAACAAGGCGGCGTGGGCTTCGCTACCCGATGACTTGAAGGAGGTCGTGCGGACCGCAGCGGCCGCCTGCAACGTGATCAGCCATACGTGGTGCGAGGCGACGAATGCTGAAGCCCTCGACGATCTGGTGACCAATTTCGGCGTCATAGCAGCACCGTTGCCGCCAGCGATCATCACCAAGCTGAAAGAAGCGACTGAGGCCGTCTTGGCCGAGGCAACAGCCAAGGATCCGCTGGTCAAGAAGGTTCACGACAGCTTCATGGCTTTCAAGACCAAGCACGACAAATGGGCCGGCATCAGCGAGGCCGTCTACCAGTCGCAGATCCGAGGCCAAACCAAGGGCTGATCTCCACCTGATACAAACACGGGGCCGTCATCGCGCACGCGCCCCGTGTTTGCTTCACGGGATTTTCTTAGCCACGTCCGCTCGCTCCGGCATCCAAGCTTGAGCGCATGATTTTAATTGGCGGCGGCGATCGTTCGCGCCGGGAGGCTCTTCGATATGATGACGATACGGCGCATCGCCGACCTGCTTGATACATTCATTGATAAAATTGGCCGCGTAACGGGTTGGTGCGCTTTTGCGCTGGTCTGCTTGATGGCCTTCAATGTGTTGCTGCGATATTTCTTCCGCACCGGTTCGGTTGCCATGCAAGAACTCGAATGGCATCTGATGGCCCCGATCTGCCTGCTCGGTCTCTCCTACGCAATGCTGCATGACGGCCACGTCAAGGTCGACATTCTTTACGGGAGCTTTCCGCAACGCTTGCAGCGCTTCATCGACCTCGTGTCGATGATCCTCGTTTCGGCCGTCGTCGCGATCCTCTTCTATCTGTCGCTATCTTACGTCGCGCAGTCATATGTCATCGGCGAGGTGTCGCCCGATCCCGGCGGCCTGACCCATCGCTGGATTTTGAAGGCGATGTTGCCGGTCGGCTTCTCGCTGCTGTTTGTGCAAAGCATCTCCGCCACCTTGCGAGCATTCCTCGCGCTGCTTGATCCCTCAGCGCCCGTCGTCAATCAGCCGCATCTGGAAGAGGGACACTGAAATGCCCGTCAACGAAATTCTGGCGATTCTCTCGATCATCTCGTTCTTCAGCATGCTCGCCATAGGCATGCCGGTTGCGCTCACGCTGGCGGTATCGGGCTTGGTGTTCGGCTATCTCGGCTTTGGCCCCGGGCTGTTCAACTTGCTGCCCGCACGTATCTTCGGTGTCACGGCAAATTATACGCTGATCGCGATTCCCCTGTTCGTCTTCATGGGCGTGATGCTGGAAAAGTCGAAGATCGCCGACGATCTCATGGACGTCATCGGCCATCTGGCCGGAAGCTTGCGCGGCGGTATGGGCATCGGCATCATCCTCGTTGGGGTTCTGATGGGAGCGACCACAGGCATCGTTGGCGCGACAATCGTGACGCTCGGGCTCATCACGCTGCCAGCACTCATTCGGCGCAACTACGATCTGCCGACGGCATGCGGCACCATCTGCGCGTCGGGCACCCTTGGCCAAATCATCCCGCCGTCGACCATCCTCATTCTACTTGCCGACATTATGGGCCAGTCGGTCGGCACGCTGTTTGCGGCAGCACTCTTCCCTGGTCTCCTGCTGTCGGCGATCTTCGTCATCTATCTGCTGGTGCTTGGCATGGTTCGGCCCGAGATGGTTCCAGCGGTCGCACTCGCGGAGCGCGATGCCATGGATCGGGGCGATCTTTGGCGCAAAGCAGCCCGCGTCGGCCTGCCGCCAGTTGCACTTGTGCTCGCCGTGCTCGGCTCAATCATCGGCGGCATTGCCGCGCCCACGGAGGCTGCGTCCATGGGCGCGCTCGGCTCGGTGCTGGTTGTAGCCTTTGCTGGCCGCTTTTCGTTTTCGGTGCTGCGCGAAACCACACTGGCGACGACGCGCATCACCGCGGGCATGATGTTCATCCTCATTTGCGCGCAGGTGTTTGCGCTCACCTTCCGTGGCCTTGGTGGCGAGGGGTTGGTGCATCGCCTGTTCGAGTGGGTGCCAGGCGGCCTCAACGGCGACATCATCTTTATGCTGGCTCTGATCTTCGTGCTTGGCTTCTTTATCGAGTGGATCGAGATCAGCTACATCGTGGTGCCGCTGTTTCTTCCGATCCTGACGAACGCGAACGCCGATATGGTTTGGATCGCGGCGCTCATTGGTTTGGTGTTGCAGACATCGTTTTTGACGCCGCCGTTCGGCTGGGCGCTGTTTTACTTGCGGTCCGTTGCGCCGCCCTCGGTGCCAACAGCTGCAATCTACAAAGGCGTTGTGCCGTTCATCGGTCTGCAACTCATTGCCGTCGCCTTGCTCTTCGCGTTCCCCGGCATCGCCACGTGGCTTCCACGTGCAATTGGCTGGTGATGGATTTGACTTGCCAGTTCTTGCGATCCAGTTCTTGCGATGGGTCTGCTCAGCCGTGCTTGCGGCTGTGGAGGCCCGTGAAATTTCCGGCAGGGCTTCTTGATCAGGATCGACGCAGCTTCAGGATCGACGCAGCTTTCGTCGCCAAGCGAGCCCGCGCTTGGATGACTTGACCGTTGGGATAAGCCTCACGATTACGTTCTGCGCCGCGCGTGGCTCAGCTAAGTGACTGCAATCAATGGCTGGGGTGCCAGGATTCGAACCTGGGAATGGCGGAATCAAAATCCGCTGCCTTACCACTTGGCGACACCCCAACACGACGCGGGCATCTAGCCAACGGCGACGTTGCGCGCACCATAGTCAGTCGGCGTGTGGGCTGCAACCCGTGTCTGATGCGCGGTGGATAAGTTTTCGGACGGGCTTTGATGAGGCTAGTTGTTACTTAAGTCGAACTGGA
This sequence comes from Hyphomicrobiaceae bacterium, assembly GCA_040080145.1. Classification (GTDB taxonomy): domain Bacteria; phylum Pseudomonadota; class Alphaproteobacteria; order Rhizobiales; family Hyphomicrobiaceae; genus JANXVY01. The sequence goes on from JBEBJA010000074.1 coordinate 23,070, forward strand.
GGCTTGCAACATTTTGCGGCTTGCGGCAAAAACGAGCGCTTATCCGAAAGTCTAACGCTCGTCAGGACACCCACACCCATGAAAAAGCGCCTGCTGATTACCCGCCGTTTGCCGGAAGCTGCCGAAGCACGGGCGCGCGAAACGTATGATGTGGTTCAGCATGCCGATGACCGGCAGATGGGCATGGATGAAGTGCTGGAAACAGCCAAGACGGTCGATGCGCTGCTGATTACGCTGAACGAGAAGTTCCGTGCCGATGTGATCGCCAGGGTTCCAGACAACATCAAGATCATCTCGACGTTTTCGATCGGGTTCGACCACATTGACATTCCGGCCTGTCAGGCGCGTGGAATCCAGGTTGGCAATGCCCCGCACGGGGTGACGGTTGCAACCGCTGAGATTGCCATGCTGCTGCTGCTGGGTTCGGCCCGGCGGGCGTCCGAAGGCGAGAGGATGATCCGGTCGCGGTCATGGCCCGGCTGGGCGCCGCTGCAACTTGTGGGCCGCCGCCTCGATGGCAAAAGGCTCGGAATTTATGGGTTTGGGAAGATCGGGCAGGCGCTGGCTCAACGGGCGCGCGGGTTCGATATGGAGATCCATTACTACGACATCTATCGCCAGCCGCCCGAAAAGGAGAAGGGAGCGGTTTATCATGAGACGCTCGACAGCCTGCTGGCGGTTTCCGAGTTTTTCTCGATCAACGCGCCGTCTACTCCCGAGACGCGGTATTTCTTCAATACGGCGACGATCGAGAAGTTGCCCAAAGGTGCTATTGTGGTGAACACGGCGAGAGGCGATCTTGTCAACGACGCCGACATGATCGCGGCACTTCAGTCTGGGCGCCTGGCCTATGCCGGGCTTGATGTGTTCGCGGGCGAGCCTGCGATCAATGAGGGGTACTACGATCTACCTAACACGTTCCTTTTTCCGCATTTGGGGTCGGCTGCCATCGAGGCGCGCAACCAAATGGGGTTTGAAGCGCTTGACAATGTCGATGCCGCGTTCGCTGGAAAGGACATGCCATTTAAGCTGACGTAACCGTCATTGTCTTCGTACGGCTGCTAGGGTCCAACGGGTTCCGCCTCGTGGGTTCTTGAGCGCCGCAGCGGCCCTTTCGCCCCCCGCGAAAGGGCCGCTTGCGTTACCGGCTCTGGTCAGGCCGGAGGTGTTTGCCATCGACCGGTTGAAATTTTGCACAACCCGAGGCTGCTGCCGATAAAGACATAAGTCCAAGCGTCGCGCGTTTCGCCATTTGCAAGATTGGCTTTGACTTCGCGCCGCACGTATTCATCGTTCGCGTTGCCGGTCAGGCCTTCATAAGCATCGAGCCACGCTAAGGTGGAAGCAGGGTCATGCAGTCTGTAAAGCCCTCCGTGTACCGTTCCTGCTGCTTCGATCATGCCTGGATAAGCGCCGAGATTCAGGAGAGTACCGTGGGTGTGGGCGGCTCCCAGGAAGTCACCGGCTGAGCGCAACTTGTTGCGTTCCATTGTTCCCATGGGACATTCGATTCCGGGCATCAGTGTTCCGTAGACGAAGAGATGTGGCGTCATAAAGTGCTCTAGGCGTTGGTTTAGCCGCGGATTGTGACAGGGGGATTGCGGTTGTCAGTTTTGCAGCCAGACTTCGACGCGCCGGTTGAGGGAACGGTGGGTGACGCTGTCGTTGCACGCGACGGGCGCGAGCTTGCCATATGAACTCATGGACAGCCGGGTCAGGTCGATCTTGCCTTGGGCTTGTGCCAGCAAAGCGCGATAGAGGGTTGCTGTGCGGCGTTCGGAGAGTTTGAGATTGGCAAGGAACGTGCCCGTTGCATCGCCAAACCCGATCAGCATCGCGCGCTTGGTCAGATTTTCTGGCGCCGAAAGATAGGCAATCAGGTGATTGAGATCAGCGTTGGCCTTGCTGCTGAGGTCATCGGTGATCGGCTGAAAGCGCAATGTCAGCGACAGGCGGTTTCTCGCGCGCAGTTCCGAGATCATGGTTCTGGCCAGTTTAAGGTCGAAGTCGTCGGGGGCGGCGTTCAGCGCATACGCCAAGCGGTCGGTCTGATCGGCAAACGACAGGGCTTGGATGTCGCGGTCTACATAGTCGAGATTGCGGATAATGGGCTGGGCGGCGGCGGACATGGCAAATTCCAAGAGTGCGCGCGCGGTGGGATTGGAGGGTATGCCGGCGGTATAGAGGTAGAGCTGGCGGCTCAGCGGATATTCTTCGGTTTTCACCGCGAACAACGAGGGTTTGACGATGAGGCCGCAGCTTGTTTCAACAGTCAGCGCCTTTGCGGTTGGTCGCGGGATCATCGCGCTGATGCCGATGCCGCCGGGGTCGCGCGAAACCTGATCGGCAAGGTCTGTGTTGTTCGTGGTCTTTTGTGCGGTGGGGGTCAACGTCAGGCCGCGCGGCTTGAGCAGCAGGGCCGTCAGGGTGTCCGTGGTGTCGATCGTCGCGGGTGCGGTATAGACGGTGATCTTGCCGGGCGGGAGATTTAGCTGCGACCAGTCGGAAATCTGACCTGACAGGATCTGAGCCAGCTGTTCGATTGAAACGGAAACGGCCGGGTTGCGCGGCGCGACGAGGATCATCAGGCCATCGAGGGCGAGTGCATGTTCGTGGGTTGGCAGACGGAAGTTGCCGAGGCCGAGAGTCGATAAGCGCGTCGATTCTTCGGCCGCGATGGGGCGGGAGGCCATGACGATTTGGGCCGCACCTTTTTCGAGATCAGCAAAACCTTGATCGGTGCCGTGGCCACGCACGGAAATTTCTATGCCGTCGCCGCCGCCAGCCGGTGCGATGACATATTTGGATTGGCCAGGGGGCGAGACAGCTGCGATGCCCACCGTTGCCTTGATGCTTGTGGCGTAGGCTTCAATAAGTTGCGGCATCAGCTGTCTGGCGATCGCATCGGTGCCCGAGAGAGTAATGCGGCTGCCGATCCTGGCTGGTGGTTGAGCCAGCGCTAAGGCGGCAACGACAGGGGGTTTTTCTAAGGCTGGCCGTGCTGGTGCGGTTGGTTTGGCTGTTATCGGTGCCGTCGGGCAATCGCTACCTGAACAGTCGAATTTTGCCGCGTCGAGGTGCACTTCGCCGAACCTGGGGGTGTCTACTATGTAATTCTTTCCATCATAGGACTGGACTTGGCCGGAGACGCTAAAGTCACTGCCCTTGAGGCGGAAGGTCAGGCCTGTGGATGCGGCCTGTGAAATGTCCGTCAACCAAACCGGCAACACGAGTGCCGCGCCCATGAGTGCGCGGCGCTGGATTGTTTTAACGAAGCGGCAGTCGTGAGACGGTATCGTCATGAGCATACTCTAAAATAATGCGGGAGGCGGGCAACCGCTTATGTCTGGCATAATGGAGATTGCGAATTTGAGATTGTAGTTGGTTTGCGGCCACATGCTGCCTTAATAATAGGTATGTATGACGGGTGTTCTGGTTGTGACATTTGCTTCCCGCTGCGGCTTGGCTTGGAGCAAATGTCAGAACCATAAGGAACACGAGCAAGTCTATGTTTCTAGTGTAGCTTTTGCACCTGACGTTTGGTTTTAAGATTAGCCGCACGTGGGGACCAAACGTCAGGTGCGCTATACTGGTGGGTTGCCCGTATCATATTCGTCTGACGACGTTGTGTTTTTTGCGTTCCCAGTACAGTGCGGCTGGGGTGAAGTGATCGTGGGAAGGTATGGCCAGCGAGTTGGGTGACAAGGATGGTGACCGCAATAAACTGCGGGTGGCGACTGCTGCAGCGTCGGGTGGCGACCCACCGGTCGGCAAGGGCGAGGTGACGCCAGAGGTCGCCCGCGTTGTCAATCTGCTGCAACGGCTCGACAAGTTGCATTCCAAGCAAGCTGGCAACGAACCGGCTTCCGTGCAAAGAGTTGCTTCCGTGCGGGCCGATAGTGGCGGACTGTCGTCACTTGGCGATCGTGCGAGCGATCGTGGTGGTCTGCGTTCTGTGCCATCACCGCCGATTGCGTTTTCCCCGCAACCGCTGCCGCCGGTCCGGGCGTCTCATGATTTGCCGCAAGTTTTGAATGCGCCACTGCCGGTTAGCGAGGCCAAAGGCGACGTTGGCCAAACGGTAGAGCCAGTGCCCGGCACGCTGCCACCGGCTCCAGTCCTATCAATGGAGCCGCCGCGCCGGGATAAGCCCCCTGCCTTGCTGATCGCTTCTGTGCTGACCGGGCTGGTCGCTGTCGCGGGGGTTGGACTGTATCAATTCCAACGCATGGCGCCCGCCGAGCGGCGCGATCAACTCATTCCAGTTGGCACGCAGGGTCGGGAGCCGGCACGAGCGGATGCTGCGGCGGCGGTTGTTGCCAGCACGGCAGCGGATGTGACGGGGGGATCGTGTGCCGTGCCGTTGACCACGTCGAAGCCCGGTGTTGTCGGGCTGGCGATGAACGATCCGGCGCGCGCCGGGCAGACCATGGGTATTGCCGTCGATGACGTCAGCTATAGGGCGGCATTTGATGCAAAGGGAAATTTGCGGTTTGAAGCGCCGATGCTGGCGCAACAGGGCGTGGTGCGATGGGACCGCAAGAATGGTCCGCCGTGCGAGCTGCCGTTTGTGAGCGCAACGACGGGGGGGCTGCTTCGTGTTGCATTGATCTGGACGGGTCCGAGCGCGCTTGATCTCCATGTGATCGAGCCGAATGCGTGGTTTGGCGGTCCGAGCGGCCATATCTCCAGTCTTGATCTGAATGCCGACCAGAGCCACGGGGCCGGGCATATTCAGGTATTTGGTGATGGGAAGGCTGGCGCGAGGGCTCATGTTTACACCGTCGAGGCGAGCCGCATCGCACAAGGTGGTTTTCTCAATGCGTTCGTGAAGCCTGCCGCGACAATCGTGAGTGATGGATCTGCGTGTACGGACGCGGCGCGCCCTGGCAATGAACAGCAGGTCTACTATCAAGTCTTGGTCTTGCGGACTGCCGCCCAGTCTGACGCGGTCCAGTCTGAGGCGAGATCCTTTTCGATGGCGATCGGTTCTTGTGGTGCAAAGCAAGGAAGTGGTGACCTGAGCGAGCGCATTATCGTGAGAAACTGATCGGTCGGGGCCGCATTTGATGATTGTTCATTTTTTTGACCGATGAACGGGGAAGCGGACGGTATGCAGGTGATGCCGCAGGTGCGATGACGATGGCGATAGCAGCAGCGTGGAAGCCCTGATCATGACACTCAATCGACGCGAATTTATGGGGCGGATCGCTTCGAGTTTTGCTGCCGTATCAAGCGTCGGGGGAGCGGCATTCGCGCAATCGGGCGGGGTGCCCAAAGTTGGGGCGGCGGCCCGAGTGGTCATCATCGGGGCGGGTTCTGGCGGGGCGACGCTTGCGACCTACTTGCGGCGGCTCGCGCCGGAAATCTCGGTCACGGTCATCGAGCGCAACGCGCAACTCATCACGGGATCGTTTTCCAATCATGTTGTTGGCGGCTTCAGAAGCATCGAGCAGGTCACGCACAGTTACGACGCGCTTAAGACGCGCGGGGTGACGTTGGTGCAGAACGTGGCCGTCGACGTCGATACAACGCGTAAGACTGTGACGCTGCTTGATGGGGCAAAGATCGGCTATGACCGGCTGGTACTCGCGCCCGGCGTCGATCTCAAATTCGAGGCAATCGAGGGTTATTCGCCAGCCGTTGCCAAATCAATTGCGCATGCCTGGCGCGGCGGGGAGCAGTTGCTGCTGCTGCGGATGCAGCTTGAAAATATGGCTGATGGCGGGACGGTGGTGATGACCATTCCGGGTGTGCCATTTTCTGGCATGACGGCTGCTTACGAACGGATCTGTGTGATTGCTCACTATCTCAAGACGCGCAAGCCGCGATCCAAGTTGATCGTGCTGGACGCCAATCGCGGGTTCGCGATGCAGGAGATTTTCAGCGCGGCATTCAAGTCTTATTACAGCGGGGTGCTTGAGTTTGTCGGGTCGACCGCGACGGCAAATTTCGACGTTGTATCGGTTGATCCTGTTGGGAAGCTGGTGATGACGCGGAGCGGCATCGGTTTCAAAGGGGCTGTCGTGAATATCATTCCGCCGCAGACAGCTGGCGGAATTGCAGTGCGCGCTGGATGTGTGGAGGCGGATTGGTGTCCGGTCGATGTGGAGACGTTTCAATCGCGCAAGGTCAAAGATGTTCATGTGATCGGGGATTGCGCGGTGGCATTTGAGATGGCCAAGACGGCCTTTGCCGCCAACAATCATGCCAAGCTGGTGGCTGGTCATCTGGCGCATGCGCTGGCGGGCAAGGAGAGCTTTCCGGCGCGGTTGCGCGAGGGGGTCTGGTCATTCTTGGCTCCCGATGATTTCGTAAAGTCTGGTGGGTTTTATGTGCCCGGTATGAAGGACGGCCGAAGCATGCTGACTGGCTCTGGTGTCTACTCCTCGACGGTTGCCGATGACCGTGCGGAGCGGCGCGCGAATGTCGATGAGGCGGCGGGCTGGTACGCCGGGATGACCGCCGACATGCTTGGGAGTGCGGGGTAGATCATGGTGGAGAACCGGCATCGGACAGGCCATCACATGGGACTACGGGCACGCATCATTGCGTGGGGGATGGTGCTGGGGATCTGGTCAGCAACGGCGTCCGTTGCCGGGGCAGATGAGGTTCGGATACTGCGCAGCGATGGTGCTGAAGTTGTGGGAGCACTGACCTCGTTTGAAGACGGCGTCTATGTCGTTCAGACGCCGGCCGGTGAGATTCGCATAGAGGCGGGCAAGGTTGCCAAACTTGAGATGCTCGATGTATCGAAGACACTTGGCGCTGAGGCGGGCCGACCTGATGCGACAGCAGGTGATCCCCCGCCAATGCGATCGCAATCCGATTTGAGCGGGGGGACGCTTTCGCTGAGCGGATCGCGCGCTTTAGGCGAGATGGCGGTTCGGCACCTCATCGAAGGTTATGCGTTGCGAAATGGGGCCAGCAAACCTGTATGGGGGCAGCGCGACGGCGGTAAGGACAGAACATTCGTCGCGCAAACCGGCAAAGATAAGGTGTTTAGCGCTGAGGTACGACTGCGCGGAACGGCTGGTGGCGTCGAAGATTTGATCAGCGGCGCTGCAGAAATCGCAATGCTGGAGCGGCCGATGACGGCTGACGAGGCGAAACGGGTGGCCGGTGCAGGTTTGGGCGATCCGCTTCAGCCGGATCAGGAGACGGTGGTCGGGCCGTCGGCGGTGATGGTGCTGGTGCATCCCTCCAATCCGGTCAAGCGACTGTCAATGGTGCAGCTCGCGGATGTCTTTGCAGGGCGCATTCGAAACTGGAACGAAATTGGGGGGGCTAACCGTCGCATTCAGGTGCTGGTGCCTCATCCAGGGAGCGCGTTGTTTGATGCGGTGAAGAGTGGCCTGGGCAAGGATCTCGACATCATGCCATCAGCGCGGCGCCTGGGTTCCAGCCTTGAAACCGCTGATTTGGCCGGGGCTGATCCGGCGGCGATCGGGCTGGCTCACTCTGACTACCGTGGCAACGCAACGGCATTGTCCCTCTCCAGCTCCTGCGGGTTGCTTCACGAGCCGAGTGAATTTGAGATTGCGAGCGAGGCTTATCCATTCGGCAGCAGGCTGGTTTTGTACGCGACGAACAAGGCGTCCAAGCAGGTGAAGGATTTTGTCGCCTACGCACGGTCGAGCGAGGCGCAACGCTTGCTTCAAGAGAAGGGCTTCGTCAGTCTGACGCCGGTGCTTGCGGCAAAGGGCGCGGTGAGGTTTGACCGTACGTCTGCAGCTAAGATGACGGGGGCGAGTTCTCGTTTTGCCGATGTCGTTGGGGCGTTTGTCGAAAATGCGGCCCGGTTGTCGTTGACGTTCCGGTTCAATGGGCAATCGGGAGCGTTGGATGCGCGGGCGCTGTCCGACCTCGACCGGCTCGTTGCGTATGAGAAGAGCGGCGCGCTGGCTAACCGGACGCTGGCGCTGGTCGGGTATTGGAACAGCACGGGGGATTTTACCGATGACGTCAATCAATCTAAGGCGCGGGCCGTTGTGGTGGCGGACGCTTTGAAGCTGAAGGGTCTGAATATCGAACGGCTGTTTGGGTTTGGTCCGTTGTTGCCGGTCGAGTGTGACGGGCTAGGTGGCGTCAACAGGAATCGCCGCGTTGAAGTGTGGATCGAGTGATGCATAGATTTGGCGTGCGATTGATTGGCGTATCCAGGACGGGGCCGCTTTCCCGATGTGCGCTTGCCGTTGCTTTCTCGCTTGCAGGTTTTTGGGGGAGTGGCGTTTCAGGTGCGGGGTCCGATACCGAAAAGGTTTTGCGGCATGGCGAACGGCTCGCGCAGGAGTGCCTTTCATGTCATCGCCGGGACGGAAAGGATTTTGGGATTCCCGGCATCGTGGAAATGAGCGAGGCGGACATCGTCACGGCCTTGACGCTCTACAAGACAGGATTGAGATCCAACAAGGTCATGGTTTCGGTTGCGACGTCACTCGATCAACCGCAAATGCAGGCGGTGGCACGGTATTTGAGTTCGCTTGGCAAGCGCTGAAGCTGCCTGCCGATACGCTCCGTGTTCGTTCAAAAATCCTCAATTTGGACAACAAGTTAGTTTGGTTCCGGAGTAGTTTGTAGGCAGTTGATTGATGGCGCCAAGAGTGCAACAATCCACATTTAAAACGCATTTCTGAACGAGCATTCAGAAACAGTTCTTGCGTGTGGTAATAATGATGTTGGCTTTGCGTCGTTCGTTGTGTGTTGATCTGGTCAAGCTGTCGCCCGTGCATGCGGATGGCGGAATGTGCCCGGCGCGTTGCCCATTGAGGGCAGCATGAAGTTCGATCCCGTGCCGGTCCAGGCGCAAGGCGCGCTGAAGGCTTCTGCGCCTGCGGCTGGTTCATCCGAGTTCAAGGATGGCAGGATCGGCGGCCAGCTTGAACACGCCCGTGTCCGCTTGTTGGAAATGGCGACGGCGCTGGCGCCGCGGCTCGATGGCCTGGCTCAGCCGCTGCTGACGGAATCGCAAAAGGTACTTGCGCGGCGGACGTGCCGCATCGCCGTGATCGGCCAGATCAAGGCCGGCAAGAGCACGTTTATCAATGCGCTTGCCGGACGGCCCGGTCTTTTGCCAGCCGACATCAATCCGTGGACGGCTGTCGTCACACTGCTTCAGTTTCGCAATTCCGCCTCCCCACCCGTTCCAGCAGCCCGGTTTCAACTCTTTTCGGCGAGCGAATGGAACAATCTTGCGGAAGGCGCGGGACGGTTGCGTGAGTTGACGCAACAGCTCATTCCTGATTTCCGGCCCGATCTGTTGAAGGCGCAGTTTCAGTTGATGCGTGCGCGTGCCGAGCGGCGGCTGGGGCCAGCGTTTGGGTCGTTGCTGGGGGAAACCCATGCTTTTGATCAGATTACGCGGGAACTGCTCACCGATTATGTCAGCGCAGGCGATGACTTCGCCAAGGGCGACGGTAAAATTCCGCGGGCGTGCTATTCGGATATTACGCGCACAGCCGAATTGTTCTTTTCCGAAGGTCCGTTTGCGTTTCCTATTACGCTTATAGATACGCCAGGTACGAATGATCCGTTTTTAGTTCGTGACGAGATTACCCGTCGCAGTCTTGAAAATCCGGATATTTTCATTTTTGTGATTTCGGCGCTTCAGCCGTTGACGTCGACCGACATTTCAATGCTGCGCCTGATCAACGGGCTGCATAAAGATCGCATCCTGGTATTCATCAATCGCGCCGATCAGCTTGCTGATCCAGTGGTTGATGGCGGACGGATCAAGGATCGCGTCGAACAGCGATTGCGGCAGGAGTTCCCGGCGCTCGATATTCCGGTGGTTCTTGGAAGCGCTGCGTGGGCCAATGCAAGTCTGCAAGCGCAGTCACTCAATGTCGCGGCCGCGCAGCGCGCTTTGACGCCTGCATTGTTAGCGGCAAATGGTCTGCCAGCACTTCGTGACCCGCGCTCCAGCGGGCCTGATCTTCATGACCGGGCCTATGTGGCGCATGCGCTGTATGTGGCGGCCGGGTTGCCAAAGGCTGGGGCAGCGCTCGACCGGATGATCGGGATGAGTGCGAGTGCAGCACTGCTCAGTCACATTGGGTCGTGCCTGCTGGAACTCACCAAGGGCAAGGAGATCGCCCTTCGCATGGAGCTCAATTCGCTCAGCGGTTTGCTGCAGTCGCGGCAGGCCGAGACTGCGGCATTTCAAGACAAGGTCGCGCAAGAGCGGCAGGTTTTGGCGGAACTTGACAGGCGGGCGACCCATCTGCACGGGGTGCTGGACGAGATCGAGGGTCATCTGGGTGAGATCGTCAGCAAGAATATAGGGCCGATGCGGGCGGAACTTGCGAATATCGTCAAAGGCTTCGCCAACGAAAAAGCAGAAGGCATTGAGCGGGCGCTGCGCAAGCATGATGGTCGCGATCGCTGGGTTTGTAATGTCATGCCGCTCCGGGAAGAGTTGGAGGCTTGCTATCTGCATTGCTGCCGACAGCTTGGCGCGGAACTTTCAGCCATTGAGAATGAGATCCAGCCGGTGCTGCGTCAGGCGGTTGATATGCTGATGCCGGGCTCGGGTGCTGATCTTGAAAGCCGCCCGCGCGGCGTTACCATTCACCGGCCAAGCGTGCAGCCGTTGCGCCAGACTGTGGTGCTCGATCTCAGCGTTGCGTGGTGGAAGGTGTGGTTTGCAGCGCGGCCTGACCCGGTAGATCGGGCAGAGCATCTGCGGAAAATGATTGAAAGCGATTTCGGCCCGATTACTGCCGAACTCGTTCGTGAGGCTGAATCTTATTTTGGCTGGTACATTGCCCACACGTTGGATAAAGCGCGCGCAGTTGCTGAGAGCATGCTAGCTAATGTGCGTCATCGCAATGAGCAGATCATAGCTGAATTCGAAGATTGGCAGCGCAAAGGTGAGCAGCCGGGGGACGAGGATTTCGAGGCCAAGCAATGCCGGCGCGCGGTGGACTTGGCTGGTGAACGGGCGAAATTGGTGGCCGATATCGGCGAGTTGAACGCTTTATTGACGTCATTGAATGGGACCATGGGTAGTGGGATTTGAGGGAGAACATGACAAACATGCCTATTCTCGAATTATCCGATCGCAGCGATCTTGCAACCGCACGCCGACGGGGGCGGATCGTCTTGCGCAGACCAATCGCTTGCGTTGACAGGCTGGCTGTGAGGTTGACCCACCGGCTGTCGCGGGCACCGCGCATTTCTGTCTTGGGCGAATACAACTCTGGCAAGTCTGCGCTCATCAATGTTTTGATCGGCACCGACGTGTTGCCGACGAGTGTGGATGCCAATACGCGGTTGCCGATCCGGGTGTTCCAGTCGGCCAGGGCTTCGCTGGCGGTGGAAATGGGAGACCGTGAACGATTTGAAGTTGCGGGCGGGCAACTTGATCCGGCACTGCTGGACAATGCCTCGATGCTTCATATCGGGTTACCACTCAGTCGGCTCGAGTCGTTTGAGGTTGTTGACACGCCGGGTTTTGGCTCGGGCGACCCGGAGATGTGCGAACGTGCGATGGAGACCTGCCGCCAATCGCATCTGGCGATCTGGTGCTCGACCGCAATGCAGGCGTGGAAAGCGAGTGAGCTGGGTATCTGGCAGAGTCTACCGAAGCGGCTGCGCACCAACGGGATTCTGGCAGTCACGTTTAAGGACACCATTGGATCGCCCGAGGATGAAGGACGCTTGTGGGGACGGATCAACGCAGAGGCGGCACCGCACTTTAAAAAGGTGGTTATGGTTTCGGCGCGTGACGGAATTGCTGCGCGTCAGATTGCCGATAGCACCGAAAGCGATCAGCTTTGGCACATGAGCGGTGCGGCGGAGTTGTCGAAAGCTGTCGACGATACGGTTTCGTCTCTCATCATCAAGCGCGTGCGCGGTGCCGAACAACTGTTGCACTCTGCAATGTCGGGACACGCCCGGCATACGATTTCGGCTTGAGGTATCGAGAGGCCAAAAGCAAAACGCCCTCTTTCGAGGGCGCTTGCTCAGGCTCCGTCCGACTTTGATGAAATCAGGGACTGATGCCGCTTCCCACCCCCGCCTTCGCGAGGGCATGCTTTTCCGGAAGCACTCTTGTTAGTTTGAAGGCTGAAGCGGGCCCTTCTTGGCAGTCGTGGACTCTGGATCAGCGCCCGCTGGCGACGTGCTGGTGATCGGCGTATCCATTTTCGCTGCCGTCCCAGCGTCAGTCCCGTCCGGCGGCGTTGCGGTCGTCTGACTCGTCGTGGTCGAAGTGGTTGGTGCCGGTGCGTTCACGACCGGGCTTTCCTGCTGGCTCTTAGACTGCGGATCGGTCGGTGGCGATTGAGCGGATTGCGCGAATGCAATTGCCGGGAACAGGATAGCTGCAATGCTCAAGGCATGCAGGGGCTTGATGTTCATGTCGAGGGTTTCCTTTGGGGGTTAGGCCTTCGTGTGCCACGGTGCCAGGTATGCGGCGTAGCGCGCAGGCGGCTAGATCTGTGAAATTGGCGTGGCGTGCAGATCCATGGAGGGGGAACGAGCCGGATCGGATTGGGTTCCGGCTTGAGGTGATTGGATTATTCGCACGCGAGCGGATAACGCTCTGACCAGTAGAGCTGGCTAAGGGCGTCGAGTATGCCGTCCGGCAGATCCGAGTCGTTGGTGGCGGTTGAGACGGCATCAGGTGTCAGAAGTGGCGTCTGGTGCGTGGCGTTTGCCATGGCGATGGTCTCCAAATATCTTCAAGGAGACAACGGTTGATGCGCGCCGCCGGTTCCGGGCAGGCTTTGCCACAGGCATTGCGCCGCGACAGACTGTACAAAAAAAGCGCGCCCCGGAATGACCGGGACGCGCTTCATTTTGATGGTGACCGGCGATCTTAAGACGTTGCCTTGCGGCTGGCGATCAGGTCGTCGACCACGCTGGGATCGGCAAGCGTCGAGGTGTCGCCGAGGCTGCCGAACTCGTTTTCGGCGATCTTGCGCAAGATGCGGCGCATGATCTTACCCGAGCGGGTCTTGGGCAGGCCGGGTGCGAACAAGATTACATCTGGCGAGGCAATCGGGCCGATTTCCTTGCGGACGTGGGCGACGAGTTCCTTGCGGACGGCATCGGTTGCTTCCACGCCCTGCATCAAGGTGACGTAAGCAAAGATGCCCTGACCCTTGATGTCGTGCGGGTAGCCGACGACGGCTGCTTCCGAAACGCTAGCGTGCGATACGAGCGCGCTTTCGACTTCGGCTGTGCCCATGCGGTGGCCAGACACGTTGATGACGTCATCGACGCGGCCGGTGATCCAGTAGTAGCCATCCTCGTCGCGACGGCAGCCGTCGCCGGTGAAGTACTTGCCGGGATAGGCCGAGAAGTAGGTCTGTTCAAAGCGCTCGTGATCGCCGTAAACGGTGCGGAGCTGACCGGGCCAGCTTTCTGGAATGACGAGGTTGCCTTCACAGGCACCGGTCAAAACCACGCCATTGGCGTCGACGATTTCAGGCACGACGCCAAAGAACGGCTTGGTGGCCGAGCCGGGCTTGAGATCGGTGGCACCGGGAAGCGGTGCGATCAGGATGCCGCCGGTTTCGGTCTGCCACCAGGTATCGACGATGGGGCAGCGGCCGTCGCCGACAACGCGGTGGTACCACGTCCAGACTTCGGGGTTGATCGGCTCGCCGACTGAGCCGAGAAGCCTGAGCGAAGCGCGGCTCGCGGCTTTGACCGGACCTTCGCCCTTTTGCATGAGGGAACGGATGGCCGTGGGTGCGGTGTAGAAGATGTTGACCTTGTGCTTGTCGACGACATTCCAGAAGCGGCTATCGGTTGGATAGTTGGGAATGCCTTCAAACATCAGCGTCGTCGCGCCATTGGCGAGCGGTCCGTAAACGATGTAGGAATGGCCGGTGACCCAACCGACGTCGGCAGTACACCAGTAGATGTCGCCTTCGTGGTAGTCGAAGATGAGTTCGTGGGTCATCGAGGCGTAGACGAGGTAGCCACCGGTGGTGTGGACGACGCCCTTGGGTGCACCGGTCGAACCCGACGTGTAGAGGATGAACAGCGGGTCTTCGGCGTTCATTTCTTCAGGGGCGCAGGTGGCCGGGGCCTTGGCGGTTTCTTCGTGGTACCAGACGTCGCGGCCAGCGACCATGTTGACGGCCCCGCCGGTGCGCTTGACGACGATCATCGTCTGGACGACGCCGGGAGCCTTGTTGGCGGCTTCGTCGGCGTTGACCTTCAGCGGAACCTTGCGGCCGCCGCGCAAACCTTCATCGGCGGTAATCACGACCTTGGATTTGCAACCGTCGATGCGGCCAGCGAGCGCCTCGGGGGAGAAGCCGCCGAAGATGATCGAGTGGATCGCACCGACGCGGGCGCAGGCGAGCATCGCGTAGGCTGCTTCGGGGATCATGGGGAGGTAGATCGAGACGGTGTCGCCCTTTTTGATCCCGTGCGCTTTGAGCACGTTCGCCAGGCGGCAAACCTCGTCGTGCAGTTCCTGATAGGTGATGTGCTTGGAGTCGGACGGGTCGTCACCTTCCCAGATGATGGCGGTTTGGTTGGCGCGGGTGGCGAGGTGGCGGTCGATGCAGTTCATCGAGACGTTGGTGGTGCCATCGCCGAACCATTCGATTGAGACTTTGCCGGGATCAAACGACGTGCGCTTAACCCGGGTGTAAGGCTTGATCCAATCAATGCGGCGGCCCTGCTCGGCCCAGAAACTTTCCGGGTCGCTGACCGATTTTGCATACATTTCCGCGTATTGTGCTGCGTTGACGTGGGCTTTGGCGGCCCATTCCGCAGGTACTTTGTAGAGACCGTCTGACATCGTTTTTCCTCCTTGGAGAGCGAACGCCCGTTGGCCGGGCTGTTGATCGAAGTTCGAGTGAGCTAGACCGGTCGCCCCGGCCTAACGCGCGGCGTCCGGGCTGATATGGCTTTGTATTCCCGCGGGGGCGGGTTGGAGGAGTGAGCCGTACCAGTGGTGTGACGAGCGGTTAGGCAGGTGGCTGCCAAGCCGCTCAGCCGACTTTTGTGGCTGCAAACAAAAATGACGAAAACGCCAACGGCTTCAAGCGCTACTTAGGCCGTGTTTGCTGTTTGCATGCGGCAGGTTGCGCTGAAGTTGTGGCTTGTGACGTCTGGATCAAAGCGTTTGTCAGTTTGCGCGTTGCAGGGATTAGGCCTTTGGCTTCATGCTGGACTGCATGGCTTCGCCGACGGTGCGGCCCAATTCCTGGGTCTGCTGAGCGTAGGTCTGCATCTGGGCTTGAGCGAACCGCGTTTGAAGCGCCAGCACTTCTTGAACGTCCTTGGCTTTGGCGATTTCGGCGGCCAAGGCGAAGCCGGCTTCGGCGTTTGCTTTGGCGTAGGCGGTCGCACGGTCCTGAATCGCCTTGAAGCCATTCGTCATCTGGTTTGCAGGCAGGCTCTTGGTCCACATGCCCATGGCTTGCGTCATGGCGTCCGTGAATTGCTTATAGGCGGCCTCGGCCTGTGCGACGTTCTTCTCAGCGATTTCGCGGAGTTCCTTGGGCAGTTCAAATGGGCTTTGTGTCATTGTCTTACTCGTGTTCGGCGTCTTGGCCTTCCCGACCGGGGGCATGGAGCGCGTGCTCCAACGGGGCGATACTACACGAGGTGCGACAAAATGGGAGCCCGTGTTCAAATTTGCCCAACGTGTACTTTCGTCATGGCCGCAAGCAGCCTACCGGTGCGGGCGCGGTCATTGGAGCTGCGTGGTTGCAGTGAGTGCTTCGCGCTCGTGCCGGAGCATGGCGATGGTCCGAAGGAGTTGCTGCAACTTGGGTCCCGCATCGCCATAGGCTTCACGGTGGGCGTAGTCGCGCTCAAGGCGGCCGATCTCTTCGTCGATCTGGGCTATCCGGAGTTGCGGGGATGCATTGGTCATGGCTGCTGGCTCGTCGTGGCTTTAGGGGATAGTGCCGGATAATGTTTCAAAGGACGGTTTGGCAGTCTTGCGCGTACTGAGCGTCGCTTGATTGAGGGCGCGCATGATGTCTTGGCGGGAAATGACGCCGACAAGTTTGCCGCCGTCATCAAGCACGGGGAAGCTGCGGGCGCGGGTTTCCAGCATGAGCTGCAATGCGCGGGTTAACGGCTGGTCCGGGGAAACGTGGATGACGGAGGTCGTCATGATCTCACCGACGGTCAACAGCATCAGTTCGTCATAGTGGGGCACAAGCTGCTGGGTTGTGAAGGCGAAGGCCTTCAGGAAATCGAACTTCGTAACAAAGCCGACAAGTTTGCCGTCCTCGAGGACAGGATAGCCGTTGAAGTCATCGGCTTCGAACAACAGTTCCAGCTCGCGTAGCGTGAGCGATGGATGCAGGGCCTTGGGTTGGCCAACCATGAATTGGCCAACGGTGCATTCGAGGAAATTGTACATTGTCATGGCACTTATTGATCCTGGTTGGACAATCCCATCAATGATAGAGATCAACCTGTGAGTGCGGTGCGGTGCGGTGAGTTGGCACCGCATCAGCGGGAGGATGGCGGCTGTTGAAATTCCGTGCCAGACTCACAGCTTATCAGGATTTGCGCACGAACGCTTTGCGTTGTTGCGTCGCGATAGAGGATGGGACGTGGTCGGCGCTGGTGCCAGTTCAGGTTGGTTCTGTATTGGTTTGACCGCAGAGTGCCAAATGGGGATGTCCGGTTAAGAAATGGCGTAGCGCCATCAGTAATTCAACCGCATGGCGCTGGTCGCCGCGGTGGAGTGCGTCTCGGATGTCGTCGCGGATCATGTCGCGAATTTGCTCGCAGCCGTGGGATTGATTGAGGAGGTAGCTGGCGAGGGCTGCGGCGGCGACATCGGGAATGTGCTCATGCTCGGCGAGGGCCATGACTTCGGCTTCGCTTAGGCCACACATCGCGATGCAATCTTCAAGATTGATCATGGGCATTCTCAATCAAAGAACCGGTTCAGGCCGCCCGCTTCGCTTTCTGCCCCAAACGGGTGTTGTTTCTCGCGGTGCTTCCGGTGCGCTGGTCAAGGAGTGACGAAATGGCCGGAAGCTGGGATATGCGAATTATGATGCCGGTTCAGCACGCCAGGCCTTGATGCCAATCAACCCTTACGTCGATTGCTTGTGGTGCTCGCCACGCGCCAAACGATGTTCGCGGGTGTATTCCAACAGCTCGGAGACGCCGAACAAGAGCAGGAGTACGCCGCAGATGACTTCGATTGAGGATAGCACCCGTGCGAGATTGCTCGCTGGAACGATATCGCCATAGCCGACAGTACTGATTGTGACGATGGAGAAATGGATGGCTTCTGAAAACGTAATTGCACGCGCGACGTTGGTTATACGGAAATGCGGAACCGCGGCATTTTGCGAAATGATGCAATAGACTGCGGCAAAGACGATTACGAGCAGCGAATAGAACGTCAAGAATGCGAAGGCAGGGATGGCGAGGCGCGACATGCGGTGGAAGAATTCTTCAAACAGCAGTCCGGCGTCGACCAGGAATAGGGCGACGTTGCGGCTGACTGCCAAAATTATTGCCGAGATCAGAGCCATTGCAAAAAGGAAGGCGATATCGGTGTTGATTGCGGCCTTCTGGTAGGCCGACAGAATGAGGACACCTGCACCGACGGTAAAGACGGGTACAAGCCACGCGAGTGCACCCAGCAAGGCTTGCTCGTCGCCAATGCGCGGGCGGTCGACGACGTCCTTCATTGTCGCGCGCCAAATCCAGCAGCCGCCGAGGAAAAAGAGGATCGGCAAACTGAAGCCGATTGCTGCAATTTCATGTTGGATATGGCCGAATACTTCCTCAATAAAGAAGGCGAAAACGGCAATGTAGACGGCGATCAGGTTCGCAAATGTGAGCGAGAAGAAGGGGCGCTCTGGAAATAGCCAACGCATGAATGCGGTTGCGGCGGCGGTTGTTGCAATGATTGACCACAGCAGCGGATTGGAGCCGCCGGCAACCGCAACGCCAACCAGCGCCACAAAAACGAGTGATGCAGCACTCAAAAGCGCTTCCCGGACGATGGCCCTATGCCAGCTGGCTCTCTCTGCCATGGGCTGTCCTTATGATCTGATTGCGCTTCACTCGTCAATTCTGATCACGGCTCGGAGATCGAGTCGAGATATGACAGGATGGATTCGATTTGTGCAGGGTTGAATACAAACTGGGGCATGGCGGGGTGGCCGGTCATAATCCCTTCTGCCAAGGCTTCGCCCAGATTTTCGAGCGGGTACTTTTGTTTGAGTGTGCGAAACTGGGGAGCCTTTGCCAGGGGGCTGGCACCAGTTTTTGCGGTGGCATGGCAACTGGAACAGTTGGTCTCAAGAAGCGCGCGGCCCTCGTCGATTGAGGGCTTGCCTTCAGCCGCCGCGCTCGCAAGCGTGCCGCCAAGGGAGGCCCCGAGGGAGGACCCGATAACGGCGAGGCGGATCAATGCGTGCATGCGACAGGGGTCCTCAGGGCGTGGGTTGCTCCGGCTCACGATGGTGTTGGGTACTTGGTTTTTTCCGGTGGTTTGGTCGAGGGCTGAAGCGGCGGTAAGGACTTGTCGGCCCGCAGACTGTCGATATACGCGATGAGGTGCTGAATTTCAGGGTGCGATAACTTTATGTCGGGCATGGGGGCGTGGGGCGCGATTAGAATGCGCTCGAGGTGGGCCCCGGTCTGGCCGGGTTTGTTGGCGATGCCGTTGAAGGAGGGGATGCCGACGGTGACGGCATTGCCGGGTGCGCTCTCGATCAGATGGCAGGTGGTGCACAGGGTCTGGGCCAGTCTGAGGCCTTCGGCAGCCGATGCCTCCACTGCCGGCTCTTGGGCAACCGCAAGGGAGGTGGTCGCTATCAACAAGACCGTCGCGAGGGCTGCAGCCCTCATGGGTGCGGTGACGTCTGTTTTGGTGGCGTGCGTCACGCGGGGCTCTCCATGCGAAGTTTCACCGGGGTCGAATGTACCCAGGAGTAAACCCAAACACGAATCTGGCGTGGAGAGATTGCGTCGGATCAACCCGAACTCATTAGTCCGTGCCGCGGTTGACGGCAATTTCGGCGGGCGGGGCGGACTGTGCTGGATCGAGGGCGACCCAGGCTCTGGGGTCGAGGAACGACTGCCGCATGACGAAGCGGTAGGGGGTGCGGCTCCACAATTTGATGTCGTCGGTCTTGTTGTCGAGAATATAGTCGCCTTTGCCGGTGCGTGCCGTTAGCACGGCGTGGCCTTCCATCTTTTCGTCGCGCACGACGGTCATCAAGAGCGCGCTGGGCGGCCAACCTGCTTGAATTAACAGGTGCCGTTTGAGGAGGGCGTAGTCTTCGCAATCCCCTTTGCCATTGCGTGGCATGGTCCAGAAATCGGATGCGCGGTAGAGTTCCATGTCGGTCACCGGTTCGATGCTCCGGTTTACGCCAAGATTAACCTTTGTGAGTAAGTCAATTTGCTCATCTGTGGGTCGCAAGCGCGCGTCGACGGTGCGGCGTTTGGCGCATTGGTCGGGGAACTCATCGCAAAAGCGCCAGAACGCATACGGGGGATCGGTTGGACCGAAGGCGCGCATGACGGTGGATTTAGCGTCCTGGCCATGGGTCAGCGTGATCGGATTGGCGTGGGATTGCGCCATCTGACCGTTGCTGACCAATAATGATACGAGGATTACAGGGCCGACGCGCATCACACCTTAACTCCAAGCTCGATTGGGGGTTCAGCCAAAGTGGGCTTGCATGTCCTGAGCATCCAAAACTTCCATAAATTGGATGCCGATGCCTTCAAGATGGTGGCGGACGACGCGGGCGCGCAGGCGCGAAAGCCAAACCTCGTCACCTAATTCAGGACGGGCTTTGCAGGCCAGGGATGCGCCGGAGAGAGACACGTCAAGGATCAGGCAGGGGATGTAGCCGCCGGCACTCATGGTGAGATTTGCGTCGCGGTTTGCGATTCGGAGTCGCTCATGCTTGCGGGCGGCGGCGCCGGCGAGGTCGCGTTCGTTCAGAAGCCAGGTGATTTGGGCAGCCAGCTTTTCGCGCTTGTGCTGGGTTGCATTGAGCTTCATGGCGAAGCCATCGGTCCAGGTGCGCAAAACGTGGCCTTCAAGGCCGCCGAGTTGGGCAATATAGGCGATGACTTTTTCGCCGGGAATGATGCTTGGGGGGAGTGGTCCGTCAACTGCCAGGGCCAGTCCGCCGACTGAAATGTCCATGACGTGGCATGCGTACTCTTCTTTGTTGGTACACATGAAGCGACCAGACAAAGAGACAGCGTAGCGGCGATGAACGCGCTTTTCGTTTTCGTCCTCGTCAATGATTGCGGGCTGGATATGCCGTGCTGACGCGGTGGAAATTGACATGGATTAGCCCGCAAAAACTGAAATTCTTGGGTCGAGGCTGGCATGAGCTGGCCAGTTGCTCGGGATCCAGATCAGAATGAACGTGCGGGATTAAAGTTTACCTAACCGATGCTTCAATTCGTTCTTGACGCTGCGTTACGGGGCTAGTCGTCGTGCGATTTGCAGAGTCCGCCGTCGTAGACGCGGAACTGGCGGCGCTCGGAGCGAACAATGCGGGCACGGCGGACGTGGGGCAGGAACGGTGTCTGGCGATGCAGCGCATCCAGGACCGATTGCGGGCGGCCATTCGGCCAGATGATTTCGGAGCGCTCAAGCGTGCGTTTGGTGAGGGCTTCGTGGCCAAGCCAGGCAGGTGGCTGGAGGGGCGTCATGGCCCCCAGGATGCGGTCGACGCTGTCGCGGGTGTGAACAAGAGGGAGCAGTATGAGTTCAAACGGGGTGGAGGGGCTGGACACTGGATGGGCTTCCACGTCCAGCAGGCCGACGCCGCCTTGGGACGTGACCACCGCCAAAAGGCGTTCCAACGAGAGCCGGTCGTCTTCGTCCCAGCCGTCGAGGAAGTTGGTGTCGCGGAATTCCTGGCCGAATGCCTCGCAGAGGGCGGTTCCTGCAAGCCTGAACCGGTAGGTATCGCTGCTAGAGCGCTCCAAAATGAACGTGTTGGGGAGGATGCCGCCAATTTGGGAAGGTTCGATTTCAAAACGGCGCGGCGCCATGCGGTCACCGCGGACTTCATTCCAATATGCATAAAGGGTCTGAGTTGTCTTGTGTTTCATAATTGCCCAACAATATGAGTGCATTGCGTTGACACGCGACGGCCGGGGACTGGAGTCCGCTTGGAGCGGCCGCAGTCCGGATTCGCTTCGATCTGCGCCGGAGCGTAGGACTTGTCGTGTCCCATGCTCGTCGTTGGGATGCGTCAGAGCAGCTTTTGTGCCATACCGGAGGCGGCTTGGTGGTAAGGGTTGCTGCGGGGCAATTCTGAACTGTTTGGATTATGTTAGAGAGATCACAGACCCGTGACCCAACCCATGCGCCGCGAGCCGGTGTTCAATATTCCCGGCGTCGTATTGGCGTTGCTCGGGCTGATCGTTGCTATCCATGGCGCGCGGTTGATGCTCAGCGAAGCGGATGACACGTTCGTGGTGCTTGCCATGGCGTTTATCCCTGACCGTTATGCGGCCCATCCCCTGGACTGGCCGGGTGGGGCGCTCAGTACCTGGCTGTCTCCGGTCACGCATATGTTGTTGCATGGTGATGCAACTCATCTGGCGTTGAATGGAGCTTCCCTTGCGGCGTTCGGCGCAATTATCGCGCGGCGTGTCGGTGTTTTCCGTTTTTCGCTATTTTCAGCTTTTTGCGGGGTCGTTGGAGCGCTGACGTTTTTGATGTTCAATTGGGGCGTGCAGGCCCCCCTGATCGGGGCGTCTGGAGCTATCGCCGGCATGATGGCGGTTGCGCTGCGGCTTCTGTTTAGCGCGATAGATGCTTCGCCGGACGGGCTTGCCGGCGACCTCATACGGCGCGCGCCCCAATTTGTGCCGATTAAGACGTTGCGCGAAACTCTTATGGATCGCCGGATGCAATCGGCGACGGCGATCTGGCTGCTCATAAACCTTCTGGCAGCCTATGGAATGGCCACGCCTGCCCAAGTCGGCGTTGTCGCTTGGGAGGCGCACATCGGCGGGTATTTTGTGGGCCTGTTCCTGTTCGGGCTGTTTGACCGTCCTATGGCCCACGAGCGCGATGACGAGATTGATATTTCCGCCGGTTTGGATGGGCCTAATCGCCTGTAAACGCACGCTGGATCACTTGCATTCGCGCGCAAACTGTCGCAGCATCGGCACCTAAGCCGCTCGATCAAAATGCGGCATTGGAGGAACTCAATGAATGTTGCGACGGTCTTGAAATCCAAAGGGCGGACGGTCAGTACGGCGCGTGCGGAATCGACGCTCAAGGAGGTTGCGGAACTTCTGGCTTCCAAGAAAATTGGCGTGGTCGTGATTGCTGGCGAAGCTGGCCGGGTCATCGGTATCGTTTCGGAACGAGATGTCGTCCGGCTGATCGCAGATAAGGGGCCCGCCGCGCTCACCATGACAGCAGGGGATGTGATGACCCGCAATGTCATCACGTGTGAAGAAAAGAGCACCCTCGACGAGCTCATGGAAACGATGACCACCGGACGCTTCCGCCACATTCCCGTGGTTGAGCGCGGGGAACTGGTCGGGCTGATTTCTATCGGTGATGTCGTTAAGCACCATTTGGCGGACATGGCGCTCGAAGTCACCGCCATGCGCAGTTATTTGACGACGGGTTGAGTTATTTTACGTTCGTCAACGCAACGCCAGCGGCGGGTGGCGATCCCAGCGGTACGCTCCTGTAAAAGCAGGAGCGTGATCCGGTGTGGCAAGCAGCGCCTGCGCCTTCGACGTGGACCTTGAGGGTGACCACGTCCTGGTCGCAGTCGGTGCGGATCTCGGTCACCCGCAGCAGGTTGCCGCTTTCCTCGCCCTTTTTCCATAACTTGGCCCGTGACCTGCTGTAAAAGTGGGCCACGCGCTGTTCGATGGTGAGCGCCAAAGCGTGTGCGTTCATCCAGGCGAACATGAGGACTTCGCCAGAGACTGCATCGGTGACGATGGCGGGTATCAAGCCGTCCGCGTCGAATTTGGGTTGGAACTGGTGCCCGTGCTCGATTTCGCTGCTGGAGCCGCGCGGCGGGAATGGTGATGCTGATTGGGGCATGGGGTCCGCCGGTTATGGGCCGCAGTGCGCTTGCGATTTTCGGGCGTTGGTTGCGAAACCAGCGACCGGGCATTATTTCCGTCGTATAGGATTGGCTGGGGCGCAGGGCAAGTGCTGCGCCCTGGCCAGGATAGTGGGTTTATTGCGCATGGCTGATCTGGACGACATCTACAACACGAAGATCCTCGATCTTGCGGGCAACATCGCGCGCATCGAGCGGCTGGCGGCACCGCAGGCGACGGCCAGTGCGCGTTCAAGATTGTGCGGCTCGGAGGTCAGTGTCGATGTGTCGATGGCCGACGGGCGGATCAGTGATTACGGTCAGACGGTGAAGGCCTGCTTGCTGGGGCAGGCGGCATCATCAATCATGGGGCGGCAGATTATCGGATCGACAGCTGAGGAGATTCGCGCTGTCGCTGGAACCATGCGCGCCATGCTCAAGGAAAATGGTGCGCCGCCGTCTGGCAAGTGGGCAGATCTCGCCGTGCTGGAGCCAGTGCGCGCTTACAAGCACCGGCATGACGCCGTGATGATCGTGTTTGATGCTGTCGACAAGGCAGTGAGCGAGATTGAGGCGAAGGCGGCGGCGGTATAAGTTGGATATGGCGAGCTTGAGCCGGATCATGGCAACGCTGCTCAAGGCCCCCGTTCACGCCTATCAGTGGACGCTGAGGCCGTGGCTTGGCTGGCCGTGTCGGCATTTGCCGACATGTTCGGACTATGCGTTAGCGGCCATCGACAAGAATGGTGCCTGGAGGGGGTTCTGGCTGACGGTTTCGCGATTGGCCCGCTGTCAGCCCTGGGGAACGCACGGGTATGATCCCGTGCCGGATTTACGCGGCGTCCGCCATCCGCTCTACGCCGCCTACCGTTACGGGCGCTGGAGCGGCCGTCATCTCGCGGGAAGTGTCGACCGTGAAAGCGGCTAAATCGGCTGGGACGCCAAAGCCTGCGTAGATTTCCGGCTTGGCAAAGCCACTCGCGCCGGCAGCGAGTTCACATAGCGCGTCAAACGAGCGCTTGGCGATGAAGTCGAAGCACTGGATGTCCCAGAGGCCTGCACCTTCGTATTTCTGGCCGGAGGTGAGGGTTTTGACAGTAATTTCCGGGCAGGCGTCGTTTTTGACGAAGTTTGCCAGCATGCGGGCAAGTGGCGGGCTGGCCTGAAGGCCGCCATCCGTGAAGCCGTTGGTGTAGGCGGTGCGCCGGAAGAGCGTTTCAGTCGCGAAGTATTCGAGCAGAAACGCCTTTGCAGCCGGATCGAGTTCGGCTTTGACCTCGATGAACGGGCGAAGTTTGCCGTGAACCAACCGCATGCTCTTGGCGATCGTCAGGTGCTGGGTTGTCATGGCGGGCATTTTATCCGGCAGGCGTTGGGTGCAGTTGTCTCACCCTACGGACAGTTGGTTGCTAATCCCTCACCTGGTTGGGGACAATTGAATGCAAATCGCGGATGTCTTGACAGTGCTGTCGCCAGCCGGGCACAAGCGGCACTCAATTTCTTACCTGCGTGGTAGGCAGCGAGTGAGAGGAGACGGCACGATGGCGGACACCGCACACGAAATCGTTTTGACGATGCCCGATGGGGCAGCGCGCAAGATCAAGGCCGGGATGACCGGTTTGGAGGTCGCCAAGTCGATCTCGCCGTCATTGACCAAGCGCACCGTCGCCATGGTGCTGGGCGGTAAGCTGTCCGATCTCGCAGACCCGATCACTGGCGATACGACGATCAAATTTGTCTCGCGTACCGATCCCGAAGCGCTGGAGCTGATCCGGCATGACGCGGCGCACGTCATGGCGGAAGCTGTGCAGCAGTTGTGGCCGGGCACGCAGGTGACCATCGGCCCCGTGATCGAGAACGGTTTTTTCTACGATTTTGCCAAAGCCGAGCCGTTTCAGCCCGAAGACCTCGCCAAGATCGAGAAGGCGATGGGCCAGATCATCGCTAAGAACGCCCCGTTCACCAAGGAAGTCTGGTCGCGCGACACGGCGAAGGCGTTTTTTGCCGGCAAGGGCGAAGTGTTCAAGGGTGAGCTGATCGACGCCATCCCCGAGGACCAGAACCTCAATATCTACAAGCAAGGCGCATGGCTCGACCTGTGCCGTGGTCCGCACATGACCGCGACCGGGCAGATCGGCAAGGCGTTCAAGTTGATGAAGTTCGCCGGGTCGTACTGGCGCGGGGATTCGACCAAGCCGCAGCTGCAGCGCATCTATGGGACCGCCTGGGCGACCGAGGACGACCTGGCGGCTCACTTGAAGCAGCTTGAGGAAGCGGAAAAGCGCGACCACCGCAAACTCGGCCGCGAGATGGACCTGTTCCATTTCCAGGAGGAAGCGCCGGGCTCGGTGTTCTGGCACGCCAAGGGCTGGACATTGTTTCAAACGCTCATCAACTACATGCGCCGCCGCATGGAGTCGGCGGGCTATGTCGAAGTCAATACGCCCGACTTCATGGACAAACACTTCTGGGAGCTGTCTGGTCACTGGGAGAACTACGGTGACAAAATGTTTGTCTCGCAGACCGAAGACGAGCGGGTGTTCTGCTGCAAGCCGATGAACTGCCCTGGTCATGTGCAGATCTTCAAGCACGGTCTCAAGAGCTATCGCGACTTGCCAATGCGGATTGGCGAGTTCGGCAAGGTACATCGCTACGAGCCATCGGGGTCGCTGCACGGCCTGCTGCGCGTGCGCCATTTCACGCAGGATGATGCGCATATCTTCATCACCGAAGATCAGATCATGGCCGAGTGCCTCGCGATCAACGATTTGATGCTGTCGATCTACGAGGAGTTCGGGTTCAGCGATATTGTCATCAAGCTGTCGACGCGGCCTGAAAAGCGCGTCGGTTCGGACGCGTTGTGGGACAAGGCCGAAAAGGCGCTGGGCGACGTGCTCGACGAGGTCAAACGCACGGCGGGCAACCGCAATATCAAGACCGAGATCAATCCGGGCGAGGGCGCGTTCTACGGGCCTAAGCTCGAATACGTGTTGAAGGACGCCATCGGCCGCGACTGGCAGTGTGGCACGACGCAGGTCGACTTCAACTTGGCGACCCGGCTGGGCGCCTTCTACATCGACGAGCATTCCAACAAGGTGACGCCGGTGATGATCCACCGGGCGATGTTTGGCTCGCTTGAGCGGTTCACCGGCATCCTGATCGAGAACTACGCCGGTGCGTTCCCGTTGTGGCTCGCGCCGTTGCAGGTGATGGTCTGCCCGATCGTGTCGGATGCCAATGAGTACGCCGCTGACGTGGTTGCTGCGTGCAAAGCTGCCGGACTGCGCGTCGAAAGCGATCTGCGCAACGAGAAGATCGGCTACAAGATCCGCGAACACAGCCTCATGAAAGTGCCGGTGATCCTGACCGTCGGCAAACGCGAGGCGGAAGAAAAGTCCGTCGCCATCCGCCGCTTCGGCAGCCAGGACAACACGCCGATGTCGCTTGTTGATGCGGTGGTAGCATTGGCCAAGGAGGCTGCACCGCCGGATATGGTGTGATGCGCGCTTCGCGTGTGGGCTACCGCCCACGCCCGTTTGGGGGAACCCACGGCCTTCGCCGAGGGCAAGCGTGTTCCCCCAAACCCCCTCCCTTTCCGGGACTTAAAGGCGTTTCGTGATCGGTCGTTAGCCGGGTTCCTTCGTTATGCTATAGATGACGACCACTCGGAGGTCTGATGTCGACGCTTGCTCAAAAGTTGGTCCCGGTCACGATTGCTGAATTCGACGTGTTCGTTGAAAATCAGGCCGACGATGCCGTGTATGAATTGGTTGACGGGCAGATCGTCATGATGACGAACCCCAACCAGCGGCATGAGCAGATTACCGCAAATATTGGCGCGCCGCTCAAGCTCGCGATGGATAAGCGCCGTTGCCGGACGTACCAGGGCGGCATGCGGGTTCAGATCAGCGACAACGTGCAAGGTGTCGATAAATCAAAGCCCGATGTCGTCGTGCGGTGCGGGTCAACGGAGCCGGTGGCTGAGACACGCAACTACATTACCGATCCCCTTGTCATCGTCGAAGTCTTGTCGCCATCGACGATGGACTATGATCGCGGCGATAAGCTCGACTTTTACAAACTCATCCCGACGATGCGCCACATCGTGATTGCGTATCAGGATCAGATGCGGGTCGAGCACTACCGCCGTGTGCCCGGTGGCTGGGAGATGGACGTATTGACCAAGGGCGGCGATAGGCTCGTGCTCGAAGCGGTGGCGTTCCAGATGTCGCTCACGCAGGTCTATTTCGACGTTGCAATGGCGTGAAAATACCAAGCCAGAGTCGTAGGTTATGCTCGTCCCCACCCAACGTCATGGCCGCGAAGGCGGCCATGACGAAAGGAAGGGTGGTTTCAACAAGCGGGGCTGCAAGTCACTGCCGTGGGAGTTGGGCTATCCGGCTGTCTCCGTCGTTGACGGCTTTTTGTCATTGTGCCGCGGGCTTGGGGGGTGTTGAATAGGCCTTGGGACGGGGCTTTCCGCTTTTGTAGAGGAGGCCGTCAATGAAGATCAAGGATGCTATGCATAAGGGTGCCGAGTGGATTTCCTCGGACATGCCGGTTCCTGAAATTGCGCGGAAGATGCGCGACCTCGACGTTGGTTCGCTTCCTGTTGGTGAGAATGATCGCCTTGTCGGCATGGTGACCGACCGGGATATAGCGTGCCGTGGGCTCGCGAATGGCAATGACTGCAGCAAGATGACCGCGCGCGATATCATGACGAAGGGCATCGTGTTCTGCCGCGAGGCGGAGGAGGTCGACGACGCGCTGCGGATCATGGAGCAGAAAAAGATCCGCCGGTTGCCGGTGCTCAACGATAAGAAGCGCCTCGTGGGGATGCTCAGTCTAGGCGATATCTCGCACTCGATGTCTCATGAATTGACTGGCGAGGTCGTTCAAGCCGTGTCGGCGCATCACCCATGATGGGTACAAGCCGTGCGCCCGGTTGAGCGCACGGCGGTTGTTTGCTCAGCACTCGCGGCGGACTTTGCGGCACGCCCATTCGGAGCCTTCATCACAGCGGCGGTCCCAACGGCGGCAGTTGTAGCTATGGGATCCACCACCGTCGCCGGAAGCTCGTGCGCCCTGGCTCAGTAGGATGGCGGCGGCCGTTGCGGCGGCAATGCCGATGCCGACATTGCGGCCACGGTGGCGGGAGTGTCCCCGTCTATCGGCGACCTGAATCATAACCGGGGCGGCGACTTTGGGGGGGGCGAGCCCGCTCAAGGTGCTGCTGGCTGTCATGAGGGGAGCGCTATTTGATCGTGCACGGTCTGGAGCCTGGGCTGCCGTCGCGGCTGTAAGTCCGGCGATCAACGATAGGCCGGCAACTGCTAAACCAATGGTCGGGCGTGAGTGGCGCATGGAGGGCTCCTCGGGCTGCTGAAAATTTCTGTTCCGACAGTAGGTCATCAACGTATGCGCGTGCCGCGCGGACCACAATGGCTTCTTGTTCTCACTTTTAGGTGTGAGGTTAATGCCGCGTAACACCTGGCAGTTACCCCACCTTCGCCAGTGCCTGCTCTAGGTCGGCAATGATGTCGTCTTTGTCTTCGATGCCGATGGAGAGGCGGATCACGTCGTCGCCGGCGCCTGCGGCGGTGCGCTGTTGCGGCGTGAGTTGGCGATGGGTTGTCGAGGCGGGGTGGATGACGAGAGAGCGCGTGTCGCCAATGTTGGCGAGTAGGCTGAACAGATTGAGTTCAGAGCAGAGCCGCTTGCCGGCCTCATAACCGCCCTTGAGCCCGAACGTGAAGACGGCACCGGCACCCTTTGGGCAAAGCTTTTGCTGCAGGGCGTAGGAGGCGTTGGTTGGCAGTCCCGCGTAGTTGACCCACGCGACGCCTGGATGCGTTTCCAGATATTGGGCGACAGCGAGGGCGTTCTCGCAGTGCTTGGCCATGCGCAGGGGCAGGGTTTCAATGCCGGTCAGGATGAGGAAGGCGTTCATGGGCGAGATGGCGGGACCGAGGTCGCGCAGGCCCATGACGCGGCAAGCGATCGCGAAGGCGAAGTCGCCGAATGTTTCGGCGAGGCGCATGCCGTTGTAGCTCGGGTTTGGGTCGACAAGCGTCTTGTAGCGGATCTTGGCGCCGAGCCAGTCGTAGGTGCCGCAGTCGACGATCACGCCGCCGATGGAGTTGCCATGGCCGCCCATGAATTTCGTCAAGCTGGCGACGACAATGTCCGCGCCGTGGTCCTTGGGGCGGCACAGGTAGGGCGAGGCCATGGTGTTATCGACGATGAAGGGGACGCCGGCCTTTTTGGCGATGGCTGCGATGGCGGGCAGGTCGGCGATGACGCCGCCGGGGTTACAGATCGACTCGCAGAAGATGGCTTTGGTTTTAGGGGTGATGGCGCGTGCAAACGATTCAGGATCGGTGCTATCGGCCCACACGACGTGCCAGTCAAATTTCTTGAAGGACTGATTGAATTGGTTGACTGACCCGCCGTAAAGCTGACGTCCGGCAATGAACTCGTCGCCGGGTTCCAGCAGGGTGTGAAGGGCTAAAAATTGGGCAGCGTGGCCCGATGCCACAGCAAGCGCTGCCGTGCCGCCTTCGAGTGCTGCGACGCGACTTTCCAGCACCGATTGGGTGGGATTGGTTATGCGGGTATAAATATTGCCGAAAGCCTCGAGCCCGAACAGGCTGGCCGCATGGTCGGCGTCGTTGAACACAAAACTAGCGGTTTGGAATATCGGCGTGACCCGTGCGCCAGTGGACGCATCGGGCGCGGAACCTGCATGAACAGCCAGGGTTGAAAATCTGGGTGTCTTCCCGGTCATTAGCGGTTCTCCGTCAAGGGTGATCAAGCCTTGATGGGAGGGGGTTTTGTGGTGTTAGTCAACCGTCGGTGTTGAACGACGCATAGCAGATTTCAAGCTTTGGCCATGAGGCCGGCGCGACCGCACTGCCATTTGGCAACTTGCCAATCCGGGTGCGTTTCGGTCCACTTGATGATTTCCATCTGGCCGTTGAACATACAGGCCTGAGCGGAGATGTTCTGCTCGACAAAGTTGAGCCGGACATCTTTGCAGCGCGCCGGGTCGGAAACCATGCAGACGGATAGGATAAGTTCGATCATTGTAACCTCCGTGTATATCGGCGGCCCGTACCATACGGGTCGCAAACTAACCTCGGAGCGGATCTTCCCTCGCAGTCGCGTTTCTTTTTGTGCCTAAAGGTTTGGCGTGATTAAAAGCTAAGCGCGAATCAGCGCCTTCACAAGTTTCAAGAATGGGCAAGTGCTGCCTGTTATTCCATCACTTCTATAAAGTGTGACATTTTTTATGGTGTCATGATGCGGATTAATGACACCCTAATTTCAAGGTTGGGGGTTGCGAATTTCTTCCGCGTCATCCTCAGCCAGCGCTGCTTCGTATACTTCCCATGCCGCGTTCGCGTTCAGGGCGGCGATACCGAGTCCGACGGCGATATCGGGCCAGATTGATAAAGTGGCGGCGGTCGCGAGGCCGGCGCCGATCATGGCGGCGTTCGCCAGGACGTCGTTGCGGGCCGAGAGGAAGGCGGCTTTCGACAGGCTGCCGCCATGGCTTTTTACGCGGGCTAACAAGTAGGCGCAGAAGCCATTGACCAAGAGGGCACCGGTGGCCGTGAGGGTCAACCGGAGGGGATCGGCGACGGATGGATCTTGGACTTTTTGCCAGGCGGTCCAGAGTGCGGCAGCGCTGGGGACCAGAAGCAAGGCTGCCAATCCCAAGCCAATGATGCGGCGGTATTGTGCGGTCCATCCAATTGCCAGCAAGACCAGGATATTGACGCTGGCGTCTTCCAGGAAATCAATACTATCAGCGTAAAGTGAAACCGAACCGATAAGGCGGGCGACAGTGAATTCAACCCCGAAATAGGCCAAGTTTAGAAATGCGACGAGAGCGACGGTGTTTCGCAGCGCTTTGGTTGCAGTTTTGGTGGGAGTTTCGCGTTCTTGAGGCATACCTGGCGACCCATTGGATAAGTGTTGAGGCGGCGATTGTGTTCGGGATGACGCTGTCTTCACGATTTTTGATGGCTTCCCCGCATGCCACAGCTGGTCATTTTGTGTTGGGGTTGTGGCTTAATGGGTGGAGACGGCAGACCGCAACATTCTCGTCCGATTTGCACGTCAACGCGAGCCGCTGCCAGACACCGCATCGAACGGACCTCGCGTTGCAGCGCAGACGCGATCACCAAGCATGGTGGATTATTAAAATCGCATTCAGGTCGACTATTCTGCCGGTTGAGGGGCTGTGGTGTTGCGGTTGAGAATGCGGGCCGGGAGGCCTGCGAGCCACCGGCAGATGCAATAGAATACAGGTGTGAAGATGAGGCCGAACACGGTGACGCCGATCATGCCGGCGAAGACGGCTGTGCCAAGGGCTTGGCGTAGTTCCGATCCAGCACCCGTTGCCCAGACGAGGGGAATGACGCCGAGGATGAAGGCGAGGGAGGTCATGAGGATCGGGCGCATTCTGAGGCGGGCGGCTTCGGTGGCGGCGGCAAAGCGGTCGCGGCCGGCGGTTTCGAGCTGCGAGGCGAATTCTACGATCAGGATGGCGTTCTTGGCCGCGAGGCCGACGAGGACGATGAAGCCGACCTGGGTCAGGATGTTGTTGTCTTGCCCGCGCAGGATGACGCCGGTGATTGAGGCGATGAGGCTCATGGGCACGATCAGGATGATCGCGAGTGGAAGCATCAGGCTTTCGAACTGGGCGGCGAGCACGAGGAACACGAAAACGACGCCAAGTGCGAAGGCGAAGGTTCCAGCGTCTCCTGACTTGATCTGCTGATAGGCGAGTGTCGTCCATTCGTAGCCGAAGCCTTGCGGGAGCGTCTCGGCGGCAAGTTTTTGCATGATGGCGATGGCTTGGCCCTGCGAGATGCCGGGGGCGGCGGCACCGTCTAATTCGGCGGCCGGGTAGAGATTGTAGCGCGGGACACGGGCCGGGCCTGAGATGTCGCGGACGGTTGCGAACGAGCCAAGCGGAACGGTGTCTCCGCTGGCGTTGCGGATGCGCAGGGCGAGCACGTCCTTGTTGTCGACGCGGTAGAGTGCGTCGGCTTGGGCGGTGACGCGGTAGGTTCGGCCCAGCAAGTTGAAATCGTTGACGTACGACGAACCGAGATAGGTTTGGAGCGCGCTGAAGACGTCGGAGATGTTGATGCCGAGGAGTTGGGCTTTGACGCGGTCGATGTCGAGGTAAAGCTGGGGCGTGGAGGTTTCAAACAGCGAGAAGACCTGTTTCAGTTCTGGAACCTGGGCTGCCTTGCCCATCATGGCGTAGACCGCGTTCTGCAAGGCGACGGAACCGGCGCCCGAGCGGTCTTGGATCATCATGCGGAAGCCGCCGGCGTTGCCGATGCCGCGGACGGGCGGCGGGGCGACGACGAAGACCATGGCCTCCTGGATGGTGGAGAGTTTGGCGATCAGCGCGCCTTGGATTGCGGCGGCGGTGAGTTTGGGATCTTTGGCGCGTTCATCGAATGGCTTGAGGACTACGAATACCGCGCCCGAGTTGGAGGCGTTGGTGAAGGTTGCGCCTGAGAAGCCGACGAGATTGACGGCGTGGGCGACGCCGGGAACCGTCAGGGCGATTTCGACGGCGCGGCGATTGACTGCGTCGGTCCGGGAGAGCGAGGACGCCGCTGGGAGTTGGGTCACGGTGATGAGGTAGCCGCCGTCTTGGGCAGGGATGAAGCCGACCGGGGTCTTGCGGAATTCGTTGAGACCGAAGGCGATGATGCCGCCATAGAGCACAAGCATGAGCAGACCGAGCCGGACCGTGCGGCCGACGAGCCAGCCGTAGCCGTTCGACATCTTGTCGAAGCTCCCGTTGAAGCCGCGGAAGAATGCGTTCAACGGGCGCATCAGCAGGCTGGTCGCGTGGGTCGTGTCATGCGGCTTTAAGAGAAGGGCGCACAGGGCGGGGGATAGCGTCAGGGAGACGACGAGCGAAATGATCGTTGCGCCGGCGATGGTGAGAGCGAACTGGCGGTAGAACTGGCCGGTGATGCCGCTGATGAAGGCGGACGGCAGGAATACGGCGGTCAGTACCAAGGCGATTGCGATGAGGGCCCCGCCGACTTCGTCCATCGTTTTATAGGAGGCGTCGCGCGGACTGAGGCCGTCGGCGATATTACGCTCGACATTTTCGACAACGACGATGGCATCGTCGACCACGATGCCGATGGCCAGGACGAGGCCGAACAGCGACAGGTTGTTCAATGAGAAGCCAAACACGGCCATGATGAAGAACGTGCCGATGAGGGACACCGGAATGGCAACGATGGGAATGATTGCCGCGCGCCAGGTCTGCAGGAACAGGACGATGACGAGAACAACGAGGACGACGGCTTCGAGGATGGTTTTGACGACGGCGTTGACGGACTGCTGGATGAAGTCGGTTGGATTATAGACAATGGCGTATTCAAGTCCCGGCGGGAAATTCTTGGAAAGTTCCGCCATTTTGGTTTTGATCGCTTGCGCGGTTGCAATTGCATTCGATCCGGGGAGCTGGAAAATTCCTAAGCCGACGGCCGCGGTCTTATCGAGGTAGGAATTCAGATTGTAATCGAGGGCTGCGAGTTCGACGCGGGCGACATCCTTGAGCCGGACGGTTGCCGTGCCGGTCTGTTTGACGATGATCTGGCCGAAATCGTCCGGGTCGGCCAAGCGGCCTTGGGTTTGAACGGCGATCTGGAATGCGCCCTGCGTGGCCATCGGCGGCTGGTTCAACACCCCGGCCGCGACTTGGACGTTCTGGCGTTGGAGGGCTGTGGTGACATCGGTTGCTGTGAGAGCAAGCGATTGCAAGCGGTCGGGGTCGAGCCAGACGCGCATGGAATAGTCGCGTCCGCCGAATACGCTGATCGAGCCGATGCCTTCGATTCGGCTGAGCACGTCGGTGACGTTGAGGTTGGCGTAATTGGAGATGAACAGGCTGTCGCGCGAGTTGTCGGGCGAGAGCAGGTGGACGACCATCATCAGGTCGGGAGAGGCCTTGGCGACGGTGACACCGATGTTGCGGACGTCGGCGGGCAAGCGGGGGAGGGCAATGGCGACGCGGTTCTGCACTTGGACCTGGGCGGTGTCTAAGTTGGTGCCAAGGTCGAAGGTGACGGCAATCGAGAAGCGGCCATCTGCGGTCGAGTTCGAGGAGATGTAGAGCATCTTTTCGACGCCGTTGATCTGCTGCTCGAGTGGGGAGGCAACGGTTGAGGCGACGACGTCGGCGCTGGCACCGGGATATTGGCCGGTGACGTTGATAACGGGGGGCGCAATTTCGGGATACTGAGCGATGGGCAGCCGCCCCAGCGACACGGCTCCGAGGATGACGAACACGATCGAGATCACGCTCGCAAAGATCGGGCGGTCGATGAAAAAGTGCGTTAAGCGCATCGGCTGTTATCCGTCAGGTCCGTCGGGAGTGGTTCAGTTTGCTTTGGCTTGTTCGCGGGCAGGGGGGATTGGCGATGCTGCCTGTTGCGGGGTGACCTTGGCACCGGGGCGTATGCGCATCAGGCCATTGACGACGATGGTGTCGTCGGGGCTTAGGCCGGTGACGACACGCAGCCCGTCGACGGCTGGGCCAAGAGTCACATATTTGGGCGTCGCGACGTTGTCGGCGTTGATGGCGTAGACAAACTTGCGGACTTGTTCGGTGCCGATGGCGGTGTCGGGTACGAGCAGCGCTTGGGTCGCGGGTTTGGTCTCGATTTGGATGCGGCCGAACATGCCGGGCGTCAAGCGGCCCTCAGGATTTGCAAACTGGGCGCGGGCGCGGATGGTGCCGGAGGACTTGTCGATGGCGTTGTCGACGAAATCGATCTTGCCTTCCTGGCTGAAGGACTGCTCGTCGATCAGCTTGAGTTTGACGGGTAGCGAGAGACCCAAATTGGCGTTGTTTGCAGCTGTCGGTGCGGTGTTGCGGACGACGCGCAGGTAGGAGCCCTCGTCCATTGTGAACTCGAAGCGGATGGGGTCGATGGAGGCGATGGTTGCGAGCAGGGTCGTGCCAGTGGTGCCCCCGGCTACAAGGTTGCCGACGGAGACGCGGCGGTCGCCGATGCGGCCTGAAATGGGGGCGGTCAAGCTGGTAAACTGAAGGTCGAGTGCGGCTTGTTTGATGGCGGCATCCTGGGCCATGACGTTGGCTTCGGCGACGCGCTTGGCCTGCGTGCGCTGGTCGAACGATTGCTGGGTGATGGTGGAGCCGCGCACGAGACCTTCGCCGCGTTTCATGTCGCTTTCCGCGAAGGCCAAGTTGGCTTGCGCCGTGCCGCGAGCGGCCTCGGCCTGCGCGAACGCGGATTGATAGGGGCGTTTGTCGATGGTGAAGAGCGGGTCGCCCTTTTTGACGAGTTGGCCGTCGCTGAAGAGAATCGCATCGAGGTAGCCCGAAACGCGGGCGCGAATTTCGACGTAGTCGGCGGGGACGAAGCGGCCAACGTACTCGTCGGTTTCGGCAACCATCTTCTGAATTGGCTTGGCGACGGTGACGGCTGGTGCGGGTGGGGGACCTGTGTTCTGGGCGGGAGGTTTGCCGTCGCCGCACGCTGCGAGCAGGGCGGACAGGGCGGCGAGGATCCCGAATTTCGTGAATGAACTCGCTGACAGCATGCGGCCTCCAGCCCAGAGTGTTCCAGGTGATCTGCGTCGTGGTCTGCGCCTGCTGGCAAGCGCTCGTAAAACGCGGGTTTGGTAAATTTGCCCCGTGACATGGTGGGGCGTGATCGTGTAGATGTTACTGCTCGGTAACACCGCATTCGTACTGATCGGTAACACCGCAGTCAAGCGGCAATTCACGCAAAGGGGCTACCCAGAGGACCATGACCTCAACGCAGATGAACGCAAATGGCTCCATTGTGGATGCGGATTTGGCTGCGAAGCCACCGCGAGAGCGCATTTTGCATGCGGCGCGCGCGTTGTTCTATTGGCGGGGTATTCATGTCGTTGGCGTTGAGGCAATTGCCGAGGCTGCGCTGACCAACAAGATGACGCTTTACCGGCATTTCAAGTCGAAAGACGAGCTGATTGTCGCGTATGTGCGCCAGTTGGCAGCCGAAGGTGAAGGCGTATGGGAGCGCAATGCGGCGGCACATCCAGGGGACGCGCAAAAGCAAATCGAGAGCTGGGTTGCCTACGTCGAAGATATCGTCATGCATAAGGCGGAGCGGGGATGTGCGCTCGCCAATGCTGCCGTGGAATTGCAGCCCGATCATCCGGCGCGGGCCGTGATCGACGATTATAAGCAACGTAAGCGGGAACGGCTCGTCGGGCTGTTTTCGCACGCCGGTTATCGTGATCCAGACGCTTTGGCTGACGAAGTTTTTCTTCTGTTTGAAGGCGCGCGGATCAGCATCCAGTGCGGGGGTAAGGGGCTTGCGTCACGTGTGGTCGGGATGCTGCGGGAGTTGCTCGCGAAGGCTGAGCGGGCCGGGACGCATCGCTGAAATGCGCAGTCCAGAGTGATGTCTGGCGCATGAATAGCGGGTTCAAGCCGGGTTCACAGAGCTGCGGCTAAGGTGGGTTCATTATCGCGTAACCCAGCCTGAAAGGCCTCCACATGAAAAGCGCTTTGATCGCCACTGCCATCGTTCTTGTCAGCACAACCGGCGCTCTTGCCGACCGGATCGACCAGCGCCAAGCCAACGAGGCCAAACGCATCGAGGACGGGCGGAGGTCGGGCCAGTTGAGTGGCCGCGAGTACGTTCAACTGAAGGCCGAGCAAGCACGCATCGCGAATATGGAGCGATTTGCGAAAGCCGACGGCGTTGTGACCCGCCATGAAGCGCGGGCGATTGAAGATGCGCAAGATGCTGCGAGCCGGCGTATCTACCAGGAAAAGCATGATGGCGACACGGCGCGTCGTCACTGGTACCGTCGCTGGTGGTAAAGCGAGGCTGAGGTTTTAGTTATTGAGATGGCCGCTCCCCAAGGGCGGCCATTTCGCGTTTGGGTCTAATACCAGCCCGCAGAAGTTGGCCGTGTCTCAGTTTGAAATCCTCACTTGTTCCATCCCCCTTTGTGGGGAGGGTTAAGGTGGGGGTTGACGTGCTTGTTCATCGGGTACCGAGCGACCCCCTCCCCGGCCCTCCCCACAGGGGGGAGGGAGAAGTTTGGCCCAATATTTCAAACTGAGACAGTACCCAGAAGTTTTGACTCTTCGTTTGGTCGTCTACTGGCTGGTATTCTCTTTGCTTTGCGCGTGGCCGCCCCACCAACCCCACGCGCGGATACCAAACCGCACACGCCAGTACTTGTGCGGTTTGGTATAATACCAGCCCGCAGAAGTTTTGACGCTTCGTTTCACAGTCTGCGGGCTGGTATTCTCTTTGCTTTGCGCGTGGCCGCCCCACCAACCCCACGCGCGGATACCAAACCGCACAAGTCAGTACTTGTGCGGTTTGGTATAATACCAGCCCGCAGAAGTTTTGACTCTTCGTTTCACAGTCTGCGGGCTGGTATTCTCTTTGCTTTGCGCGTGGCCGCCCCACCAACCCCACGCGCGGATACCAAACCGCTCAAGTCAGTACTTGTGCGGTTTGGTATAAGTACCTCATTTGGCGCGAAATTAACGAAATGGCGGTAGTGTTGGCCCCGTGGCGCGTGCCGGGTTGGGGTGTGACAATGGAAATTCTTCTGATCGCAGCACTTGGTTTTTCCCTGCTCCAGCTTTGGCGGCGGATGAAGGAACTTGAGGCCCGGGCACGGCGCAGCGACGATCTCATCGAGCGTTTGGCGCTTGATTTCGCATGCCGGCGACGGACGCAACCGGGGTTGGGAACGGAGCCAACGCCAGATTCTGCTTCTGAACCCGGGATCCAGCCGGTTCGCATGCCGGAGGCGCCGTTTATTGGGCCTGAGCCGGCGGTTCCCCCCGTGCCAGAACCTGTTCAACCTGAGGGTTTGGCAGCGCGTGGAATCGGATCGGTGCCGCCTGTGCCGCAGCGGCCAATATCCTTGCCGTCGCTGCCGTCGTGGGTGCCGCGCCCAGGCGGCGCAGCGGGCAACGAGACGTTCGAGGAGCGGTTGGGTACGCGCTGGGCGGTTTGGGTCGGCGGTCTTGCGTTGGCGCTGGGCGGTCTGTTGATGGTGCGGTTTGCCATCGAGGAAGGCTACTTGGGGCCGGCTGCGCGGGTACTGTCTGGTGCGGTTTTCTCATGCGCCCTTATCGCGGCGGGTGAATGGTTCCGCCGGGCTGAACGTGCTGATGTGATCGCCAGCATTCCAGCGGCGCATATTCCAGGGATTCTGACAGCGGCGGGAACGTCCACCGCGTTCGGGACGATTTATGCCGCGCATGCGCTGTACGGATTCATCGGTCCGGGGGTTGCGTTTGTGGCATTGGGGGCGGTCGCAATTGCAACGATGCTTGCGGCTGCATTGCATGGTCCGGCGCTGGCGGGGCTTGGGTTGCTTGGCGGTTATGTGGCGCCGTTGCTGGTGACGTCGGCTGCGCCCAATCCGTGGGCGCTGGTTGTTTATCTCGCAGCAGTGGCGGCCAGTGCGCTTGGACTGTCGCGGATACGGGCGTGGCATTGGCTTGCGGGGCTTGCCGTCGGGGGTGCTGCATTCTGGGGGCTGCCGATTCTGGAGCAGGTTGTTCATGGCGCCAGCGGTTGGCGCGATGCGGGGCATGTGCATGTGCTGGTGCAGCTGGTGCTGGCTGTGGCGTATCTCATTTACGTGCCGGCTTTGCAGGTGCCTGATCGGGAGGCGCGGGTCGATCCGGCAGCCTCTGGCATGATGGCGGTGCTGGCAGTGCTGACGATCCTGTTCCTGGTGGCTGACCGCGGTGATGCGGCAAGCGTTGTTGTTTTGACGACGGCGGGAGCGGCCGTGCTACTTGTGGCGGCATGGTCAAATGCAACTCTGGCGCTAGGCGCGGCGTTGGCAGGCGTCGTCGTGCTGGGCGGCGCTTTGGCGTGGCCCGGGGCCGTACTGCCGCCAGCCGTCAGCGCACTCAGCGCGTTTAGCCGCGAAGCAGGGGAAGTCTTGCGTCTGCCCTCCAATGCGATGGGGCTCGTTGGGTTTGCGTGCCTCTCAGGCCTTGGAGTCGCATTCATTGCGACGCTGCGGTTGTTTCGCGGACGCGATTTGCCCGCTGAGACGGTGGCGGTGTATGCGGCGAGCGCGACGCTGACACCACTGCTGGTTTTGGCTTCAACTTATCTGCGCGTGGAGCAGCTTGCGACGTCGACGTGGTTTGGCCTGCTGGGCGTTCTGCTGGCAGTGATCTTCGCGTTTGCTGCCGAGCGGTTCCAGAACGGTGAACTTGACGATTTCCCCGGAACGCGCCTTGCAACCGGCGTGTTCTCATCTGCTGCGATCACGTCGGTTTGCCTTGGGATGGGCGCCGGACTTGATAGCCGGTATCTCGTCACGGCGCTGGCGTTGGCAGCGGCCGGGACGGCCTACGTGGCCGGTCAAAAGGGTATCCGCGCGTTGCGGCACGTTGTGGCAGCGATCGCACTTTTGGTGCT
Organism: Hyphomicrobiaceae bacterium; assembly: GCA_040080145.1. Taxonomy (GTDB): domain Bacteria; phylum Pseudomonadota; class Alphaproteobacteria; order Rhizobiales; family Hyphomicrobiaceae; genus JANXVY01. Next base: position 62,572 of record JBEBJA010000074.1, read on the forward strand.
GGCGCGGATTGGTTGGGATCCTCAAGCCATAGGTGCCGCTGTTGGGAGCTGGCCTTTGCTCAATTGGCTGATCGTTGGCTATGCGATCCCGGCAGGTGCTTTTTGGTATGCTGCGCAAACGCTGGAGAGTGACCGGACGAGCACGGCGAGCCAGATGGCTTACGCGACGGCGATCCTGCTGGCGGCGCTGTTTATGTTCTTCGAAATTCACCACGCGCTTCATGGCGGGGACATGCTGGCGGCGAAGTCGGGGCACGTCGAGCAGGGCCTCCTTGCGATTGTGGCATTCGGGATGTCGTTCGCGCTGCTGCAATTGGGGCTTGGGAAATCCAATCCGGTGTTCCGTATTGCGGAAATGGTGTTTGGGCTGATTTCGGCGGCGATTGTTGTGGTGGGTCTGGGGCTTGTCGAAAATCCCTATTTCTCCCGCGAAGCTGTTGTCGGGCCGCCGGTGCTCAGTTCGCTGCTGCTTGCCTATTTGCTGCCGGGCGCGGCTGCGGCTGTCCTTGCACGTGCCGTGCGACCACACCGGCCCGGATGGTATACGGGGCTAACCGCCGTGCTCGCGCTGGGGTTGATCTTTATGTATGTGACGCTCGAAGTGCGCCACGTCTTCCACGGCGAACACATTGGCATGTATCAGGCGCGCGCGGGTGGTGCGGAGCATTGGGTCATTTCCATGAGCTGGCTGGCCCTTGGGATCGCATTCCTGGCCTATGGCGTTTGGCGGCGTAGCCTTGAAGCCCGCTTTGGGTCTGCAGTCGTCGTACTGATGGCGGTCGCTAAGGTATTCCTGTTCGATCTTGCCGGGCTTACCGGCATCTGGCGGGCACTATCGTTCATCGCGTTGGGCATCGTGCTGATCGGAATCGGTCTCGTTTACCAGAACTTCGTTTTCGCAAAGGGATCAAAACCACTGGAAAATCAACGCTAACCTGACGTCGGCCCTGCCAGGTTGGGGCGCGTTGCCGCAACGACAGCAAATTGGATGTGCGCTCGGCTTTGGTCATTATAGGGTCGGGACGATGCTGGTATACCCGCTTTAATCGAGCTGGGTTCCGGGTCGGGCATTGTTTTACATTTTGTTGGAGCGTCATTGATTATGTTGGCTATCAGAACTGGGGTGCTGGCCGGTTTCTTTATGTGTTCGGTGATGACAGGGGCTTTCGCTCAGGCTCTTGCGCAAAATGTAGCGGCCACAGAGGCCATCACGGCCAAGACCGACGGGAAGCGCAAGATCAACCTTTCGGGCCGACAGCGGATGCTATCGCAATACATGGCCAAAGCGGTTTGCTTTGCAAATCTGCGTGTCGACGAAAAGTTGCAGCTCGACGAACTGCAAGTGGCGCATCATCTATTCGAACGCACGCTCGTTGAGTTGCGGGATGGTAGCCCCGTGCAAAGAATGCTGCCGGAAGAGGACCTTAAGATCAACACGGCGCTCGATGAGGTGGAGAAGGTCTGGTACGTTTACGGCAAGGCGGTAAAGGTGCGGGACATGGTAGCCGTTGTTGACCAAAACCTAGCGGTGTTGTCCAAGAGCAACGATGTCGTGACGCTGTTTCAGAAGAAGTATGGAGCGGCGGACACTGTTGCCCCCGAAATTGCGGCAGCTTTGAATGTTTCCGGCCGCCAGCGGATGTTGACCCAGAAGGCCAGCAAGGAATTTTGCCTCGTTGCGTCAGGGATGGATGGGACAGGAAACCGCACCGCCCTCAAGGCGACACTCGAGTTGTTTGATAAGTCGATGGCTGGCCTCAAAGACGGGAGTGCGGAGTTGGGACTTGGCGCGGCACCCAGCAAAGCCATCATTGATCAGATTGGTAAGGTCAACGATGCGTGGACACCGATGAAGGCTATATTTGGCAAAGTCGCAGAGGGCGGCGCGCCATCGCCAGAAGATGTTGCGGCCATTTCCAAGCAGAATGTAGCCGTGATGGAAGCGGCGAACGTCATCGTTGGGTTATATGAGGCCGCCGGGGCCAAGTAGGGCGGTTGTGCGTTGCTTTGCGGCAGTAAATCCGTGATGCCATGGTCCGGTTGAAGGTTGATTCACCGGGAGTGAGCTAGCATGGTCGTCGCGAATGTCCGTAGTATGTGTGCAATCGGCCAATCGGGGCAGCTTGGTTTGCATGGAGTGCTGCCTTGGGAAGGGCGGCGCGAACAGCCGTTTGTGGACGACGTGGCGCGGTTTTTTGAGGTGACGCGGGGGCATGTGCTGCTGGCTGGTCCCAAAACAATCGCTTCGGTGCCAGCGTTTGCCTTCGAAGACCGGACGATTGCAGTCATCCGCTCAGGCATGAAGCCGGAAGCTGTGTTCGCCGCCTATCCCGGCCGCATTATCTATATCGGCGGCGGTCCGATCGTGTGGGATGTTTACGCGCCCTACATCGCGCACTGGGATATTACGAGGCTGCCCTACGATGGTCCGGCTGACCGCTGGTTCAAGCCGGAATGGCTTGTTGCGGGCGGGACAGCAAAGCCTTCAGCTTAGCGAGCGGCGGAGGGCCGCGAGCAGTGTGCCGTGAACGTAGAGCCAGTAGACGGCACTGACGGCGGCCACACCGAGCGCAATTGAAAGCGGGCTGTACCAGCCGCGCGAAGGCGCATAGGAGGCAATGCGTGCCTTGGTGTCGTCGACGGCGACGGTCAACGTCTGCAGGCGCTCCTGTACGGATTCGCGGAACACATGGCTGAGGATGGGTACGGAAAGCTTCCAGGCGCGGCGCGCGAGGAGGCCGCTCATTCCCGAGACCGCAGGGTCGTCGATCCAATAGGTGGTGGTGACCTTGTTGCCGGTGCGTTCGAAATTCACGCGGACGAAGATCGTGTAATGGGCTGGTAGGTACGCGGCAGCTTTTGCGCGGATGCGCTCGGCGAGGTCGAGGCGCAGGGCGTCGAGTTCGCGGTAAAGCTGTGACTGCACGGCCTCCGAAGACAGGTCCAGACCCTCGGCTTTGGGTTGGAGTATGCCGGTCAATTCGATCTTGAGTATGCGCATCGACTGTCCCCGATCACGGCACCAGAATTTTGCCGCTTCGCACAGTCTACACGCTATCAAGCAAAAAGAGGGCGCGGCATTGTCTGCCGCGCCCTCTTTCAATCATGCGTCAGTATCAGTTGAGCTTCATGCGCATGCCGAGCGAGATGATGTCCACGCTGGCGTCGAGGTCGGCTTTGATGAAATTTGTATTCGTCACGTTCCAGCGGTCAACTTGGGCGGCCTCGACGAACACATGGCTGTAACCGAAGTCGACTGTGGTTGCTGCATTGACGTTGTAGGAGAAGCCGATGCTGGCCCAGATCCGGTCTGCGTCGGGAATGCTCGTGATGCGCTCGGTGGCTTTGGTGATTGGCGAGATTTCGTAAGCGCCGCCGGCACGAACCGTCAACTGCTTGTTGACGTCATACTCGAGACCGCCTGAGAAGAAATAGCCGTCTTCCCACTTGCCGCTGATCTGGGCGACGGAGGTACCAGCACCGGTGACCGCGCCGCCTTTGGTGACTACGCGACCGGTGCTGTCTTGAATGACTTCAAGACCGCCAAACCGGCTCCAGTCAGTCCACTCGACAGTTGCCAGCAAGCGCATGTTGGGTGTGATTGCTTGGACCAAGCTGAGGTTGACGATGTCAGGAAGACGAAGGTCAACCTTGGCGCTTACGCCGGCAGCGAAAAAGCCGCCGGAAACCGACGCATCGGAGGCGAAGCGACCATCGAGTTCATGGGTCATCTGCGAGCGCCAGCCGAGGCCGATGCGCGTTGAAGGGGTTGGGGTATACATCAAACCAGCGGTCGCGCCGACGGCAAGGCTGTCACCTTCATAGAAGGTAGAGGCGCGGGTTGGGGCAAGGGTGGCGAATTTGAAAACGCCCTTGGCATATTCAAACTGCGCGCCAACACCGACCGACAGCTTTTCAGAGAACTTGTAACCCAGTGTCGGGTTGAAGTTTACGGTGAACAGGCGTGATGACGCACCAACCGTCGAACCAGCCCAGGGCTGGTCAGGCTCGGTCTTCAGGCCGAATGGCGAATTCACGCCAAGACCAATATACATCTTGGGGTCGTGCTTGAACTGGTAGTTGACATACGACGCCGGGACATAAGCGTTAATGCCGATATCCGTTGTTTGATTAGCCGTTGGGAACGAGCTGGACGTCGCTGTAAATTTGGCTTCCGGGAGAATGACCGAAAGGCTCGCGTCGGAGTTCATGCCGTCGAGCGAGGTCACGGCTGCCGAGTTCATGAACATGGCGCTGAGTGCGGTGCTGGCACCGGCACCGGCGAACGAAGCGCCCTGGCCCAATGCGCCCTGCTCGCGAACGAAGAAGCCGCCAGCCATGGCCGAGCTGGCCCCGATCCCTACCGCGACCGCGATTGCGGCTCCGCGGCCAATTGCTTGTGTGATGCGCGCCATGAAGGTTCCCCAGTTAATCCCGTGGTGTGGTTGCACCAACGCTGTTCTTTAGATCTAGCCTTCGTTTTGACACGACTGCATAGGACTTGGGCAAGCGTCGAATGGGGTGTGCAGTGCACAAAAGTTCCGTTTGCGACGATGTTGTGATCTTTCGATCACTAAACGCATCGCGTGTTAACGCATTGGTCAACTTATTTTGTGTGGCGGCCGTGCTTCGACCTAAGCGCTGCTTCAGTGTCGGGTCTCTCCGTCAGTTGCCGATGCCGGTAAAGAACCAGCGACCAAGGCCGACGGTGAAGACGAGTGCGCCCCAAAGGGAATGTTCGAGCCAGACGGCCCACAGCGAGCGGGTGGCGACGTAACGGTAGGCAAACAGGCAGCCAACGATAGCCGTGGACCAGACGGCAAAAGCGTTGCCCATGACGATGTGGGCGTAGCCGAACAGGAGGCCATTGATGAGGATGGCGAGGGCGATCTGGCGTCCAAACAGCGGGCCGTAGCGGTGGAAAAAGAACGTCCGGAACACCAGCTCCTGTACGATTACCGAGATCACTGGGTAGAGCAGGATGATGCGCTTGAAGGTCTCCGGGCGGCGCGTTGGGAATTCGAGGAAAAGGTTGGGGTGGATGGCCTGCATGTAGGCGGCGACAGCACCGCCAGCGATCACAAAGACGGCGATGATCCCAAAGAATGCGCGCCAGCCAAAGCCGCGCGTCAGTTCGCGGGCGAGCGAGAACGAGCGGTCGGCGAGGAGGTATATCAGGACGCCGAGCAGGATGGGCATCAAGGCGATGAAGAGGCCGATCTGGCCGCTGGGGACGAAGCGTTCCAGCAAAGTGCGGACAAAGGAGCCATGTAACACGTCGTCCATTGCCAGCGGCGCAAGGCCGAAAATTGCGAGCATTTCGACGGCGAGCCATAGCCTGCCCGACGCCGACGGCATGCGCTGAGTGAGGGTTCCGCCAGCAGCCAAGCCTACAGCCGCTGGGGCGGCGACGGTTTCCGGCTGGCTCACGCGGCGGTCATCTTTTTGACGGCGGCGGAGATCTTGTGGCGGATTTTGTGCCAGCCGCGCGAGCCCTCGGACGTCATCCAGTTCATCTGTAGTGAGCGCCGCGGGCCATCAAAGGGATGGTGGCCATGCCAAGAGGTGTCGGAGCGCTTGAAAACGAGGAGCGTGCCGTTGTCAGGGGGGACTTCGGCGACGAAATCATCGACGTTGTGGCCGTTCTTTAGAATACGGAGGCGACCGCCGGGCTGCTGCCAGTTTTCGTTGAGATAAAGCAGGACGGTGATGATCTTGTCCTTGCTGTCGGTGTGAATCTGGCCGTCCTTGGCGCGGGTGTAGGCGCGCAGGGAGTACATCTTGGGCTTATCTGTCAGGTCGACGCTGAACTTCTGCTCGATGGCCTTCTGAAATTCCGGGCTGTCGAGTTCGTCGATGACTTCCTTGATGGTCATGCCGGCGTTTAAGCTTTCGATAGGGAACGAACCGCCCGCCTTGATGTCGGGATAGGTGGCGTTGACCTTGGAAATGGACTGTGCCGACAGAAAGCCTGGGACGACCGTGAATTGATAAGGGCTAGTTTCGACTTTGGCATCGAGCAGCTTGGCGAGATTCAAATGGGCCATGAGGGTTCCTGGTTTAAGGAGCGGTCGAGGGCTGACTGAAGGGATTAGGGACGCCAGCGCGCCCTGATTTCGGCGGCGATCATAGCGGCGGAATCGATAGGTGGGTATGCCCAATGATCGAGCCGGTCAAAATGGCTGGGGAGCGGCCTGGTTGCGCCGCTGGCTGCCAATCCGTCGTGGAAGCGGCTGAACTTGGCCGAACCGCCCGAGGGCGTGAACACGTAGACCGGTTTGCCCGTCGCGCAAGCTTCCCCGCACATATTCACACTATCGGCGGTGACGACCAGCATATCGGCGTGGGCGATAAACTGCGGATATGGGTTGTCGCCGTGGCCATCCCAGAGAATGCGAGGGTGGTTGGCGGTTGCTCCATCGGCGGCCCGGATCAGACGCTTATGGGAGCGGCGCGACGGTGTAATCATGAAGCTGGCACCCCGTGTGCCGAGTGAGGCAAGTGCGCCTGCGAAACGGTCGTCGTCGGCTTCGGAAAACTCGTAAACGCCGTTCTTGCCGCCGAGAATGACCGCTACGCGCGGACTAGGGAGGGCCGCGATGGCAGCGGGCACATCAGCGCGCAGGGCGGCGAGGCGGGCGTTCGAGAAGCTATGGGGGGCTGTCAAGGTCGTGACGACGTTTTGTCCACGCCGTGTGTCGTGTGCGGGCACCCAGATGAGGTCGGCGGTGCCGGGCCCGGTTTTGGGATCTTGGAGGACAACGGTGAACGTCTTGGACCCGGCGCGCCGTTTGAGGGCCCGGACATAGGGGATGCTGGCGCGGCCGGTGGCAATAGCAATAGCGGGCCAGGGTTCAGCGAATTTGCTGCCGGGCTGACCAAAGCGTTCCGACGGTGCGACCGGCCCCCAAGGCGCGGCAACCGCCCAGATGCCGCGTGGAGCGACGTGCTTGAACTCATATGTGATGCCGAGACTATCAGCGACGCCGCGCGCCTGTACGTCCATGCCGGCTTTGCCGTCGGTTATGATCCAGCCGTGGTGGGCTGCAGGGGAAGCGGGTTCGGCCAAAATTTCCTCGTGAGGGATGATGATTGGGGAGCGGGTTGCCGGTATGACTGCGCTTTTGGCGGATCGGCGGGCGATCTGTCGAGGGTCTTTCCCGCCGCAGTGTTTGCATGACATAAGCGGGCAGTCATTCAAAACAGGGATGCGGCAACGCGATGGCCATACGGCTGGATGCAATCGACTGGCGGATACTGCGGGAATTGCAGGCAGAAGGCCGGATCACAAACCTGGCGCTTGCCGAGAAGGTGGGGCTATCGCCGCCACCATGTCTGCGGCGCGTGCGCGCGCTGGAAGAAGCGGGTGTCATCAGCGGCTACACGGTGCTGCTTGATGAGAAGATGCTGGGATTTTCGGTTGAGGCCTTCGTGCTGGTGGGGCTGCATAGCCAATCGGACGCGGATCTGAGGGCGTTCGAAAACCGCATTCTGGCGTGGCCGTTCGTGCGTCAAGCGCACATGCTGTCTGGCGAAACCGACTACGTTCTCCAGTGCATGGCCCCGGACCTCGATTCGTTTCACGATTTTGTGTTGCGGGAAGTGACGCGTGTTCCCAACGTCGCCAGCGTCAAGACGCACTTGGCCATTAAACGTGCCAAGCGCGAGCCCGGCGTGCCATTCCCTGGTGGCGGGCCGGTCGGGTAGAATGTGCCGGTGAGAGGCTTGGATGGAAGACATGCTCGTTAAATCCTCAAAGCTTTATCCACCGGCAGTGCAGGGGCCCCGCGAGCCGTTGCCGTTGTGGCGGTTTTTTGGGGCGTTTGTGCGCAATCCGCTGCGGTCGCTGCCGCAAGTCGCGTTCGAAGAGGATGCGGTGTGGTTTTCGCCCCGCAAAGGCATGCTCGTGGTGTGGGTGTCGTCGCCAGCTTTGATCGAGCAGGTGCTTCTGGCTGACGCCGACGAAATGCGAAAATCAGGTGCCGAAAAGCGCGTGTTTGGCTCCTCGCTGGCAGGGAGCGTGCTGATTGCGGATGGGCAGGATTGGCGGTGGCAGCGCAAAGCGCTTGCGCCGCTGTTCAGGCCGGTGGACCTTCAAACGCATGTGCCGACGATGGCAGCGGCGGGCCAAGCTCAGGTTGATCGCTGGCGTAAGGATAGTGCGGGCACGGTCCAGGCCATCGACAAGGATATGCTGCGGGCGACATATGAGATCATCATGTCGACCATGCTCGCAGGTGTGCGGGGCGACGAAGGTGATCTGATCCTGGCTGCCAGCGAAGCGTATCTGGCTCGGGCATCGTGGGAATTAGCCTATGCGCTGATGCGAATTCCGCCTTGGGTGCCGCATCCAGCAACCTGGCAAATGCGGCGCGCGGCCCGGACGCTGCGCGGTATTGCGGCGGATTTGATTGCGCGGAGGCGTGCCGGGGCGGAAAGCACGAAGGATTTGCTGGGGCGGCTGCTGACGGCGCGGCACCCCGATACGAACGAGCCGATGGCTGATGATTTGGTCGTGAGCAATCTGCTGACGCTGATCGAGGCGGGGCATGAGACGACGGCCAAGGCGCTGACATGGACGCTCTATCTGCTGGCGCGGTCGCCTGAATGGCAGGCGCGGGTTTATGACGAGGTGCGGGCCGTCGCGGACGATGGGCCGGTCGGGGCGGGGCACTTGGTGCGGCTGGTTGTGACGCAACGGGTGATCAAGGAGGCCATGCGGCTATATCCGCCTGCGCCGATCATGGCGCGCGATCCGCGTGTGGCGATAACTCTTGATGGACGAACGGTGCCCGCAGGATCGCAGATCCTGGTGCCGATTTATGCGGTCCACCGGCATAGGAAGCTGTGGCACGATCCAGATCTATTCGATCCAGACCGGTTTTTGCCGGAGGCGGAAGCTGCTCGTCCGCGCGCGCAGTACATGCCGTTTGGTGGCGGGCCGAGGGTTTGCATCGGGCAGGCATTTGCAATGATGGAGGCAACGGTTCTGCTGGCGACGTTCGTGCGGGCGGCGCGGTTTGATTGGGACGGAAAGCATCTGCCGGAACCCATCAGCCGGGTGACATTGCGTCCGGCTGGGGGGATGCCGTTGAGGGTTTCGATGCGGTAACACCAACGCGCATAAGTATTGACGTATGCACGTTGGTTTATGGATTTTTCTACGCTAGTGCTTGATCTGACGTGCAAGTCTTATTCGCCGTAGCGCTGGGCGACGTTGCGGAAGGTGGATTTGATCCGGCGGACGGTGCCGGTTTTCGAGCGCATGACGAGTGTTTCGGTTTCGGCGGTGTCGCCGCGGAACTTGACGCCCGAGAGGATGCTGCCGCTGGTGACGCCGGTTGCGGAGAAGATCACGTCGCGCGAGGCCATGTCCGCAAGCCTGAACTTCCGGTTGATGTCCGGGATACCCATCTTGGCGGCACGGATGCGCTCTTCCTCGTTGGAGGCGATCAGGCGGCCCTGGATCTGGCCGCCGATGCAGCTCAACGCGGCAGCCGCCAGCACGCCTTCAGGTGCGCCGCCGGAACCCATGTAGATGTCGATGCCGGATTCTTCGGGGTTCGTGACCCAGATTACGCCGGCGATATCGCCATCGGGAATAAGTTGAACGGCGGCGCCGGTTGCGCGAACAGCCTTGATGAGTTCGGCGTGGCGCGGGCGGTCGAGGATGCAGGCGGTGATATGCGCGACGGGAACGCCTTTGGCCTTGGCGAGTGCGTTCAAGTTGTCGGCGTGGGAGGCGTCCAGGTCGACGATGCCTTCGGGGTAGCCGGGGCCGATGGCGATCTTGTTCATGTACATGTCGGGGGCATGCAACAAGCCGCCACGTTCTCCGATGGCCAGCACAGCAAGCGCATTCGGCATGTTCTTAGCGCAGATGGTCGTGCCTTCGAGCGGATCGACGGCGATGTCGACTTCGGGGCCATAACCGGCACCAAGTTTTTCGCCGATATACAGCATGGGCGCTTCGTCCATTTCGCCCTCGCCGATGACGACGGTACCCTGGATGGCCAGGAGAGCCAGTTCGCGGCGCATGGCGTCGACGGCGGCTTTATCGGCAGCCTTTTCGTTGCCACGTCCACACAGACGCGCAGCGGCGATGGCTGCGGCTTCAGTCACGCGGGTGACTTCCAGGACCAGATTGCGATCAAGGCCGCTCGGTTGGGATTTACTGGGCATGAGACGATGCGTCCTTAGAGTTTTTCTATGCGGATCATTTGGGGCCGTTCCGACACGTTGCCGTCTTGTTCGATGGCGGTCAGAGCGGTGCGGATGGCGGATTCGTTGGTCGGGTGCGTGATCAGAATAACCGATGCGGGCGGGGACCCCAAGGTTAGGGTCATCGCGGCACGGGGCTTCTTCTGGACGAGACTTTCAAGTGAGACGAACTGATCGCCCATGCGCTTGGCAATGGTTGCCAGCGCCCCGGGCTTATCGACGACCGACAATCGGATGTAGTAGGCACCGGTGTGCTGGCCGATGGTGGCTTTGGTATGGGGGCGCAATTGAGCGACCGGGGTTAGGAACGGCGGGAGGATGCCGCCGTGGGCGATGTCGAGGATATCGGAGGCGACGGCGGACGCGGTGGCGCGCGCGCCGGCACCGGGACCGATCAACATCAAATTACCGGCAAAGTCGCCTTCGATGGCGACGCAGTTTGTCACGCCGCCGACCTGGGCGATGGCAGAATCCTTGTCGACGAGGACCGGCGTGACACGGGCTTCGATGCCTGACGCGGTGCGGGTTGCGACGCCGAGCAGCTTGATGCGGTAGCCAAAATCGTCAGCTGCTTCGATGTCGGCGGCGGTGATGTTCTGGATGCCTTCGACGTGGACGGCATCGAGTGCGGGCCGCGTGCCGAACGCGAGGCTCGCCAGCAAGGTCAGTTTGTGGGCCGCGTCGAAGCCGCCGATGTCGAAGGCCGGGTCGGCTTCGGCATAGCCCTTTGCCTGGGCCTCGCCGAGGACGGAGGCAAACGGACGGCTTTCTTCCTGCATCTTGGTCAGGATGTAATTGCAGGTGCCGTTGAGGATGCCATAGACGCGCTGGATTTCGTTGGCGGCAAGTGCTTCGCGCAAGGTTTTGATGACGGGAATGCCGCCAGCGACGGCCGCTTCAAAGTTCAATTCGACGCCGTTGGCTTCGGCGAGGGCGGCTAAGGCTTCGCCGTGTTTGGCCAGCAGCGCCTTGTTGGCGGTGACGACATGCTTCTTGGCCCGCAGGGCGGTTTCGACTGCGATGCGCGGGGGGCCTTCGTCGCCGCCGATGAGTTCGACGAAGACGTCAATGCCGGGGGCGCGGGCGAGGTCAACGGGGTCGTCGAACCAGGGGATGGTTTCCAGGTTGGAGCCACGGTGCTTCTCACGCGATCGGGCGGAAACACCGCCGATGCGGATTTCCCGCCCGATGGTCCGCGACAGCCGCGTGCCATGGGCGTCCAGCAGGCTGAGTAGACCGGTACCGACGGTGCCGAGACCGGCAATGCCGATGATCAAGGGTTGTTTCATAGGTTCTTGTTCGGGTGAAGCCGGTCAGGACGACCGGGAAGCAAGCTTGGAGCCAGACTTTGGACCTGCACCCGCCGGGGTCGGATCCGTGCTGGGTGTATCGGATTTGCCGCCTGCCGTCTTTTCGGCAATTGGGATGACGTTGTGGAGACCTTCGATGCCGCCTGCGAGCAGCTTCTTGATGTTGCGGGCGGCCTGTCGGATGCGGTGCTCGTTTTCGACGAGTGCGATTCGAACAAAACCTTCACCGTATTCGCCAAAGCCAAGGCCCGGCGAGACGGCAACGTCGGCCTTTTCAATCAGGAGCTTTGTGAACTCGACTGAGCCAAGCGGGCGGAACGGCTGGGGGATCGGGGCCCAGGCAAACATCGAGGCCGGTGGGGGCGGAACCGGGAAGCCCGCGCGTCCGAAGGTTTCAACGAGGCAGTCGCGACGGCGTTTGTAGGTCTGGCGGATCTCCTCGACGCAGTCCTGCGGGCCGTTGAGGGCCGCAGCGGCTGCAACCTGGATCGGGGTGAACGCGCCATAGTCGAGGTAGGACTTGACGCGGGCAAGCGCACCGATGAGGCGTTCGTTGCCGACAGCAAAGCCCATGCGCCAGCCGGGCATGTTGTACGTTTTCGAGAGCGAGGTGAACTCGACTGCGACGTCCATTGCGCCAGGAACCTGGAGGATCGACGGCGGCGGGTTGCCGTCGTAGTAGATTTCGGCATAGGCGATGTCTGACAGGACGATCAGGTTAAGACGCTTGGCCTGATCAATCACGGCGCGATAGAAATCAAGGTCGGCGACCATCGCGGTCGGGTTCGACGGGAACGAGATGACGACAGCGAGCGGCTTGGGGATTGAGTGCTTGCAGGCGTTCTCGACGGCCCGCAGCCACTCTTCGCCGTTGCCAGCCTTGAGGTGGCGCATGGATGCGCCCGAGATGAGGAAGCCGAACTCGTGGATCGGGTAGGTCGGGTTGGGTACCAGGATCACGTCGCCGGGCGCGGTAATCGCCTGCGCCATGTTGGCAAAGCCCTCCTTAGACCCCAGCGTTGCGACGATCTGGGTTTCGGGATTGAGTTTTACGCCAAAGCGGCGGTCATAGTAGGCGGCTTGAGCTTTGCGCAGGCCGGGAATGCCTTTTGAGGCCGAATAACGGTGGGTACGCGGCTTTGCAATCGTCTCAATCAGTTTGTCGACGATGTGCTGAGGAGTCGGCATGTCGGGATTACCCATGCCAAGATCAATGATGTCAGCTCCACGCGCTCGCGCGAGCGCCTTCAACCGGTTTACTTCGGCGAAGACGTAAGGCGGTAAACGCTTGATGCGGTGGAACTCTTCGATCACGGTCCGATCTCTCTTGTTGCGCGACGTGTGTGCGGGCCAGACATTGACGCCGGTTGAGGCGCGGTCAGTCCGGCACGGCCCGGGTTTGATATGCGCCGGGCATGCAGGCGTTCGTCTTACGCTGCTTGGGGCGATTCCGTCCAGTGGAACCCTTGCTCCAGGGTTGGCTCCAGGTTTGCCCGAGGACCGGATTCAGCCTACGCACCCGTGTGCGTCTTTGCCGGTCCGCTCTCAGGGTTGGGCTGCTCAGCGTGAATTCTCGATCTGCTTCACGGCCTGCGTTTCAGCTGAGGCACGTTTGCGGGCCAGGTCTTCGATGGCCTTTTTCTGCTGGGCGGGGACGAGCATGCCATCTGCGTCGGGCCGCTTCAGGTCGGGGAGAGGGGTTGGACTTGGTTGTGCGCATCCCGCTAAGAACCCGAACAGGAGCACTAAAGCTGGTGTAATGCTAGTCCTTCGTCGGGGGCGATGCGAAAACTTTATCGTATGGGCTTGCATAGCATCGGCTCTATGGAGGAAAAGGAACGGCTGATGAGAAGAAAAATGCAGTTAATCACCGTTCGCACCGATTCTGACATCGGGACCTACGTCGTATACGGTTTGATCGCGAATATTTGACGGCAGACTTTTCCTGATCATGCCTAAATCTTATTCAGTTGTCCGCAAAGAGATCTTCGATGGCCAAGACTCCCCCGCCCGCATCCGCAATCGTGCCGCCGGCATCATCTGTCTCGGCCACGTCGATGGCGTTTCCATACAAGATCGAGAATCCGGAAGAATTTGCCCGCAACATGCTGCGCCTCGTCGAAGAGGGAACGCGGGCGATGACCGATTTGATGGAGCGCAACGACGCTAAACAGGGGCCGTTTACCCCGGCCAAGGAGCTTTCTCAGGCAACCGAGATGCTGTCGGGTCTCGCTCAGAACTGGATGAGCGATCCGGCTAAACTGGCGGAAGCACAAGCCAAGCTCTATGCCGCCTACAGCGAAGTCTGGGGCAATACGATCAAGCGGTTGATGGGGCAGGATGTGAACCCCGTTGCAGCGCCTGCCCCCGGCGACAACCGGTTCAAGGACCCTGAGTGGTCAAGTAATCCGTATTTCGATTTTTGGAAGCAGAGCTATCTCGTGACCACGAATTGGGCCGAGGAACTGATGGAGAATACGCCAGGGCTCGATGAACGGACCCAGCAGAAGGCGCTGTTTTACATGCGTCTGGTGGCGTCGGCGGCATCGCCGTCCAACATTCCTGCGCTCAATCCGGAGGTGATGCGCGAAACCTTCAAGACCAACGGCGCGAACCTCGTCAAGGGGATGTCGCTCCTGGCCGAGGATATGGAGAAGTCGGGCGATCTGTTGCAGATCAGCCAGACCGATACGACGGCATTCCGTGTCGGTGAGAACCTTGCTCTGACGCCGGGGAAGGTTGTGTTCCAAAACCCGCTGCTCCAGCTGATCCAGTATACGCCGACCACCGAGGAAGTGCACGAAACGCCGATCATGTTCGTGCCGCCGTGGATCAACAAATTCTACATCATGGACCTGACGCCGGCAAAGAGCTTGATTAAATACGTTGTCGATCAAGGCTTTACGGTGTTTGTCGTGTCGTGGGTTAATCCAGACGAGACGCTCTCCAACAAGACCTTCGAAGATTATATGATCGAAGGGCTGTTGCAGGCCCGCGAGGCGATCGTCAAGGAAACCGGCGTCGTGAAGCCGAATATTTTGGGATATTGCGTTGGCGGAACGCTGGTTGCGACCACGCTTTCCTATCTGGCTGCCAAAGATCAGCCGCTGTTCAACTCGGTTACGTTCCTGACGACGCAGGTCGATTTCGAGAAGGCGGGCGATCTGCTCGTGTTCATCGACGACAAGCAACTCGGCGAGATTGACGCGATCATGGCCGACAAGGGCTATCTCGACGGTTCGCGGATGGCCAACGTGTTCAACATGATGCGACCCAAGGACCTGATCTGGCCCTACATCGTCTCAAACTATATGCTTGGCAAGAAGCCGTTTCCGTTCGACTTGCTGTACTGGAACCAGGATTCCACGCGGATGACGGCCGCTAATCATGCCTTCTATCTGCGCGAGTATTATCACCTCAATAAGCTTGCCAAGGGTGAGATGGTCATGGGTGGCGTGAGGCTCGATCCGCGCAAAGTGTCGATTCCTGTGTTTGAGGTTGCAACGCGCGACGATCACATTGCGCCGGCCGCCTCCGTGTTCAAGGGTGCCAAGCTGTTTGCAGGACCGGTCGAGTTCGTGCTCGCAGGATCGGGCCATATCGCAGGCGTGATCAATCCGCCCGACAAGGTGAAATATCAGCATTGGACCGGAAATAAGCCGGCCAGTGACGAGACGCTCGACACCTGGATCCCCAAGGCCGTTGAACATCCGGGTTCGTGGTGGCCGTACTGGATCGAATGGCTTGCCGGGCAGTCAGGTGACGTGGTGGCGCCGCGTGTGCCGGGACAACGGCTGAAGGTCATCGAAGATGCGCCGGGTAGCTATGTCCGCGTGGTGCATAAACCGTCGGGACAAAAGCCATCGTGCAACGGCGCTGGGACTTGAAGACTTGGGTCGCCTTCGTTGGCCCAACTTACGCTTGGTAAAATAAGGGGCGGGTAACCTTGTGAGGTTGCCCGCCCTTTTTCTATCTCAGGTGCGCTGTCGGCGAGATCATCCCAGATCGCGGCTGTTGAAGGTATCGCACGCGCGGATGTTGCCTGTGGAGATACCGGCCTTGAACCACTTCACGCGCTGGGCCGAGGTGCCGTGCGTGAAGGCGTCGGGCACGATGCGGCCGGTCGTCTTCTTTTGGATGTTGTCGTCGCCGATCTGACTTGCAGCATTGAGGGCCTGTTCGATTTCGCCCGGTTCCAGACGGGGCTTGATCTGCTCATTTAGATTGGCCCAGACGCCGGCGAGGCAATCCGCCTGAAGTTCCATGCGAACCTGGACAGCGTTGGCTTGACGTTCGTCCATGCTCTCCTTGAGCTGCTGGACCTTGTCGGCAATGCCGAGGATCGTCTGGACGTGGTGGCCGACCTCGTGGGCGACGACGTAGGCCTGAGCGAATTCGCCCGGGGCGTTGAACTGGCGCTTCAGCTGCTCATAGAACGCCAAGTCGATGTAAACTTTGCGGTCGTTCGGGCAGTAGAAGGGACCCATTGCCGTCTGGCCGACGCCACATGCGGTGCGGGTGGCGCCGCGGAACATGACCAGCGGCGGGTCTTCATAGGTTTTGCCCATCGCCTTAAAGACGCGGCCCCAGACATCTTCGGTGTCGGCGAGGACGCGGGAGATGAATCGCTTCATTTCATCGTCGCCGACGGGGGCTTGCGACTGGCCCGAACCACCACCGGGAAGGCGGAAGGGGTTGTCGCCGCCGCGGGAACCGGTCTGGCCTTGCTCGGGCATGGGGATGTTGATGCCACCTCCGCCGCCGCCCTGCATATTTCGGAGCAGGTCGAGCGGGTTCATCCCGAACAGGAGCATCACGGCTCCAATGATCAGCATCGTGGTGAAACTCATGCCGCCGCCGCCGATGGGGATGCGCATGCCGCCACCCATGCCTGGGAAACCACCGCCGCCCTGGGCACGACGATCTTCAACATTCTTGCTTTCGCGGTCTTGATCGTCGTAGCGCATGGGATGCGTTCCTCGTGTTCCCTCGATTCCAAGGGCTTTATCTCAGGCGCAGCCTGCGGATGCAAGGTCGGGCATGTGCACTCAGGCAATACCGGCGCCGCTTATCAATTCGTAGGACAGGTGCCGCCGTGTGAGCGTCCAAGGATCGGCGACAAGGCGGTGTTGCGCGTATTCGGGCAATTCAAGGTGGGCGACGTAGGCGGCCTTGGATGTGTAGACCTGATAAATCAGGAACGCGCCGCCATCCATTTCGTCTTGGCCGACATCGAACGTCAGGCAGCCTAGCTTTTTTTCCGCCAGCGCCCGGGCAAGAAGCAGCAGCGCCTGGCGGACGGAGGCTCGATGCTCGCGATCGGCATCCACGAATTCAACGACCACATACATATTGCGGTTTCCTGCCTCGTATAATTCCGGCATATTAACCTATTGTAAACCATTCCGGTACCACTGTTGAAATCCTAACTTTTCCTCCTCTCACGCCCGGCGTGTCATGACCGACGCCTTTGACCGGCAGTCTTCCCTCAGAGGGCGTATCTTCGGATCGCTCCGGGGACAGCGTGCGACGTCCACCGCTACCTTGAATGATTGCCGTAACGACACGGGCCGCACCGCGTTTTGCGGACCGACGGTAATTTCGGCGGTGACGGGCTATTCTGTCAGCAAAATCGAGGATGTGATCCGGGCGAACCGGAACATGAACCCGGAGGTGAAGTGCATCGTCGTTGGCACGTATTCCAACGAGGTCGAGGAGGCGCTTGCAGCCTTTGGTTACAGGATGCAGCAAACCGAGAGCTTCATGCATCTGGAGCGGAAGGGGCGCCCGACTGTTTGGCAGTGGATGCAGAAACCGCGCAACGCCTATGCCCATTACGTGCTGGCTATCCACACCAAGAAGGAGGGCCATTGGATCCTCATCAAGGGCGTGAAGATGCTCGACACGTATACTAACGGACAGTGGAAGTTCGTCGTTGATGGCCCGCACCGGGGCTGCCGGATCATGGAAGTGTTCGAAGTTAGGAAGTCGGTCGAAGGGTGAGCGGGTTTGCTCAGGTGAATGCCTTCGTACCGCGCCCTGCGTGAGCGGTGCTGATTGCGCTGTCGAGATCGTCGTAGTGATGGATGATGAGATCTGGCGCATAGTGGGCGACTGGGGGCTCGCAGTAGCCGAAGCTGACGGCGATGACAGGAATATCGGCGGCTCTGGCAGTGGCGATGTCGACGTTGCTGTCGCCGATCATGATTGCATGGGTGGGGAGACCGTTCACTTGTGTGATGGTCTGCAACAGATGGCCGGGATCGGGCTTGTAGACCTTGTAGGTGTCACGACCGGCGATGGCTGCGAAGCGATCCGAGAGCCCTAGGCTTGCCAGCAATTGGCGGGCAAGGATTTCGCGTTTGTTGGTGCAGATGGCAAGCGTGTGGCCGCTCGCTTGCGCCCTGTCGAGGGCTGCGGTCATGCCGGGGAACGGGCGGCTCTCGACGGCGATGTTGGCTTGGTAATAGGCAATGAACTGGTCGAAGAGGGGATACAACCTTGGTTCGTCCCAGGTCGCGGCATCGGGACCGAGCCCCGCCCTGATCATGGCGAGCGCACCGTGGCTGACTTGAGGGCGGAGGATATCACCGGAAACCGGGGCGCGCCCCAGCCCCGCTAAGACGTGGTTGGTGGCGGCGATCAGGTCGGGGGCGGTATCGACCAGCGTACCGTCGAGGTCGAAAACGAGGGTCAGGGGGGGCGCGGTGGCGGTCAGGATCTGGCTCCTCGTTTCACAGCAGCGTCGCATGGCTGGCATGCGTGCCCTTGTGACACGCCGGTCGCAGTCTTATGCATACCGGCAACGGCGCGCAATGCGGGACTTGCTCGCCCTGTTTGCGCATTCAGGAGAACTGTCATGGACCAGCCAGTCATCAAGCTATTGCGCTCGCAGGCCTACATAGATGGGGAGTGGGTGGGCGAGCCGTCGTTACCGGTTGTGGACAAGGCGACGGGCGCGCTGATCACAAAGGTTCCAGATATGGGCGCGGTCGAGACGACGGCTGCAATTGATGCTGCGGCGCGGGCGTTTAAGACGTGGTCGAAGGTGCTGGCCAAGGACCGGTCGCGGATTTTGCGGCGCTGGTATGAGCTTATTCTTGAGTATAGCGAGGAACTCGCGTTGTTGCTGACTAAGGAACAGGGCAAGCCGCTTGCCGAGGCAAAGGGCGAAATCGTCTATGGGGCTGGGTTTGTCGAGTTCTTCGCCGAAGAGGCAAAGCGCATTTATGGCGAAACGATCCCCTCGCATAAGGCCGATGCGCGAATCATCGTGCAGCGCGAGCCCATTGGTGTGATCGCCGCCATCTCGCCGTGGAATTTCCCGATCGCGATGATCACGCGCAAGGTAACGCCGGCGCTGGCGGCTGGCTGTACTGCTGTGGTCAAGCCTGCCGAAGATACGCCCCTGTGCGCGCTGGCGCTGGCTGAGTTGGGCGAGCGGGCGGGCATCCCCAAGGGTGTGTTCAACGTCGTGACAACGGGTAATCCCGTTCCAGTGGGTGAAGTACTAACGTCTGACCCGCGGGTGCGGCTGGTCACGTTCACCGGGTCGACCGAGGTGGGCAAGATCTTGATGCGGCAGTCGGCGGGGACGGTGAAGAAGGTTTCGCTGGAGTTGGGCGGAAATGCGCCGTTCATCGTGTTTGATGACGCAGATTTGGATCGCGCTGTCACGGGGGCGATGGCGTCAAAGTTCCGCAACGCCGGTCAGACGTGTGTGTGCGCAAACCGCATTCTGGTGCAGGCGGGCGTTTATGACGCCTTTGCAGCCAAGCTGGCGGTGGAGGTTGGCAAACTCAAGGTTGGCTCCGGAGTCGAAACGGGCGTGACCATCGGACCGCTCATCAACGGGGATGCGATCACCAAGGTCGAGGATCACGTCGCCGATGCGGTGGCGGGCGGGGCGAGGGTTGTTACAGGCGGCAGGCGTTCTGGCACTAAGGGTAATTTCTACGAACCGACGATTTTGACGGGCGTGACGCCGGACATGAAGGTGGCCCGCGAGGAGACGTTTGGCCCGGTTGCGCCACTGTTTCGGTTTGACACGGAAGAGCAGGCGATTGCGATGGCCAATGACACGCCGTTCGGGTTGGCGGCGTATTTCTACACGCGCGATCTGGCCCGTACTTTCCGGGTTGGTGAGGCGCTGGAGTTCGGCATCATCGGCGTCAACGAGGGCCTGACCTCAACGGAACTTGCCCCGTTTGGCGGCTTCAAGGAAAGTGGCTTAGGCCGCGAAGGCTCTCGCCACGGCATCGAAGAGTTCCTGGAAATCAAGTACCTGCTGGTCGGAGGGCTGTAGGCGCTGGGCGTTTGGGCTTACCAGGGGGTTGCTCGCTTCGCCATTTCATCGGCGTCGCGATCATAGATTTTGCCATAGAATCGCGTTTTTATGGCGCTTATCAGCTTGTCTGTTGAAGCCTTCTTGTCAGCGTAGCCAACATAAACCTGTGCGATTTTTAACAAGTCGGCTTTCTTGATGTTTTTGTCGTTGGCGATTTCGTCCAGTAGTCGCAAAAATTCGGGTTCGTTCAGGCCTGCAGATTGGAGTTGGGCAAGCTTGGCTTCCCAAGCAGGTTGAGTGAGGCCTGCTGCATTGGTATCAATTCTGGCAATGGCGTCGGACGCTGGCGCGTGATCGAGATCGGCTAATGCCGCTTGAATGCGGTCAAGTGCTTCGGCATGTTTGGTTCCACCGCTACCGGAAATAGCCTCGCGGATGTCGCTCAAGATTTCTCGCAGTTGATGTCCACGCATCGTCAAGTTCTCCCTGGCTGAGCATGAACGCAAAACTTGGCGACTCAGTGTTCTCCTGATGACTGAGATGGAGACTTCGTTGCGCTCTTTTCAAGAGCTTGGATGATTTCGTCCACGGACAGTTTGTCGGCCCTTGCCAAAGCATGACTCACGGCACGAACCGCTTCGGCCTGCTCGGTCGCGCCCGCATGACTGTAAAGTGCGGCGAAGGCGTCGAGAGTGATGCGTAGTTGCGCAACTTTCAGAGCCGCCATGCCGATGCAATCTCCTCGCCAAGTTCGTTGAAGACCTGTTTGACGGGGCTATCGTCAATGTAGCCGATTGACTTGCCGGCTGCACGGGCAAGTGAAGTAAAATGCCGAACATTGCGGCTGAATATCCGTCCGGGGGTACCCTGCCAAGCTGAGAGCGCTTGCTTAGCGTCTTGCATCGCAACTAATTCGTAGTCTTTCAGTCTTGTTTCGTTGGACATTGATGTGACAATTCCGACCTCTCGTAATGCTGGATTCAAGGTGCGGAATAGATTTGCTCGCATCAAGAATCTACTCGTTGCGTCCACGGAAAGTGCGTCGGGGACTGTCGGAATTATGAGGCCGTGACTTGCGCAGAGTGCGTTTACCGTTCCCAACGAGAGGCGGGGCGGGGCGTCGATGAGGACTATGTCGAACTCGCTTTGGATGATATCGCTGAGTAGCAAATTTGTGAGCCGGTATCGAACATCTTCTGAAATTTCGCCAATCAGCCAGCGTAACAAGGCGCGGTTTTCGAACCCGTCAAAAATTGGTCCACACGAGATTAGGCGGGTGTTCGGAACTCTGTTGCCTAGCTCGCGGGAAGATTGGACTATCCATTCTGGCTTAACGTCGCCGCTCAACAGTGTATCCGCCAAAATTCCGGCGCCGAACGGCAGTTGAGCGCCCGAAATCATCATGCGGGTGAGTGAACCTTGGTAATCGAAATCGATAGCCAGGACGCGCTTCTTACGTTGAATGGCAAAATAGGCAGCAAGATTTGCAGTAATTGTCGTCTTGCCGACGCCACCCTTCAAGTTGCCGATCGTGAAGACCTTCGTCCGACTTTGTGTCATGCGACGTTCGAAGTCCGTTGGAGGTACTGCCTCCCTCAGCTTCCAGACTTCATCCTCGGCGCCTAAGAGCGCACTTTTTAGTTGATCGAACTTGTCGACACGCTTCTGTAACTGCTCGATTAATTCGTTGTGTTGCGTGTCAGGTTTGGCTCTAATCGCCGAACGCATCGCGAGAATTTCTTCGTTCTTGTCAGCCAGTTGCTGGCTAAATCGCTCATAACTGGGCTTTAGGCGATCGAGTTCGTTTTGCTTGTTCTCGTTGCTCGTCTTCAACATACTTATTTCAACTTGTTGATGAGCGAGCGCGTCCTTGCCAGTCGATTTGCCGTGCTTGTAGATAAAGTAGGCGGCCGCTGCAGCAGATCCACAAGTCGAAGCTGCTAAAGTAAGTTGCTCACTGGGTGCTAGTTTTCCCAAAGCGACTAGAATTTCTGCGAGAAATTGAGATTCGTTGGCCACACTACGCCCCCCGGCAACACTGAAATCGTATCCTCACACATCAAAGATTGTGCGTCTACATTCGATTGGCGGGTGGTCAATGACTTGCATCTGGGGCACTTGCTCGCGAGGCGGTGCCATGGTCAAACGGCGCGGGTTATTTGGTGGAGCCAGACGATGAGCGCGGATGATTACAAGCAGCAGGCGGCGGCTAAGGCGCTGGAGTATGTGCGGCCGGGGATGAAGATCGGCCTTGGAACGGGTTCGACGGCTGCAAAGTTCGTCGATCTGCTTGGCGCGAAGGTCAAGGCCGGGCTTGATGTCGTGTGCGTGCCGACGTCGGAGGCAACCGCTGCGCAGGCGCGCGCGCTGGGCATCCGCCTGACGACGTTGGACGAGGAGCCGGTGCTTGATCTGACGGTTGATGGTGCCGACGAGTTGGATAGTGAGTTGCGGCTCATCAAGGGCGGTGGCGGGGCGTTGCTGCGGGAAAAGATCGTGGCTGTGTCATCGGACCGGATGATTGTGATTTCGGATATTTCAAAGCGCGTCGACGTGCTGGGCAAGTTCCCGGTGCCAGTGGAAGTGGTCCGGTTTGGCTTGGGATCGACGAAGCGGATGATCGAGGGACTTGCCGAAGATGTCGGTTGCGCCGGACCGGTGACGCTGAGGATGGGCAAGGATGGGCAGCCTTTCGTAACCGACAGCGGGAATTACATTCTGGATTGCGCGTTTGATAGTGTTCCTGATCCTGAGTCGCTGGACGATGTGTTGCGGCAGATTCCGGGCGTCGTCGAGAGCGGGTTATTCTTGGGGATTTGTGACACCGCGATCCTGGCTGGCCCTGATGGCGTAGAGGTGATCGAGGCTGAAGGGTTGCCGTTTGATCTGTTTAGCGAGGATGATGCGTGACCACTTCTGACTACGACCTGTTTGTGATTGGTGCCGGTTCGGGCGGGGTGCGGGCTGCGCGGATCGCGGCGACGCATGGGGCGAAGGTTGGTGTTGCGGAGGAGTACCGCGTCGGCGGAACATGCGTCATCCGTGGGTGCGTACCAAAAAAGTTGCTGGTGTATGCGAGCCGTTATCGCGATGAGTTCGAGGATGCGGCGGGGTTTGGGTGGAGCGTTGGCGAGCCGTCGTTCGACTGGGCCAATCTGATTGCCAACAAGGATACCGAGATCGCGCGACTTGAGGCGGCGTACCGGCGCAATCTGGAGCGCGCAGGTGTCGCGTTGATCGAAAGCCGGGCCGTGATCGAAGGGCCGGGACGCATCCGGCTGACGGCCATGGACAAGGTGGTCACGGCGAAGACGATCTTAATTGCGACTGGCGCGCGTCCGTACCGCGATGCAAGCATTCCAGGGATCGAGCATGCCATTACGTCGGATGAGGCGTTTCACCTGACGGCGCTGCCAAAGTCGATTGTGATCGTGGGGGGCGGGTATATTGCGGTTGAGTTTGCCGGAATTTTCAACGGACTTGGCAGTCAGGTGACGCACGTTCATCGCGGCGAGAAAATCCTGCGCGGGTTTGACGACGATCTGCGGGTTGATCTGGCGGCCGACATGACCCGGCGCGGAATCAAGCAGCATTTACCGGCGACGCTGGCAAAGGTTGAGACGGTGGGTGATGGATTCCGGGCGATGCTGAGCACGGGTGATGCGGTTGCTTGCGATGCCGTCATGGTGGCGACGGGACGGGTTCCCAACACGGCTGGACTTGGACTTGAGGCGGCGGGCGTCGAATTGGGCCTCAACGGCCGGATTATGGTCGATGGGAAATCGCAGACGACGGTGCCGGGAATTTATGCGGTTGGCGATGTGACCGACCGGGTGAACCTGACACCGGTTGCAATCCGCGAGGGGCATGCCTTCGCCGACAGCTTGTATGGCGGCAAGCCATGGAGCACGGATTATGATTTCATTCCAACCGGGGTGTTTTCGACGCCGGAAATCGGCACGGTTGGTTTGAGCGAGGACGCAGCGCGAGCGGCTTATGCCCAGGTCGATATCTACAAGACCCGTTTCCGGCCGATGAAGGCGGTTCTTGCGGGGCGTGACGAGCGGATGTTGATGAAGCTCGTCGTCGATGCAGCGTCCGACCGGGTGGTTGGATGTCATGTGCTTGGGCCGGATGCCGCAGAGATGGCGCAGATGGCAGCTATCGCGATGCGGATGAAGGCCACGAAGGCAGATTTCGATGCGACGATGCCATTGCATCCAAGTGCTGCGGAAGAATTGGTGACGCTGCGGGAGAAGTGGGTCGCGTGAAGGGCTTACTCAGCCCCGCCCGCGGTAGGGGGCGACGCCGGTTTCGGGGAGCCAGACGTTGGCGGGCAGCTGTCCCGTTTGCCAGAACACGTCGATCGGGATGCCGCCGCGCGGATACCAGTAGCCGCCAATGCGGAAGTAGCGCGGCTTGAGAAGCTCCACCAAGCGTTTGCCGATGCCGATTGTGCAATCTTCGTGGAATGCACCGTGAGTGCGGAACGAGCCCAAGTAGAGTTTCAGCGATTTGCTTTCGACGAGCCACTGATCCGGCACGTAGTCGATGACGAGATGGGCGAAGTCGGGCTGACCGGTGACGGGGCATAGCGACGTGAACTCGGGCACGGCGAAGCGAGCGACGTAATCGGTGTCGAGGTGCGGGTTGGGCACACGCTCAAGCGTGGCTGCATCCGGGCTTGCGGGGAGCGTCGATGAGCCACCGAGCAGGGTGACATTGGGGGTCTTGGTCATGGTATACCTTGCGGGTTCGTAAATCGTGGCGAGAAGGCGAGGGGCTCTTCGCCCCTCGCGCACCCCAACCAGGGTCGTGGACCCTGGACCCGCGCTGTAGGGACTAAGTTCATTCTGCGGCTTTCAAGCGGTGCGGGCCGCGGTAGACGCAACCTTCATGGCAGCTGTCGCGGGCAATGAGGATTTCGGCGAGGCCGGGGACGCGGTGGTCGAGGCGATTCCATAGCCACATGGTGATGCGCTCTAACGTGGGTACTTCGAGGCCGGGGATTTCGTTGAGCATCCGGTGGTCGAGATCGTCATGGGCCGAGCGCATCGCGTCCGCCAGATCGCCCAGGTGCATGATGAGGCCGGTCTGCGGATCGGGTTCGCCTTCCAGCGTCACGCGCACGCGGAAAGAATGGCCATGCACCCGGGAGTTGGGATGGCCAGCGGGGGCGCTGGGAAGGAAGTGGGCGGCTTCGAATGAGAATTCTTTGTAGATTTGCATGGGTCTTGACGTTTGTTGCGCCGCCAGATTGCAAGCGCATTGGCGGTATCTAGGGCAGATTTCCCTGAGAATCCAGCGGGTGCGGCAATGCAGGAGTTAACGGATGCCGGTGATTTTGTGGGTTTGGAGGGAGAGCCGCCATTCGGGGTGGGCGCGGCAATAGGCAATTGCGGCCTGGATGTTGGCTGATTGCGCTGGGCCGTCCATGGGCTGGAGATAGCGGTTCATAAAGCCGAGTTCGGCGAGGTCTTGCGGGAGCAGCGTGCGCTGGGGGTACACGAGTTTCAGTTCGTCGCCGGTTGTCTGCACGAGTTCGGCGCCGGCTTTGGGGGAGACGCAGATCCAGTCGATGGTACGCGGGACGGCGATGGTGCCGTTGGTTTCTATGGCGATTTCAAAGTTGGCGGCGTGAAGCGCATCAATGAGTTCGGTGTCGACCTGCAACATGGGTTCGCCGCCGGTCAGGACGACGAGGAGTCGCGGTCCGTCCGCAGTGTAGGCGTTGCCGGCCATGGCAGCGCAGGCTGTTGCAAGGTCGGTCGCAGTCGTGAACTTGCCGCCGCCGTCGCCGGTAGTGCCAACGAAGTCGGTGTCGCAGAACTGGCAGACAGCGGTCGCGCGGTCTTGCTCGCGGCCGCTCCACAGGTTGCAGCCCGCAAACCGGCAGAATACGGCGGCGCGCCCGGTGTTCGCCCCTTCGCCTTGAAGCGTGTAGAAGATTTCTTTGACCGAATACATGGCGACGACGAAGTAACCAGCCGTATGTCCGTGTCAAGCGACATGGTTAGGCAGGGCAGGGCGATTGTCTAATCTCCTCGCGCGCGCCGGAGGGCTGCCGCGAGTGCGCTTTCGCCTGGCTGTTCGGCCTTCGGCTTGGGCATTCCACGCATTCCGCCTCCGCCGCTTTGTGCGGGCGGGCTTGCCGATACCACCCCGCTGGCACCTTGGGTCGCACCGGTTCCAGACTTCATCGTTAGTGCGATGCGCTTGCGCGGTGCGTCTACTTCTTTGACGCGGACGCGCACCACATCGCCAGCCTTGACGACTTCGCGTGGGTCTTTCACGAACCGGTCCGATAATTCGGAGATATGGACCAGCCCATCTTGATGCACGCCGATATCGACGAACGCGCCGAAATTGGTGACGTTGGTGACGACGCCTTCAAGTGCCATCCCAACCCGCAGGTCCGAAATCTTCTCAACGCCGTCGGCAAAGCTTGCCGTCTTGAATTCAGGCCGTGGATCGCGCCCTGGCTTTTCCAGTTCGGCGATGATGTCGGTGATGGTCGGCACGCCGAACTTGTCGTCGGCGAACTGGCGCGGATTGAGCGCCTTCAGGAACGCCCGGTCGCCGATCATGGCTTTGACCGGGCGCTTGGTCGCCTCTGCAATCTTCTCGATTACGGGATAGGCTTCCGGGTGAACGGCAGAGGCATCCAGCGGGTCTGGTCCGTTCATGATGCGCAAGAATCCGGCTGCCTGTTCGAACGCCTTGGGGCCGAGCCGGGGCACTTTCATCAGCGCCTTGCGGGTTTTGAACGGCCCGTTCTCGTTTCGGAACACGACAATATTGGAAGCGAGTGTTTCGTTCAGCCCGGCTACATGGGTGAGTAAGGCGGGTGAGGCCGTGTTGACGTCGACCCCGACCGAGTTGACGCAATCTTCCACCACCGCGTCAAGCGAGCGCGCCAGACCGCTTTGGTCGACGTCATGCTGATACTGGCCGACGCCGATGGCCTTGGGATCAATCTTGACGAGTTCGGCAAGCGGATCTTGCAAGCGGCGTGCAATTGATACGGCGCCGCGCAAGCTAACGTCCAGATCGGGAAACTCGTTTGCCGCCAACTCGGATGCGGAATAAACCGATGCGCCCGCCTCGCTGACCATCACTTTGGTCAGCTTCAGCTGTGGTGCGCCTTTCATGAGGTCGGCGGCAAGCTTGTCGGTTTCGCGCGATGCCGTGCCGTTGCCAATGGCGATCACCTCGACCTTATGGCGGATGCATAGCGCGCCCAATGCTGCCAGTGACCCTTGCCAGTCCTTGCGCGGCTCGTGAGGATAAATCGTGGTTGTGTCGAGGACTTTGCCCGTCGCGTCTACGACAGCCACCTTCACCCCCGTGCGGATGCCGGGATCGAGCCCCATCGTCACGCGCGGACCGGCAGGTGCTGCCAACAGCAGATCTTTGAGGTTTTTAGAAAACACCGAGATCGCTTCGGCGTCGGCCTTCTCTTTCAGGCGCGTCATGAGGTCGGTGGAGAGAGATACGGCCAGTTTCGCCTTCCACGCGAGCCGCGCCGTTTCCGTTAAAAATTTGTCGGCCGGACGGCCTTTGTCGGAAATGCCAAACGCCGACATGATTTTACCGCCTGCCGGGTGCGGTTTGCCCTCGTCAACCACCACGTCGAGGTCGATATCGAGAATGGCCTCGGCGCGTCCGCGCAGCATGGCGAGCGCCCGGTGGGACGGGATGTCTTTAATCTTTTGATCGAATTCAAAATAGTCCGAGAACTTGGCGCCGTCGTCGGACTTGCCTTTGAGCACTTTCGAACTGATGACCCCATCGGTCCACAGCCATTCGCGCAAACCTCCGACCAGCTCGGCCTTTTCGCCAATGCGCTCGATCAGGATATGCCTGGCCCCGTCGAGGGCCGCTTTGGCATCCGCAACGCCTTTTTCAGCCGACACGAACGTCTCGGCGATGGCGTCTGGGATCAGGCTTGGGTTGGCGAGCAACTGATCGATCAGCGGTTCAAGGCCTGCTTCCTTGGCAATCGCTGCCTTCGTCCGCCGTTTGATTTTGTAGGGTGCATACAAGTCTTCGAGGTCGACCTTGGTCTCGGCGCCGTTGATCTTGCGTGAAAGTTCGGGCGTCAGCTTGCCTTGATCGCCGATGGCCTTGAGCACGCTCTTGCGGCGGTCTTCGAGTTCGGTGAGATAGCCCAACCGCTCGTCCAGCTTACGCAGTTGCGTATCGTCGAGCCCGCCGGTTACTTCCTTGCGGTAGCGCGCGATGAACGGCACCGTGGAGCCTTCCGCGATCAAATTGACGGCCGCCGCCACTTGATTGACTTGCACGCCAAGTTCGGCTGCGATCCGTTGATTGATGTCCATCGTACCCTCGTTGGTCAGTCTCAATTAGTCCCGTTTCGGCCGCCGCGGCGGATGCCCAAGCGCGCGCCCCAAAACGGCGTAGTTGGCGCGCGCCTGCACCGACACGATTTCACGCTCCGGCCAGCGGACCGCGGTTAGCTTTCCGCCGTAGCAACATCCCGTGTCGACGCACAGCGTATTGTTTACCCAAGCCGCTTCGGCTACCGGCGTATGGCCATAAACCACCGCCGTTTCGCCGTGATCATCCAAGGCCCAATGATAGCGCGACGGCAAGCCGTCCGGCGACTTTTTGGGTTCTGTATCCCCATAAAGCGCAAAGGCCCGTACCTTACCGCTCGACCGGCCTAGCATGGATTGCTTGACGCCCGCGTGCGCTATGGCCAGTCGCCCGCCGTCGACCCAAAGGTGCGCTTTTAGGCCATCAATGAACGTCAATACGCTGTCGCGAAATTGCGGCGATTCGAGGCTGAATTGGCGTGCGGTTGCCTCAAGGCCATGATTTAGCGTGGTCTTGTGGCCTTCCAGCCACCGTCCGAATGCGGTGTCGTGATTGCCAGCAACGCAGAGTGCATGACCAGCTTGCACCATTGCCATGACGATCCGCATCACGTCCGGCCCGTCAGGACCGCGGTCTATTAGATCGCCGACGAAGAATGCGCGCCGCCCGGGCGACGCTGTGACGGTCGCAAAGCGTTCTGTGCCCGCGCCAGTGAGCGCGATCTGATAGCCAAGCAGACCTAGCAGTTCGACCAGTTCGTCGGCGCAGCCGTGGATGTCGCCAATGATATCGAACGGGCCCATCTCGCCGCGCCGGTCGGTTGCTAGCGGCTCGAACCGCAGGTGTGCGCCTTCAGCTGAGGGCAGACCGAACCAGTCCATCACAGCCATCGAGCCGGTTCGTTTGGCGAGTTCGGCGCCGTTGCTTCCGATCGCGATCACGTAGACCCGCGCATATGAGTCGGTTGCCACGCGGCCCAGGTATTTCAAGTCAATTTTTGCCAGTTTGTTGGCGTCGATTGCCGTCAAGCGGCGGCTCGCAAGCTGGGTGACGACTTCGTCGAAAGAGTCGACCAAAGCAGCGCTAAACCAGCGCTGGGCGAATTCAGTGGATTCACCAAATAGCAGCACCAATCCGAAGTCAGGTAAAACGATCTCGCTCACGGTGCAAATCCCGCCAGCACGAGTAGAACCGCGACCTCGAAAACCTGTTCTGAAGCGCCAAGAACGTCTCCGGTCTGCCCGCCAATCAGCTTGGATGCCTTTGCCAGCAGCCACCACGACGCCACCGTGCCGGCCGCCAGCGCTGCCACCATTGGCACGGCAGGGATCAGCAGTGCCGGTGTGAGGCCCGTAGCGACCGCAAAGGCCAGCCGGCGATTCGTTGGCATCATGGGTGCAACCTTGCTACCTTCCGCTTCTCCCGCATAAGGGACGATCCGCGAGGCAACGACTGGCACGATTCGTCCGCAGCAATGCGCCGCCAACAGAGCAACAGCGCCGGACCAAGGGGACATGACACTGAGGCAGGCAACTTTCAGCGCCAATGCGGTTATCAGCACGACGGTGCCGTAGGTGCCGATGCGGCTGTCCTTCATGATGAGCAACCGCTTCTCACGTGTCAGTCCGCCGCCGAGGCCATCGGCGGTATCGGCCAAGCCATCTTCATGAAATGCGCCGGTGGCCGCAATTCCTGCCGCCAACGCCAAAATCGCAGATATTGCGGGTGTCCAAATGTGATTGGATGCAAGCCAGACAACGGAGCAAATGCCACCGACGATGAGGCCGGTCAGCGGGAAGTAGGCAATCGACCGGTCCATCCACGTGCTGTTGAAGCTGCGCATTACCGGTACGGGCAGACGTGTCAGAAACTGGACGGCGACAATCGCGTAGGCGGCTTCTTGGCGCGCAAAAGCTAACCAGTTCATGGAATGAGGTGATCGGGATGATCGTGGCCGGGGAGGTCTGCCAATTGCGTCAGCATCTTCTCAGCCGCGCGAACAAACGGAATGGCTAGCGCCGCGCCCGTTCCTTCGCCGAGCCGCAAGCCCAGGTCAAACAACGGATTGACGCCGAGCTTTGCCAGAAGCGCCTTGTGTCCCGGCTCGCCCGAGGTATGAGCGAAAACGCATGCCGCCTTCGTCTTTGGTGCGAGGGCAAACAACCCCGCCGCGACACTTGTTGCGATGAAGCCGTCGATGATGGCGATTTTGCCAGCCTGCGAGATGGCCTGGATGGCACCGGCCATCATGACCATTTCAAAGCCCGCAAATTGCAGGAACGCGCGGCGTGGTTCGCAGTCGATTTCACCCCCGAAGCCGCGTGTGTACGTTTCGGTTAAGACCTGCCGCTTGTAGTCGAGGCCCTTCTTGGGTGCCCCGGTCCCTGGACCGATCAGCGTTACGAGCGGGATATCGGTTGCCGCGTGCGCGAGGAGTGCTGCCGAACCTGAATTGCCAATGCCGATTTCGCCAAGTGCGAATATCCCTACGTCTTGCTTGATAAGATCGCGCACCACCTGTTCGCCTGCATCGAAGGCGGCCTGATACTCGGTCAGCGACATCGCGGCTTCGCGGCGCGCATTCTTAGTTCCAGGACCTATCCGGCGGGAGATCAGGCCCGGTTGCGCATCCACCGGCTGCAGCAGCCCCGAATCGACGACGACGATTTCAGCGCCGATGCCAGAGGTGCATATGTTTGCCCCCGCATGTCCCGCCAGGACCAGCTTGACGATTTCGCGCGTCATTGAGGAGGGATAGGCCGAGACTAATTCATCGGTGATGCCATGATCGCCTGCAAAGATCACTAGCCGCGCTCCGCCCAGGTTTGGCGATAGCGATTGGGTCGCCAACCCGATCTGGACCGCGAGGTCTTCCAGGCGTCCGAGCGAACCCTCCGGCTTGGCCTTGCCCGCGATCTTGGAGCGCAATTCCAGTTCAAGAACCGGTGGTTTATCATCTGCGGTCATGCGTGGAGGAAATCCTCAAGCTTCTTCTTTGGTTCCGGCACGTCTGTCACAAATTTGGCTTGACCGGCAAGACCTGCGGGGACGGGACCACCGTACGCCCAATCCAACAGTTCGACGGTGTGTGCTATGGGGAATTCCATTGCTCCACCCAGTTGAGTGATACAGCCGATGTTACCGGCCGCGACGACGTCGGGTTTGGCTTGCTTAATGTTTGCTATTTTGCGCTCCCTAAGCCGCTCGGCCATCACCGGCTGGAGGATATTATACGTCCCGGCCGAGCCGCAGCAGATATGCCCTTCTGGAATATCTACCACGCTGAACCCTGCATTTTTGAGGAGGGTCTTGGGTGCATCCGTCACACGCTGGCCATGCTGGAGCGAGCATGCGGAGTGATACGCGATCCGCAGGCTGGACCACCGCTTGGGTGCGCCAAGATCATAGTTCGACACGAACTCGGTCACGTCCTTGGTCAGCGCTGAAACCTGCGCGGCACGGGCTGCATATTCTGGGTCGTTACGCAGCATGTGGCCGTAGTCCTTGACCGTCGTGCCGCAACCCGATGCGTTGATGATAATGGCGTCGATCGGCTCCTTTGCGATCTCCTTCGACCACGCATCCACGTTGCGCTTCACGGCCTCCAAGGCTTCGGCCTCCTTGCCCATGTGATGGGTCAGCGCTCCGCAGCATCCAGCTCCGGCCGACACCGTCACCTGCACGCCTGCGCGTCCCAGCAGCCTGATCGTGGCGTCGTTGATGGAGGGGCGCAGCACCTGTTGCGCGCATCCCGCCAGCATGATCACGCGCGCCCGCCGATCGGCGACCGGTTCGGCAGCCCCTGGGCCTTCGTACTTGGGAAGTTTTGGCAGAACCTTTGGCGCGAGAGCGATCATCGCCGCCAGTTCCGGAAGACCGAGCCGCTTCATCAGCGGGGCAAAGGGACGACCGAATGCCGACAGTTTGACGGCCAGCCGGAACCTGTCTGGATGGGGGACTACGTAGGCCAGAAGCTGGCGTAGCAGCCGCTCTTTGAGAGTACGGGTGCCCGTCTCCTCGATGTGCGTCCGCGCGATATCGACAAGGTGCATGTAATCGACGCCGGATGGACAGGTCGTCATGCACGACAGGCACGATAAACAGCGGTCGATGTGATGCTGAACCACTCCGCTCGCCGCCTTGCTGCCCTCAAACATATCCTTCATCAAATAGATGCGCCCGCGTGGGCTGTCACGCTCGTCGCCATCAAGGACGTAAGTCGAGCACGTGGCCGTGCAGAACCCGCAATGCACGCACTTGCGCAGAATCCGTTCGGCCTCCTTGAGGCGGGGATCGTTCAATTGCTCGGCGGTAAAGTTTGTCTGCATGCGCGTGGCGCCTCTCGAGCGGCTGATTTATGTCAACAGAAGCGCTAACCGGCTACTTTGACAAGGCCAAAGCTCGATTATGGGGCGTGCAATGCAGTAACGACGCCCGGCGTTATACGGGCCCGCAGACGTTTTGACTCTTCGTTTGGCAGGCTGCGGGCCCCAAAGCTCAAGCATGTGAATGCGATCACAAGACAATGTGAATTTGGCATTCGGAAATTGCCTTCTGTCGGATAGCCAATCCTTGCAACTTATGCCGGTACGGCGGAATTTGATGTTGCGCTGAACAAATGCAGCTCAGCATATCAGTGTTCATGCGACGCAATGTCCGCACGCGCTTGATCTGGAGAAACGCGCACGGGAGAACTGGTGTTTATGAGGAGCGCAATTCGACTGCACCTCAAACATTCAGAAAGTCGAGCGTTTCCCATGCCAATGCTGAATAACCGGACCCTCATCTACGGACTATTTCCCAGATCTGCCAACATGTTGCACCCAACTCCCGCGTCGCCCTCGAAGCCTCGCGATGGTGCCGGTAGCGCCATTTCCTGGGGCGTTTCGGGCGTATCGGGGCGCGGGTTGTTTTCGACCTGTACCATTTTAACAGGTGAGCCGATCATTTGCTCGCCTGCTATGGCCGTTAAGGCGGCGGCCCTCGATGCCAGCGTTTCACCATATGCCTTCGTGCTCAATCGGGAATTGAGCGCCGATTGCGATGACATGGCTGCGGAATATGCGCTCGTATTCGGGCCTGTCAGTCTCGCCAATCATGCAGATGCGCCAAATGCAGCCGTGTCGTTTGTAAAAACCACCGAACGTGGATTGGAAGCGCAATTGACCGCGCTGCGGACCATCCCTAAAGGGAGCGAAATCTTCATTTGCTATCCAGATCGTCACCGCTACGTGAAGCCCGGCTGGTTCTAAGTGTCGTCACGGCGCCGGCTTTTTGGCCAGTAGCAACTGAGTGCAGCTGAACGTCGCCATGAGTTTGCCGGTGGCTTGCGCTGTGACCCGCGCCTCCCACAATTGCGTGCTACGGCCAAGGTGCGCCGCCTTGGCCTCGCATATGACGATTCCGTCCTGGACCGTCGATAGAAAGTTGGCCTTCAGCTCCAGCGTGGTGAAATTCTGCGCGGTCTCGGGCAGGTGGGCGATGCAGGCAAACCCTGCCGCCGTGTCCGCCAGGGTGACGACGCTGCCCGCGTGCAGAAAACCATTGGACGCCAAATGATGAGGTTTAACCGCGATCTGCGCCTTCAAGAACCCCTGTCCCATGTCGATCACGGTGAAGCCGACATAGCCGGGAAAATATCCGATGGCCTTTTGGTTGAACACTTCGGGGGTGTAGGCGGGATTGAATTTCATCGCGTGCCCGGTCAAATTCCTGCATACATGCGTTCGGGATTGAGAATTCCGCTCGGATCGAATGCCGATTTGATCCCGCGGGTCAGGCGTTCGACGGCTGGGCTCATGGGTTGGAACACCTCGACTGAGCGGCGTACGTCTGCCTCCGCCCGGATCAGCGTCGCGTGACCGCCGTGTGTCGACAAAATCCGCCTGATATCGGCTGCGCCCGCATCGGCTGATGCTGTCACTTCCAGCCAGATCACGCCGCCGGATGCATCATAATAGGCTTCGACTTTCATATTCCGCCGGACAGCGTTGATTGCCTTTGCCGCCAATGCAGGTGCCGTCGAAATTCGCCACAGGTGGGCCGGTGATTCGCTTTTGAGCGGGGTCAGCACCGATAATCGCCGCAGTTCCGACCAGAACGGCAGTGACGCTTCATGCGCTAGCGAGAGCGGCGACCCGTAAATTTTGAGCGCATCCTTGAGGCGCTCGACGCGGTAGGCAACCGAGTTGCTGAAATTCTCGATGCGAATGGCGGTCAGTGTGCTCGCTTCGCGTGCCAAGCTGTTGAGTTCGAGACGGGACGTCAGGCCTGCCGTGAGGTGGGCGGTCCCTGAGACCTCGTAGGGGGTTCCCATCGCCGCGCACAACAATTCCACGCCGATCTCGTCCGACAGTCCGGCATAGACCAGCGTTTCCGTTTGCTGTGGCTTGGGCAGTACTTTGAACGTGACTTCGCTGAAAACTGCAAGCGTGCCCCAGCTCCCAGTCAATCCGCGCGCCACGTCGTATCCGGTCACGTTTTTCAGCACGCGCCCGCCCGATTTGAAAAGTTCGCCGCGTCCGTTGATTGCGCGCACACCCAACAGGTGATCGCGTGCGGCTCCTGCTGCGATCCGCCGCGAACCTGAGATGTTGGTCGCAAATACCGAGCCGATGGTTTGCACGCCCCCCGCGCCCCCGGTTGCTGGACCCAGATCGACGGGTTCGAACGCCAGCATCTGACCGCGCTCGGCCAATGTGCCCTCGATCTGGGCGACCGATGTTCCCGCATTTGCCGACATAACAAGTTCGGTCGGCTCGTAAAGTGTGATGCCTGATAACCTAGTCAGTTCGACGATGACGGATTGAGGTGCGGGACGCCCAATAGCGGATTTCGAGCCCGCCCCGCGGATCTCTGCAGGTAGCTTTTGCTGGGCTAGTGCTGCGAGTGCGCTCTGCAACTCGGCTTCAGTTGTCGGCCGCACAAATTCAACCACGTATCAGTCTCCTTAAGGGCAAAAGAGTGCGAATGGTTCAGGCTGCGGCCGGGATAATGGTGCTGGTTACACGCGCTTGTGCTTCAAGGGGAAAAACTTTGGCGGGGTTTAACAGCCAGCCGGGGTCGAACACCGATTTGATGCGCATCTGTACATTCAGATCGACGTCGTTGAACTGCTTTGTCATCAAGTCGCGCTTTTCGATACCGACGCCATGTTCGCCGGTCAGGCATCCGCCGACTTCCACGCATAGTGCGAGAATATCGGCACCGGCCTTCTCGGCCTTCTGCTCGCTTGCTGGATCGTTGGCGTCGAACATGATGAGTGGATGCAGATTGCCGTCGCCGGCATGGAAGATATTTGCCACGCGCAATCCGTAGCTGGTGCAAATTTGCGAAATAGCCGTCAACACTTCTGGCAAGCGCCCCAGGGGAATCGTGCCGTCCATGCAGTAGTAGTCCGAGATCCGGCCCAAAGCGCCGAACGCTGATTTGCGGCCTTTCCAGATTTTGGCGCTCTGATCTGCACTCGCGCTGATGGTATGTGTCGTCGGGCGGAACGGCTTGGCGAGGTCGAGCATCTGCTGCAGCCGTTCGGATATCTCGGCTTCCGAGCCCTCGACTTCGATAATCAGCAAGGCTTCAACGTCCAATGGATAGCCAGCTTTTGCGTAATCCTCGCAAACGGCAATGGCCGGGCGATCCATAAACTCGATCGCGACCGGGATGACCCCCGAGGCGATGATTGCGGCTACGCAGCGGCCAGCGGCCTCGCTTGAGTCGAACCCGAGCAGCATCGGCCGTGCGCCCTCGGTTGCCTTGATGATGCGTACCGTCGCTTCTGTGATAATCCCCATCTGGCCTTCCGACCCGATAATGAGGCTCAAAAGATCGTAGCCTGCCGCGTCCACGTATGGCCCACCAACGTCAATGATCTCGCCGGTCATCAGCACCATGCGTACGCCAAGCACGTTGTTGGTCGTAACGCCGTATTTGAGGCAGTGCGCGCCACCCGAGTTCATGCCGAGATTGCCGGCGAGCGTGCATGCGAGCTGGCTTGATGGATCGGGCGCGTAGAAAAAGCCCTCTGGTGCAACGGCTGCCGTAATAGCGACGTTGGTGATGCCGGTTTCGACCCGCATGGAGCGGCCGGCGTAATCAACGTCCAGCACGCGGTTCATCTTTGAAATGCCGATGACGATTGCATCTTCGGCCGGGAGTGCGCCTCCTGCTAGCGACGTGCCTGCCCCGCGAGCAATGACCTTGATGCCGTTTGCGTGGCAATAGCGCATGACGTTTGCAACTGCCTGGGTCGTTTGCGGCAGCACCACCGCCAGCGGCATCCTCCGGTAGGACGTCAGTGCATCGGTATCAAAAGCCCGCCGCCCGTCTTCGTCCGAGATCACCGCCTCGCGGCCTGCAATGGCGATCAGGTCCGCCGTGATTTTTTCCCGCCGCCCCATGATGTCGCGGTCGGGGTCCGGCAGCCGAATGAGCGACATTTTACTTTCCTTTTGGTCCGGGAGGCGATTGCTGATTTATCACAGCATACTCGATGCGGCTTTAACTACCCAAACACCAAAAAACTACAATCTTTAGCCACCTTCAACCCATGAGCATAAGTGTTGCGTCCACACCGTTATCTAACAGCCCATAGTTTTGTCGACTGTTTTGGCACATTGTATACGTTGGAGCATAATCCATGAGTTCGGATTCTCGAAAGTCCAACAAGGAAGTATCCGTGACTGCGATCAGTGATCTTGAAATCTTCGCCCGCGTTGCCCGGACGGGAAACATGTCCGCCGCAGGACGCGAGATGGCCTTGTCGCCAGCTGTCGTGTCCAAGCGCGTCAGCTTGCTGGAGGACCGCCTGGGTGCCCGCTTGTTCCAGCGGACAACGCGGCAACTGACCTTGACCGAGACCGGGGAGGGCTATTTCAAGCGGGTTGTCGACATCCTGAGCCTGGTTGAGGAAGCCGAAGATTTTGTCAGCCGCCGCAATACCAAGCCGCGCGGCATTCTCAAGGTGACGGCCCCAACGTCGTTCGGCCGCCGTCATGTCACGCCGCACCTTGCGTCTTTCTTGGCCCGCTATCCCGACATCGAACTCGACATGCATCTGACCGACACGTTCGCCGATATTATTCGCGACGGGTTCGATCTTGCGATCCGTATTGGCGAGCTTCAGGATTCCTCCCTTGTCGCTCGCAAACTTGCCTCTGATCACCGGGTGTTATGCGCCTCGCCGGATTACCTCGCCAGAGAGGGTACGCCTAAGTCAGTTGCCGACCTTGAAAGCCATAGCTGCATCGGCGCGGGCCTTCAGGAGGCTTGGCGGCTTGATGGCCCCGAGGGCCCCAAGTACGCTAAAATTCATTCCAATGTCCGTACCAACTCAGCTGATTTTGTTCGCGATGCTCTCATTGCTGGGTTGGGAATTGGTCTTCGCGCGACCTGGGATATTGGACAAGAATTGAAGTCTGGCGAACTCGTCCGCATTTTGCCTGAATACCGGGGCGCGAGTTCCCTTGCCATTCACGCCGTCTATCCCAGCCGTGACTTCATGCCGGCCAAGGTTAACGTCTTTATCGAGCATCTGGCTGAAACCTATGGTTCCGAGCCGTACTGGGATCGCGACCTGGCTGGCTTAGTTGGCAGCCAGAGCGACGGTAAGGGTGGCCGCTCCAACGGCAAGGTTCGCGTCGCTGCGACGCGCTAAGCAGACGCTGCCACTTGCAAAAATCAGAGGGTTGCGTTGCTCGTCGCGCGCAAACGGGCTAGACGTCCTCATACCCTGTTGCAAAATGAATGACCGAAGGGAGGTCATTCAGTTTGAGTCCGTTCTAGCGGACGGTGGCTCGGTGCCGCTGGGCCAGCGTACGGCGACATGGTCGATGTATTCGCTCGCCTGTATTTTTCCGATTCGCAAAAGGCACGACGATGAGCACTCTTGAGGCATCGCTGCGACCCCGCGTGGGTTTGTTTGTCACCTGCCTCGTGGACGTTTTTCGTCCATCGGTTGGCTTTGCCGCCGTCAAGTTGCTCGAAGCTGCCGGTTGTGAAGTGGAGGTGCCGGCGTTGCAGACTTGTTGCGGCCAGCCAGCGCACAATTCAGGCGATACGAAAACGACCAAGGCTATTGCGCTGGCGACTATCGAGGCCTTCGAAGGCTTTGATTATATCGTTGCTCCGTCTGGTTCGTGTGCCGGTATGCTGAAATCTCACTATCCCAAACTCATGGCGGGCGACGAGGCGGCCGAACTAAAGGCCAAGGCCTTTGCTAGTCGCGTCCATGAACTGGTTTCATTTCTCGCCGATGTCCGCGGTATCACGTCAGTGACATCCGACTTTCAGGGCCGTGTCACCTATCATGACAGCTGCTCGGGTCTACGTGAACTCGACATCAAGTCCCAGCCGCGGGCGCTCCTTGCTTCCATTCCCGGTGTTGAATTGGTCGAGATGCCGGACAGCGAAATCTGCTGTGGCTTTGGCGGGACGTTTTCGGTCAAGTTCCCCGACATCTCCAACGCCATGGTGGAAAAGAAGACCGCCAACGTCGCCCGCGCAAAGACGGATGTCTTGCTGGCCGGTGATCTGGGCTGTCTTATGAACATGGCAGGAAAACTTAAGCGCGAAGGAAGCTCTATCGAGGTTCGGCACGTTGCGGAAATTCTCGCTGGCGATATTGCCAGCCCACCGATTGCTTCTGGGAAGCTGAAGTAAGAACAGTGGCCACCGGCGGTTAGCAGGTAGTCACTACCGACCTGGATTTCCGTGATGAAGGCTCAGTGAGTCCAGCTGCCGATTCGGCCGAATTTAAAGTTATCGGCGTAGGAGCGGCGTGTGGGTTTGCGGGCGGGCGCTTCGCTGACGGTGAATGCCATGCCGTTGGCTTCAGCATAGCGGACCGCATCTTCTTTGGAGGGGAAGCGCAAGGTCACCTGCTTTGCGGTGTTGGCCGAGCCGCTCCAGCCCATCAATGGGTCAACCGAGACTGCGCTGGCTGCTGCGGGTTCCAGCACCCATTCGTGAGTATTGCCGTGGCCGGATTGCATGGCGGCTTTTGCTGGCTTGTAAATGCGGACGTTGGTCATGCGCGCGGGCCTGGCAATCGTTGCGAAACGCCAAAAATGATTGGTCGGGGCGTGGGGATTCGAACTCCAGACCCTCTGCTCCCAAAGCAGATGCTCTACCAGGCTGAGCTACGCCCCGACATTGCGCATGTGTGAGGCCTAATGATCTCGCGGTCAAGGCGTTATGCGAACTTTATCGTGCCGTTTGGAAAATACGATGCCGCACCCTGTCACCGGGCTTCAAGCCCAACCGGGCAGCGGCCCCACCGGCTAGTTCGAGCACGGCCAGCACATCGCCATTTGACGCGATGATCGTCTCGGATAGTGGCTCCGTCATCGCTTCGATTCGATGAATGACGCCGTCGGCGCGGATGAAGATCATATCGAGCGGGATATAGGTATTCCGCATCCACATGCTGGATTCGCGGGGGGCAGATGATGGGAAGAGCATCCCGCTGTCCTCGGCTAGTCTGGTGCGGAACATCAGCCCCATGGCCATATCTTCTGCCGACTCAGCAACTTCAATGGAAATTTGCGTCTCGCCCTGTGACGTTGTCAGCCACAGCTTTTCGAGCAGCATTTTGGCCAGTGCCGTCCCGGGATCGCCCGCAGAGACGAACCCCAGGCAAAAAAACAACAGGGCCGCGCGTTGCGCAGCCCTGTTAATAAAATTCGATTGTACCGTGCCGATCATCATGACATCCAGTGAAGATGACCGTTTAGTGAGACGAGGGTCCGGTCTGGACACCGTCTGGCCGCAATTCGGCAGCCATACAGCCCTTGTAACCATGACCCCAGCGAACCTGGACGATCTGACCTGGACGAAGTTCGGCAAAACCGAAGCGCCGCAGAGTCTCCATGTGTACAAAGATATCGGGCGTGCCGTCGCCTCGTGTCAAGAATCCAAATCCGCGAACGCGGTTGAACCACTTAACCAGGGCGCGTTCCCAGTCGCTTTCAGGCTCGACAATAACGTGAGTCCGTTGCGGCAACTGAGAGGGATGGATCGCTGTCGATTCATCCATGCTGATGATGCGGAAGGCTTGCATGCCTTTGGGCCGCTTCAGAACTTGGCAGTGAACTCGGGCACCTTCGTAGGCTGTCTGAAAACCGCCAGCGCGCAGGCATGTGACATGAAGGAGAATGTCGGTCGTGCCCGTGTCTGGAACGATAAAACCATAGCCTTTTGAGGCGTCAAACCATTTAATGGAGCCTGCGATCTCGACGACCTCTAGGCCATCGCGCAAGCGTTCTAGTTCCAAATCGGCTTGAGTCTGCGTACCACCGAGATTGGGTGGTAAGTTCGTGTCCCCCATCATCGTACCCCTTTATACTGTAAGCTGTTGCAACTTGTAATTGCTGCTCTAAACGCTGGCCTCGAAGTGATGGTGAGTCACAACGCCCTTGCGGCCGACTCAGAACAGTTAACAACGCAACAATACCATCCAGACACGAACTACCAAGTCAAAAATGGGGGTGGCGGGCGGATGGTGGCTAAAAGGTGTGCTCAATCCACAGGCTAGTTCGTCACGTAACTGCCTCAAAAATAGTATTTTAACCATCTTCATCCGAGTGTTTTGCGCAATGCAAAAATTTTTTGCTTTGACGGCCCGAATCACGTGATCCGGAGTAAACCGCTATGCGAGTTGGCCATTTTTTGGTCATAATCGGAATGATGAATTTAGCCTAAAGTTGAATTATTTCAACCATTCTCGCTTCGCTTGTGTTGCGTTGCACCAATTTTTGGCAGATGATCTGCCATTTCTTCTAGCAGTTGCGTTCTTCAGCCTGTGCGTGTGGTGCAGCCCAACCATCTGGTTAAAGGTTTGGAGGGAACGGTCTTACTAGACAACGCTGACGGTTGGAGAAAATTCCGTAGCGGCAATTCCCAACGTCCAGATGTGAATTAACTTAGCTTTAAGGCAGTCCTATGAAGTACCTGCATACAATGGTCCGCGTTGGCGATCCTGCGGCGGCGCTCGCCTTTTACTGCGATGGTTTAGGGTTGATCGAGACGCGGCGCATTGATAACCAACAGGGCCGCTTTACCCTTATTTTCCTGACGGCGCCTGCCGATAGCCAGCGCGCGGCTGATGAAAGGGCGCCCCTGCTAGAACTGACGCACAATTGGGACCCGGAGACCTATGCGGGGGGGCGCAATTTCGGCCACCTGGCATTTGAGGTCGACGACATTTATGCAACGTGCTCCCATCTTGCCAGGTGCGGGATTGTCATCAACCGCCCCCCGCGCGATGGCCGCATGGCGTTTGTACGATCGCCGGATGGGATCTCAATCGAGCTGTTGCAGAAGGGTGCTGCTCTCGCACCACTTGAGCCTTGGGCTTCG
Organism: Hyphomicrobiaceae bacterium; assembly: GCA_040080145.1. Taxonomy (GTDB): domain Bacteria; phylum Pseudomonadota; class Alphaproteobacteria; order Rhizobiales; family Hyphomicrobiaceae; genus JANXVY01. The sequence goes on from JBEBJA010000074.1 coordinate 104,086, forward strand.
ATGGCGAACACGGGTAGCTGGTGACCGTGTCCGTTGCAATTGTTGGTGCAGGCCCCGCAGGCTTGATGGCTGCTGGCCGACTGGCGGCGGCCGGTCATGATGTCACCATCTACGAGCGTATGCCGTCTCCGGCCCGCAAGTTTTTGATGGCTGGGCGCGGCGGGCTCAATATCACGCATTCGGAGGAGTTCGAGCACTTCCTTGGCCGCTTCGGGGGGCGAGCGGTTGAGTTGAGGGCAGCGATCACTACTTGGCCTCCGCAGGCGACCGTGGCGTGGCTTGAAGAACTGCGAATCGAAACCTTCACCGGTTCAAGTGGCCGTGTGTTTCCGCGCGCGATGAAGGCCTCGCCCTTGCTTCGTGCGTGGTTGCGGCATTTAGACGGCTTGGGTGTTCAGCTTGTGCTTGGCCATGAATGGCAGGGATTTGATGCGAGCGGTGCCTTGGTCTTTGCATCGCCTGCTGGGCTGCAGTTATCCGTTGCGCCTCAGGCCACTCTTCTCGCGCTTGGCGGAGCAAGCTGGCCCCGGCTTGGATCGAATGGCGCTTGGGTAGAGCTTCTGAGGCAGGAGGGCGTGTCTGTCGCTTCACTTGTTCCGGCTAACTGTGGCATTCACATTCCTTGGTCTGAGCACATTGTGCCGCGCTTTGCCGGCGCTCCGCTCAAGCGAATCGCGCTTTCTGTCGGCACACGCACGGTCCGTGGCGAGGCCATTATCACCCGTGCAGGGCTGGAAGGGGGTGCGGTTTACGCCCTATCATCGCTGGTTAGGGATGCTGTCGCGACTGACGGCGTTGTTCCAATCACCCTCGATTTGCGCCCCGATATGACGGTGGGGGAGCTGGCTCAACGGCTCGGCGCACCGCGCCGCAAGCAATCGGCGGCGAACTTCCTGCGCAAGGCTGTTGCGCTGACACCTGCGGCGATTGCTCTGTTGCGCGAGCCTGGGCCCGTTCCTCAAGACGCACTTCAACTCGCGGCACGGATCAAGGCGCTGCCCCTGACTGCCACAGGTTGTTGCGGCTTGGAGCGGGCAATCTCCACTGCCGGCGGGGTTCTTTTTGACGCCCTCGACGACAATTACATGCTTCGCGCTCGTCCGGGGGTGTTTGTGGCCGGTGAAATGCTCGATTGGGATGCGCCGACAGGTGGATATTTGTTGCAGGCGACGCTGGCGACCGCTGTTGCGGCTGCCTCTGGGGTGCAGCGCTGGCTTGATGGGGCCGCGGCGGCGCAAAGTGGTTAAGTGCTCAAATTCAAGCTTTTTTGCTTTGTCGACACCAAGGGCTACTTAGTTTGTTGGGTTGCCTGGGTTGAAAATTTCATCCTTGAAATTGCCATATGTGAAATTTTGTTCTATGTATTGCCGAAATTGTTCCTAGGTTTTAGAACTTCATTCCACTAGGTAGAGTGCCATGACCTCACAGGACCTCGCATCATTATCGCTGACCGATATCGCTGCACTCGATGCGGCTATTGGCGATCTGGTGGATCTCGACCTCCGGATTGGCTGCATCACAGCCACGGTGCCGGGCCGGATCGCATTTTCAACGAGCCTTGGTATGGAAGATCAGGCGGTTTTGCATGCCATCGCTGTTGGCAAAGCCGAGATCGACGTCTTCACGCTCGAGACGGGCCGCAATTTTCCCGAAACGCTCGATACGCTGGAAATCAGTATTGCCCGCTATGGCGTGCCCATTCGAATTGTCGCGCCTGAAGGCCGCGAACTTGAAGCTCTTGTTGCTCGCGATGGCATCAATGGGTTCCGTCACAGCGTGGATAACCGCAAGGCCTGCTGCGCCGTGCGCAAGGTCCGTCCGCTCAACAGTGCGCTGGCGGGCGCTACCGGTTGGATCACCGGCTTGCGCCGCGAGCAATCGGCTGGCCGTGGTGGCGTACCGTTTGCTGCGCGCGATGCAGCAACGGGCCTTATCAAACTCAATCCTATCGCTGATTGGTCATTGGACCAGCTCGAAGCCTACGTCGCTGCGCATGATGTCCCAGTGAACCCGCTTCATGCTCGCGGGTTTGCCTCCATCGGTTGCCAGCCCTGCACGCGGGCCATTCTGCCCGGCGAAGACATCCGTGCTGGCCGCTGGTGGTGGGAGAACGGCGACGGCAAGGAATGCGGCCTTCACAATCGCCCGAATTCAACGCCAGACGCCGCAGCGCAAGGAGCCGCGCAATGACGCTCGCACTATCCCACTTGGATCTGCTCGAAGCAGAGGCCATCCATATTTTCCGCGAAGCTGCGGCTCAGTTCCGCAAGCCTGTGCTGATGTATTCGATCGGGAAGGACTCGACGGTCCTGTTGCATCTGGCGCGCAAGGCGTTCTATCCGCAGAAGCCGCCGTTCCCGCTGCTCCACGTCGATACAACCTGGAAGTTCCGGGAAATGATCGCATTTCGCGACAAGACCGTCGCGGACTTCGGGCTCGACCTCATCACATATACAAATCAGGACGGCATCGAGCGGAACGTAAACCCGTTCAATTTTTCGCCCTCCGTCTATACCGACGTGATGAAGACCGCAGCCTTGAAGCAGGCGCTTGATGCGCACGGTTTTGATGCGGCCTTTGGTGGCGCTCGGCGTGATGAAGAAGCCTCACGTGCCAAGGAGCGCGTGTTTTCGTTCCGCTCGGCTGGCCATCGGTGGGACCCGCGCAGACAGCGCCCGGAGATGTGGCGCTTGTTGAACGGGCGTCTGGGTGCTGGTGAAACCGTCCGCGTCTTCCCGCTATCAAATTGGACGGAACGTGATATCTGGCGCTACATCCAGCGCGAAAAGCTCGACATCGTGCCGCTGTATTTGGCGGCTCTGCGCCCAACGGTTGAGCGTAACGGCCAGCTCCTTGTGGTCGATGACGAGCGCTTGCCGCTGCTTGCTGGTGAAACGCCGCTTATCCGGAGCGTGCGCTTCCGTACGCTTGGCTGCTATCCGCTGACTGCTGCCGTCTTATCTACCGCCGCTGATCTCAATGCGGTTGTGGAAGAAACGCTGACGTCCAAAACCTCCGAACGCCAAGGCCGATTGATCGACCACGATCAGTCCGGCGCGATGGAAAAGAAGAAGCAAGAGGGCTATTTCTGATGACTGCTTCCGCTTCGCGCCGCAAGGCAACGCCGACCGCTGTGGCCTCGGCTCTTGCATTTTCGCCTGCAGAATTTGCTGACGGGGGAACTGCATCTGGCGCTCCCGTTACGCTGCTCAATCCAAAGCCTACGCCGGTTGGGCGCGCAGAGAACGTGCGTTCAACCGTCGAGGCAGCGCCCGTTGCCCGTAGCGCCAGTAGTGCGCGCGAACTGAACGGTATCCTGCGTCTGTTGACTTGCGGGTCGGTCGACGATGGCAAGTCAACCCTGATCGGGCGGCTGCTGTTTGATGCATCCGATCTTTACGACGACCAGCGCGCCACCATCGAGCGCTCACGGCTTGCGGGAACGTCGGGCCTGCCTGATTTCAGCCTCCTTGTTGATGGCCTTGCCGCCGAGCGCGAGCAGGGGATCACCATTGATATTGCCTGGCGCTACTTTGATACTGAGAGGCGGCGCTTTGTCGTCATCGACAGCCCAGGTCACGAACAATACACACGGAACATGGCGAGCGGCGCGTCTCATGCCGACGTCGCCATTATGCTAGTCGATGCGCGCACCGGCATCAAAAAGCAGACGCTCCGCCACGCCGCGATCCTCGATCTGATGGGCGTCCGCCGCGTCGTGCTGGCCGTCAACAAGATGGACCTCGTAGGTTTTGCGCAGGAGCAATACGCGGCCATTTCAGCCGATTTTGCCAAGCTGACCACGCGCTTTGGTTTCACCGAGGCTATCGCTATTCCCGTCGCGGCCGTCACTGGCGACAACATCGCCCGTCAATCCGACGCCATGGCTTGGTACACGGGGCCGACATTGCTTGCCTACCTCGACGGTCTGCCGTCGCGCATCACTCATGCGGGCGGTCAATTCCGCATGCCGGTGCAGACTGTGTTGCGCGACGGGCTCGATTTCCGTGGGCTTGCCGGCACCGTTGCGGCTGGTAGCGTTTGCGTTGGTGATCGCATTGTCGACGTGTTGTCGGGCCGTTCCAGTCGCGTGCAGCGCATCGCGACGATGGGTGGCGACCTCGAAGTGGCCCGCACCGGCCAGGCTGTCGCCATTCAGCTTGAAAACGATCTCGATATATCGCGGGGTGCCGTATTGTCGGGCGCTGGCCCCGAGCCCGTCGCGGCGAATGCACTTGATGTCAAGTTTGTCTGGCTGGCTGAAGACGGCTTTGATCCCAAGGCGTCATACCTGTTGCGCACAGCAACCGATCTTGTGCCGGTTTCAAAGCTGAGGATCAATGCGTTACTCGATCTTGAAACGCTGCAGACGTCGCCCGCGTCGCGCTGTGTCATGAACGACATTGCGTTGGCAGAGATTGATCTTGGCCGTCCCGTTGCCGTTGATGCGTTCAATGAACACGCTGAAACGGGTAGTTTCATGATCGTCAATACCCTGACCGGCGCATCTGTTGCGGGCGGTGTTATTCTGGCGGCACGGGCGGCTGAAAGCCCGATTGCGGTAAGTGCGACTGGGTTCGTTGTCACCAGGGCAACGCTGGCTGCGGGTCTTTGCTCTGACTTGGACGAGAGTGCTGCTGGACGGGCGGAATTTGAACGCCGTACGCTGGAACTCGTCAAGCTGTTTGGAGCGGCTGGTGCTGCAGTCAGCTTCGACATCTGAAGCGGAACTGCTTTCGATCGGACCCATGGGGCAAGGGGGTGTGTTAGATGTCTCTTGCCCCGGCGGCGTCGTTCACTGCTGTTGCACGCCCGTTTGAAACAGCATCGTGCCTTAGAATTTGGACGTGGTTTTGATAGGAAGGCCGGTTTCTACCCCGCTGTCGCGGGGGCATGTTTTTTCCGGAAGCACTCTTGCGTTTCGTAGCAAGGGGTCCCGTTAGGAAATGGTTGCGGGGGCTATTCGACACCAAAGGGCAAACACGATATGGAATGGGCATTGCCCCCTGCTTTTTTGCTGCTCGTTGCAGGCGGTTTTCTCGTTGGGCTGCTGGTTGGGCTGACAGGCGTCGGAGCGGGTTCGTTGACGACCCCCTTTCTTATATCGGTGATCGGCGTCAACCCAATGGTGGCGGTTGGCACGGACTTGCTGTTTGCCTGCATCACCAAGACCACGTCGGCATGGCATCATCACAGGCTGAACAACGTCGATTATAAGATACTTGGTTGGCTTGCGCTTGGCAGCCTACCGGGTGCGGCACTCGTGTTTATGGCATTCTGGCTGACGGGCATGGATGCGAAGGCGCTTGCTGCCACAATCCGGCTTGTGCTGGCTATCGCATTGATCATCAGTGCGCTTGCCATTGCGTTGTATCCCTTTATCGCCGGGCGCTTCCAGGGTGGAATGCCGGGTGATTTGGTGACGGCGTCGCCCCGCCCCGAGTGGACCTTTCTGCTTGGTATGGTGATTGGGATTACGGTTGCGCTAACGTCGGTCGGAGCTGGTGCAATTGGTGTTGTCGTGTTGACGGCCTTGTATCCCGCACTCGCAATGCGGAGGCTTGTTGGCACGGATGTCGTTCATGCGATCCCGCTCACGCTGTTGGCGGGCCTTGGACATTTGAGCTTTGGTCACGTTGATCTAAGTCTGTTGGCGACGCTGCTGGCGGGATCGGTCCCAGGTATTGCGCTGGGAACTCGCCTGACCGGCATTCTGCCTGACCGCATTTTGCGCGCGCTGCTGGCTGGCATTCTCTGTCTGGCCGCTACCGCACTTTGGAATAAGTGATGGTGTGACACGACGAGCGATGTTCGGCGGTCTTATTCAAAGATCCGCTCGACCTTGTTGACGACGGAGTGAGCGCGCAGACCTGAGATGATGTGGGTCAGGTGCGCGAGATCGTAGACCCCGAGCATGATCCGCATGGTGGTGAAGTCCGAGGCCCGCTCAAGCATGAAGAGTTTGTCGATATTGCCGCCAGCCTGGCCTATGAGGCTCGCGACCTGAGCGAGGGTGCCCGGCTCGTTGGGGCAATCGACATCAATCGAGGCAGGGAAGCGCTCCAGCCGCCGTTGATCGACATCCCACGTCACGTCGATCCAGCGTTCGTGCTCGTACTCTTTGAGGCGTGGTGAATGGATCTGGAAAATCCGGATTCCTTCGCCGGGCGTCAGGACGCCGATAATGCGGTCGCCGGGGACGGCACCGCCGGGTTCGAAGCTCACAGGGACATCGTTCTTCAGGCCGCGAATAGGTATTCCTGTTCCCGGCAAAGCATTTGTGTTGTCGCTATGGGCACCGTCACCTGCGGCATCCGGGATGAGACCGTCTGTCGTGCGGAATTTCAGGCCCGATGCGCTCGTCAGATTGAACCAGCCGTCCTCACCTTCGCCACGTTCTGCACCCTTGCGGGCTCTCAATTTGGCCGCTGCCGCTTCGCCCGGACGACCTTCCGGTTCGAGGGCCGCGACGGCTTCAGGAATTGGAATTTCATTGCGGGCGACCGCGACCAGCACGTCGTCGACGCTTTTCTGGCTGAAGCGCGTCGTCAGCCGCCGCAAGTCGTCGGGCAATTCCTGCCCGTTGCGATGAAACTGGGCTGTCAGAAGCCTGCGGCCGAGTTCAATGAACCGCCGCCGTTCTGCCTCGCGTGCCGAACGGCGGATCGCGAGTTGCGCGCGCCCTGTCGCTACAAATGCCTCCCAGGCGGCAGGGTGAACATGCCCCTTGGTGGTCAGCACTTCGACTTCGTCGCCATTGCGCAGTTTCGTCTCGATGGGCACTTGCCGGCCATTGACGATTGCACCGCTCGCAATTGCACCGACGTCGGTGTGAACGGCATAAGCAAAGTCGAGTGGCGTTGCTCCGCGCGGCAAGGCAATAAGGCTTCCTTTCGGGGTAAAGCAGAACACCTGGTCGCGGAACAATTCGAGCTTGGTGTGTTCCAGGAACTCTTCGGCGTTGTCGCCTTCCATCAGGCTTTCGACCATCCGCCGCAACCAAGCATACGGATTGGCGTTGGTCTCCAGGCTCGGCGGCTGGGGTTCGCCGCCGCCATTGGTGCTGCGGGATTTGCTGTCTTTGTAGATGGCATGGGCTGCAACCCCGTATTCGGCGGTCTCGTGCATGCGCTGGGTACGGATCTGCAACTCGAGCCGCTGCTTGCGGGGGCCGAGAACCGTCGTGTGGATTGATTGGTAGCCGTTCTGTTTGGCAACGGAGATGTAGTCCTTGAAGCGTCCCGGGACGGCCTGCCATGTCGTATGAACCAGCCCGAGCGCCCGGTAGCAGTCGGCTTCGGTTTCGACAATGATACGGAATGCGTAGATATCCGACAGTTTTTCGAGCGACGTTTTCTTCTGAACTATCTTGTCCCAGATCGCGTAAGGCTTTTTTTCCCGCCCGGTAAGGAAGCCTTTGATTCCGCTATCGGCCAGTTTGGCATTCAGCGCTGCCATCGTCTCGTCAAGGAGCCCGCCGGTCGTTTTGCGCAACGCTTCGAGTTTGTCGTTGATCGCCTTGTGGGCCATCGGATGCAGCCAGCGGAACGAATGCTCCTCAAGTTCCTCGCGGATTTGCTGCATGCCGATGCGGCCCGCGAGCGGGGCATAGATGTCGAGTGTTTCCTGGGCGTTGCGTTGCTGGCTTTCCACCGTGTTGTGCTCGAGCGTGCGCATATTGTGCAAACGGTCGGCGAGCTTGACGAGGAGCACGCGGATGTCGCTGGAAATTGCGATCAGCAGCTTGCGGAAATTCTCGGCCTGTTCGGCCTTCTTAGACACAAGATCAAGCCGCTTGATCTTGGTCAGTCCATCGACCAGTTCGCCAATCTTTTTGCCGAATAGATTGTCGATCTCAACCCGCGTCGCGGCGGTGTCTTCGATGGTGTCGTGGAGCAGCGCGGTCGCAATCGTCGCGTCGTCGAGCTTAAGCTCGGTCAGGATGGCGGCAACTTCAAGGGGATGGGAAAAGTAGGGGTCGCCTGATTTGCGCCTTTGATGCCCATGCGCCTTCATGGCGTACACATAAGCGCGGTTGAGCAAAGCCTCATCCGCCTTGGGATCGTATTTCAGAACGCGCTCTACGAGCTCGTACTGGCGCATCATGGTCCGCTCATCTCCTCATCGCGGACGGGACCGCTGGCTGTTCACGCATGACACCATGCGCAAATCTGAGTTTTGGCACTTGGTTTGCGCGCGCGGGGCTGGTTGGGCGGCCGCGCGCAAAACACGAGAGCGTGACCAGCCTACAGCCCTATCGCGTGATTGCAACGTGTCGAAAGGATCAACGGCCCCGGTCGTGACGGTCGCGCTCGCGATCGCGGGGGCCGCCGTTGCCGACTGACGACGGCTCGCTGGGGGTCATGCTTTCCAAGCCGCGCAACAGCTGTTCTTCGGTCATGGTATCAACCACGCCGTCACGGCTCATGTCGTCGCGGCCAAGGATCGGTGCGCGGCGGTCGCTGGTCAACACAGGGGCAGCCGCTGCTTCGGGTTCATCGACTTCGACATTCTTCTGGATCGAATGGATCAGGCCTTCGCGCATGTCCTCGACGCCGACGGTCTGGTCGGCGATTTCGCGGAGTGCAATGACTGGGTTCTTGTCATTGTCGGGTTCAACGGTAATGGCGCTTCCGTTGGTGATGGCGCGGGCGCGGTGGGCAGCAATCAAAACCAGTTCGAAACGATTGGGGATTTTGTCGACACAATCTTCGACGGTAACACGTGCCATACGGGGACCTTTCGAGCAACGGCGCGGGGGCCGGACCATAGACGCGCGAGCGGCAATATCATACACGCTCGAAGAAGCGTTCGCGTCCCGAGTAATCGTTCATCCCACGTTTCGCAGTTGAAATCAAGGCGGAGCAGACATGCCATCCAGGATTACTCCTGGCGGTGCATCTCGGCTTCAATTGAAATGCGAATTTCGTCGGAGACTAAGGGGATCAGACGCGACATGCCCCACTCGCTGCGCAAGATCTGCGTGCGGGCAGAAAAACCAGCGGCGATTTTGCCGGCAAAGGTTGGATTGACGGCTCCCAAGGGATGCTGCCCCAAGAAATTCCACACGACGGCAAGGGTAATCGGCTTTGTGACCCCGTTGATGGATAAGTTGCCCTCTAGCTCTGCGGTCTTGTCGCCTGTCACTCTGACGCTGGTCGATTTGAACGTGATCGTTGGGTGGGTGGGTACGTCGAAATAGTCCTTGGTTTTGACGAGTGCGGTATCAAGCGGGGGGACCCCCGTGTTCATGCTGGCGACTGGAATCGTCACATTGACCGTCGTTGCGTCCGGCTTTTCCCCGTCAAACGACACCGTACCGGATAGGTCGGTAAACTTGCCCGACTGCCGCGACAAGCCGAGATGATCCCAGGAAAAGCGGATTTCGGTGTGCTGCTTATCAAGGACGAATTGATCGGCGCGCGCTTCAAATCCCATGCTTGAGACAAGTAGCAGTCCGAGTAAGGCAAAGCGCATACGGTCGTCTCCGGTCATCGTCGAAGGTGGTCACGTCGGATGCACGCCGAGCAAGTCTAAAGTGCGGCGGACATTCCGCCGTCAACAACCAGTTCGGAGCCCGTAATATAGGAGGCGTCGTCGCTGGCCAAAAACAGCGCGGCGCGCGCCATCTCGTCTGGAGTGCCAAAGCGGCGCATCGGGGTCTTTTCGATCAACGCCGTTCGGAACTGCGGAAGTTTCAACGCGCGCTGGGTCAGTTTGGTTTCGACGTACCCAGGGGCGAGCGTATTGACGCGGATGTTGAACGGCGCATATTCGACCGCGAGGCCCCGCGTTAAGGCCGCCACAGCGCCCTTGGTTGCCGAATAGGCTGCAAGCGGGCGAATGCCGCGATTGCCCATGATCGACGCGACATTGACGAGCGAGCCTTTGCCGGATGCCCTGAGAAGATCGAACCCGTCGCGGGCCATGCGGAAGACACCGTCCAAGTTGACCTCGCGCAGTTTGACCCACTCGGCATCCGTCATGTTGCGGACGTCGGCGAGTACGTTAAGGCCTGCGTTGTTGATAAGGATGTCGATGCGGGCATGGCCAGCCTTGATCGTCCGCATGAGTTGGGTCACGTCCTGGCCGCGTGTGACGTCGACGGCCAGTGACGATGCGGCAAGGCCTTGTCCGTTCAGGTCGGCAGCCACTTTTTCGGCCGCGGTTGCATCCATGTCGGTGACGTAGACGTACGCGCCCTCAGCAGCGAACAGACGGGCCATGGCCTCGCCAATACCATTGCCGGCACCCGTCACGACGGCGATTTTTCCAGCCAATCTCACGTTTGAACCCCGCTTATGATTTCAAGTTTGGGATAGGCGGCACGCCTTGATCCATCAATGTTCGCATTGCCGCAGCAGTATATGCGCCAGCCGCTGCCGTGCGTCGGGTACAGCCAGCTCGCGGGGCGCCAGAACTCGTGTGACCAAAAAGTGCTCTGTCAACTTGAGGCCTGCCTCTATGTCGGGCGGCGTGACAATGGCATTCGCCCCTGTGGGGCGTGATTTCGTCAGAAACGCAGGCAGCGGCAACATTTTGTCGTGATAGGGCCGTCCAGCGTCCAGGCTGACAGCTCGTCCCGACTTTGGCGAGACGTAGGCCAGATCTTGCGTCGTGCCCGTTGCGGCGCATGTGCTTAGATCAAGTCCAAACCCCAGCTCCTGCAATAGGGCGACTTCCCAGCGGACATACAACGCGGGCCAAACCGTTGCGTCGTCCAAGAAGCTCAGGACGAACAATGTGATCTCGTACAAATTCGGATGGGGGTCGTGCTCGGGCAGCAGCCGTGACAGTGCACACAGCGATGTCAGCGCCGTCAGTCCCGCCGGATCGTCCATCGAGGCTGCCGCATAGCCGTGCTGCAACTCCAACGTCATGTGGCCGAGGTGTTCGGATAGCCGCGCCTTCCAGCTCGCACTGACGTGGTTGCCCATCTGTAGGATGGGGCGCGATTTCCGGGAGCGTCCCCCATGAACCAAGCCGCTATGGCGACCATGCGTGCGTGTCAGCAGCTCGACGACGGCTGCCGTCTCGCCGTGGGGGCGAACCGAGAGGATGACAGCTTCATCGGACCATTCCATCGCTCGTGTTCCGGTTCTGACATTTGCTTCCCGGCGCGGCCAGATTCTGAGCAAATGTCAGAACCATAAGGAACACTAGCAAGTCTATGTTTCTAGTGAAGCTTTTGCACCTGACGTTTGGTTCAGAGGCAAGCCGCGCGCGGGTACCAAACGTCAGTTGCGCTACACGAGTGTCCCGATTGCGAAGTTCGCCTACTTTTGAGGCGTGTCCCGAGGCGAATTTCGCAATCATAAGGGACACCAGTATCATAATGTTCGTCGTGTGATTCAAATCGCGACGTCTGCTTCAGTGCGTGCGGCAATATCAGGCAGACTTCTCGCTCATCACACGACCAGGGTTCAAACCTCGAAGGGGGTGTTTGGGCCGAAGCGCTTTCTGGTTCGCTTGGGTCTGTTGGGCGTATTGGGGGCCTGAACGATTGTGCAGGGCGAGGCATAGGCGACGCACTGGAACCCGTCGGACGGCGTCTTGCCCTTCTTGCAGCCAAGCACCTTCTTATCGGCAATCCGCCAGCTGGTGTAGGCAGGACCCAACTTCGCAGCCTTCGTCGTCCATGACATCAGCGCTTTGCGTTTACCCATGAGCTCATTGTCAGCCTGTGCGATCTCGCTCGTCACCCCCGGTGCGCATTGGCGCACGGCGGCGGCGGCTGGCGATGCTGTGGCGGCGAAGGTCAGTGCCGTGCATGAATATGCGATGTGTTTCAACCAGCAACGCATGATTACTCCTTGGGATAGTCGAGGCCCATTTCGCGGTAGCGTTCGGGATCGCTTTCCCATGCCTCGCGGACTTTGACGAACAGGAACAGGTGTACAGGTTTCTCGACGATCCCGGAAAGCTCTTTGCGCGCCTCAGTCGAGATTTTCTTGATCATATCGCCGCCCTTGCCGAGCACGATTGACTTCTGCGTGTCGCGCATGACGAAGATGGTCTGTTCGATGCGGACAGACCCGTCGTTCTTTTCGTCCCACGCGGTGGTTTCGACCGTCGTCTCGTAGGGCAGTTCCTGATGGAGCCAGTGGTAGATCCGCTCGCGGGTGATTTCCGACGCCAGCATCCGCAGCGGCGCATCCGAAATGTCATCTTCTGGGTAATGCCACGGACCGAGGGGGACGCTGCCCGCAAAATAGGACTTCACGGCCGTAATGCCGCTGCCCGACAGCGCCGATATCATGAACAGCCGTTCGATCCTGATTTTCTTGGCGATCAGCGCTGCGAGCTTCAGCAGTTCTTCCTTGTCCTCAACCTTATCGACCTTGTTTAGAATGACGACGAGGGGGCGGTCTGCAGCTGCAAGCCGTTCGAGGATTTTGTCCAGGTCGTCGTTCATTCCGCGCTGGGCGTCGATCAAGAGTGCCACGATGTCGACGTCGGAGGCGCTGCCCCAAGCTGCGTCGACCATGGCCCGGTCAAGGCGGCGGCGCGGCTTGAAAATTCCAGGAGTGTCGATGAATACGAGCTGGCTCTGGCCCTCCATCGCAATGCCGCGAATTTGCGTGCGCGTCGTCTGCACTTTGTGCGAGACGATCGTGACCTTTGCGCCGACAAGCGCATTGACGAGCGTCGATTTGCCGGCGTTCGTTGGTCCAATCACGGCGATAAAGCCGCAGCGCTTTGGCGCTCCCGTTGGTTCGACGCTCGGCGGTGTGGCCGGTTCGTTCTGATCAGCCACGGCTTTCGCCCTCTCCTGGTGTGGTAATTCCTTGAACTTTGGCGAGCATAGCACTAGCCGCCGCTTGTTCGGCAGCCCGTTTCGACGCCCCGCTGCCATCGGTGGGTGCAAACCCTGTAACGCGGACTTGGGTGCGGAACTGTGGGGCGTGATCTGGGCCGGTGCGTTCGAGCGGGACGTAGCTTGGCAAAGCGAGCCCGCGTCCCTGGGCCCATTCCTGCAGGGCGGACTTGGGATCGGCGGCAGCAGCGGACGCTGGTTGAGGGCCTTCGCTGATCCCCCAGATCTGAATGATCGCGTCACGCGCCTTGAGGAATCCGCCATCGAGGAAGATCGCACCCAGAACGGCTTCGATGGCGTCGGCCAGGATATTATCTTTGTCCCGCCCGCCGTTTTCGGTTTCGCTCGATGACAGGATCAGATGCTGGCCTAGGCCGATTTTGCGCGCCATGCGGGCGCACGTTTCACCCTTGACCAGCACGTTATAGCGGCGCGCCATATCGCCTTCGCTGGCATTGGCGTGGGCATGATGGAGCGATTCGGCAATCGCCAAGCCGAGCACACGGTCGCCGATGAACTCCAGGCGCTCGTTGTCGGCACGCTTGGCGTCCATGCCGCGAACGCTTGAATGGGTCAGAGCACGTTCCAGCAATGCGGGAGACTTGAACTTGTACCCGAGTGCGGTCTCCACATCCTTGAATTTACGCGGTCGCAGGATCATCGAACCAAATTGAAGAAGCGGCTCCAGCGGATGTCGAATGGCCATGTCCAGGGCTTCCAAAGGCGGAAAGCGTCCGGTTCGTCCACGGCCGCTGAGAAAAAGATGATGTCGGCACGGCCAACGAAGTTTTCGACAGGAACATAGCCGACGCCGCCTTCGCCGGGTGGAACGCGGCTGTCGGTGGAGTTGTCGCGGTTGTCGCCCATCATGAAGTAGTGGCCGGCTGGCACGATGTAGGTGCCGGTATTGTCCCAAGGGCCATTTGCCACCCGGTCGAGAACTTTGAACTTGATGCCGTTAGGCAGCGTTTCCTCATAAACCGGGATTTTGATGGCCGGACCGCCGTCTTCGCGGGTCTGGAAGGTTCCAGCCGCTACGCGCGGCACTTCCTTGCCGTTGATGAACACGATCCCCTTGCGGATCATGATCTCATCGCCCGGCATGCCGATCACGCGCTTGATGTAATCGGTCGAATTGTCGCGCGGGAGCTTGAAGACCGCGACATCGCCGCGTTTTGGCTCGCTGGCCAGGATCCGGCCGGAAAATAGGTTCAGACTGCCAGGGAACGAGTACCGGCTGTAGCCGTAAGACAGCTTCGAGACGAAAAGGTAGTCGCCAACCAGCAGCGTATCCTTCATGGATCCCGACGGGATATTGAACGGCTGATAAAAGAATACGCGCACGACCATGGCGATGGCGAGTGCCTGGACGACGACCACAAGGGTCTCCATCATCCCGCCAGATTTACCGTGCACGCTCATGTCGTTCTCCAGATCGATACCGTGCAACGAGTTCTCGACCAGCGCACGACGCTGCGTATATCGAGTTTGGTCGCAGCGCGCAAACGCCGCCAATCACCGTACATTTTCAGTCCTCAGCCCCGTGATAATCACAATCGCCTGCGCCCACGGGTCGTCGTCGCTGAGCGTCAGATCAATTCGCGCCTCATAGCCCGGAGGCGTGATCGCCTTCAATTGATCAAGTGCCCCGTTTGTCAATTTTAGAGTGGGCCGCCCGCTTGGTAGATTGACGACACCCATATCGCGCCAATGAACTCCGGAACGAAGTCCCGTCCCCAATGCCTTGGCGCAAGCCTCCTTAGCGGCAAACCGCTTGGCGTACGATGCGGCCCGTTGCGCGCGAGCGTCAGACTTTGCGCGTTCCAGTGGTGTGAACACGCGATCAAGGAAGCGGTCACCGAACCGATCAATGGTCGCGGCAATACGCCGGATGTCGATCATATCGTTACCGAGCCCGAGGATCATTCCCGCGCCTCGTCCATCAGGCGGCGCATGGTTTGGATGCTCTGGCCGAGCCCGCCGAAAATTGCCTCGCCGATCAGGAAGTGGCCGATGTTGAGTTCAACGATCTGCGGAATACGGGCAATCGCGCCGACGGTCAGGTAGGTCAAGCCGTGCCCGGCATGCACCTCCAACCCGGCGGCATCTGCAACGTCAGCCGCTCTGTCGATCCGTTTCAACTCGCGCTGAACCCCGGCAGCATCGCCGTCAAGGGAAAGTTCGCAGTATTTGCCGGTGTGCAATTCCACGATGTCGGCGCCCAGCCGCGCCGATGCTTCAATGGCCATTTCGTCTGGTTCGACGAACAGCGAAACCCGGATGCCAGCGGCTTTGAGCGCTTTGATGTGATTGGCCAGTGCGTCTTGCGTCCCTGTTACGTGCAAGCCGCCTTCGGTCGTGCGCTCTTCGCGCCGTTCGGGTACGAGGCAGCAGGCGTTCGGCATGGTCTTGAGTGCAATCGCGACCATCTCCGGCGTTGCTGCCATTTCAAAATTGAGCGGACGGGTGATGTCCTGCTTGAGGCGCGCCATGTCGGTGTCGCGCATGTGGCGGCGGTCCTCGCGCAAATGGGCCGTGATGCCGTCAGCCCCGGCAGCAATGGCTGACTGAGCGGCGCGCACGGGGTCTGGATGGTGCCCGCCGCGTGCATTCCGCACGGTGGCAACGTGGTCGATGTTGACACCGAGCCGTAGAGTCCGGCGGCCGCTTGACGTCACCATAGTCTCCAGCAGGGCCTCGAGAACGCAGCGAGGCGGTTCTGCAGCAAGGTCAGATGGGTTGTCTTATGCTGCTGGGCTGCTGTCATCACTTGAGCGACGACGCCATAAGATACGGCACCTGAAACTAAACCAATCGGGATGCTGCCGAGAAGCATGGCAAACAATATCGGCCAAATCGGGTCGTTGCTGGGCATCAACACTGCCGCTGCTTCTGCGGCACCTGGCTGTCCAATGATGACCGAACCAACCGCGTATGTTGCACCCCAGATCAACGGCCAGCTGACTGGATTGCCGACGAAGGTTGCGAGCATGGCAGCTGGAATGCTGCCGCGCAGAATAACGGCTATTGCTCCGGCCATAACCATTTGCACGCCGACCAGCGGGGTGATCGAGGCGAATACGCCGGCAGCAAAACCAATCGCGATCTTGTGTGGCGATGCCTTCATACGCAGCATACGTTTGGTAACGTAGCGGCCACTCCGGCTGAAGCTGCGGCGAGGCCAGACGAGCAATCTCGCCCGCTGGGCGAGGGTCGCGGTCTGACGGCTTTGAAATAGCATCGTGAGTAGAGCCCCCCGGCCCGCGAATCCCGTTGGTAACATTGTGTAAACCATCGTACCACAATGACGCCACATTGCAGAACATTTCATGCGGACAGGCTATGCCACTTTAGCGCAGGCGCCCGGGCCGGGATTGATTGCAGCCGCTGCGGGGTACCAAACCGGGTTGGCTTTTACGGCTGGCTAGGACTATAACGCCCCATAAATGCTTAATTCGACGATAGGCGAGACGGGTTCCGGCTTCGTTACAGGCCGGGGCCTAATTGCGCCTTTTCGGTTCGCACTGTGGAGACACGACAATGGCGGCGACGACGACGGCTGTAAAGACTTGGACCCCCGATAGCTGGCGCACAATGCCCATTCAGCAAGTTCCGGACTATCCCGACGCGGGCGTTTTGGCTGATGTTGAGGGCAAGCTTGCGACCTTTCCGCCGCTGGTGTTTGCGGGTGAAGCCCGTCAACTCAAGAAGACGCTTGCTGACGTTGCACGCGGTAACGGCTTCCTGCTGCAGGGCGGCGATTGCGCCGAGAGCTTTCTTGAGCACCGCGCCGATAACATCCGGGACTTTTTCCAAGTGTTCCTGCAGATGGCGGTTGTACTGACGTATGCCGGCGGTTCACCTGTCGTCAAAGTCGGGCGCATCGCCGGCCAGTTTGCCAAGCCGCGTTCGTCGCCCAATGAAACCAAAGCAGGCGTGTCGCTGCCGAGCTATCGCGGGGACATTATCAACGGGCCTGAATTCACGCCGGACGCCCGCATTCCCGACCCGCACCGCCAGCTTCAGGCCTATCGTCAATCGGCGGCGACGCTGAACCTGATCCGCGCGTTCGCGACCGGCGGATATGCCGACCTGGAGCGTGTGCAGCAGTGGAACATGGGTTTCGTCAAGGATAGCCCGCGCGGCCAGCACTACCAGGAACTTGCCAATCGCATTGCCGAAGCGATGGGCTTCATGCGGGCTTGCGGCGTCACGCCCGATAACACGCCACAGCTGCGCACGACGTCGTTTTATACCTCGCACGAGGCGCTTCTGCTTGGCTTCGAAGAGGCGCTGACGCGGCTTGATTCTACGTCGGGCGACTACTACGCCACGTCGGGCCACATGATCTGGATCGGTGACCGGACCCGTCAGCCAGATCATGCGCACGTCGAGTTCTGCCGCGGCATCAAGAATCCAATCGGTTTGAAGTGCGGGCCTACTTTGGAACCGGACGGGCTGCTGCGCTTGCTCGATATTTTGAATCCGAAGGACGAAGCGGGCCGGATGACGCTCATTTGCCGCTTTGGCCACGATAAGGTTGAAAAGCACCTGCCGACACTCATTCGCGCCGTCCAGAAGGCCGGGCGCACCGTTGTTTGGTCTTGCGATCCCATGCATGGCAACACGATCACGGCTGGTAATTCGGGGTACAAGACGCGGCCCTTCGATCGGATCATGGCGGAGACAGAGGCCTTTTTCGCCGTCCACCGCGCGGAAGGTACTCATGCCGGTGGCGTTCACGTCGAAATGACCGGCCAGAATGTTACTGAATGTACGGGCGGAGCGACGGCGATCAGCGAGCAGGATCTATCGAGCCGCTACCATACGCATTGCGATCCGCGCCTCAACGCAGACCAGGCATTGGAGCTGGCGTTCCTTGTCGCTGACCGGTTGAAGCAGGAGCGTGCCGCTCAAGCTCCAGCCCCTGTTGCAGCTGAATAGTCAGTCCGCACACGCAAAACGGACGCCAAGCTCACGCTTTGGTCGTCCGTTCCTTGCAAAATGGGCGCGCGCGATTTGCTGCGCGCGCCCATCTTTACTTAACGCCACCAGCAAATGCGGCGGTGATGGCGCCACGTGCAAACGCGGTGTTTGTGGTGGTATCTGCGATAGTGGGTTTTTTCGACCAATTCTAATGGTGCCAGAGTACTGCGGATGGCTTCGCCTGCAGCTTTGGCGGGGACTGCTGCGCTAGCTGCCCCCGATGCACCCAGGGCCAGGGCGGCTGCTGCTACGGCAACGTAAAAACTATTTTTCATGAGCTTTTTCCTCTCAAGCCGTCGCTACTGAGGCGCGACATACGGTTAACGGCACAGGCGTTAAGTCCCGTCGATGTGCATTCGTTCCGTGTGAGAATAGTGGACTACGAGTTGCGCCCTTTTCCCCTGTTGCAAAGCGAGCGGCCTAAAGGCGGCGGACGGCGGCTGTTCGCCGCTCGGCGAGCGTAAGAGTCTGTCCGGAAAGTTTTCTCATGATTTCAATGGTTCCTTTTTTTGGTCATCCGTGGCGTCGAACCCCTTGTCCGTAGCTTAGGTTACGGCCTTCGGGCTTCTCCTGGCGGACTGACGAAAAATTAGCTCATGGAAATCACGAAGGTCTTTTCCAGACAGACTCTGAGTCGAAAAGGTCGATGGTTTTGCTCGCCGGTAATACTGGACGCGGGCGTTGCGCACGTGCGAGCACCGCCGTATTTAGTTCCGATGACCCAGAGTCCGACGCAGACGCTTAAGATTGCCCTTGCCCAGTTGAACCCCATCGTCGGCGACCTCGCTGGCAACGTGGCGAAGCTGCGTGCTGCCCGCACGGAGGCGGCAAAACTCGATGCCGACCTCGTCGTGTTTTCCGAGCTGTTCCTCACCGGCTACCCGCCGGAGGACTTGGTTCTAAAGCCAGCCTTCCAAGCTGCGTCGCGTGCAGCGCTAGACGATTTAGCGGCAACGCTTGGTCCTGGTCCCGCCGTTCTTGTTGGCACGATTTGGTCCGAGGATGGCCACCTCTACAACGCGGTAGCGCTGCTGGATGACGGCAAGATCGCCGCCGTTCGCACTAAGGTCGATTTGCCGAATTACGGCGTGTTTGATGAGAAGCGCGTATTTACTGCCGGGCCGTTGCCGGGACCGATCCCGTTTCGTGGGGTCCGCATTGGGGTGCCGATCTGCGAAGACATCTGGACGGAGGACGTTTGCGAGTGCCTGGCTGAAACAGGTGCTGAGCTTCTCATTTCGCCCAATGGTTCGCCGTTTGACTGGAAGAAGCCCGACGTCCGTATGAACGTGGCCGTCGCCCGTGTGACGGAAACTGGCTTGCCGCTGATTTATCTCAACCAGATCGGCGGGCAGGACGAACTCGTGTTCGATGGTGCCTCGTTCATTCTCAATGCCGACTGTAGTCTCGCCGCACACCTTCCGGCATGGCGCGAGGCTCTCGTTGTGACGCAATGGTCGGGCTCCAACGGCAAGTGGCAGTGCGCCAAGACGACCGTCGCGCCGATCCCAGAGGGCGAAGCCTCGGCCTATCAGGCCTGTGTTTTGGGTCTCGCCGACTATGTGAATAAGAACGGCTTCCCTGGTGTTGTGCTTGGCCTGTCCGGTGGCATCGACAGCGCGTTGGTGGCCGCCATTGCAGTCGATGCGCTTGGTCCAGACCGCGTACACGCCATTATGATGCCGTCGCGCTATACCTCCGACGATAGCCTCCACGACGCCGCCGATTGCGCGAAGGCGCTCGGCATCCGTTACGACAAGATTGCGATTGAACCGGCGACAGAAGCCTTCAAATGGAGCCTCAAGCCGCTGTTTGGCGACCGCGCGCCTGACATTACCGAAGAAAACATCCAGAGCCGTGTGCGCGGTTCCATGCTCATGGCGATGTCCAACAAGTTCGGCGCGATGGTGCTCACCACCGGCAACAAGTCTGAAATGAGCGTCGGTTATGCCACGCTGTATGGGGATATGAACGGTGGCTATAACCCGATCAAGGACCTTTACAAGCTGGAGGTCTACCGGCTCTCCCAATGGCGTAACTCAAACGTGCCGGCAGGCGGCAAAGGTCCTGGCGGCGTCGTGATCCCGGACCGTATACTCACCAAGGCTCCGACCGCTGAATTGCGTGAAAACCAGACCGACCAGGACAGCCTTCCTGCGTATGAGGTGTTGGATGACATCCTCACCTGCCTCGTGGAACAGGAAATGCCGCTCGCGGATATCATCGCGCGCGGTCACCCTGCGGAAACCGTCGCCAACGTCGCCCGTCTATTGAACATCGCTGAGTATAAACGCCGCCAAGCCGCTCCCGGCGTCAAAATCTCCGCCCGCAACTTCGGCCGCGACCGCCGGTATCCAATCACGAACAAGTTCCGGGAAGATATCTCGTCAAAAGCCGCCGCCACCCCCGCCCCCAAAATCGCCAAGCCGAGGGCGGAGAGCGGAGGGGATTGACCTTCTATGTAAGGCATTGCTTGACACATAGTGTGTCGTCGGCATACATTGGATCGCCAGCGCCTCGTGGGACATCAGGGGCGGAGAACGCGATGAAACTTACTTTAAGGATGTCCCAGCATGATACGATCTTTTCGCAGCCGCCCGTTGAAACGGCTCTGGGTTAAGAATGACGCATCCGGTCTTCCCTCAAGCCATCGAATCAAGATCGAGATGATTCTCGACCGGCTAGATGCAGCAGTCTTACCGGGCGACATGAATATTCCAGGTCTCGACTTTGACTTTTTGAAAGGTGACAGCATGGGGCGCTACGCGGTGAAGGTGTCTGCCAACTATCGCATCACTTTCGGTTGGGATGATAGAGACGCAATCGATATTGATTATGAAGATTATCACTAACTGTAGGGTAAGGAGGCGACATGGTTGACTATCCCAGGCGGTCGCAAGACCGCTGCCCCACGCACCCTGGAGCATTCCTTCGCGAGATTATATTGCCTGCACTGGGCTTGCCGAAGACCGGGATTGCGAAAGCGCTCGGCGTGTCACGGCAGACGCTTTACGATATCCTTTCGGAAAAGCAACCGGTCACGCCTGCGATGGCCGTGCGGTTATCGGCAGCTTTCGATACGACGGCTGCATCCTGGCTTGCCATGCAGAGTGCCTACGACCTCTGGCACGCCGAACGCCAGATCGATACGAGTGGGATGCCCCGCTTGAAGGCCGCTTCCTAAGTCCCAAAAAGGGAAGGGGTTTGGGGAAACTCGTTTCCCCAAACGGGTTCGGGCGGTAGCCCGAGTGCGCAGCGCTCAGATTTTCTGATTGTACGCGCCGACTTCGGGGTACTTGGCGAGCGTTGCGTCGAGGTCGGCGAAGATGGCGCGCATATTGGCTTCGCTGACGGGGCTTTCAACCACGACGACCAGTTCCGGCTTGTTGGACGAGGCGCGGATGAGGCCCCAGGTGCCGTCTTCGAGGACGACGCGGACGCCGTTGACCGTAATGCAGTCCATGACTTTCTGACCGGCGACCTTGCCGCCTTTGGCAAGCACGTCCTTATAGTGGGCGATGACCTGATCGACGATGCCGTACTTGGCTTCGTCGGCGCAGTGCGGCGACATGGTGGGCGATCCCCAGGTCTTGGGAAGCGCGTTCTTCAAGTCGGCGAGCGTTTTGGTGGGCGCGCGGTCGAGCATGTCGAGCACGGCGAGGCCTGCGACGAGGCCGTCGTCATAGCCACGGCCCAGCGGCGGCTGGAAGAAGAAGTGGCCCGACTTTTCAAAGCCGACGAGCGCTTTAATCTCGTGAGTGTAGCGCTTCATGTAGGAGTGGCCTGTCTTCCAGTAGACCGTCGTCGCGCCCTGAGCCTTCAAGACGGGGTCTGTGAGGAACAGGCCGGTGGACTTCACGTCGGCGACGAACTTGGCGTTCTTGTGGATTGCCGAGATGTCTCGGGCGAGCATGACGCCCACCTTGTCGGCAAAAATCTCATCGCCTGTGTTGTCGACGACGCCGCAGCGGTCGCCGTCACCGTCGAAGCCAAGGCCCACGTCGGCTTTGTGCTTGTTGACGGCATCCGCCATGGCATGAAGCATCTTCATGTCTTCGGGGTTGGGATTGTAGCGCGGGAAGGAGTGGTCGAGTTCGACGTCGAGCGGAATGACTTCCGCGCCGATTGCCGAGAGAACCTGCGGCGCGAATGCACCCGCCGTACCGTTGCCGCAGGCACAGACGACCTTGAGTTTGCGCTTGAGTTTGGGGCGGTCCGTCAGCGAGGCGATGTAGCGGTCACCGAAGTTTTCGACGAAGTGGTAGCTGCCGACACCCGGCTTGGCTTTGAATGCACCGTTGAGCACGATGTCCTTAAGGCGGCTCATTTCTTCGGGTCCAAAGGTCAGCGGGCGGTTCATGCCCATCTTGATGCCGGTCCAGCCGTTGTCGTTGTGGCTGGCGGTGACCATCGCGACGCCTTCGACGTCGAGCGCGAATTGCGCATAGTAGGCCATCGGGGAGAGCGCGAGGCCGATGTCGAATACCTCAAAGCCGCCCATGATCAAGCCGTTGATCAGCGCCTGCTTCACGGAGCCCGAATACCAGCGGAAGTCGTGGCCTACGACGATGCGCTTTTTTACGCCGCGTTCGTCAAACAGTGCCGCCATGCCAAGCCCGATGGCGTTCAGGCCCATCAGGTTGATTTCCTCTGGAAACAGCCAGCGCGCGTCGTATTCGCGAAAGCCGGTCGGCTTTACGAGGGGGAAGCGCTCGAAATCGGCGGTGTTGGGCTTGAGGTCGGCGCGCGGCGTCGGCAGCATGGAGAACTCCAGGTGGAAAAGGCAGGCATAGTAATCGGACCGGTGCAGCCTTAGCGCCGAATCCTAAACAGTTTGGGATGTGTATGAGATCAATCGTGGCCATCCTGTGACACTGCACTTTGGCAGGGCAGCTTAAGCTGGCGGGGCGGTTCCTCGAGGGAGGTCACGGTTCCAACCCCGCGATCTTGTACGAATTGGCAATACGGTATCCGATTTTGAATAGGTGGAAGGGGCTTGGAAGAATCCCGCGCGTCATCGTACTATAGCGACGAACGTATTGTTATGAAAATAAAAGCATAACGCTGTTGTTATGAAAACAAAAACATAACGCTTCCTGGGAGGGAACATGCTCAAGGCACTCGTAATTGATCCGGGTAAATGCACGGGCTGCAAGCAGTGCGAAATGGCTTGTTCGTATGAAAACGAATTGGAATTCAACGTCTCCAAATCGCGCATTCGCGTTTTCGATTTCCACGAGCAGGGGAAAATGGTTCCCTATACCTGCACCCAGTGCGCCGAAGCGTGGTGCCAGCAGGCTTGCCCGGTGAACGCCATCACGACCGATGCGATGGGTGTGAAGAACGTCAATGACAACATCTGCGTCGGCTGCAAGGTCTGCACGATTGCGTGTCCGTTCGGCACCATCAACTACAATGCCTCGACGGGCAAAGTGATCAAGTGCGACTTGTGCCAGGGCAGCCCTGCCTGCGCCGAGGCCTGCCCGACGGCGGCAATCACCTATCAAGACGTTGAGCAAGCTGGTTTCGACAAGATGAAGCAGTGGGCAGCCCTTGCCGGTGCTGGCGAGCAGACCGGTGCCAAGGCGCCGGTTGCCAAGCACTAAGGTTCGAACACGGTAAAGCCACGCATGACCGCCGACGCTACCGAGCGCGGGTCGTGCAAAAACAGGAGATGGAAATGGGTTGGACAGGCAAAATTCTGCGTATTGATTTGACGAACCGCACGGTCAAGTCGGAAGCCACCAATAAGGAGTGGGCGCAGCAGTATTTGGGACAGCGCGGATTAGCCACCAAATACCTCGTGGAAGAAATCGACGCGAAAGTCGATCCGCTGAGCCCGGAAAATAAGTTGATTTTTGCGACCGGCCCGTTGACAGGAACCGCCGCCTCCACTGGCGGACGTTATTCGGTCATCACGAAGGGACCGCTGACCAACGCCATCGCATGTTCCAATTCGGGCGGCTATTGGGGTGCTGAATTGAAGTTCGCCGGCTGGGATATGGTGATCCTGGAAGGCAAGGCCTCATCGCCCGTCTACATTACGATCTTCGACGACAAGGCAGAAATCCGCGATGGCGGTGACATCTGGGGCACCTCTGTCTGGCACACCGACGAGTGGATCAAGAAGCGTCACCAGGACCCGATGATCCACGTCTCCGGTATTGGCATCGCTGGCGAAAAGCAGGTGCTGTATTCGGCCATCGTGAACGACCTTCATCGCGCGGCAGGCCGCTCGGGTGTTGGTGCGGTTATGGGTTCAAAGAACGTGAAGGCCATTGCCGTTCGTGGCACTGGCGGCACCAAGGTTCGGGACGGCAAGGCTTTTCTCGCCGCCACCGCTGCCGGCAAGAAGGTTTTGCAGGGCAACGGCGTGACCGGGCAGGGTTTGCCGACCTACGGCACGCAGGTGTTGATGAACGTCATCAACGAAGCTGGTGCAATGCCAACCCGCAACTCGCGCGATGTCCAGTTCGAAGGCGCGCACGACATTTCGGCCGAAGCGATGGCAACGCCGCGCAAGACTGACGGAAAACCCAACCTGCTGACCAATCAGGCTTGTTTTGGCTGTACCATTGCCTGCGGCCGCATCTCCAAGATCGACGAGACCCACTTCACGATCAAAAACAAGCCGGAATACTGGAAGGCCTCGGGCGGTCTTGAGTATGAAGCGGCTTGGGCGCTCGGTTCGAACACCGGCGTCAAGGACCTCGAAGCTCTTACCTACGTCAACTTCATCTGTAACGAGCAGGGCCTCGATCCGATCTCGTTTGGTGCGACCGTCTCGGCTGCGATGGAATTGTACGAACTTGGCATTCTGACCAAGGACATGACGGGCGGAATCGACTTGAAGTTCGGTTCGGCGGAAGCGCTCGTTCAATGCGTCGAGTTGACCGGCAAGGGCGAAGGCTTTGGCAAGGAACTGGGGCTTGGTTCGGCGCGTCTCACCGCCAAGCATGGCCGTCCCGAACTGTCGATGGCCTCGAAAGGCCAGGAATTCCCGGCTTACGATGGTCGCGGCATCCAGGGCATCGGCCTCGCTTATGCAACTTCCAACCGGGGCGGTTGCCACCTGCGCGGCTATACAATTTCATCGGAAATCTTTGGGATTCCCGAGAAGACCGATCCGCTCTCGACGGTTGGGAAAGCTGGGCTCGTCAAAGCGTTCCAGGATGCGACGGCCGCCGTGGACAGCTCTGGGTTGTGCGTATTCACGACCTTTGCCTGGACGTTGAACGACATCGCTCCGCAGGTCGATGCTGCCATCGAAGGCGGCTGGACCCCGGAACGTCTCGTTGAAATGGGCGAGCGCATCTGGAACATGGAGCGCCAGTTCAACAACCGTGCTGGCTTCACCGCCAAGGACGACAGCCTGCCGCCGCGCTTCCTCAAGGAAGCGGCCAAGACAGGCCCCGCCAAGGGCCTTGTCAGCGGTCTCGACACGATGCTGCCCGAGTACTACGCGCTTCGCGGCTGGACCAAGGACGGCGTGCCGACCAACGAGACGATCAGCCGTCTGGGACTTTGAATGATTGATCCAGGGAGTAGGGAGTTGGGACTGGGGCGTAGCTCAATCGAGCGCTCCAATCCAACTCCCAACTCTCTATTCCCCACTCCCAATTCCCCGCGCGGAGCGCATCATGCATTATGTTATTCTCGGCGCGGGTCCTGCTGGCGTCACGGCGGCTGAAACCATCCGTGCGCTGGATAGGACGGGTGCCATCACCATGGTCGGTGGCGAGCCCGAGCCGCCATATTCGCGGATGGCAATTCCGTATCTGCTGCATGGTGCCGTTGGGGAGCCAGGGACCTACCTGCGGCAGGACCCCAAGCATTATGATGCGCTGAATATCAAGTACATCACGGACAGAATTGGCGGCGTCGATACCGAGTCTAAGCGCGTGTATCTGTCGAGCGCGAATACGCTGGGATACGACAAGCTGCTGATTGCGACCGGGGCCTCGCCGGTGATCCCGCGTGTGCCGGGTGCAAATCTTCCCGGCGTCCACACTTGCTGGACGCTGCCCGATGCTCGCGAAATTCTCCGCCTTGCCGACAAAGGCGCACCGGTCGTGCTGGTTGGTGCTGGTTTCATCGGTTCGATCGTTCTGGAAGCGCTGCATCAGCGCGGTTGTGATCTGACGGTTGTCGAAGTTGCCCCGCGCATGGTCGCACGCATGATGGACGAAACCGCAGGTGGCATGTTGGGCCGCTGGTGCGTCCACAAGGGTGTCAAAGTCATCACCGATACCAAGGTCCAGACTATTGAACTGGCTGCGGGTGCCAACGGCGCGACGCTGTCGGTCGGGCTGTCGAATGGATCGTCGGTTCCAGCTAAGCTCGTGGTTCTAGCAACCGGTGTGCGGTCGAATACGAGCTTCCTGATCGGTTCGGGGATTGAGGTCAACCAAGGCATCAAGGTTGACGAAACGCTGCAGACTTCGGCCAAGGACGTCTATGCGGCGGGCGATTGCTGCGAGGGCATCGACATTTCGACCGGCAAACACGACATGCTGGCTATCCAGCCGGTTGCCGTCGAGCATGGCCGGTACGCGGGCCAGAACATGGCTGGGAAGCGTACCGTGCACCGCGGTTCGCTCAACATGAACGTGCTCGACACGATGGGCTTGATCTCGTCGTCGTTCGGGTTGTGGCAGGGAGCGCCCGGCGGGCAGACCGCCAAACTGATTGATGAGGATAAGTTCAAGTATCTGAAGCTCGAATTTCTCGGCGACAAGATGGTCGGCGCGCAGTGCGTCGGTTTGACCGATCATGTCGGTATGCTGCGCGGGTTGATTCAGACTGGCTTCCGGCTTGGAGCTTGGAAGGAGAAGCTGATGGAGCAGCCGGAGCGCTTGCGCGAAGCGTATGTCGCGGTGTCGCAAGGTGCTGGTGGTCATGGGCCGCTGTCGCCGCATGTCAACGCGCCAGTTGTAAAGGGCTGATGGATTTGACCGCGTTTTCAACTATGACGGCCATATGCAAGTTACGTTGAAACTTTACGCGCAGCTGGGGCAGTACTTGCCCCCGCATGCGTCGCGCAATGAAGTTCCAATCGAGATCGCCGATGGGACGTCGATTTGGAACGTCGTCGACGCCTATAATGTGCCGCGGGGTATGTGCCACCTCGTGCTCGTCAACGGCGTTTTCAAAGCGCCCGCCGTTCGCGACGACGTTATGTTGCAGCCAGGCGATGCGTTGGCTATCTGGCCGCCCGTCGCCGGTGGGTGACGTGCGGATCGAAAAGCTGATGTCGCTCAGTCTGCGGGAGTTCCAGCACTCGCTATGCCCGCTTGCGGGGCGCACAGTGGGCGAGGTTTCGGCGGTGAGCCTGCCCGTTGCGGACGGTTCTGTGACAATCTCATATGAGGCGCGTCCCAGTGTCCGGTTTGGTGGCCTGCTGGAGATCCCTCGTGCCGTCGTGTCGCTTGTTTTTTCCGGCGTCACATCGCAACAGCAGGAGGTGTTTATGAAGCGCTTTGATTTAGCGTTTCAACGAGGGGGCGGCTGACGATCCGCTAACTCCATTCTCAAGATGGAACACGGATTAAGAATTCTGAAAGCCGCGACTGGTATCTTTCATTCAGTTTATGTTCTGCATGGAAGGCATCTGGTTATGCTTTACGATTGGTCGCATTCTGAGTCCGAGCCTGAAAAATTTCCATTCTGGTCGAAGATGGAATTGATCCGTGTCGGTGTGGTTGCCGGTTTGGCGATCGTTCCAGTTTCGGTTTCGGCCATTGATGCGCCAAAGCAGACGCCTGTTGCCGTGCAACGGAACGCAGAGCCTTCACCTGGGCATGCGGGCCGGTTGCTTTCGACCCGCCACGTGAATTTCGACGTCAAGTCGCTCGATCTGGCAGCACTTGGCGATACCGAGCCTGAAAAGACCCGCTAGGGGCCGTCCGGCTTTGATAAAATCAGAGACGGACCCGAATACCAGCCCGCGGAAGTTCTGACTGTTCGTTTCACACCACGCGCGGATACCAGGCCGCTAAGTCACTACGCATGCGGTTTGGTATAAGTCTCAGCATTGTCGTGTTTCTTTTCGGAAAACCGGTTCCCACCCCCGCCTTCGCGGGGGCATGCTTTTGCGGAAGCACTCTAGCCGTTTGAGCGGACTACGGTTTGGTTTCGCGCGCTGTGCCTGCCATTGAGGCTTCTTGCGCTGCCTTGCGTTGACGCTCCTCCAGGACGCGCGCGACCAGGACTTTTACGCCGTCGAGATCGCGCAGGTAGATGTCGCGCTCGGGTGTTGGGAATTCGATGCCGTTGTTTTGGAACGCATGATAGACGGCGGTTCGTAGTTGGGTCTGCGTATCACCGCCCTTGTTCACATCGGCAACCACGACGCTGATTGAATACTCCAAGGCATCAGGTCCGAGATTGTCCAAGCTCACGAATGGCGGCGGTTGCTGCATGGCGTTCGGTACAGTTTTGGCAACGTCTGCCAGGATGGCGAGAACTTTGACCGGGTCGGACTTGTAGGATGCGTTGACCTTGATTGCGACGCGGGCCAGCGAATTGCGGTGGGTCCAGTTGGTGACGACGTTGGTAATCAGTTCTGAGTTGGGGACGATCAGGCTCGATTTGTCGTTGGTTTCGATTTCGGTCGAGCGTACCGATATCGAGCGCACGAAGCCTTGTCCGCCGCCGCGCAGCACGATGAGGTCGCCAACCTTGATTGGGCGCTCGACCAGCAGGATGAGCCCCGACACGAAGTTGTTGACAATGGACTGCAGGCCAAACCCGATACCCACCGACAACGCGCCTGCCAGGATCGCAAGGTTGGTAATGTCGATGCCTCCGAACGAGACGGCTGCAATGGCTGCGAGGGCAAATCCACCATAACCGACCCCCTGGTGGATCGAATTGGCGATGCCTGGATCCATACGGTCTGGCCGCAGGACCCTCGCCTGCAGCCAGCGCTGGATGAGGCGGGTTGCAAACAGCAAACCCAAGAACAATGCCAGCGCCAGCAGGATGCGGAACAGCGAAATGCGCAGTTGACCAATCTGGAAGCCCAATAGCGCCGACTTCGATGTCGCCAGGACATCATTGCTGGAAAAGCCCCACGCCAGGAACAGGGCTGGAATGGCAACGCACGCCAGCAGAATATGCAACAGTATCGATAACGTCCTGGCGATGAGGCGGCGCTGGCCCTCCTCTATTCCCAATCCTTTGGACAGCCATCCCCCCACAAATGACTTTGGTGAGGCCATCGCGCGTTCACTGGTGCGGATCGCAAGGTGCACCAAGATGACGAGGACGACGAAGCTGCCGGTAATCACGACCTGCCCCGCCGCGAACCGGCTGAGTGCAATATAGCCTGCCAGTGCCGAACCGACGATGCCGGCGGCCAAGGCGAGCAGTGGCCACTTCAGCCAGCGTGGATGCAGCTTCGAAAGGATGGGCTGGGGGTCTGCAGACATCTCGCCGGCAGACGCTGTTACGGGTCGTGCTGCTGGTATGAATGGCGTTGCCACAACATTCAACAGCATCCCGGCGAACGCCAAGCTGGTCACGAGCGAGAGCACGACACTGAATGGCAACGGCAGGACCAGCAAGCGGATGGCGTCTTTCAGCACCTGATCCACCACATATATGGCCGCGATGGCCAGGACACTGCGGAGCAGCGAGCGCGATGCGGCATCCGACAGGTTCATCAGCCGCCATTCGGCGCGCTTTGGTTCAAGGATCGCCCGGCTCAATGCCGAAACGACAATGAAGAGGATGGCACCTTCCAGTAGCGTTTCGGAGAGTGTTGCGACGCGGAAATAAATCAGGTCTGCAGCGTCTGCCCCAAAGTACAGGACGCACGCGGCGGCAACGCCGGGTAGTGCATACAGCGGTGCCGCAAGTGAAGCGGCGGCTGCGCGGCGGGCGTAGCTTGGCGGTTGCGGACGCCGTGGCGGCATGATGCGAGCCAGGGGGCGGGTCATCAGCATCGACAAGAGCAGGTAGGCGGCTAAGGCCAGTCCTGCGACGAGGGCCGCCTCGGCTGGCCGTGACGCAATGATACCGCGCCAGGTGCCGAATACGGCCTGAAGCTGCCGCTTCGCGTTGCCATATTCATTGCCGATCTGGCGCCAGATTCCAGGCAAAAGGGGCGAACCCGACCGCTGGAACAGATTTTGGGCAAACAGGCTGTGGCGGACACTTTGAATGCGCGCGGTAAGCTGGCTTGCCCGCACTTTGACGAGTTCGGTCGATTTGAATGCACCTTCCAGCGTTGTAACGATCGACGTCAGCCGCGTGCGCTCTGCGGCAATTTGTGGCGATTCAGCGGGCTGCTTATCTTTTGGAGGCGGACCCAGTTTGTCGAGCTGGACCTTTGCGGCTTCGATGCGTGGCTTCAGCGCATCGCCGGCACTGTCAGATTCGGTGCCGAGCTTTTCCAGTTCGACCCTTTGCACGCCGAGGCCGGTGTCCGATCCCTTTGCGGCTTCGAACTGACGCTCAAGGTACTCCATCGTGGAGAGCGCTTGCGAGACCGGGTTGAGTACGTCGTCCATCGGCGGCAGGGCCAAGGTTGCGGGCGCTGGTTCAGCAACGGCTGGCACGGGGGGCGCGTCGACGGGGGGCGCGGCTGCAGGAGCGGTTTCGGCGGCGGGTGCCTCCTGAACAACGGGCGGCACTGGTTTGGCGGCAACCTGCGCCCGGCAAGTACCGGGCAGGGCCAGTGCGATAGCGGCCATCGTCAGAGCGGCAAAGGGCGCAATTCCCATCGACGAATATTTCAACAAACTCAACTCCTATCGGGGTAGCGCACGCAGTGAACACGTTGGTTTAGGCCAGGGCGGATGACTGTACGAGGGATTTTGATTTAGCCGTTACCCGGCGAGCTTGCGTGCACTCCCACATAGGAGCATCGTGGCGGTGAGATGATCGGACGGCAGGTTTGCCTGGGTTAGTCTGGCTTTGTCCCGCCATTGAGGGCCGGGGCTGGCGGGCTCTGTGCGCTTGCTGCGGCCGCAGTCCCCAATGGACGTGCAGGTCGTGAGAAGACGGCTTCATTTGATGCCGTTGTGGCTGCTGCCTTCCTGGGCACTTCGCCGATCCCGGTCTCGATGACCACGTCTACCGGCCCGCCGGTCATGATCAGATGTTCCACGTCGTCACGGCGAATAAGAACCAGCCGCCGCCTGGCGTCGAGGCTCCATTGTTCGACGATGTCGAGCCGCTTTTCGGGTTTGGGGGCAAAGAACCTGGGCGCAAAGAATGAGCCCGTGCCACTGCTACCGTTCAGGTAGGATTGGAGAAAAATGTAGCCGAAAAATGCGCCTGCCGCGAGCGCCGCGAACAACAGGATGTAGAGCAGTATATCGAGCATTACGTCAGCCTTTAGGTGATGGGTGCGGAAAATATTTCCGCCACCTTGTGCGATTCGGAACGACTTCGTGCGGGGAGTTTATGTCATTTTAACCGTGTTAGTCGAACTGTAGCTCCTGACGGTCATGCTTCTAACGCGATGGCGTGGCCGATCAGAGTGTAATGCGTACAAACTTGTGAGTTTCTCGCCCATGAAGGCGTCTAAAGCCATTGCTGGTTTCGCAGGGCACGTTCAGAATCATGTATCGCTTTCCGGGATGAAAGCGCGGATCAACAGTAAAATCGATTTTGCTCTCGCTCCGGGAATTGACAAACTTGTCAACGACCCGGCTGCTGGGTGGATGCTGTTTGGTGCTCTGATCGTCGCCACCCTTGTACTCGGTGCCGTTTCCAGTGAGACGTCTCAACCGGTTGCATTGACTATTCTGTCGGTCCTGGCGGCTTGCGGATTGTTTTTCCTCATTGCCGTCATCACCGGTCGGGTTTCCCTTGCAGGCCGCAGGAGCAATGGTTCTCACAATGCCATCGCGGATGCCTGGCCCGAAGCAGGTTTGGTCACGACACGGCTTGGATCGACGGTTTACGTCAACGCTGCCTTCGAGCGATTTATCCCCGACAGCGGGGCAATGGGTCTGGTTGGCCTTGAGGCTTGGTTTGCGGGTGAGCCGCGCGCGTCCGAGGCTCTGTTCAGGTTGGCCCGTGCGTCTGAGCGCGGGGAGCCATTGACTGAAGAGGTTGAGCTCAAATCTGCGACGGCCTCGTCGCCGGTTGCCAAGCAGGTTCTCAGAATTGCTGTGTGTCCGCTCGACGGCAGCCGTTTTGGAATGGGGCCGGTCACGCTTTGGCGGTTTACCGACGTTACGGCCGAGCGGCAATCGGCTCTGATGAAAGCTGGCGCGGCGGAAGTCCGCTTCGGCCTGTATAACACGGCGCCCGTTGGTCTTATTGCGGTTGGTGGTGATGGTGTCGTCGCCCATATGAACGCGACGATGCTTCGCATGCTGGGTGCTCATTCATCAGCGCAAGACGAGCCGGTTCAACTTGAGAGTCTGTTCTCGCGCACGGGTGCCGAAGTGCTGCGTCGTCACGCTGGTGCTAACCCAGCTGGCGGATTTCAGTGTGCCCTCGATTTGATTATGCGAAACGGCCGCCGGTTGCCCGTGCGTGTCGTTGCCTCGACGGCGCCTGCTGGCTCCGATCCTCTCAATGATGAGCGCATTCTGGTGGTGATGCGCAATGAATGGACAGAACCCGCGTCGATCGTTGGTGATGCAACCGATCCATCATTTGCGCGCCAGTTTGAATCCGCGCCGTTCGGTATTGCGACGGTTACCGCAACTGGCAGGCTGGCTCGCGCCAATCCTGCTTTCTCACAAATGGCATTTGGTGCCATCGACGGCGGCGATGCGCGCGCCCTCGACATTTTGTGCCGTGATACGGATCTTGAGTCCCGAGCTCTTGTCGAGCAGAGCCTGACCGACGCGCTCGCGGGTCAAGCCGGGCTTGCCCCAGTTGATTTCTCCGCCGGAGCAAAGGGTGAGTTCGGCCGCCGGATCTACATCACGCCGCTCGTTCCGTCGCCGGGCAGCCGGGAAGCGGCGATTCTCTATATTGTCGACACCACCGAGCAGAAGGCGCTCGAGCAGAAATTCACCCAGAGCCAGAAGATGGAGGCCATCGGCAAGCTGGCAGGGGGGATTGCACACGATTTCAACAACGTATTGACCGCCATCATCGGGTCCGCCGATCTGATGCTGCAAACCCACCGCGCCTCGGATGCGTCCCATAAGGACATCCAAAACATCAAGCAGAGCGCGAACCGCGCTGCCGGGCTTGTCGCGAAACTCATGGCCTTCTCGCGCCAGCAAACGCTCAAGCTGGAAGTCCTGCAGTTGAGTGACGTCGTCACCGACGTTCGCCCGATGCTAAAGACGTCGCTGGGCGAAAAGATTGATCTCCAAATCTCGGCTGGCCGCGATCAGTGGTACGTCAAGGCCGATCGCACCCAGCTTGACCAAGTGATCGTCAACTTCGCGGTCAATGCGCGTGATGCGATGCCGAACGGCGGCAGTTTCGTCATCAGCACACGTAACGTCAGCGAGCGCGAGGCGCAAAAGCTGCCTTACACCGGCATTCCAGTTGCTGAATATGTGCTCATCCAGGCAGAAGATTCAGGAACCGGCATGCCGCCGGATGTGCTCGCAAAGATTTTTGAGCCGTTCTTTACGACCAAGGATGTCGGTAAGGGCACAGGGCTTGGGCTTGCGACTGTCTACGGCATCGTCAAGCAGCTGTCTGGTTACATCTTTGCCGAAAGCACGTTGGGCAAAGGCACGATATTTCGCGTCTACCTGCCGCGCGCCTACGTCGAGAACGAAGCCGAGTTCGTTGCCGCAAAGGCGGTCAAGACTGTCATTCCGGCCGATCTGACGGGGACCGCCACGGTTCTTATTGTCGAGGACGAGGACATGGTCCGCTCGGTGGCAGTCCGCTCGCTGACGCGCTTTGGCTACAAGGTGCTGGAGGCCGGTAACGGTTTGGAAGCGCTCGAAGTTCTGGCGGAAAATTCCGTCGACATCGTGGTCAGTGACGTCGTCATGCCGGAAATGGATGGGCCGGCGTTCCTCAAAGAAGTCAGGAAGACGAGGCCCGACCTCAAGATTATCTTCGTCTCGGGTCACACCAATGAAGCCTTCAAGGCAACGATGGATGAAAACGAGGTCTTTGCGTTTTTGCCAAAGCCCTTTTCGCTGCCTCAACTGGTGGCCAAGGTGAAAGAAGAACTTGGCCGCTGATTCGGCGCCTGTGGTTAGTTCCCACCGCGCGGTGGCGTGTGTCTTTCGGGGATCATAAGTGGAACGCAGGCGTGAAGTTTGCGTTCTTTCAGGATGTTAAGAGCTTATAGACAGTCGAGAACAAAAATGGTACAAACGCCCAATTGCTGATGTGCAACTCATGCCATAGGGTGGACGGACATGGATAAATCGGGCTTACGCGTCGTTGGCGGTAACGAGCGGAACAACGACGGGGGAAACATGGATAAGCATAAAGCACTCGAAGCAGCATTGGCTCAGATCGACAAGAACTTCGGCAAGGGCTCGATCATGCGATTGGGCAACAATGAAAAGCTTGCTGAGGTGGAGGCAATTTCAACTGGCTCGCTCGGTCTTGATATTGCTTTGGGTATCGGCGGATTGCCGAAAGGGCGCGTCATTGAGATCTATGGTCCGGAATCGTCGGGGAAGACGACGCTTACCCTGCAGGTCATTGCCGAAGCGCAGAAAAAGGGCGGTATCTGCGCTTTCATCGATGCCGAGCACGCACTCGATCCTGTGTACGCCCGCAAACTAGGGGTAAAGGTCGAAGATCTGCTGATCTCCCAGCCCGACACCGGCGAACAGGCTCTCGAGATTGCCGATACCCTGGTCCGTTCGGGTGCCATTGATGTGATTGTTATCGACTCGGTTGCGGCCCTCACACCGAAGGCTGAACTCGAAGGCGAAATGGGTGACAGTCTGCCCGGTCTCCAAGCCCGGCTGATGAGCCAAGCATTGCGTAAGCTGACGGGTGCGATCTCAAAATCAGGTACGATGGTCATTTTCATCAACCAGATCCGCATGAAGATCGGTGTGATGTTTGGTAATCCTGAAACCACGACGGGTGGCAACGCACTCAAGTTTTACGCCTCTTGCCGCCTTGATATCCGCCGGATCGGTCAGATCAAGAACCAGGATGAAGTCGTCGGCAATCAGACCCGCGTCAAGGTCGTCAAGAACAAGGTTGCTCCTCCGTTCAAACAAGTCGAATTCGATATTATGTACGGGGAAGGTATCTCCAAGACCGGGGAACTGGTCGATCTTGGCGTCAAAGCAGGGTTGGTAGAAAAGTCTGGTGCTTGGATTTCTTATGACGGAATCCGGATCGGTCAAGGCCGCGAAAACGCGAAGCAATATCTGAAGGATAACCCGCAGGTCGCTGCCACCATCGAAAAGGCGATCCGTCAGAATGCTGGTTTAATCGTCGAAAAGATGCTCGCGGCTCCCGAAGGCAACGAAGCCGACGATGATGGCGATGCGTTGCTTCCCCCCGAGGATGATGCAGCAAGCGGCCGTAAGAGTGGGCGCTCTAAGCGCTGAGATCGGCTGGGTGTCCAATTGGGACTTGATACACGCGCTTCCTGGACAGTTGCGGTATGCCTCACTACAACGGCGCGTCGGCCCGTCATTGGGCCGACGCCACGACCATCGTATTTCATAAATGGGATGGGGCTGGCGGCGATTTTTCCCTTCCTCCACGGGCCTTGAGAAGACATGACCGGCGTCAACGAAATCCGCAGAGCGTTTCTCGATTATTTCAAGAAGCATGGCCATGAGCCGGTCCCGTCCAGTCCGCTGGTGCCGCGCAACGACCCAACCTTGATGTTCACCAACGCTGGGATGGTGCAATTCAAGAACGTCTTTACCGGACAGGAAACGCGCCCCTACGTTCGTGCTGCGTCGTCGCAAAAGTGCGTTCGCGCTGGCGGCAAGCACAATGACCTCGATAACGTCGGCTATACCGCGCGTCATCACACGTTCTTCGAAATGCTTGGCAACTTTTCATTCGGCGACTATTTCAAGGACGCCGCCATTGAGCTTGCCTGGAACCTGATCACGAAAGAATATGGACTCGACAAGAAGAAGCTGCTCGTCACCGTCTATCACGACGACGATCAGGCCTTTAACGTCTGGAAGAAATTGACCGGTTTTTCGGATGACCGCATCATCCGCATCCCAACATCGGATAACTTCTGGCAGATGGGCGAAACTGGCCCCTGCGGTCCGTGCTCGGAAATCTTTTACGATCACGGCCCGAAGATTCCAGGTGGCCCACCAGGTTCTCCGGACGCCGACGGTGATCGCTTCATCGAGATCTGGAATCTCGTGTTCATGCAGTTCGAGCAGCGCGGGCCTGGTGACCGGGTGCCGCTGCCCAAGCCCTCCATTGATACCGGCATGGGGCTGGAACGCATCTCTGCCGTGCTTCAAGGTACACACGACAACTACGAAACGGATCTGTTTCGGGCGCTGATTTCGGCGTCGGTTGCTGCAACCGGCGTTGACGCTGAGGGCGACGCCAAGGCAAGCCACAAGGTGATCGCCGACCACCTGCGCTCGTGTTCGTTCTTGCTTGCCGACGGAGTGCTGCCGTCCAACGAAGGCCGTGGTTACGTGCTTCGCCGCATCATGCGCCGTGCGATGCGCCATGCCCACTTGTTGGGTGCCGAGACCCCGCTGATGCACCGGCTGGTGCCGACGCTGGTTCGTCAGATGGGCGACACTTATACCGAATTGTCGCGCGGTGAAGCTCTGATTTCGGAAACGCTGCTGCTGGAAGAGACCAAGTTCCGCAAGACGCTTGAAAATGGTCTGAAGCTGCTGTCGGACGCTTCGGGTGGGTTGAAGACGGGTGCGGTGTTCCCAGGCGACGTCGCGTTCAAGCTCTACGACACCTTCGGGTTCCCGCTCGATCTAACGCAAGACGCTTTGCGTGCCCGGGGCATCAGCGTCGATCAGTCAGCGTTTTCCGCGGCCATGGACGAGCAAAAGAAGAAGGCCCGTGCCGCCTGGAAGGGTTCGGGAGACGCGGCCACCGAAGCCATTTGGTTTGAGATTCGCGAAAGGACCGGGGCCACCGACTTCCTTGGTTATGACACCGAGACGGCTGAAGGGGTCGTTGCAGCGCTCGTCAAGGGCGGCAAGGACGTTAAGTCGATCAAGGCTGGCGACGAGGCGCAACTGGTCTTGAATCAGACCCCGTTCTATGGGGAGTCTGGCGGTCAGGTCGGCGACAGCGGCGTCATAAAGGGCGCGAAGGGTGCGGTTTTCCGCGTGATCGCCACGGAGAAGAAGCTGGGCGACCTCTTCGTCCACACGGGCATCGTGGAAGCGGGTAGTTTCAAGACGGGCAGCGCCGTTGAGCTTGCAGTTGATCATGGGCGCCGTGCTGCGATCCGGGCTAATCATTCCGCAACCCATTTGCTGCACGAGGCGCTGCGGCAGGTGCTCGGTGCCCATGTCGCCCAGAAGGGGTCGCTCGTTTCCCCCGACCGCTTGCGGTTTGACTTCTCGCATACCAAACCCATGACGCCGGACGAGATCGCCAGCGTTGAAGCGCTTGCGAACGCCATCGTGCTTCAGAATGCACCCGTCGAGACCCGCTTGATGGCCGTCGACGATGCAATCGCGTCCGGTGCCATGGCGTTGTTTGGCGAAAAGTACGGAGACGAGGTCCGCGTTGTCGCTATGGGGCGTCCGTTGGAAGGCGCTCAATCGAACAAGGCTTGGTCGGTTGAACTCTGCGGCGGGACTCATGCCCGGCGTACGGGCGACATCGGGCTTGTCAAAGTGCTTGCTGAGACGGGCAGTTCGGCTGGTGTCCGGCGTCTGGAGGCACTGACGGCCGACAATGCGCGGTCTTATCTTGCTCACGCTGATGAAACATTGCGCGAGGCCGCCAGCATCTTGCGGACGAGGCCTGACGACGTCGTTGAACGCCTGCGCGCGCTGGTCGATGAAAAACGTGCGCTTGAAAAGCAGCTTGCCGATGCCAAACGTCAGATTGCTATGGGAGGCGGGGCCAATGGACCGGCGGGCGGGGGGGCTGCCGCGTCTGCCGATCTCGTTCGGACGTTTGGTGCAACCAAGTTGTTTTCGCGCATGGTTTCGGGGT
>JBEBJA010000245.1:0-10550 GCA_040080145.1 Hyphomicrobiaceae bacterium
GCCACGGTGGGACGGGGAGGCCCTTCGAGGTCAGGAAGTCAGGGTTGAAAAGCTTCGACTGATAGCGGGTGCCGTAATCGCACAGGATGGTCACGATGGTGTGGCCGGGGCCGAGGTCGTGGGCAAGGCGGGTGGCGGCGGCGACGTTGACGCCGGATGATGAGCCAAGGCACAGACCTTCTTCGCTGAGCAGTTGGAAGACGGTCGTGACGCTTTCGGCGTCGGGGATGAGGTAGGAGCGGTCGACTTCGATACCGGCCAGATTCGCGGTAATGCGGCCTTGGCCGATGCCTTCGGTGATCGAGGAGCCTTCAGCCTTAAGTTCGCCGGTTGTGTAGTGTGAATGAAGTGCGGAGCCGGGCGGGTCGGCGAGGGCAATCACAATGTCTTTGCGCTTCGCCTTGAGGCCAAGCGAGATGCCACCAAGGGTTCCGCCCGACCCAACGGCGCAGGTGAAGCCGTCGATCTTGCCCCCGGTCTGGTGCCAGATTTCCTGTGCCGTAGTTTCGATGTGGGCATCGCGATTGGCGACGTTGTCAAACTGATTGGCGAAGATGGCCGAGCCTGGGTTGGCGCGGTTCATGGCGTCGGCGAGCCGGGCGGCATATTTCACATAGTTGTTGGGGTTCTTGAATGGGGCCGCGGGAACCTCGATCAGGTGCGCGCCCAGCAGGCGCAGGGTGTCCTTCTTTTCCTGCGACTGGGTATTGGGGATGACGATGACCGTCTTGAAGCCGAGTGCATTGGCGACGACGGCGAGGCCGATGCCGGTATTGCCGGCGGTGCCTTCAACAATGGTGCCGCCGGGTTTAAGGGCACCACTGCGGACGGCTTGATTGATGATGTAGAGGGCGGCGCGGTCTTTGACGGACTGGCCGGGGTTCATGAATTCTGCCTTGCCCAGAATCGTGCAGCCGGTCGCTTCCGAGGCGCGGCGCAATTTGATCAGCGGGGTATTGCCGATGGCTCCCGTCACGCCGGAGACTTGAGCGGTTGAGGGGCCGTGTCCGGGTACGTTTGGCGTCGTGTTCATGGAGTGATCGGTGTCCTGGCAGAGAGATAATTCCGGGGCGGCATTGGTAGGTGTCGGCGCGGGCTTGACCGCACGTTCTGAAAACCGGCGTGGGCGTCACATTTTCTGACACCGCTTAACCCGGACTTAACCACCCTACACGTACTGTCAATCTGCAAACTTGAAGTCTGCAGGTCACTTTTACCGTGTGTCGGGTGCCTGTCAAAATAGGGTCTACGCCAATGAAACTCGTATCGCTAGCTGGTGTCGCCTCGGCAGCACTTATCCTCGCTGTCAACGTGCCAGTCTCTGCCCAGGCCGCCGATCTCGGTGGCGCTCGCGGCTCCATGAAAGATTACGGCCCGATGCCGGTGATCCAGCAGGGTGCCAGCGGTCCTTGCTACTTCCGTGCCGACGTCGGCTATTCGTGGTCGAACGATCCCACGATCAAATGGCCGGTCAATAACGACGCTTTCAACCTTGCCAACGGCACGACCTACGCCAACGGTGACGCTGTTTCCAACGCGACCCGCGAAAACGGGATGCTGGCCGAAGCTGGCGTTGGTTGCGGCTGGGGCGGTTCGCGCGGCGTTCGCGTAGAAGCCATGTTCGGCTATCGCGGCGAGCGCAAGATTGACGGTGAGCCGGTGTTTTATGCCGGCGTGCCGACGGACCCGATCCCGACGACGACCGAAGATCCCCTGCATACGAGCGTTCGTACAACCACGTTCATGCTCAACGCCTATAAGGATCTCGGTAATTTCGGCGGCTTTACCCCATATCTCGGCGCGGGTATCGGCGCGGCCTATCACAAGCTCGATGATGTTTACTTCACGGGCAATGCAAACCTGACCAACCGCATCCACGGCGACAACGACCTCGCATTTGCATGGTCGCTGATGGCAGGCGTTGGATACCAGATCTCGGATCGCGCCACGCTCGATGTTGGCTATCGCTACATCGACATGGGCAAGATTTCATCGCAGCGCAGCGATACGGGCGGCGGCGTCAACCCAGCTGTTCACTTCGACGATTTGACCGCACATGAAGTCAAAGTCGGTCTGCGCTACAACTTTGGCGGTGGCGACTGCTGCGCCGTTCATCAGCCGATGAAGTAAATGGTTTGAAACGAAAGTTTCTGACTGAAAAGCCGGGCCTCAGGTCCGGCTTTTTGCTGTTTTGGGCCGCATAATCCGGGGCGTTGATGCGGTATCAGTTGCCCTGTTGCAAAAGTGCATTGATTTTACTGGGTGCTCCCCGATATACCAGCCACCTTAGCGCTTGTGTTGCCGCATGCCGGTGGCGGACCTCCAAGGGATGAAGGTCTGCCCAAAAGCACGTATCTATAGGCGCAAGCGGGCGTGGTGGAATTGGTAGACACACCAGATTTAGGTTCTGACGGCCTAGCCGTGGGGGTTCAAGTCCCTCCGCCCGCACCATTTTTCGCGACCAAGGGATTGCCTTGTCTGGGGTAGTCTGGCGGTCTGGTTCAATCGAAATGGCGCGGTAGCGCCGTTTCAAGCTACGGGTTTTTTGGGTTCAGGTTATGCAAATCACGGATGCAAGCGCAGACGGCCTCAAGCGGACGATGACGATCGTCGTCACCGCAGCTGAAATCAGCCAGCGGTTTGAGAAGGAACTTGAAGAGCTTAAGGACAAAGTGCAGCTCAAGGGCTTCCGTAAGGGTAAGGTGCCCGTCGTGCACATCAAGAAGATGTACGGCCGTTCCGTGATGGGCGACGTGCTCGATGGCGCGATCAAGGATACGAGCCTGCAGGCGATTGAAGAGCGCAAAGAGCGCCCCGCCATGCAGCCAACGATTGCGCTGCCGGAAGATCAGGCCGTGATCGCTCAGGTTGTTGATGGTAAGGCGGATCTCGCCTATTCGATGAGCTATGAAGTGCTGCCGCAGGTCGACGTGGTGGATTTGTCGGCGCTCAAACTTGAGCGTATCGTCGCAGACGTTGATCCCGCAGATATTGATGGCGCGATTGAAAAGTTGGTTGACCGCAGCGTCAGCTATACAGATGAAGATGGCCGTGAAGCCGCTGACAAGGACCGCGTGACGCTGGACTTTGTGGGCAAGATCGACGGCGACGTCTTTGACGGCGGTTCGGGCGAAGGCGCGCAGTTGGTGTTGGGTCAGGGTCAGTTTATTCCCGGGTTTGAAGACGGGCTTAAGGGCGTCAAGGCTGGCGATGTGCGCGCCGTGAAGGCGACGTTTCCTGAGACGTATCCGGTGAAGCCGCTGGCGGGAAAAGACGCCGTATTCGATGTGACGGTGAAGGCGGTATCGGTGCCAACGCGGCCAGCGGTCGATGATGCGTTTGCCGAGTCGCTGGGTGCCGAGAACGTCGAAAATCTGCGCAAGCTCGTCACCGAGCAGTTGCAGAAGGAGCTCGATGGGGCGTCGCGCCTGAAGATCAAGCGAGAGTTGCTCGACGTGCTGGAGAAGGCGCATGCATTCGAATTGCCAGGCACCCTGGTTGAGCATGAATTCAAGGCAATCTGGGCGCAGCTGGAAAGCAGCCTGAAGCAGCAGGGCAAGACATTTGCCGACGAAGGCAAGTCTGAAGACGACGCCAAAGCCGAGTATCGCAAGATTGCCGAGCGCCGGGTGCGTCTGGGATTGCTGGTGGGCGAGATCGGCGACAAAAACAAGATCGAAGTGACGCAGGATGAGCTGCGCCGTGCTCTGATCGAGCAGGCGCGTCAGTTCCCCGGTCAGGAAAAGATGGTCTACGAGTACTACGAGAAGACCCCGGGTGCGGTTGCCGAGCTGCGTGCGCCGATCTTTGAAGACAAGGTTGTGGATTACGTGCTGTCGCAGGCATCCCCGACGGTCCGAAAAGTGAGCAAGGACGAGCTGTTCAAGATGGCCGAAGACGTCAATCAGTCTTGACGTCTGACCTTTCCTTGCGGGCGTTGATGCCGTGCGGCGTGGGTGAAGGCATTGCCCATCGCCGGCACGATGCTCATATGGAGATGTCGGCCGGTGGGTGGTTTGCGTTTTTAGGTAGTCTTTCGCGGCGAACCACATCACAGTGCGCCTTGAACTTACCTAGAGACTGCCGTGACAATGCTGCGATTTGGCGCGACGGTGCCGGGCTTGCAGCGGCGTCGCCCGTCTTGCGCAGGCCTTTATCGCTGTCCACTTCCTGCCCATCGAGGAGCTAATACCTATGGTTTACTGGCCGACGGTCATTGAACAAACAAACCGTGGCGAGAAGCAGTTCGACCTGCTTTCCCGGATGCTGCAGGACCGGATCGTGTTCGTTATCGGTCCTATTGAAGACACGATGGCGAGTTCGGTGTGTCTGCAGCTTCTGTTTCTTGAGTCGCAGAACCCGAAAAAAGAAATCTCCATGTATATCAACTCGCCGGGTGGCGTGGTGACGTCGGGAATGGCGATTTACGACACCATGCAGTTCATCAAGTCGCCGGTGGCAACTTTGTGCATGGGACAGGCTGCGTCAATGGGTTCGCTGTTGCTGTCGGCTGGCCATAAGGACATGCGGTTTGCGCTACCGAATGCGCGCATCATGGTTCATCAGCCGTCGGGCGGGTTCCAGGGGCAGGCGTCCGATATCGAGCGGCATGCTGAAGACATCGTTAAGATGAAGCGCCGTTTGAACGAAGTGTACGTCAAGCATACGGGCCAACCGTATGAAAAAATTGAGCGAACGCTTGATCGCGATCACTTCATGACCGCCGATGAAGCCAAGGATTTCGGGTTGATCGACCGGGTTTTGACGTCGCGTGATGACGTGGCCGGGTTGCTCGATCCAAAGAAATCGTGACGTCGTTCAGGCTGTGAGTTGCATGCGGTGTGGCTTGCGGGACGCGCTTGTGTGGCTCCCCTGGCTATCCCCGGGCATTGTTCGAATCTGGGATGGCGCAGCAATGCGAATTAATCCATCCTTGATTCAAGGGCTCATTGCGTGCTGAAATCAGGTAGAAATGATTTCAGTTGAGCGAATTTACGGCTTGGTTGAGCCAGATTCGTGACTTATTTGAAGCACTGCGCGTTGTTAGTGCTGCTGGCGTGAGTAAGCTGCCTGCTTCACCCTCCGACCGGGGAAGCCGCACAAGACGAGAAGCCTTCGGTATTGGGTGGCGGTGTTCGCTCCTATGGCCGACTACGGATGAGAGACGGTATGCCTCCTCAGGAAAAAAATACGCTGTATTGCTCGTTCTGTGGCAAGAGCCAGCATGAGGTGCGCAAACTGATTGCCGGACCGACTGTGTTCATCTGCGATGAATGCGTCGAGCTGTGCATGGATATTATTCGCGAGGAGAACAAAAATACCCTCGTGAAGTCGCGCGACGGCGTGCCGACTCCGCAGGAAATCTGCGGTGTACTCGACAGTTACGTGATCGGTCAGGAGCACGCGAAGCGGGTGCTCTCGGTTGCGGTCCACAACCACTTCAAGCGGTTGAACCACGCGGCCAAGAACAACGACGTCGAATTGGCGAAGTCTAATATTCTTCTCGTTGGACCAACGGGTTGCGGGAAGACGCTGCTGGCACAAACGCTGGCACGTATTCTCGATGTGCCGTTCACGATGGCTGATGCGACGACCTTGACCGAGGCCGGCTATGTCGGCGAGGACGTCGAAAACATCATTCTGAAGCTGCTGCAGAGCGCCGATTACAACGTCGAGCGCGCGCAGCGCGGGATCGTCTATATCGACGAAGTCGACAAGATTTCGCGCAAGTCCGACAATCCGTCGATCACGCGCGACGTGTCGGGCGAGGGCGTTCAGCAGGCGCTGCTCAAAATCATGGAAGGCACCGTCGCTTCGGTGCCGCCGCAGGGTGGCCGCAAGCATCCCCAGCAGGAATTCCTGCAGGTCGATACGACGAACATCCTGTTCATTTGTGGCGGCGCGTTCGCGGGTCTGGAAAAGATTATCTCCCGTCGCGGCAAAGGCACGTCGATTGGTTTCTCGGCTAAGGTGACCGGGCCAGATGAGCGCCGCACGGGCGAGGTCTTGCGTCACGTCGAACCGGAAGATCTCTTGAAGTTCGGGTTGATCCCGGAGTTCATAGGCCGCTTGCCGGTTATCGCTACGCTTGAGGATCTTGATGAGGCTGCGCTTGTGCAGATCCTGACCGAGCCAAAGAATGCACTGGTCAAGCAGTATGCTCGTCTGTTCGAGATGGAAGACGTCAAGCTGACGATCACTGCAGATGCCATGAAGGCGATTGCTCGCCGCGCCATTGAGCGCAAGACCGGCGCGCGCGGTTTGCGGTCGATCATGGAAGGCATCTTGCTTGATACGATGTTCGATTTGCCCGCGCTCAAAGGTGTCGAGGAAGTCGTGATCGGTCCCGAAGTCGTTGAAGGTTCGGCCAAGCCTTTGCGAATCTATTCGGACCGCGCTGAAGAAAAAGGCTCGACGGCCTCCTAACGCTCGACGCAGTGCAGCGGCCGAGACGAGTGGAGCGCGAAATCGCCCGGTCTTGATTGTTGCGGGCAACGGGCCATCTGTTAACCGCTTGCGAGGGCCCCTCTTGGAACTTGCAGGCACGGGTCGCGCGACTGTTTTGCCACGGCTCCATCGGTGATGGCTAGGTTGTGGGAAACGGAAGAATGCCCCGGTGGAGCCACGATCATGGCCATTGTCGCCGCAATAGGGACAGGGCTGTGAGGCAAAGTTGGCTCGTTGAAACCTGGTGATTTGCTTCTTGATCAGAAGTAGAGCGCCGCTCCGGAGACGGGACACACCATGAGTGAAGACAAGCCTGTGAAAGACAAGGCATCGAGCAAGGAGCTGTATCCAGTCCTGCCGCTGCGCGACATCGTCGTGTTTCCCTATATGATCGTCCCATTGTTCGTCGGTCGCGA
Organism: Hyphomicrobiaceae bacterium; assembly: GCA_040080145.1. Classification (GTDB taxonomy): domain Bacteria; phylum Pseudomonadota; class Alphaproteobacteria; order Rhizobiales; family Hyphomicrobiaceae; genus JANXVY01. Next base: position 6,864 of record JBEBJA010000245.1, read on the forward strand.
AAAGTCGATTGCGGCGCTTGAAGAAGTTATGCGCGCCGACAAGCAGATCCTGCTGGCTGCGCAGAAAAATGCCGGCGACGACGATCCGGCGACGGATGCGATTTTCGAGGTTGGTACGCTCGCTTCGGTACTGCAGTTGCTCAAGTTGCCCGATGGCACAGTCAAGGTGCTGGTCGAAGGTACAGCGCGTGCGCGCATCAAGCGCTATACCGATAACCCCGATTATTTCGAGGCTGAGGTGACGCGCGTCGAGGACGTGGTCGGTGCGAAGGATGAGATCGAGGCACTGTCGCGTTCGGCGGTCACGCAATTTGAGAGCTATGTGAAGCTCAACAAGAAGATCTCGCCAGAGGTGCTTGGCACGATCAGCCAGATCGAGGATCCATCGAAGCTCGCCGATACGATTGCGTCGCATCTGGCGGTGAAGATTTCCGAAAAGCAGGAGGTTTTGGAAGTCACCACGATTTCGGAGCGGCTCGAGCGTGTCTACGCGCTGATGGAAAGCGAAATCTCCGTCCTGCAGGTTGAAAAGAAGATCCGTTCGCGCGTTAAGCGCCAAATGGAGAAGACGCAGCGCGAGTACTATCTCAACGAGCAGATGAAGGCGATCCAGAAGGAGCTCGGCGATACGGACGAGCGCGACGACATCGCCGAGTTCGAAGACAAGATCGAGAACACGAAGCTGTCGAAGGAAGCCCGTGACAAGGCGCTAGCTGAGCTCAAAAAGCTCAAGCAGATGAGCCCGATGTCGGCTGAAGCGACGGTGGTGCGGAATTATCTCGACTGGCTGTTGTCGATCCCCTGGGGCGTCAAGGGCAAGGTTAAGAAGGACTTGGAAGAAGCGCAGGCGACCTTGGATCTCGAGCACTATGGGCTAGAGAAGGTCAAGGAGCGGATCGTCGAGTATCTCGCGGTTGGCGCTCGCACCAACAAGCTCAAGGGGCCGATTTTGTGCCTCGTTGGTCCTCCCGGCGTCGGGAAGACGTCGCTTGGCCGTTCGATTGCAAATGCCACGGGGCGCGAATTCGTTCGCATGAGTCTTGGCGGCGTGCGCGACGAGGCGGAAATCCGTGGCCATCGCCGCACGTACATTGGTTCGATGCCCGGCAAGGTCATCCAGTCGATGAAGAAGGCAAAGCGGAACAACCCGCTGTTCCTGCTCGATGAAATTGACAAGATGGGCCAGGATTTCCGCGGCGATCCTGCGGCTGCCTTGCTTGAAGTGCTCGATCCGGAGCAGAACAGCTCGTTCAACGATCATTACCTCGAAGTCGACTACGACCTCTCGAACGTGATGTTTGTGACGACCGCCAATACGTTGAACATCCCGCCGGCTCTTATGGACCGTATGGAGATCATCCGGCTCGCCGGTTACACCGAGAATGAGAAGCTTGAGATTGCAAAGCGCCATCTGTTGAAGGAACAGCAGACGGCTCATGGTCTGGAGCCGGGCGAGTTCTCGATTGATGACGACGCGCTGCTGGAAGTCGTGCGCCGCTACACCCGGGAAGCCGGTGTGCGATCACTGGAACGCGAAGTCGCCAAGATGGCCCGCAAGACGGTCAAGGAGATTTTGACGTCGTCGAAGAAGTCGATCCGGATCACGCTCGCCAATCTTGAAGATTATCTTGGCGTACCGAAATACCGGTATGGCGAGGCGGAGCTGACCGACCAAGTTGGCGTCGTGACCGGGCTTGCGTGGACGGAAGTTGGCGGCGAGTTGCTGACGATTGAAGGCGTGCAAATGCCCGGCAAGGGCAAGATGTCGGTTACTGGCAATTTGCGCGATGTGATGAAGGAATCGATCCAGGCAGCGAATGCGTATATTCGCTCGCGGTCGGTTGATTTTGGCATCAACCCGAATTTGTTCGAGAAAAAGGACATCCACGTTCACGTACCTGAAGGTGCGACGCCGAAGGATGGACCATCGGCAGGTATCGCTATGACGACGGCGATCATCTCAGTTCTGACGGGCATTCCGGTTCGCCGTGATGTCGCGATGACGGGGGAGATCACACTGCGTGGGCGGGTCTTGCCGATTGGTGGCCTGAAGGAAAAGCTGCTTGCGGCAATGCGCGGCGGGATCAAGACGGTGATTATTCCTGAGGAAAACCTCAAGGATTTGGCCGACATTCCCGACGAAGTGAAGGCGAAGCTGCAGATCGTTCCGGCGACCAAATATGACGACGTCATCAAGATCGCGCTGGTTCGCCAGCCCGAGCCCATGACCTGGGATCAGGCGGCGGCTGCTGCGGTCACGGCTGATGCCGACGTTGCGGCGGCGCGAGCCACGGCACACTGATCTTCTTGTGGCTGATGGTCTGTTTGATGTTCGTTGGGCCCTCGCAGCTTCGTGCTGCGGGGGCTTTTTGTTCAGTTCATTCCCATTGCAGCCGTGAGCTGACGCTGATTCGTCAGCGATCCCCTAAAAACGTCTGTTTCCCCAGTGTTTTCGGGGGATTTCGAGTGTTTTTCCGCTTGACGGGGTAGCCCAAACGGCGCTTGTTTGCGGCCACTGTGAGCGATGCAGACGCCAGTCGTTAGGCATCACCGTTCGACGGTCTGTTCGCATCGAGACAGTTCCAGGATCAGAAGGATACGCAGACATGAGCAAGAAAGACTTGATCGACGCTGTTGCCAGCCATTGCGAGATCACCAAGGAAAAGGCGGGTAACGCTGTTGAAGCTGTGCTCGAGCACATTAAGAAGTCGATGAAGAAGGGCGATGAAGTCCGCATTCCGGATTTCGGCACGTTCAAGGTTGCCAAACGCAAGGCGCGCGAAGGCCGGAATCCTGCCACCGGCGCCGCAATCAAGATCCCTGCGGCAAAGGTGCCGAAATTTACGCCGTCGAAGGGCCTCAAAGATCTTCTGAACTAAGCGGAAGTTTCCGGTTCTCCGGTCAAATAAAAAGCGCAGCATCCGATAAGGATGTTGCGCTTTTTTATTCTGCCTCGTTTGGAGTTGAGTTTCCGGGCTTCGAATCGGGTGCGCGTTGATCGTACTATTTGTCCGAGCCTGCTCACGCACTGCCGTGCCCGACATTTACGTCGTAGAGGTGGCAAGGGATGGGCGTGATTAGTTGCCGTTCAATTGCAGCTGGCTGAAGAACTTGGATACATCGGCATCGGTTTTGAGTGGGGCGGCTACGACGGCGGTTGCGAGCGTAAGGCTGAGGGCCAGCAGGACGGGGGCGATAATACGGTTCATTTGTTTTCTCCATTTGTGGGTTTTGATCTGCAGTTGTTTTGTGAGGCTTTATCACGCTCACGATGACAGATACGGGGCGTCTATTTGTTTGTTTCACTAGATCTGATCACAAAAAATTTGCCCCGATAATTTCTCTAAGCCGTAACAAATCTCAATCTGCGATGTGACGCCTTTGCGAACTTGCGGCAGCCCGATCCAGGGCGACGGACTGGTCCCATGAGCGATTGTGCTGGCTTTGGCGTGCAACGGCCGCAAGCGTCGTTGGGGGAGAGCCTCGGGTTCGCTGTGCGAATGTGTGTGGCGTGGCGGTGAAACCTCTAGCGCTGCGAGCACGAACTGGCTAAAGACGGCGGTGGGCAGTTAGCTCAGCGGTAGAGCGTCTCGTTTACACCGAGATGGTCGGGGGTTCGATCCCCTCACTGCCCACCATTCCTCGATATTTTGCGCAGCGCTGCCACAGGCTGGCCGCGATGTGGGC
>JBEBJA010000013.1:0-43923 GCA_040080145.1 Hyphomicrobiaceae bacterium
GGGGGGTAAGTGAGCGGTGGGGGAAGGTCTCGACGCAATGGCTGGGTCTCCGCGCGCCGTAACCCAACAACGTCGCAGCCCATTCTCCGCGTCCCACCGCGCAATGATCTAAAATTCATCTGCATTCACGGGTTGACCACAGGCCCAAACCCCGGCACAAGGGGCCCTCAAGTCGGAGCGTGGCGCAGCCTGGTAGCGCACTAGTCTGGGGGACTAGGGGTCGCAGGTTCAAATCCTGTCGCTCCGACCAATTCCAAAACCCCAATGAATACAGGCGATGTAGAGCGAAAGCGGCTCCCGTTAGATGGTCGATAATCCGAGTGCGGATTGTGAAAAATGCGACGCTCATGCGAAAGAAGTGAAAGGCGTGACGTCTCGCAGTGGCATCGCTGACCATGCGAAGTCTCTATGCGAGACAACTTGGTGTGCAAGAGCGGTTGTCTGCCGTCCCGGTACAGCAAATGAGGCAGTAGGCTCTATTCGGCCCGCTCGTCCCGGCTGTCACTGAAGTGGAGCCAGTAGCGCGTGCCCTTGAGTTGTCCAGTGCGCACAAGTGCTCCCAGGCTGACTAGCTCCGCGAGATCTCGGCCCGCAGTCGCCGGAGCCGCTCCCGTGATCGACGCATACTTACCAGCGGAAAGTCCTCCCTCGAAGCCGTCTGGGCCGTCACGCATCAAGCGAACGAGGGCCTTCTCCTGACGCACGTTAATCTTGTCCCTGAGTGCGTCGAATAATCTGGTCTTAGCGATGAGGAAGTCGATCCATTTTTGGGCGTGCCGCTGGGCCTCGATCACTGTATCCGCAAACCAAAGCAGCCACTCGGTGACCTCGTTGTTTTTGTGGGCGCTTTCCAGTGCGGTGTAGTACGCCTTCTTGCGGCGCTCGATCATGACCGAGATCGCCGTCAAACTCGGCTGCTTTAGGCCTTGAGCCAGCGCCTTCTCCGAGATGGCCCGCCCGATGCGTCCGTTGCCGTCCTCGAAGGGGTGGATGGATTCGAAGTAGAGATGAGCGATGCCTGCCCGGGTCAGGGTGGGAAGGGGCGCTGGTCCGTCCGGCGCGGTCGCATTGAACCACGCACAGAATGCGTTCATTTGCGTTGCCATCTGGTCCGAGGGTGGGGCCTCGAAGTGAATCCGTGGGGTGTGGATAGGGCCAGAGACAATCTGCATGGGTTCGGCATGCGTGCGGTAACGGCCAACGTCACGCAGATCGGCGCGTCCCTGCATCAGGAGCATGTGCCAATGAAAGAGAGTGGCGTCGTCCAACGCGGCGTCGAATTTCTGGTAAAGGCCGACCATCAATTCGGCGATACCTTGCTCGGCGGGGTTAACGCGCCTTTGATCGTTCGCAAGGCCAAATTGCCGTCGGATCGACGACTGCAAGCTGTCCCGATCCAGAAATTCACCTTCTATCTCGGAGGTCTTAAGCGCCTCGGCGCTTATCAGTTCGACGGTCAAATAATTACGGTCGTTCTCGGTAAGGTGGCGTGCCCCGCCGATTACGATTCCGCCGTGACGGAGAAATGTCGCTTCCAACGGTGCGAGCTTGGCCGCGTCGTACCGAAAATTCGACCAGTCAGGTTGTTGCCAGTTCCACATGAGCGATAATATACTGCAATATCGATCAAAGAACAGTCGGTTATGATCGATACTGCGGCTACTTGTCGATCGTGTTGGCGTCTCCCGGATATGCGGGTCCAGCGAAGACGGGCCGTTCGCTGTGACGATTCCGGCACCGGCATTCAAAGTCCAAGCCGCTCGCGGGCATGCCCCCTCGTCTGAGGAGGCCTGCTCGCGGGACGAAGTCTGTTGACGGCATCAACGATAAGGTGCTGTGCGGCATTAAGGATCACGCCATCGCAACATTTATTTTGCTCTTGTTTTTGGGATTAATTGAATTTCGTTGTTTGCTACATTCCGAGGTAAGGCCATCAATCCAGGCCTGAACGGTCGAGGCGCGCCAACAAATGCGAACTTGTCCGAGACGCAATGGCTTTGGAAAATCCCCCGTTCGCACCATTCGCATCAAATGAACTTGTGAAAGACTGACAGCGGCGCTGACTGCTTTTTTCGAAAGTAGAGGATCAAGAATTCCAATAAACTCATCGAAGATTCGAAGTTTGGAAGATTTGCTATTTTTCATGGTTTTCTTTCCTTGTTGGGAGCTGCTTAGTTTTACGCTCGGGGCACTATGATGCATGTGGTTACGTTTGGTTCTGACGAATGTCTTATTTCGCGTCTGATGATTTGTCGTCTGAGCGTTCATCTTGTGGTTGCGGTGCGGGCATTTTTAGTTGCTCGTGCCGGTGAGCAGCAGCCAACTTGCGCTGACTCATTTGGGGCGAACATTTACCGATGTGTGAAGACAAAATGCTGTTGGCGTTCAGGCTCCGCATGGCTAATCGCACTCCTGAAAATCCAGAAATAGAGCCTTTCAGCGAAGCCGAAATTTCAGAATTTTTCGCCAGAATTGACACCGTTGAGAAAGCTGCGGCCCTTGTTCGAGCAGCCGCCGCTTTGGTTCCGGAGCCATTGTTTCCATCGAAATCGAAGCGTTCGCCCCGGTGATCATTTCGATTTCCCCTTTACTGATCCGCCGGCAAATCTATTCGAACCGACCTCGGCCAGCATTTCCGGGCGGCGAAAATAGAGGGCGCGGCCGCAGCGAAGCGGTGGCCGGCCGCGAACGAAAACGATCTGCTCGTCGGCCCGCATATTCATGACCACTTCGTGGGCAAGGATCAGTTCGCGTTGCTGCGCGTTCTTGCTGACGGTGACGGATCGTGAACCCTTCTCGAACATCGATCCGCGCGCGCTTGAAGTGCTTTCGACTTCGATGGTGATCTGCCCGCAGCGCGCCGAAATGACGTCTGCCGTGTCCATCGATTTGATGGCGGCGAAACTCACGAACGAGCAGCTTTCGAGCCAGCTGGTCGCGCCGTCTTTGCCAAAGTGACCTTCGAGCTGACCGATCGATTGGTACATCAGCATCAACGATATTCCGAACTTCCGCCCCCGGTCGCGGGCCTCAGTCAGCACACTCATGTACCCCAGCAGATCGACCTCATCGAGCATGTAGAGAACGCGCCTTTTGTGCCGCCCGTCGGCCTTCACCATCACCGACATCAGCGAGCCGAGGATCACGCGCCCGATGCCGGGGTAGGTCTTCAAAGTGTCGCCGGGAATTTGCAGGAACACGTCCAGATTTCCGTCCGGTAATTCCGTCACTTCGAAACTGTCGCCGCAGACCATGGCCGAGTAAGCCGGCAGCGACAGCCACGCGGTATCCTTTGCGACCGTGCTCATGATCCCGGAAAAGGTATCTTTCGCCATGCCGACGAACTGACCGCAGTTCTGCTTCACGAACGCTGGCGTTTCACTGTCCGCCACCACGGTCCGCAGTAGCGTTGACAATTCATCGGTCGGTAGCGAAATCAGTTCGCGAACAGCGGCGAGATTGCGCCGGTTCTGAAACCCATCGTCGTCGATTGCTTCGAATTTGGATGACGTGACGACGTAGTAGATGAGCGCCGCCAGCAGATTGGTGGCTTGGCTGGCGAAGAACTCATTCGACCCTCCACCGCCGCCGCCCTTGTCTTCCGAAATGAACAGCCGGGCGAGGGCTGCGCAGTCCTCTTCGAGCTTGGTTGTCCCGGCAAGAACACCGAACACATTAAAGCCGGCGGCCGGCGCATTGGTCGGGCTCAAGATGGCGACTTTACGCCCCCGCTTGACCCGGCTGCCGGTGACGAGTGGCCCGATTTCCGCAGCGGGATCGAGCACGACCATCGACCCGCCAAACCGCAGCGCAGTGGGGACGACAGTCGAGGTTGTTTTGAAGCCACCGGAACCGGCGAAAAACATCATGTGAGTCGAGTCGAAGTCGAGATCGAAGCCGAGTATTTGTGACTTGCCACCTTTGCCCCAGCTGGTCTGATCTTTGGGATTGAGCGGCACCCCGCCCACGCTATCCTGATCAACGCGATAGGCTTCGCCGACGACGATATCGCCGGTCACCGGAAACATCGACTTCGCCTCCTCCATCGACATCCATTTCGTGTCGCCGAACGCCGACTGCCGCGAGCGGCGCATCGATCGCGACCGGTCGTTCCACCACGAACATCCCCCAAGACCCGCCAGCCCGAACGCGCCGATTGAAGAGAGGGCTTCGCCCGGATTGAACGCGGCTGCGAATTCGAGAAATGACGGCGAACTCAGCGCGAGACCGACCATCAAAGTCAGGAAATACAGCCCGACCAAGAGAGCCACGCTTGCAACCGAAATGAGCAGCATGGCCTGCGTTTGCCGGATGACGATTTTACCTGCAACGCCCGCCGTCAGAATCGCGACTGCCAACGTCACCACGGGTAGAAAAGTCTTGGTGTCGTCGCTCATAGAAACGGTCACGAGCCAAAGCCGCATCGCTTCAACGAACCCTGCTGCGGCGAACGCCAGAACCACGACGGTCGCCGAATCCTTTTGCGCACTAGTCATCCGGGTTCTCCAACGAGAGCGAGGTGGCCGAGTTGCTTGAGGCGGGTCAGTTCTGCGCCGTCGGCAACGCGATCGGCCCCATCCAGCAGCACGCCGAGGATTACGGCGGGCGGCAGACCGCCGATCCCCGCTTTGATCACCAAGCCGCCGAGCTGAATCTTCCGCCGGGTGTCTACGCGACGGGCGTTGTTGCGCTGCGCTTCCTCCTCGTTATTCGGCATTTTGAGCCTCAGGCGCTTTAGCGCGTTTAGACGGAACCTTACGCGCCGCAGTTTTGACGGCCTCGCCAAGCCGGGCTGCTGGAAACCTCTCGACCACCGTCTTAAAAACGTCGATCAGTTCGGCCTCCGACAAGCCAAGATCGAGGATGCCGGCCTTCTCAGCTGCCCGTCCCAAGGCTTCTTGTTCGCGCTTGATGATTTGACGTTTGGCCAGTTCGAGTGCAGCAATCTGCTTGTCTGCCTCCAGCCGTGTCTTTGGCTTGCCCATCGCTCTTTAGTCCTTCGCTGTTGATGTCTCGTATTTGTCTATACTGCACTGATTTGAGCTGTAAATATAGCTAAAACAGTGATATAGAAGCGAGAACTGTCACGAAGGTGCGCAATTATACGTCGCCAAGGCGACGTGATGCGCAAGAGCAACTGGGTCTCAAGACGACCGATGGCGATACCGCACTTCAGGGGCCGGATGATTTCAGGTGAGCGCTCTCCGCTCTCCGTAGCGGCCTACATCCATCGCACGTCGATGACCGACAGCAAGCAGGGTGCGGTCTTCAACTTTGCCCGCGACGATGCCCTCGTCCACAGTGAGGTGTGTCTGCCCCCGAATGCCGCGCCTTGGCTCGTCAAGCTCATGGCGGGATGCGAGACCAAGGAGCAGTCCCAGCGGCTCTGGAATGCGGTCGCAAGAGCCGAGAAGCGGCACGATGCGCAGACCACCCGCGAGTTCGTGATCGCCCTGCCGGTCGAACTCAGCGAGGCGCAAAACATCGCGCTCATGCGCGACTACATCGAGCAGCATTTGACGTCGCGCGGGCTGGTCGTGGATTGGGCCTACCATGCCGAACCGGGCAATCCGCATGTCCACCTGATGCACACGTTGCGTCCGGTCATCGGCACTGGCTTTGGAAAAAAGCGGGAGAGCGTCAAGGACGACCGCGGCGCGCCACGGCGCGACAAAGATGGCAAAATCGTCTCATACCAGTTCATCGGCAATCGCAAAACCCTGGTCGACCTCCGGACCGCTTGGGCCGAAACGGCATCCCACCATCTGGCGATGGCCGGTCATGACGTGGTGCTCGATTTGCGCTCCTACGCGGCGCAAGGGATCAAGCTCACGCCATCGACCCACATTGGACCCACCGGGACGCAGTTCAGCCGCACTAGTCAGCCATCAGAAGCGGTCACGGCAGCGCTCGATGCAAAGGCCATCACCCGCGACCAACTGATCGCCCATCCAGGCCGGATTTTGGATGTCGTGGCCGCCAAGATGAGCGTCTTCGACCGCCGCGACGTGGCGCTCGCTTTGCATACCTTCATCGACGATCCCACCGAATTTACGATGCTGCTCGACGCTGCCCTTCAAGACAAATCGCTGGTCGTGCTCAAGGACGGTTTCGGCGGTATCCACGAAGCCCACCATACGCCCGCGCGGCTCGCGACGCAGCGCCAAGTCGCGCTTGAAGCCGCCATGTCGCGGGACGCGCATGCGGTGGCAGGACGAGCACATTTTGCGGTTCCAAGGCCCATCGTCTTGGCAGCCATCAATCGCTGCACCAAGCTGTTGTCGGATCAGCAGTGCGCCGCTATCGAGCACATCACGTCGGGCGACGATCTGACGTCGATTGTCGGGTTCGCCGGGGCCGGAAAGACTTCGCTGTTGACCGCCGCCGTTGATGCCTGGACTTCGCGCGGGTTTAAGGTCCAGGGCGCGGCACTGGCGAGCAAAGCGGCCAACGGTTTGGCCGATGGTGCCGGCATCGAGTCTCGCACCATCGCCAGCTGGACAACTCACTGGAAACACGACCGCAAACGGCTCACTTCCAACGACGTCCTCATCCTGGACGAAGCGGGAATGGTCGGGTCGGCCGACATGGCCGCATTGCTCTCCGAGGTGAAGCGCGCCGGCGCAAAACTCGTTTTAATCGGCGACCCCGAGCAGTTGCAACCCATCGCGGCCGGTGGTGCGTTTCGCGCCCTGGTACAGCAGGCCGGCACCTTCGAACTCGATACCGTCTATCGTCAGCACGACGAATGGGGGCGCGCGGCGACTGTGCAATTCCAGCGCGGTTTCGTTTCTGAAGCGATGACCGCCCACAAAGTTAGCGGCGGCATCATCGAGACCAAGGATCGGGGCGACGCCGTCGCCAAATTAGTGGCCGATTACCTCGACGCCAGCGCCATAGCCCCGTTGCACACCATGCTCGCACTGGCCCATCGTAACGACGATATTCTGGCAATCAATACCGCCATCCAGGACCGCCGCCGCGCGGACGGCAAGCTCGGCGAACCGGTGACGATCGAGACGCGCGGTGGAATGCGCTCGTTTGCCGCCGGCGACCGCATCATCCTGCTCAAGAACGAAAAGCTCGCCGGCGAGGCCGTCGCGAACAGCGAACTTGGCACCGTCGCGATGATCGATACGACAGGGCCGTCGCCCGTGTTTTCCGTCGCGCTCGATGACGGTCGAACTGTGACCATCGATGCCAACACGTATCGCGACTTCGACCTCGGATACGCCACGACGGTTCACAAATCGCAGGGGGCCACGGTCGATAGTACGTTCGTCCTCGCCAGCACCTCGATGGACAAATATCTGGCCTACGTCGCGGCTTCACGCCACCGCGTTGCGTTCAAATTGTACGTTCCAAAATCTGACTTCGACACGTTCGATAAACTCGTTTGGACCTTCTCGCGCGCCGACCCGAAGGAAACAACGCTCGACTACCGGCCCGCCTACGCCGAAGCGCGCGGCATCACAGGCAAGAGCGCCGTTCCGCTCGATCTGTTGCATCTCGTGTCTGAAGGACGGGCTGCCATCGCCGCCCTGCGCGAGCGATTAACTGCTCTATTTGCAGCAGTATGCAAATCAGCTATCGCACCAGTCCGTACTCCGCGTCCTGATGCACCCCGTCCTCCAAAGACCAAAGGAAGCAAGATCATGGACACTACGTCCTACACAAATATCACCGTGAAGCCGACCATCGACGCCGCCGGCCGCACAGGCCTGTTGGCGACGTGGCCCAAGGATCTCGAAGCCAACGCCATCGCCAAGGATATGGGCGGCCGCTGGAGCAACGACGAGAAGGCCTGGGCCTTCAGTTCGATGGATCCGCGCACCGAGCGCGCGTTCGACCGCATCAACAATCGCATTGCGTCAGTGGCCAAATCGGCGGACTTGGCCAAGGGCGTTCACTTCAAGCCGATCGACGGTCTGGAAACAACCGTGGTAAACGGCAAAGTGCTGATCACGATGCCGAAGGACTTGGCCGCCAACCGCATGATCAAGGCGGTCGACGGCGTGCGTTGGGACGCGAAAGCCAAAGCGTTCTCAGTGCAACTTACCGACGCCGATCACGTCTACGACCTCAACAGCACCCTCGACGCCGTGGGCGTTCATTTGACCGAGACCAAGAGTTACGCAACGGGCTTGGCCGCACTTAACGAGGCGGTGCCCGGCCTCAATGCCGAAATCATCATCAGCGAGCGGGGCGTCGTCGACGTGACGGCGCGACCCCAGTACGATCGCGAACTCATTACCGCCCTCAAGGACGGCATCGGCGCGAAGTGGGACTCTAGCCAGAAGACCTGGGCGCTACCGATTGATCCCAATGACGTTGCGAGCCTCGCAACCTCGCCGCAGTTCGAAGCAGCCCGCAACCGCCTGAGCGCGCTCGCCGTCTCCGCCGGTGCCGCCCGCAACGTTGAAAACGACCATCCGTTGATCTCGGCTACCCGGCGCGGGTCTGAAATTGCCGTTACGCTGCCGCGTGATCTCAACGCCAACGCCGCGCTAAAAAAATCAGGCTTCGAATGGAACGCCGCCATCAAATCCTGGACCGTTCAGCCCAAGGACGATGCCCATTTGGCGGCGATCAACACCGCGATCAGCCGGGCCGGCAATGAACTCGACAAGGCGATGATCCCGCACACGCCCGACCGGCCCGGCGTGCCGCACATGAACGAGTACTATTCGAGCATCCTGGCCGGCAGTCGCGACAAGTCGGTGACCCAGTACGCCACCGACCGCCGCGTGAGAACTGCGATCGACGCCATCGTCGCCGGTGCCGACGCACTCCCCGAACCCGCCAAGGCCGCACTCGCCCAAGCAAACGTTGCCCGCCAGGAAGCCAGATCGGCGCTCACCGCGGCTCAAGCCGAGCCCTTCGCTCAAGCAGTCGGAATCGACCCGATCCAAGCCGTCAGTGTCATTCACACCATCAACGCTGCCACCGACATCCAAGCCAAGGGCATCCCCGCCCAGCAAGAAGTCCAACGCCTCGCCATGGAAAGTCAGGCCCAGGGCAGGTCGATTTAAGGCGGCGATCATCCTTGGTCCAGCAAATCAGGGCTCCTGATGAAATTCAAGGGCCCTGCTTAGCTTAACATCGCGGATCGACCGCGATCGTGCCTGCGTCTAGCGCTCCACCTCACGTCGGCTAACCGACCATTTCGACCGTCAGATGCCTAGCGCCTGTCGATTTTGACCCTGAGCGGTCATCGTGTTCGCGCAACACACTTGCTGCAAAATTGCCCAATCTCGTGATGCGCACCAAGCACCGGTATCACCGGACCAGAAGGATCGGGATTTTGCACGAGCGGATCATTTCCGTCGTGGTCGAGCCGATGACGAGGGCGCGGATGTGGGAGTGGCCGTAAGCGCCCATGACGAGGAGATCGACGCCGCCGGCGCTAACAAGCCCGGCAATGACCTTACTCGCCACCCCTTGCTCATGCCGGGTCTCGACTTGATGACCGCCCGCTTTCAAAGTCGCCGCCGCAGCGGCAAGTTGCTTTTGTGCGGTCGCTGCATCGCCACCGATCATGACCAACTGAAGCAGCAGGTCCGCAAACAGCGGCGATCGCGCGGCGTGATCGACAACCTTGAGCGCGGTTGGACCGCCATCGAACGCGATGATCACGTTCTTGATGGGCCGGAAAGCGCGTGCCGCGACGAGCACCGGCTTGTGGCTCGATCGGATGACGCGCTCCAGGTTCGATCCCAGATGCAGTTTTGCGAAATCCGCCGCTTCACCCCTCTTGCCGATCACGACCATGCCGGCGTTGGCTTCGCGTGCCGCCAGGGTGTCGAGAAAATCACCGTGACGGAGACTGATGGTGACGTCTGAAATTCCGGCCGCCCCCAGCCGCACCTTGGCTTCGTCGAGAACGTGCCGGGCCTGCTTTTGCTGCAACTTGGCCCGCGCCGCGTCGAGGGCTGCCAGCTCCGACAAAAGGGTCTGCTGCGCATCGGCGGAAATGGCCCCGCTGAGGTCGCTGGAATCAGCGTCGCGATGCTTCAACACTTGCAGGAGTTCGATAGAGTTTTTGAGCCGCGTGGCCGCCCAGGCGGCATGATCGATGACGCTGTGTGTGTAAACCGAACCGTCGATACAGGCGATGATGCTGGTCATGAGAGTTTCTCCGTCCGGTTAGTGGCCCGCAAGTTTATCGAGTGCGCCGGGCTTGTCATGAATGGCGAGGCGATCGACGATGGTCTCGCTGGCCTCATTGAGCCGGATCACCTCGACTTCAGCGCCTTCCCGGCGGAACTTGAGAATGACGGTGTCCAGCGCCGCCACGCTGGAGATGTCCCAGATGTGCGCGCCGGATAGATCAATGGTGACCTTCTCCAGTGCCTCCTTGAAATCGAACGCCGACGTGAAATCGTCAGCGGAGGCAAAGAACAGCTGCCCCTCCACGCGATAAGCGCGCGCTTTGCCATCGGCTGTCGCCTCTGAGGTGACGCGGAACAACTGGGCGATTTTCCAGGCGAAGAAGATGCCGGACAGAAGGACGCCGAGCAGCACGCCAATGGCGAGATTGTGCGTGAACACGACGCCGACCACCGTCGCCAGCATCACGATGCTCGACGAACGCGGGTGCGTCTTGAGATTGGCAATCGAGATCCAGCTAAATGTGCCGATCGAGACCATGATCATAATCGCGACCAAGGCCGGCATCGGGATTTTTTTCACCCAAGGGCCGAGCACGACGCACAAGAACAATAGGAATATACCGGCAGCAAATGTCGACAGCCGACCGCGGCCACCCGACTTCACGTTGATCACCGACTGCCCGATCATGGCGCAACCTGCCATCCCGCCGATGAACCCTGTGGCGATGTTGGCAATGCCCTGGCCCACACATTCCCGGTTCTTATCGCTGGACGTATCGGTCAATTCGTCGACGATCTGTGCAGTCATCAACGATTCCAGCAGGCCGACCGCTGCAACGGCGATCGAATAGGGCAAGACGATCCACAGGGTCTGCAGATTGAACGGCACGTTGGGCAGCAAGAACACGGGCAGTGTCGAGGGGAGTTCGCCCATGTCACCGACCGTGCGCACGTTGATGCCAAACGCCAACGCAAGAGCGGTGAGCACAATGATGCAGATCAGCGGTGACGGCACGGCTTTTGTGAGAAGCGGAAATCCATAGATGATGCCAAGTCCTGCCGCGACCATGACATAGGTCGGCCACGTCACGCCGATGAGCTCCGGCAATTGCGCCATGAAAATCAAGATCGCGAGGGCGTTCACGAAACCTGTCATCACAGACTTCGAAACGAACCGCATGACATAGCCAAGCCGCAGAAAGCCCGCCGCGATTTGCAGGAGCCCGGCGAGGATTGTCGCGACGAGCAAGTATTGCAGGCCGTGCTGTTTGACGAGCGTGACCATCAACACGGCCGTGGCGGCGGTTGCAGCGGAAATCATCGCAGGGCGGCCACCGACGATGGCCGTGATGACGGCGATCGAGAACGACGCGTAGAGGCCAATTTTGGGGTCGACCCCGGCAATGATTGAAAACGCGATGGCCTCGGGTATCAACGCGAGGGCAACGACGAGACCTGCCAGCAGGTCCGCACGAATGTTTCCAAGCCATTCGGCCCGGAGTGCAGCTACGTTCATGAGAAGATGAAACCTTGTTCGCCAGCCTGATCTGTGGCGAGCGCTTGATAAACGGCAGCGCGACGCAGATCTTGTCTGCGCCGGGCGATTACTTCGACCAATGAAATGCGGTCAGGGTGGCGTCACAGCGGACGCACATTCGACGATGATCATCGTCACCGCCTACCATCATCGTTCACGCGGCGCAACAAAGGACGGCGCTGGCGAACCAGCGCTCGTCGATCTCAGACCAAACAGCATTGGTCCCCTTCACGCTGCGGCTATAGCGAAGCGTCTGAAAGTTGATCCGCCGTTCGCCCTTCCTATTGCCCATCAGCCGGCCGCGCCCCGTCTGATGGCGCAAAAAGCATCGGCCATCTGATCATCCGTTTTGCGGAATCGCAGAAATTCGGGAATCGCGTTGGCAGCATGACGGTCGGTATCAAGCCAATCCGTCAGTCGATCAAAAATTCGCCGGCTGATGAGGCTGACCGTTCGATCACGAACATTTATGTCCGCCCGTTGAGGTGGTGCAGACGCGGTGCGGAAGGCGTGGGACCACCAACAATCAGCGCATCGCCAAGTTTGCAAACTCCGCACTGCCGAATCTCAGGCAGTCACTACGGCGGTAATTTCGTGAAGGGCACCGGTCCCGAGAGCGCGGGCCGGAGCGGGCAGCCACGCCCGAGGATGCGGGCGGGCTCAAATCAAAGCATTCGTCTCGTCGGGCTGATCGCAAAGGGCGGCTTAGCCTGCTGCAGTCGCTCTATTGCTGAGGTCACCCGGTGCCAATACGTCTCTGGGCGTCACCCTCCCAAGGGGTCGGGTCGGCTCGACATCGGCGGGTCGCTGTGCTCCCACGCCGACGCAGCCCGAAGGCGGTCTGCGCCCTGCGGGTGGGCGACCTGACGCGGTGAACGCGAAGTAGTCTATCAAGCTGCCGGGCGGGACGTCGAAGTCAGTACCATGGTGCTCGGCTCGTCAAGCGGGGCAAGGGCCCCGCTCCTTCGCTGCGCTACGGTCGCCCAAGTGCAGGGGGCGATGACTTCACCTTGCGCGCCGTGGGTCGCTGTGGGCGTCGGACGGGGATCGTCCACATCGCCCCCGGCGGGTCGAACAGGGATCATGACTTAGGAAGTGCCCTTTCGTCAGACACGACGTCGAAGGCCGGCGACCTGCTGCCTCGTCTGCGCCGAGTGGAGAGAACCGCGCGAAGATGCGCGCGGCGTCGTTTCCAAGTTTCCTTCCTGTCAAGTGCGCCGGCCCGAGGACGCGGGCCGGGTCGCAGGCGGTCGCGCCCGAGAACACGGGCCGACGGTCAGGCAGGGCCAATACGCGCGAGATTGCGCGCGGGGCAAGGGCGTTCAAAAAGTCCGTCAAGGGAGGCAAGACCAACAAAACGCGCGATATTGCCAAATGCAAGCCGGGAATTGTCTGTTCAAACATGATGCCTGCAAAATTCAAATAACTGCTGGCAATTTGTTTCGCAAGTTCCGTCGTCTTTAATTGCTTCAGTTCTTCTTATGTGCTATCGTCTTTATATCAAAGAACGGCCACTCAAGTGAAAGCGTACATTATGACCGTAACAACGAAGTGCCTGCGCGACGGCTGGCAATCAGAAGACGAAATTCCGCTCTTTGACGAAACAGTGCTTATTGTTACGACGAGCCGCAACAATTCTGGAAGGCTCGTAACCAGCGCCACCGCGTTTCGCATCATCGGACCCGGCACGCGCGAGACAATTCTTTTTACCGACTATCGCGCAAATATCGAAACGACATCGCCGCCACGCGTAACTGCGACGATCTGCGAAGCCCAGCACAAACGCGTACTGTCGCGGATTACGGAAATCAAAACCGTGGCGATCGCGCACCAAAACGCTCTCAGCGCGGGGCTTTGAACATGTGCAGTCCCGCTGTCTGGCACCCTTCCATCACCTCAGCGCGCATCGAAGCGATGTGCCGCCGCCGATCCCGTTCGACCGATGATCCAGGCCTTTGCCTCACCTGTGGGGCCGAGGCTGACGGCATCGAGCCAGACGCCCAGGGCTATGATTGTGAAAGCTGCGATGCGCCAACCGTCTATGGCTGCGAAGAGCTGATGATGATGGATTTCAGCCGTTAATCCGCAATTGCCGCCAATTGTCCAGAGTATTCAGTCATGCGACGTTTCAAGCCGACCCGCGAAAGTTATATCCCGAAGAAAAGCACAAAGGTCAGCGATAAGGCCAGCGATGCCATCGCCTATATCCATGATGATGTCGTTCGCGACCGCACGCTTTATAGCGTAACGGCCTTCTGCGCAAAACGCCAAAAGCCGGATTTGCACATTTACTGCAATTCGCCAGCGGCCCGCGAAGCTGAGGTGCGGCGCTATTTCGAAAGCCGCCGCCTATCAGTCGAATTAAAGGCCAAGACGCGCGCAGAGAACAAGCCCAACAACCGGCTGGTCGTGGGTCAAGTGCTGACGGGCTCTTGGGGCTACGACCAAACCAACGTCGAGGCGTGGCAGGTGATTGCGCTTGTCGGAACCGCGACGGTGAAGATCCAGCGCGTTGGATTGATGCCGGCCAAGTCGACCGGCGATATGTCGGGCTACGTGATCCCGTGCCCCGACCAGTTCACAACGCCACCTGAAATCCTCACCAAGCGCGGCTGGACCGAGGACGACACCAAGCGCCAAACCTACCAGGACGAAGCGGGCCGGGCGTGGGATGTGGTCCACATGCTGGCCGTCAAACTGCGTGTCGGCACGCGGTCGCGGCCCAATGACAGCAATTCCCGTGTCGAGTTCCAGTTCTACGCGGTGCCGCGCGGCGGGCGAGGAACGCGCCCGCGCCTGACGACACTTAAATGCCTGTGCGGGCCCGGCGACGACGCCGAACCCGTGCTGACAATCCTCACCCTCACGGAGGACTGATCCGATGAAGCCAGCGCGCCAGCTTGCGATCAAAACCACCGTGACTATTCCGCTTGTCTGGGAAGGGATCATCCTGCGCCTGCGGTACACCTACAAGCACCGTCGCCAACGCCACTATTGGACACCCGATCCGACCGGCGACCTGATTGAAGTCCGCGTGATCGGTCCCAACGCTGACCTGTGCCCGCAGATCGGCAGCCGGATTGAAATCGGCACCCGCACCCTGCGCATGCAAGGCGGACCCGCCGCCGTCATCAGGCGACGGCTCGACGCCGCCGCCCGCGATCCGTCCTGGCGCAAGGTTGAAACGAAGCGCCGCCAGCTCAGTCTGTTTCCGGCGCTGCCCAGCCGGACACGCCCGTATGCTTGAGTCCCACCGCGCCCGCGCGAAGATCGCCCCACGGTCTCAGCGCAGCATTCGAACCTTGCCCTATGGGGTTGCCCTCGTCCTCGCTGGCGATCCGCCGTGGAAACCGCCCGTGATCTGCGGAGCCATTCCAACCACCGCGAGCACGGAAGATCGGCGGGAGATCGTCACCCGTTGGCTCGAAGCCGGGCTCGTCATGCCATTGTCAATAATGCCAAGCCGATGACGGCGAAAACGTAGGACACTGCGAAGACACCGGCTGACACGATCCCCGACCCTGTCAGCCACAAGCTTAGACCGGCCCATGTTCCTGCGGGCAGTCCAGCGATCACACCAATCGCAACAAGCCGCCAATAGGAGTGTTTCGCTACCGCAGGCGTAAAGCGTTCGTCTGATACAACAAAATCTATGGTCAATGACATCTGCGTTTCCAGGTCCTCAGCGATGCAGTCGAAACGCAAACAGGCAGTCTCACTTCACTAGCCGATTGGGCGGCAAAAAGGGGCGCCACGCTTCGTGAGATGTGCATAACTGCGCGGGTCAGGGCAGTTATTGGCGCGGAGCGCCCCTTCAACTCCGCGCCGTCCGTAGTAGTTCACATTTTATCGGCTAGACAGCAGGTCGTTTTGACCTCACCACGCGACTTGGCCGCCCACGCGCACACCGGCAGGGCCGCCGTTCGTCGAAACCCCAACACCAGCGTCGACCATCATATTTTTGCTGACCATCGCGCCTGCCGAGAAGCCGAGGGCCTGTTGCCCCGCAAACGTCGCGATGTGCCCGCCAAGGACGAATTTTTTGCCGTCTGGCATAGAAACGCCCGACATCGCCATCGCGGATGCCACGCCACGGTTGGCGCGCGTGACGCCCGCCTCGGCATGATCAATCCGCGCATTGGCACCCGAGATGGCCAGATCGACTTGCCCCTTGGTAATCAGATCATCGGCAAGCACCGCTGGGCCCGATCCGCCGATCACATGACCTCCCATGTTCATATTGCCGGTCATAACCCCGCCACTGCGCTGCAGCGCGCCATTCGCCGTGACCGCAGTTGCCGCTTGTTGCGACTGAAGCATGGCCACGTTGCCTTCCGTTGCCGTCTGGCGACCATCGAGCGCTGCGATCTGCGCACCCTGCGTCGTCACGGTAGACGAGACTGCATTCAACTGATCGAGGTTTACTGCGTCCGTACCGAGCGTACCCGCCGCGACGTTGCTGACGGTGCGTTCAGTCCCAACACCACCAACCGACACCGTGTTGGCACGCCCGCCATCGGTCGCATTCGACCCCAAAGCGACCGAGTTCAAGCCGCTGGCCGTGGCATTGTTTCCAAGCGCAACTGCATTGATGGTGCTCGCCGACGCGTTGTATCCGTTGGCGACCGTGTAATCGCCCGTGGCGGTCGAGCCGGTGCCCACCGCCACAGCATCCGCTCCAGCAGCCTTCGACAGAAAGCCAACCGCCGTGGCCTGGGCGCCCGTCGCTGACGCCGACGACCCCAGAGCAGAACTTTGATCACCCGAAGATACAGCGGTATTTCCGAGCGCCACTGAACTGACGCCAGTCGACACCGCGCCGTAGCCTAACGCTGTTGACCCCAATCCGGTCGACTTCGCGGTCGCGCCAAGCGCTGCCGATGATCCACCGGACGCGACAGCATGATCGCCCGCAGCCGTTGCCGAAAGACCGCTAGCGGTGCTTCCTAACCCCAGAGCCGTCGCACCATCGTTTGAGGCCGTCGCGTAGGGACCGATCGCCGACGCACCTGTGCCCGTTGCACTGGAGGCCATGCCAACCGCTGTAGCGATATAATTAGTTGCGGACGCGTTGGAGCCGAACGCCGACGAATAGTCGCCAACTGCCGCCGCGCCATTGCCCGTTGCCGTCCCAGCAAATCCCGATGCGTTCGCATTGACGCCCAACGCCGTTGTATTGTTGTTGGTCGCCGTCGCGCTCACTCCGAACGCAGACGAATAGACACCCGACGCCTTCGACGAGACGCCGTAGGCGGCCGCAAGTCCGCCCGTAGCCGTCGACCCGGAGCCTGTCGACTGAGCCTGCGCCAGGGCAGGGCAGATCGCGCAGACGGCAGCAACGCTGATCATGAGTTTCGTAAAAGTGCGCATCGATTAGTTTCCTTTTTGGAAGTGTTGAGTTGCAACGCATCGGCAACGCTCGAAATCGGCACGCGCGCTCGTCCAGTGACCCGCAACGCGAGCTGGCAAACAGGCGGTCCAAATTGGTGTCTGCTGTTTTTCTAAGAGTGGGGGCCAGCGGCCCTCAATCGCTCTTCGTCCGGGCCGAACCAGATTTCGGTGACGCGGAACTTGCCGCCGACGCGCTTGCACTGCACAACAACATCGACGAGTTGTTCGAGAAGCTGGCGGATGTCGCCGCGTTCGAGGTCGCGGCCCGTCGGCGATTCCTTGACCAGCAAGGTCAGCTGCTCGAAGGCCAGCGCGCACGAATTGGCGTGCACCGTTGTGATCGATCCGGGATGACCCGAATTGACGTTGCGCAGGAAATCGAACGCCACACCGTCACGGATTTCGCCCATGATGATCCGATCGGGACGCATTCGCAGCGAAGCTTCCAAAAGCTCCTTTGCCCCGACTTGCGTTCCGTTCTGCGCGCCCTTGGAATACAGCAGCCGCACATAGTTCTTATGCGGCACGACCAGCTCGGGCGTGTCTTCGATGGTCACGATCCGCTCGTGCTGAGGCACCAGGCGGATCAGCGCTTTCGACAGGGTGGTTTTCCCCGACCCGGTCGCGCCGGCGATGATGATGTTTTTGCGCGCCAGCACGCACTGGTACAAAAACACCGCCGACTTTTGAGCGCGTAGCAATTCCGCCAGGTCATAATCTTCGATGGTGCCGCCGTCGCGCAGCAGCGGCGACGCAATCTCACTGAACAGGCCGCCACGCTCCAGCTCGACGAGGGTCATCGTCGTGGTGGAGGCCTTGCGAATCGTCACCGAAATGATGCCGGCCGATGTGGCCGGAGGCATCACGATCTGGATCCGCTCGCCACCCGGCAACGTCGCCGACAACAGCGGCTTCGTCGCGTCGACAAATTGCCCCGACGCGTTCGCGGTCGTGACCGCGATCCGCTCCAACGCCGTGTAGGTCAGTTCGGGCAGGACCAACACCTGCCAGCCCGCCGCCGTCTCGACCCACACTTCGCCCGGCTTGTTCACCACCACTTCGAACACGTCGGGACGCGCCAGGATGGCAGACAACGGTTCGAGCTGGCCGCGCAACGCGCCGTTCATCCCCAAAGGAATTCCGCCATCCATGGCCTCAATCCTTCAAGCTGCTGGTGACTGGCCGTAAGGGCTGCCAACCCTGCTGGACCGGCGCCGAAACCCGCGTCCGCTCCTTCATCATTTTGAGCGAATAGACCGGCGAGAAATCAAGATCGCGCGACACGAAGATCGAGACGAGTTCGCCTTGGTGCTTGTGGAGGGTTGGCGCCATCGCCGCCGTCTGCTCGACTGCAATGGCGGCGGCATCCTTGCCGGTGTTCGCCGTGCCGTTGGCGCTGTAACCCGATTGCGTGGTAATTTCTTGCCCGCCGATTTTGGTCAGATCGGACACGACCGAGAGCAGGATCGCGGACCCGAACCTCTCCATGAAGTGATTGTCGACGTAGCCGCCAAAGCCCGCTCGCCCCAGTTGATCGGTCGCCGCCGAGGCGAGTTCGATCACAACCCCGGTCGGTGTCTTGGCCCGGCTCCACAGCACATGCAGGCGGGCTTGCCCTTGCTTCAGGCCGCCACGGTATTCGCCGACGACCTGCGTGCCCTTTTCGAGCAGCACGACATGGCCGTTGTCGCTCAGCACATCCCGGTCGATGACGCACGACGTGAAGCCGGGCTGATCGTTTTGCAGCGCGGTTTCGAGGGTGCAGGGGATCGATGTCCCCATGGCGATGACCATGTCGCGATTGCCGATCAAGCCGGCACGGACGCCCTCAAGCTTTGGCCCCTGGAGGCGGCGCTCGAACGCCCCTTTGTCTTCGGTGTCCTGTGACGCCGGGAATCCGCCAACACCAATGGTGTCGCTAATCCCGCTGCCGATCCCCTTGGTGAAGGCGATGACCGGCGCGCGACGCGCACTGTCCATCAACAGTTCCGCCTGCGTCGGCGGGGCCGGTGGTGGCAGAGGGCTCGCTGCCGTCACGCGCGCCTCCACGACCGTTCCAACGGTTCCCAGATCGGCAACACGGTCCGCCTTCATGACCGCCCGAATGGGCCGCTCCGGCGCTTCCTGATAGGTTGCCGTCGCCCGCATGGTCGTCTTGTCGAGAGGCTTCTCCTTTGGCTTCCCCGTTAAGCCGAACAGCACGAGGGCGGCCACCGCGCCGGTGCCCAGAATGCCCGCCGCCTTGAGCAGCGACGACCGGGGAGAAGCCTGGGCTTCAGAATGGCCCGCGCGCTCGCCGGACCGCAGATCGTTGGTTTTATCGTTCATGGCTTTCCATTCCCATTCTGTTGGCTAAGGCCGCTCAAGGTGCCGCCGGGAACGAACAGCGGCGTCGTCGGCGCGGGCTGAACCAGCGCAATAGGTGGCGACGACGGCGTGACGACAACCGGGCCAAATCCCTTCGAGGCTTTGATCGAAGCCGGCGTTTTGACGACCCGCGAAACGTCACTCGATACGGTGTTTGTTCCAGGATCGGTCCCGCCCAGCACGTAGCGTTCGTTGAACACGCAGATCGCTTCGAAGCCGCGTCGCAGCACGAACTTGGCGCTGGTCGCGTGGACGACGACGCTGTGGCCCTTGACCGATTTGGCCACCAGCGTTTCGCTGCCATCGGCCAGCGCCAGGAAGATCGCCGGCACCTCGATGTTGTTTGGGAACTCAAACGTCGTCAGCTTGCCGTTGTCAGACACGCCCGACGGCAGGAACGGCGCGTCGCCTTGGGCCGAATAGGCGTAGTTCTTCGGTCCGCTCAGGTCCTCGGCGGAGAGCACCCGCTCAGCCCGGATTGCTGCTTCCGCATCCGCCCTCAAAGCGGCGGCCGATTTGGCCTTTGCCGCCTCATCGGCGGGATAGCGGAACTTGACGAAGTAGAACGGCGTCAGCTCCCGGTGGGAGGCCAAGAACTCCTTCGACATCGCCACGATTTCGAGCTGATAGCTGCGCTGCGACCCGTCGGGCCGCTTCGTCACCACATGCAAGTTCGTCGGGCCTTGCAGTTCACGCGGTTTGAGAAAGATCAGATTGCCTTTGACGGCGACATCCCACGCGACCGCGTTGCCGATCCCGACATGCTGAATGTCTTCGTCGGCCGAGAACTCGATCTGGGTCGAGGACCACAGTGCGCCGGCGACTCGGGTGACTTGATAGGGGGCATAGTCGATGAAGCGGATGCGGCTATCGAGGTTGCCCGCAACGGGATCTTGAGCGGCGAGCACGGGCGCACACCAGGCCACGAGGACCATCCCCCCGCTCAATAGAAGTCGGCTTGTTGGTGTCATTGCACGGTCTCCGGGTCGGCGTGATAGTCGGACACTGAAAAGCCCAGCGGGTTGATCAGCCGGTCGGCGTCGTCCATGGTCGCAGGCAGGTAGGCGAACGTGAGGGTCGCCACCCAGTGCGTCGTGCGCACGTCTTCGCCGCGCGTTACGACCTTGGCGTATCGGACCGAGGCCACTTCCTTGGTGAGTAGCGAGATCGATTTGATGTTGATTTTCGAGGTCGCCGACTTGCCATAAAGCAGCTGTGGTGCATCTGGATTGGTGAGCTTGTTGGCCGCTTCCAACCGCTGCTGCTCGCTGGGCGACGACATCAACGCCGCCGCGCGAAAGCTCAGCTTGGCTTCGCTGGCCACGAACCCCTCACGGGCGCGAACATAGGCCGCCGAAAAGAACTTGGTGACGGCTTCGTTCTGCGTGCCGCTGGTCTCGGTGACGGTCGACACCGTCTCGACAATCCCGGTGGCGTTGTCGACGCGGAACACGAGCGGCACCACGGTCTTGAACGGGGCGAGTGCGGCCACGCCGAGTGCTCCGCAGCAGGCGAGGACGCAGGACACGCCTGCTATCGTCCACGCCACTCGTTTCGAGCGGTCCGAAGCCAACACGCGGTCCTGATCGAACGACCGCGCATCCTTGATATAGTCGGCCAATCCGTCGGCCTTAACGGCGTTTGCCATGAGCTTTCATCCTTTCTGGTGTGAGGTGCGGGTCAGCATTTCGACGACGTCGCGATGAGGTCTGCCCGATCAGGTGATTTCCAAAATCCGGCGTTGAGGGGCCGCCGTTCGGCCCCGTCGCAGCTCGCCAGCGGCGGCATGCGCAGGCCGCCGCACCCGCCCAGTCCGCAACACAGCGCCAGTGCCAACATCAGTTTTTTCATTTGGTCGCCCTCTCTTGAGTCCATGAATCGTCATGGCTTCTGTTCTGAATTCTGCTCGGTGTAGGTGTTGCCGCCTGGGGCTCCGGTATCGCCAGTTGGGGAGCCGCCATTGGATGATGAACGCGAACGCCCGCTGTAATTCCGGTGATCCCGGAAGGGTCCCCGCGCGTCCGTTGGACCGCGCGAGAGCACGTAGTTGCCCCATGTCTTGTTGGGACCCGCCGCCTTGAATGCGCCGGTGCCGGCCCGCGCTTCCCGCGCACTATTGCCAGCACTTGCGACCGCGTCGCCGGCGCGGTTGGACACGACGTTCCGCACAGTGGTGAAGCCGGCCACGCTCGATAGTCCGAGCGACGCACCACCTTGGGCCAGTGCGTGCGAGATCACCGGCAACTGAGTGAAGATCATCACCATCACGAGGCAAGTCACCAGCGCCGCCGCCATCGCGCCGGGCTGCTCCGGGCCGAACGTCCCGCCGAGAACCGTCGTCAGCATCGTCATCATCACTGAGCAAACGGTGGCAATGAGGATCTGGAGAATGATGAAGTTGGCGCACTGAGAGAGCCAGCCGTCGAAGAACCGGCGGGTCGTATCGAACAACGCCATCGCGATGAAAATCGGCCCCAGCGAAAGCAACATGCCGAGCACGATCCTCGCGTACATCACGTAGTAGAAGCCGACGGCGGCCGTGACATAGGCGGCGAGTTCCAGCAGCAGCGATTGCACCTGCGCGCCGATCGCGGCACTGATCGACCACCCGCTCGACGCTTGTCTCATGGTGGCGGCAGATTTGGCGGCATTATTGACGATGGTGTCGAAGGCCGTGCCGTTGCTATCGGAGAACTTGTCCTTCACGACCATTTCGGACACCTGATTGGGAATGTCCGTAAGCAGTGGCGTCTTGACGTATTTGGAATAACCGCCGTCGCTGCCGCCACTGAGGCACAGCATCAAAATCACGCCGATGCGGAGCGCGCGCTTGACGATTTCCGCCATCGCAATCGGGGTGGCGCCGACCATCAACTGCCAGCCAAACCACATAATGTAGAGAACGATGCTCACTTTCAGCGGCGCTTCAATCGCGCTCTGCACGTTCGACACCGCCGTGTCGACGTACGAGCTGATCGGCGCCAGCAATTGGGTATTGAGGTCAGCAAAGACCTGCGCTTTTCCAGCGGCCATGAAACGTTTCTCTTTCAAAAGGGAGGGAGAGTTATTGAGTGGGGCTGCTGGCTGGTGTGCCGCCGCCGAGGCCTTGAATGCCTTCGTCCACCAGCTGGTCGTAACGCTCTTTCGCGCGCTGCTCCTGGACCTGGATTTGGGCCTGTTGCACCATCCGCAGCGCCTGCATGCGCAGCATGTCGGTGTTGAGCATCGCCGTCTCGACAGCGATCCGGTTGCCAAGGTCGGCCTTCGCCGCCGCGCTATCGGCCTGCCCGATTTGTTGACGCAGCTGCTCCAGACCATCAATGCGCGCCGACGCCGCCTCGTACATCCCCTGGCCCACCGAGGCGGCCCCGGCATTCGCGCCCTGCGTGCGCCTCACTTCGCTGGCGTAGAAGTCGTCGCCGGGACGGGTGTAGACTTCGTTGGCCGAGCGCTGCGCATCGGCATTCGTGCCGAACGTACCATTCCCCGTTCCCATCAACGCGCGTTCGACGCTTGCGAAATCCGCCGGCAGCGCGCGCCGGATCGCCGGGTTGTTAAGAGCGGTGGCGATGTCGCCCATGTTGGTCAGCTGGTTCACCGACGCGAACATTTGCTGGGCCTGCGAAATCTGCTGATTGAGCGCCGTCAACTGACTGCGCATTTGCTCCAATTGCTGAATCTGCTGCGCAATCGACGACAGGTCGATCACCGGCACGCCCTGCGCTGCTGCCATCCCCGCGCTCATCCACAAAATCACGCCGACTATCGGAATCTGTTTCATTGTTTCCATTTCAGTTGTTTGAGTTTGTTGCCCGAAGCCGAGGGGCTCTCCGCCCCTCGGTCTCCCCGACCAGGGTCGTTGACCCTGGACCCGCGCCTTAGGCACAATAAAAAAAGTCCGGGGTTCCAAGGGCCGCAGGCCTTTGGCGGAGGTTTGGAGGCAGAGCCTCCAAGCTATTGGCGCGTGTCACCGCGAGATCAGGCTGCCTGCCGCCGTTGCTGGAACAAGGGAAGCCACCGCTCGGGATCAGTTCCGGCTTCGGCCATCGCCTGCTCCATCAGTTCGATGTAGGCCGTGCGTCCCGACAGGATCGCCAGTTCGGCATCGAACCCGCGCAGGTTCAGCTCTGCGACAACGCTGCTGTGGCCTTGGCGGATCAAGAACCGCCGGCTGTTGACGCCCATCTCGCGCTGGATCAGTGCGAACTCGCGGTCGGTCAGCTTCATACCGTCAACGTAGTCGGCACGGTCGCCACGCGCGTTGGCCATGAACACCTGCGTCGGACACTGTTCGATGATGGTGTGCGCCATCGGCGACAGGATCGCGTCGCGCGGCGATTGGGTCGCCAGGATCAAGAGGCCGTTCTTTTTGCGGATGGTTTTGAGCTGGTCCTGCACCATCGCCGCCATGTCGGGATCGGACAGCGCCTTCCAGAATTCGTCGATGACGACGACAATCCGCTCGCCGTTGATTTTCTCTTCGACCCGGTGGAACAGGTACGCCATCAGCGGCTTGCGAATGTCGTCGCGCCGGTCGTCGAGGAATTCGGTCATGTCAAAGCCGACGAACCGGGCATCCAAACCGATGGCGTCGTGGTCGCAGTCAAAGACCCATCCGAGTGGTTGGCCCTGTTCCCACCGCAGCAGACCGCCGAACACGCGTGCGGCACCGCCGGCACCTGGCGACGCGTTGATAAAGGACCGCAGGGCGCGGATGGAGCGTTCCGAAGCTGGTCGCTCCATCACGCTCGACACCGCGAACGCGACGTTGTTGCGCTCCTCGGGCGTCAGCGAGAGACCGGTCAGCTTTTCGACCCAATGGCAGAGGAACAATTCATTTGCAGCCGTTGCGGGCAGGGCCTTCAACGGCGCACAGCCTGTGGGTTTGCCCATCTGGAAGGCGAGGTAGGTGCCGCCACACGCCCGGACGAACAGCTCCGCGCCGCGATCTTTGTCGAAGAAGATGATCCGGGGATTGTGCTTCTGGAGTTGCGACAGCAGGAAGTTGACCACGACGGTCTTGCCCGATCCGCTGGGACCGCACACGAAGGTGTTGCCGAGATCGGCGACGTGAAAATTAAAGTGATATGCGCCGCCGCCGGAGGTCTTGAACAAGGCGACCGCCGGACCCCACACGTTGCCGTCGATCTGGCCATGCGGGAAGCCATGGAGCGGACTCAAGGCCGCAAAGTTGCGCGACGTGATCGACGCCGATCGCGGCCGGAATTTGAAGTTGCCAGGCAACTGCGCATACCACGCCGCCTCCAGCCCCAGGTCCTCGCGAACGACGACCGCGCCGCCGTTCGTCAACGCCCCACGGGCCATGTTCACACAGTCGTTCAAGGCCGCCATCGTCGGGGCAAAGACCGCCATCGACAGATGATGCTCGCCGAGCACGAAGTCGTTGCCTTCTAGCTGGTCCACGGCCTCCGTCAGCTGGGTCGCCTGACTGCTGGCGCGGTCGGACGCGCTGACGAGCTGGTTCTGTTTGCGCGACATGATCTCGGTCGCTGTCGCCTTGGCGTAAAAGCGGAACGATTGCACCAGAGTAAGTTCGAACGGC
The DNA here is from genome assembly GCA_040080145.1 of Hyphomicrobiaceae bacterium. Taxonomy (GTDB): domain Bacteria; phylum Pseudomonadota; class Alphaproteobacteria; order Rhizobiales; family Hyphomicrobiaceae; genus JANXVY01. Next base: position 24,971 of record JBEBJA010000013.1, read on the forward strand.
AACGTCAACGCGTCGGCGAGCATCGTCGGGCGCGTGCGTGCGGGGTATTCCCGCAGTGCCAGAACGGCGCCGAATTGAGTGTGCGCCGCGCCGCGTACTTCGATTGTTTCGCGGCCGATGATCACCCGGTCGGTGTAAACCGCGCCGGTGACCGAGCCTTGCGTCAGCGGGATGCGTGTTTCGAGCCCGCCGAGGACTTGATGCAGGACGCCCGAGGGTTCGGAGAACAGCACATCATCGCTTTCGATGAGGCCAAGCTGTCGTGCCCCGAGATGGCGGAGGCCTTCGATCACGAGCGCCGCCGTGTCGGTCAGGCGCTTGATGGCGTCCGGATCGACCTCGGTTCCGGCCTTGCGCGCTTTGCTCAGGGTGCCTGGCGAGAAGCCCACCGGCATGTGGACGAGCGCGAGCACCAAGCGGTTGGCGAACAGTTCCTGGCCAATCATGTGGTCGCGATATTTGGTGTCGAGGGCACGGGCGAATTCACTGCTGAAGTCGCCGTTCGGATATGTGAACGACCGCCGCCGCAATAAGATCGACCACAGGCCCAGCCGCTCGTCGGCGATGTTGCGCCACAGGGTATTGAGATCGGCATGATGGGCGTTGACGTCCCGGACATCGGCGGTCTCGAACGCGAAGCCATCGACCTCGACCATGGTCATCAGCGCGCCGGTGGAGAGGGCAATGACGCCGGGCGTGACATGACGCAAGTAGGGAATGAACATCGACGCTGAGTTCTCGCGCGATGCGATTCCACCCAGGTTTGCAGCGTAGTTTGCCATGCGATCAATCCTTGTCAGAATACGTGCGGCCCAGCGGCAGCGGGGTCAGCGTCGAACCGCCCCAGAAGCTGGTGGTCCGGCACCGGGCACGGGTCTCGACCCATGCGGTGAGGATGCGAAAGGCGTTGTGGTCGTAGCGAATGATCTGACTGAAGATGCCATGCACGACGGCCCCTCCCAGCAACGCTAACGGGGAGGACGACAGAATGAACGCGATCATCGTGACCATGCCGTTCAGCGCCATCGCTTCCATCGTGACGCCGGCAAACATCGCCGGACGGGTGCACGCCAGAAACAGCGGATCTTCAGTCAGATCAGCCTCCATGGCTCAGCCCCCCGACAAGGTCGTTGCGAGCGAGGCTGCTCCAAAGAAGATGCCGATGCCGATGATGCAGGCGCCGGCCGTGCGCATCTCCATCTGGCCGAACATCCACGCCGCGCCGATCGCCATGATCGCCAACGTCGCGACCGCTTTGCCGATGCCGCCGGTCAGCAGGGCGATAATCGATTCCAGCACGGCTTGAACGCCAGCCCCTGCCGCGAGTGCGGGTTCGGCCATCGCCAAGGCGCAGATCATCATTCCGGCCGCGCTGAGCGCGCGCCGATTCCAATTGGTCATGTCGTCGTTTCCTATTGTTTGCTGAAAACCATCATGCCAGCCGGTCTTTCACCGCCGTACACATTCCAACTCGGTTCACTAACGGTCTCCGCCGGAACGGATCGACCCAACGTACTCGCACTTAACTCAACGCGGTGAGGCGCGGTGGTTCGCAACTCGGTGGGTGAAGGCACGACAGGTGCTTCTCCTGGCACCTCGGGTTTGACCGTTCCGGTCCCGGCTTTGATTGCAAGCCGGGGTAACTCGGTCTGCAATCTCTGCTTCTCGGCCAAGACACGGACTGCAAAAGATTCAGGGGTTCCTTTGCGCGCCAGTGAGCGGACAGCATAGACGCGAAGCATATGACGCTCAGCGCTCGACGGGTTCAGGCCCATTTTCTCAGCCGCCTTCGAGATCCCATCGAGAATGCGCCCCGCCACCGCGAGATTCGAACAGGCGTCAAGCGCCTCGACGTAACTGAGGCCCTCGGACGGCAACGACCGCGCGTCGAGCCCCATCAGTCCGATTGCCACATCGTTCCCCGAATCAAGCTGCCCGACGACGAAGGCAACGCCGATGCCCGCCGAGACCGGGACATCCTTCGTCGTGGCCGAATACGCCGACAGAGGTTGCAGGCCGCTTTCGACGCTTGCTATCGCCGCTAAGAGGGCAGGGGAGATCGACGGCGCGCACTGCGCCGTCAGGTCAATAAAGAGGGCCACTTTCATGCCCCTCAAAAATTGATGGTCTGACGGACACCATTGGCGTCGGTGTATTGAATGAAGCGTTGATACGAGCGCCGGCCCCGGCCGATCGCCATCTCACCGATGCCAGCCGAGCAGTCTGGCGCGCCGCCACCTGACGCGACCGACCGGATGAAATCCTGGACCGGCGGCACGCATTCCGCCACCGCTGCCCAGCCTGCGGGATTGAGCAAGCACAACACCACGGTACAACCCGCATCGCTTGCGTTCGCCGGTATCCCAAACGTCGTCATCGCTGCTATAGCAGCTAACAGTGCTCGCATTTGCGCCCTCGTTTTTGAAGTACACTCACGACCGACGCGAACAACTAAACTGACCGTATCAGAGCAGTATAGATGAAATCAACCCCACCCCTCCAGTTCCAAGACCTGTGCTATTTTTCCTCGACGGCCATCAAAATCATTACCGCGAGCAAGTCGTCGGCGGAGACGCCGCAGTCGTCGCAGTTCCAGCAGGCGCTGCTGTTCTGGCTGTTCATGCTCGACATCCAGAAGATGCCGATGACGACGACAAACATACGCGAAATCAGCAAGGTAGACCGGAATTCGCTCGGCAGAACGCTGGCCCAGCTGGAAGAAAAGGGGCTGGTCAAGAAGGAGCAAATCAACACCACGACGGGCAAAGGTGCGACCTGGCTCTACACGTTCGAGGACGCATTCTTGCGCAAAGTCTGGGTGATGAAAGCGACCGCGAACGGCATCGAACCGTAGTTTTGGCCCTACTTTTCCGCTTATTTCGGAGCACTTATGCACAGAAATCGTCAACCACAGATACGGTGACCTACATCGAGACCGTATCGAGGCTGCTTGTCTTTGTATCAGCGCGTTTGGGCGATCACTGCCGTCGTGCATGCATCGAAAGCTTTCGACGGGGAGGGGTTATCAAAGCCCTATTGCGGAGCACGTCGCTTCCGCTTCAATCTGGTCGTCGGTGGTGTTCGGCAACGCGGACCATTCGCGAATGGAAAACCCGAGGCCTGAGGCGTTCGTGGCCTCGATGGTGGCTGTTCGACTGAATCGTCCGCCGGTCTGGGTCACGACATCCACACTGATTGCATGCGTCCGGGACCGTGCTCCGCTGGCCATCCCGGCGCTATCGGCAAGACGTAAGCGCTCCGCCTCGCTGCCATCCGCACGACCTGATAGCGCGCGTAGTAACTCGGGCGGCGCAACGTGCAGGTCAAGCGCCGGCGAACGCGAGTGGACCGTAACGAGCCCGCGCAGGCGGGCCAACAGGTCGGGCCGCATTCCGAGCACCTGGTCGAGTTCCTCGACTGTCTCGAACGGCGCATTTTTGGGACCATAACCGCGTCCGGCGGAATTATACTCTCGTGCCTCCGCACCTTGCGCTGAAACATCGTCGTCAATGTCGCGAAAGTCGCCAATCGCCGTCGCAATCGCTTCAGCCGATGCGGCAGGCTCACCAACGCCGGTGATGATCCGCGCCAAGAGTTCGACAGGTGCCGTGTTCAAATCAATCAATCCAGCTACGTCCGTGACTGCAATTCTAACAGACGCCCCGTCCATCAAGCACTGAATGCTCGGGCCGTTTGCCGCCACAAGTGTGCCCGGCAAGCCTGCGACTTGCTCCGTCAGCCGGGCAGCCAGCGCGAGCACCACCCCGTCGGCAACCATCTCGGCCTGGGTCCGAGCGCGCAAGTTTGATTTCGCCTGAATATCGAGCCGGACGGCCTGGCTGAGCGTCAGCACGATGACTGCCAGCAGCGCCAAAAACCACAGCACAGCGATCAACACGAACCCGTGGTCACGGTCACTGCCCGGCGCCCCATCGTCAGCGCAAGATTCGGTTGATGTCGCGCTCATAATGGCGATTCCCCCGCGTCGGTTGCAGCGGCTCTAGAGCGATCCGCGACCGGAATTCCTCTGTCACGCGCGCCGCCTCGCCATCGTCACGCACAACCTGCGGCCGGATGAAGATGACGAGTTCGGTGCGCTTGATGTCGTTCGATTTGGTCCCAAAGGCCGGGCCGATGATGGGAATATTTCCAAGAATTGGCACCTGAGTCTTGGTCACGCTATCGTTTTGCTGAATGAGCCCGCCGAGGGCCAGCGCTTCGCCGTCGCGCACCGTGATCGTGGTGCGGATCCGCCGTTGCTGGATGGTCGGTGAGTCGATCCCCGACGACGTCGTCTTTGCAACCGAGCTGACCTCCTGCTCAATATCGAGTACGACGCGCCCGCTGTCGTTCACCCGCGGCGTCACCGACAAAATGACGCCGGTATCCTTCATTGTGATGGTATTGACCGCCGGGGCACCGGTAGCGATGACGCTTTGTGCTGTCTGGGTGACAATCGGAACCTGATCCCCGATCTGCAACGTGGCCTTTTTGTTGTCCATCACCATGAGCGAAGGGGCTGAGACCACATTGACCTTGGTAATGGCCGACATGGCATCAAGCGCGAACTTCAAGTTTTTGGTTGAAAAGAAGTAGGAAAAGCCCGGGAATGAAGACGCGATTGCACCATTGGCCGCGTCGCTGAACGAAAAGATGCTCGGGTTTTTTTCGACATACCACTTGAGACCGAACTTCAATTCGTCATTGAGCGTGATCTCGGCAATGACCGCCTCCAGCATGACCTGCGTCGGCTGACGGTCCAACCGTTGGAGGATAGTGAGAATGCGCTGGTATTCTTTTGGGGTCGCCTGAATGACGAGTGCGTTGTCCTGCTCGTCGGCAACGACTTTGGTCCCGCCCGCCTCGAAAGACGGTGCAGTCGAATGGCCGTGGTTAGCGCTTGATCCACCTGAGCTATTAGAGAAACCTTGCGAGGCCGAGGAGTTCAAAAACGAGCGGGCAGCGCTGGTATTGTCGCCTGCTGCGGTTCCCAACAGCGCTGACGAGCCCGTGGCCGTGGAAGAATGACGTCCGTCTTCGGCAGGTGCCGTGGTCGCGGTTGCTTCAAAGCGAGGAGCAACCGCGCCTGCGGCATCAGACGGGCGCCGCTCGCCAACCGTCAGCACACGCTGAAGCAGGCTGGCTAATTCCGCCGCCTGCCGGTTCTGAATCTTGTAGACGAACAATTGTTGCTCGCCCTGTTGCGCTGCCTTGTCGAGCTTATCGATCCATCCCTTGGCTTTGGCGATCTGATCTGGTTTTGAGGAAATGACCAGCACGGATCCAAGCCGGCGATTGGGAATGAATCGGACAACGCCCTTCATCGGACCCTCTTTATCAAGGCCAAAAATGGTTTCCAATTCACTGGAAATGGCCTCGGGGTCGGATGTCTTCACAGGATAGAGCGCAAACGACATCCCTTTCATATAGTCGACGTCAAAGATTTGGACGAGATTATTGATGTTGGCGAGTTCCGATTGTGTACCCGATACCACCATCAGATTGCGTGCCGGATCAATTCGCGCGACGGCACCCGCCGGCACAATGGGCTCTAATACGCGCTTCATGTCGGCGACGCCGATATGGCGAATGGGGATGATCTGGTTCTGGATCCCCGGTGAATCGGAGTTGCGGCGGGTGGCCATCGGCACGCCACTCTGGGCCACGCCGGTCGAAGGAACGATCTTGTAGAATCCGCCGCTATTGACAATTGCTAGTCCGCTTGTGCGCAACGCGACTTCGAAAGCCTCAATGAGCCCGTCGACGGGTACGGGCGCTGAGGTCTGTAGTGTCACGTTCCCCGCCGCCTTGTCGGCGATGGTGTAGTTGAGCTTTAGGATGTCGCCCAGCACGATCTTGGCCGCCTGCTGTACTGGAACGTTCAACAAGTTGAGCGTAATTCCGTCCTGGCCCGAGGCGGTTTTGGCTGGCTCGAACGATCCAGCATTTGTGAACTGGCCGGTCCCGCGAGCCACCGTTTCCTTGACCGGCGCCAGGCCGTTTTTGGGCGCGCCAGCGAGCAAGCCGCTTTGCGGATCGGCACCACGAGTGGCGACCGTCCCAGCACTATCCCTGTGGGCACCATCCTTGTAGCCACTCTGCGCAGCCGGCGGCAGCAGGTCCTTACCGGCAGAGTCGTGTAAGCCATGCCCTTCGCACCCGCCCGCAGCCAGGATCGCTGCAAACAGCAGCCCCTTCAAAACTCTTGAGGAACGCACTACAAATACCCCCGTGCCGGCTGCTACTCTTACAAAACGCTCCAGCTCGTTACTTGCTACCCTGTTGATAACCCCTTGGTCAAATCACGGTTTTTCAGAATAAAGAGCAATAGACGACGACGTTGGACCATTGCTGAGCTTGACGGTGTTCCGCTCGATGACGGAGATCGTCCAGCCTTCCACCGTGTCGCCCACTCCAAACCACGCTATTCCACCCGGTGAGGCTTCGATGAGCGCTTTTCTCACACCACCTGCGATTAGCACGCCATGAAACTTCATCCGCTCGATGGGAACGGCAGGCCGGATAGGTGCGCTTGGCGGCGGCAGCAGCGCCGGGGCTGCCGCGACTTTGACCTGAGGGGCCGGATACCGCCGGCCAGGGAAAAAGATCGGCCGGGCTAGCGTTTGGGTAAAAGCCGTCGATTGAACCCGGTTCCCGCTGACGTCCGGTTCATGACCAGGATTGCCCCCACCAAGTTCCCCTGCCGGGGTGCCGCTCTCAACCGGCGGAATGTCGATCGCCGGTGGTGCCGTTCTCCACTGCAACGCGGCCCAGCCGGCAAGCACGAAAATCAGCAGAATTTGTAGCGCCAGCCGGATCATTTGGGGCTTCCTGATGGCATGAACTCGGTCGACGGCCACTGCGCGCCGTAGACATCCAGATCGGCAAACATCGTCGCCGCTTCCCCCGGCGCGTCCTCGACCGCGCCGCGCCGCTCTTCCATTCGCATCTGAACGCGATCTAAAAAGAGGTACGGCGTGGCATCCTCAATCGTAAAAATGATGGCATGAATGCCCTTCATCGTTCCACGGATCTGTAAACGGGCCCCAGTATACGATTGCTGATCGATGACTTTGATGGGCAAAGCACGCGCACTATCCAGTTCCGCATTTTGGCCAACGACGATTGCGCGAAGACGAGTCTGCAGGTCGGCGATAATCAAGGGAACATCGGCTCCCTGGAGGAAATCTCCGCCGAGCGTCTTGATGTCTGCGCTCGCAAGCGCTGGATTGGTTTTGGCATTCCCCTGTGCGATTGAGGCCCGGTGTCGCCCAACCGATTTTGCAGTGTCCTCGACTTCAGTTTGAAGCGACTGCCGCCACAATGCGAGCGGAGCGACTACGCCAAGCCCTAGCGCCGTCAGAATGACTGCGGGCACCGCGATGGCGAGCCCCCGGCTCAGCCATGAACCTAGCTGGATAACCATCATCGCGTCCCCTCGCGTACCGCAACGGGTGCCAGTTGCGTCCGCGTGCGCCGTTCGATTTTCATCCGCAACTGAAATCGTTCGACGCCCTGCTGGCTGTCGCGGGTAACCGGCGAACCGAACTCGACCTTGGTAAACAGGTTGGAGCGGGCAAAGATTCCAACGAGCTCTGATGCCGACCGGGCAAACCCGTCCAAGTGTAGCATCCCGTCTTCGATTCGCATCTCGGAAATCCAGGCCGAGCTAGGTAGAAGCTGCGTGATCTCCTCCCAAACCTGAAGGGTCGTGACCTGCTCCATCTTGCGCAACTTGAGCGATTTGATCCGGCCTTGCAGGCTGTCTTGCGCCGTCAACTTCTTGCGTACTTCGACGATCTGTTGCTTCAGGCTGCGTTCGGACTGGCTAAGGCTATCAAGACTGTTGCTCAGCGACCAGATTTCTCGGCCGGTTTGAATAATCATCGTCAGGGCCGCGAGCGCTGCAGCGGCCACCAGCGCCTGATTGAGTCTTGCACGGAAATCGGCGCGCCGCGTTGGGATCGACTTGGCGAGATCGACCGGCAGCACTTCGCCAGAATCACGATCGATTCGGATCGAGTCGATTCCGCCCAGATCCACAAGTTCGCTGAACACCGGTTCAATGGCGCTAGTCTTTACGACGATGTGTTCGACGAGGAGGCTGCAAGTTGTTCCACCAGAGGCTGGGCCGCGCTCGCTGACATAGAAATCCTGCAGCACATCGGCCCGCCGCAACGGCGTCAACCGTTCGAGTTCGAGTGATAAAATTGCCGGAGCGCGGACGAGAGCGTCCGCAGGAAGGCGGTGCTGCAACACGAGACATCGCGACAGAGGGAGATGCACGTCGACCCTCAAAAGCGTACCCCATGTCTTGCGCCGCGCCGCGACCAAGGCTTTGACGTCACCCCAGAGCAATTGGTTCGGGGTGGAGTTGGATGCGCCCCCCCCCGGAGTGCCCATTTGCTCCCAAACCGTAAAGCCAGTCTCTACCATGCGGATGGAAAGCACACGCGCATGTGGTGCGAGCAAGCGGCTCAGCCATGCCGGGTAAGCGTTCTGCGCTTCGGCTGACCACCAGTGCCAGATCGACTGCGGTGTCGCATTGAGCTCAAATTGTCTGGACACCGCTTGTGTCGCATTCCTAATAGCTGTCACGCAACGCAACCTGTACTCAACACTGTGACGGCCCGTTTGCGGGGTGGGCGCAGTCTTGCGACTAAGGAATTAGGGCGTACCAGATGCATCCCGCACCAGCAAGCGCGATACGTCAGTCTGCATTGCCAACCTTCAGTTTTCCGGTAAAGCGTAACAAATGAACGGCAACAGCGCGATCACGGGGGAAGCGGCCAGCGTGTCCCACAAAACGCGCGATGGAAAAGATCCCGATGTAATCCGCAACTTCCTAGATTTCTTGATGCAGAATGGCTGGCTCGACAAGGGCGGTGCCGAGCGCGCTGTGCAAGCGCAGAGCCAAACCTCCCATCGCATCGATATCGTTCTGTCCGAACTGGGTCTCATTTCAGCGCCTGACCTGCTTGATGCCAGTGCCCGCTACTTCGGACTGGACGTCGCGTCCCAAGCCGACTTTCCTGCGCAACCGGTCGCAGATGAACGTCTTCCGCTGGAGTTTCTGAGACGCGGACAGATCTATCCTTTGGCCATCACGCCGCACACTGCCGTTATCGCCATCGCCGATCCGTTTAATTCCAACTTGCTCGCAACCGTTGCCTATCTGCTGGAACGTCCGGTGGAAGCGCGCCTGGGGTCGGCCGCGCTGATAGAAGCGGCCTTGCAGCACCTAGGTGACGGCGAAGCTGTTGAGGTGGCTGACCCGCTGGCGGCTGCAACCGGAGCGGCGAACGAGGACGATATCCAGCGCTTGCGTGACATCGCGAGCGAAGCCCCCGTCATCCGCTTCGTCACCAAGATTATCGCCAACGCCATTTCGCAGCGCGCATCCGACATTCACATCGAGCCGTCACTATCTGGTCTGCGGGTCCGATATCGTATCGATGGCGTCATGCGCGAAGTGGAACGTCTGCCGCTCGAAATGCAAGCAGGCGTCGCCTCTCGCATCAAAATTCTCGCCAGATTGAATATAGCCGAGCGCCGCCTGCCCCAGGATGGCCGGACCAAGTTCATCGCCGCTGGCCGGGAAGTCGATCTGCGCGTCTCGAGCGCGCCTGTGATGCACGGTGAAAGCATCGTGCTGCGTATCTTGGATCAGAACCAGGTCGATCTGTCTTTCGAAGCACTGGGCTTCGATGCCGCGACCGCAGGGGAGTTTACGGGGCTGCTCCAAAAGCCCAACGGAATCCTGCTCGTAACAGGCCCGACCGGAAGCGGAAAAACCACAACGCTCTATTCGGCGCTGAAGCAATTGAACTCCATCGAACGCAAGATTTTCTCGGTCGAAGATCCAATCGAATATCAATTGCCCGGCATCAATCAGATGCAGATCAAGCCATCGATTGGGCTCGATTTCATCCACGCACTGCGTTCCATTCTGCGCCAGGATCCCGACGTGATCATGATCGGCGAAATGCGCGATGTAGAAACCGCACGCATCGGCATCCAGGCTTCGCTAACCGGCCATTTGGTGCTCTCGACCCTCCATACCAACAGCGCCGCCGCCTCCGTCACACGACTGCTCGATATGGGCGTCGAGGATTATCTCCTCGCTTCGACCCTATCCGCCGTGCTGGCGCAGCGCCTCGTCCGCCGCCTGTGCCGCAACTGCGCGTCTCCAGCCCAATTGGCACCGAGCCAGGAAGCGGAAATCTGTTCGACCCTCAAGCTCTCAGCGTTGCCAGCCGGTGTAACGATCAATCGCGCCGTTGGCTGCCCCCAGTGCAATCACACGGGTTTCCAGGGACGAACCACCATCACCGAACTACTTGTGATCGACGACAATTTACGTCGTCACATCAAGAGGGGCACTGCTGACTACACCATAGAAAACGCAGGGCGGGAACGCGGCATGCGCACGCTCTATCAGTCCGGTCTCTACAAAATGCTGGCGGGCGAAACGACGCTGGCAGAAGTCCTCCGGGCGGCGAGGGGTTAGCGCGCCAATGCCCAAGTTCCAATTCAAAGCCTACAACGCGGCGGGCCGGATTGAAGCCGGCGAGATCGAAGCGCGCTCGCACGACGAAGCATTGAGTCATCTCAACGCCCGCCAGTTGCTGCCATTCGAAACCAGCGAAGCAGCCCCGCCCACCCGTCTGCAGTCGCCCATACGCCTGTCGCGGCAAGCGAATGCCCTGTCGCCGCGCGAATACGCAACGTTCATGCGCGAACTCGCTGTGTTGCTGCAAGCCGAGTTGCCCGTCGACCAATGCCTTAAACTACTAGCGGGCCAGCAGCGCAGCGAACCAATGCGCCGTTTCAGCGCGACCGTGCTGTCAAGCGTGGTTGCCGGGGCGTCGCTTTCCTCTGCGCTTGAAAAGCATGCCACGGGTGCGCCGCCGGTCGTCGCAAATCTTATCAAGGCTGGTGAAGCGCGCGGCAATCTCGCCGCTACGTTAACCGACATTTCGCGCTATCTCGAAACTTCGCTCCTTTTGCGCGCGAAGATCCAATCCGCGCTGACCTATCCGCTGGTCCTCGCCGTCGTCGCTCTCGCCACCATCGGTATCATTGTCGCAGGCTTGGTGCCGACCCTCATGCCACTGTTCAAAGACAATGGCGCGCAACCGCCGGTCATGCTGAAGGTCGCCGATACCCTGACGGCGTTTCTCAGCCGCCATTGGGTCGCCTGCCTCGCCATCGTTGTTGCTATCGCCGCCGGCATTCGCATTGCCTGGCAATCGCCACCACTGCGCCAAGCGTTTCAGCGCACGCTTCTGCGCATGCCGTTCTTTGGCCCGCTGATCCGGGACACGAACACCGCCGTCTTGGCGCGCACGCTCGGTACCCTGCTGCGGAACGGCGTTCCGCTCGTGGCAGCCCTCCAAGTGAGTGCCAACGCTCTATCCAACGCCGAGATCGCCCAAGCGGTCGTCTCTGCCACGGAAGACGTCAAGGCCGGATCAACGCTCGCGCGGGCGCTGCGCGCCAAAGGCGTGTTTTCGGATATGTCGCTGCGCTTTATCGAAGTCGGTGAAGAAGCGAGCCGCCTCGACCAGATGCTGCTCCATCTGGCCGACATGACCGAGACCGAAACGCAGCGCCGCATCGATCACGGCATGACCCTCTTGGGTCCCGCCCTGACCATCGTGATCGGTGCCGTCGTCGGCACGCTCGTCTTGTCGGTGATGCAAGCCGTCATGAGCGTCAACGCCTTGGTGCTGCGATGATCGCACGTCCATCGTCCTGCAATGCTGGCTTCTCCATGCTGGAACTGCTCGTCGTGCTGGCGATCCTGGCGGCCGTCATGACGGTCGCCCTGCCGAACTTCCAGTCGCCCGGCTCCCGCACCAACATCGATGCCATAACCGTAGAGATTGCGGGGCAGCTGAAGGCTCTTCGCGCCCGCGCTATCGCGTCAAATCGCGACCAAACATTCGTCCTCGACGCCCCTGCTCACGCCTATACCGCAGGCGAGGCTGCCGCCGTGACGCGCCTGCCCAAGACCGTCGCCATAACCTTCGAATCCGCTCGCGAGATTTCTCGCGGACCCGGTGACGCGCGCCTGATCTTTTTTTCAACGGGCGGCTCTACGGGCGGACGGCTGTCGTTGTCTCAAGACCAGAGTCGCCGGGCCGTCGCCGTCGACTGGTTGACCGGCACCGTCTCGATCGAGCGCGACCCCAAATGACCACACGAGACGAGGGCTTCACCGTTATCGAAGTGTTGGTCGCATTCGCGATCCTGAGCCTCGCCCTGGTCGGTCTATACGATACGTTGGCTGTCGCCTATCGCAGCGCCAACGCAACCCGCCTTGTCGAGGAGGCGCTGGCCGTCGGCCAATCGCAAATCGAGCGGATTGGCAACGATGTCCCGTTGGCCAACGGCAGCCTCAAAGGCGCCCTTTCCGACGGCTCGCCGTGGGAAATCACCGTCCGAGAAACTCCCGGCGAAGCCGCCACAGGCCGTGCCTATGCGCGCTACGCTGTCGTGTACGAGGCTACCAATCGCGACGGTGCCCGCCTGCTCCAATTGCGTACAATGCGAATCTCCCGGGTTGCCCCATGACGTCCCCTGTGCGCACGCCATTCCAGCGTAACGACGCTGGCTTCACTCTACTGGAGATGCTGATCGCACTGGGACTGCTGGCGCTCATCGTCATGCTGATCCTCAGCGCCATCCAAAGCGCCGGCCGCGCCTTGGATGTCGCCAGCCGCCAAATCGAAGAGGCCTCCACCGGCTCAGCGCAATTCGTGCTTCGCCAAATCGTAGCCCAGGCGCGCCCGATCCGCATGCCCGCGCCCAACCCTGAAGACGGGCATATGATGGAGGGCAACACCGAGCGCGCCCGCTTCATCACCAGCTTCGCCGCTGGCGGCCAATACGGCGGCCTCATCGATACCGGGATTTTCCTTCGCCCAGCATTATCCGTTGGCGACCAGCCCGATCTTATCATCCGCCAAGCCATTTTCCGCCACCCGATCCCAGGTTCAACCGCCGCCCCGCAGATGGCGCATGACATCGTCATCCTGCCCCGAATTTCAAAGCTGTCGTTGCGCTATTACGGCAAACTTGACGACGATAGCCAACCCATCTGGCAGGACACCTGGGCCAACCCGACCAGGCTCCCCCTCCTCGTCTCCATCAGCGTCACCTTCCCCCCAGCAGACCCCCGCAAATGGCCAGACCTCATCATCCCCTGCAGGCTGGCGGAGGAATAGTCGTCGTGTATGCAATGGCTTAGATCGCCAGATTGGGCGGAGAGAATTTAATTCTCAGAAGTGCCCCAATAACCACTATGCCGATAGCTGATAGTCAGCTAACAAGTCGCGTAAAATTTTCATCCGCGCTTGGGAACCATCATGTTGAAGCCGTTTCGCCGCGACTTTTCGTTCAACAAATTCTTCGTGGCGCTGCTTGGACTCGTTGCTCTGCTTAGTTCCTCCGCATCAGCGCAAACGAACCCAGGAATTCCCATCCAATGGGGCAATTATCCTTCCGGCACATCGGCGTCTCCGACGGCAGCCTGCCAAACACTTTGTGTTGGCTTGGGTGGTATGAAATCGATGGGCCCCCAATATGGGGTCTGCGTCAAGAGTTCCCAATGCGCCTGCAATGTCAGTCTCCCCGGCGTGAGTTCGCAGATCTGCCCGGCAGGCCTCTTGACTGGCTATAAATGCAAGCAAGCCCGCTGCTTTTTGACATTGGACGATATGGATGCAGCTGGCTTCAGTACGTATCCGGATCACTGCTTCCACTGCGACGACTGTTCGACTGCGCTACCCGTATTCCCCCGGGACGGGCGCAAATGGGAAACGGTGACGGATTACCGCTCGGGGGGATCAAGTGCCCTGAGTCTTGATCGCGAATACGCCAGCAATAATGCTGACTTGCGATCGGGCCAAATCGCAGCAGGCTGGTCGTTGAAGTTTGACTACGAAATAACCAAATTTTTCGATACCGAGCTGTGGTTTAGTACGCCGGGCGGGAAGGCAAGTGTGTACCTGCTCGATCCGGCAACGGGCACCTATAAACCTGCAAACAACCCAGCCTCTAGCCGTGCTGTCCGCACGACAACTCCGTCCGAATTCATCGAAGTTTGGCTGGAAGATGACCGCTACATCAAGTTCGAGCGGCCCAGCGATTATACGACTGACCCGATCTTCTATCCCACCGTGATCAGGGAACGCTCGGGCTATCAACAAACCATTACGCGAAACCCATCCGGCCTCATTCAAACTGTCGTCGATACCTTTGGCCGTACTTTAACCTTCACATGGTCGGGCAATGATCTCCAGCAGGTTGCGGCCCCCGGCGGCGTAACGGTGTCCTATACCTACGACTACGGGTCCATCCCCAATACGACACCAGCCAACTCGGTCAAGCGGCTAAAAACCGTGACTGTCGCTGGCAGCGGGGCGAGCGAAGTAACGACCTACCACTATGAAGACCCCAATTTTCCGGGTGCTCTGACCGGCATCACCGATCCGCGCGGCGTCCGTATCAAGACCATTGTCTACGACGGAAATGGACGTGTGATCGAAAGCGGACTGATTGGCGGTAACGATAAGACGACATTCAGTTATGCACTCAATCAGACAACGCTGACCAACGCACTCGGCAAGCAGTCGACGCAAAACTATCAAGAAATCGCCGGAAAGACCCGTCTCGTCGGCGTCGACGGCGTTGCCAGCACGAACTGCCCGGCCAGCGCGCGTGCCATTACCTACTACGCCGACGGCAGCCTCGACACGCAGACCGACGAAGAAGGCCGCGTCACCAAATACGTCAACGATACGCGTGGCCAGCCGACCTCCATCACGCGCGGCTACGGCACACCTGAAGCCGTGTCGACCTCGTACACCTATCACCCGACCTACCGCGCGCCGACGCAGATGGTCGAGCCCGGCAAGACCACCAACTACACCTGGGACACCTCGGGCCGCCTGACTACGCTGCAGCTCCTCGACACCACGACGACCACGGTCCCCTATTCGACCAATGGCCAGTCGCGGACGACGACGTACACTTACACCACCGCCGCCGGGCTCCTTGCCACGGTTGACGGCCCGCTTGCGGGAGTTGGCGACAAGGTGACCTACACCTACGACGTCAACGGCTACGTCAAAACCATCACCAACGAACTCGGCCACGTCACCACGGTCAACACCGTCAACGGCCGTGGTCAGCCGACCCAGATCACCGACCCCAACGCCGTCGTGACCAACCTGACCTACGATTTCCAGGGCCGGCTGCTGACCACCACGGTCAACCCCGGCGCGACCCAGGCCGTCACCACCATGACCTACGACGGTGCCGGTCAGATCACCAAAATCACCCGTCCCGACGGCTCTTACCTCGGCTACACCTATAACGACGCCCGCCGCCTCACCACCGTCACCAACACCACCGGCGAAACGATCAACTACACCTATGATCTCATGGGCGGCGTCACCTCGCGCATCATCAAGGGCAGCGGCGGCGCCATCACGCTCAGCCAGACCCAGACCTATGACGAACTCGGCCGTCTGCTCAAAAACATCGGTGCCTATAATCAGACCACCACTTACGGCTATGAGAAGAACGACAACCTCAAATCCGTCACCGACCCGCGCTCGGGCCTCTACAGCTACGGCTATGACAGCCTGAACCGCCTGATCACCACGACCGACCAGGAAAACAGCGTCGTCACCCTGACCCGGAACGGCCAGGACAACACGACCGCTTATAAAGACCCGCGCAACCTGACGACCACCTACGTCCGCAACGGCTTTGGCGAGATCATCCAGGAAGTCTCGCCCGATCGCGGCACCACCACCACGGTGCGCGACGCTCGCGGTCTGCCCACCCAGATCACCGACGGGCGCGCCATCGTCACCAATATGACCTACGACAACGCTGGGCGGATCAAGACCAAGACCTACCCTGCCGCGACCGCCGAAAACGTCACCTACACCTACGATAACGTCACTGCGCCCAACAAAGGCAAGGGCCGCCTGACCAAGGTCGCGTCGCAAAGCAACGTCATCGACTTCGTCTACGACGTGCGCGGCAACGTCACCAAGGAAACCCGCACCATCGCCACCAAGGTGCATGTGGTGTCCTACGTCTACGACCTCGCCGACCGGATCAC
Organism: Hyphomicrobiaceae bacterium; assembly: GCA_040080145.1. Classification (GTDB taxonomy): domain Bacteria; phylum Pseudomonadota; class Alphaproteobacteria; order Rhizobiales; family Hyphomicrobiaceae; genus JANXVY01. The sequence continues at coordinate 41,115 of JBEBJA010000013.1, forward strand.
CCAGATCACCTATCCCTCGGGCCGCATCGTCACCTACACCCGCGACACAACGGGCCGCATCACGGGCGTCACAACCAAGCTCAACGCCACTGCCGCGTCCGTGACACTCGCGTCCGGGATCGTCTACCAGCCCACGACGAACCTCGTGCAGTCGATGACGTATGGCAACGGCCTCAACGACTGGAATACCTACACGCTCGACCACGAGCTTGACGTGCTCGGCGTCTACGACGGCGCGGCGAGCGTCATCAACCGCTCGCACACCCGCACCGACGCGCTGAACCTGACCAACGTCTGGGACAACGTCACCGCCGCCAACAACCAGAGCTACTGGGCCAACGCCGCCAACCGGCTGCAGAACGCCAGCGGCGCCTGGGGTGCCAAGACGTTCTACTATGACGGCGTCGGTAACCGGACCCAGGAAGTCTCGACCCCCAACGGCGGCGCGACCACCACCGATACCCTGGGCTATGCGGCCACCAACAACCGCGTCGCCAGCGTCACCCGTCCGGGCCTCGCCGCCCGTAACTTCACGTACGACAACGCAGGCAACATCCTCACCGACAACGGCCCGCTCGGCAACAAGACCTACACCTACAACAAGCGCAACCGCCTCTCGGTCGCGACGGTGGGCGCGCTTACGTACACCTACACCACTAACGCGCTGGAACAGCTCGCCATTCGCGTGCAATCGAGCCCGGCGGCCACCACGCACTTCATCCATGACCGGATGGGCAATGTCATCGCCGAAACCGCCGGCGGCGGCGCGACCGGAGCCACCGGCACCACGCGCGAGTACATCTACCTCTACGAAGCCGAGATCGCCCCGACCATGGGCAGCCGCACCGTCGTCGACCGCCCGCTGGCCGTCGTCAGCGCGGTCAACACGGCCCCGGTGACCTACTGGGTCAGCGTCGATCACCTGAACCGCCCGGTCAAGATGACCACCTCGACGAAGTCGAGCGTCTGGGACGCCATCTGGCAGCCCTGGGGCGGCGTCCACTCCATCACCGGCACCGCCTCCTACAACGCCCGCTTCCCCGGCCAATGGTTCCAAGTCGAATCCGGCTTGCACTACAACTGGCACCGGAGCTACGATCCAACATTGGGCCGCTATACGCAGCCTGATCCGCTGGGGTTTGTCGATGGACCGAGTGTGTATGGGTATGCGGGCGGGAGTCCGCAACGTTCTGTTGATAAGGCCGGTCTGCAATCAAGTTTACCGCAATCGCGTCCGGTCACAGGGCAAAGTTGCCAGGAACGAAAGTGCCCGAAGCGGACATATTATCGGATGCCGCATGACTACAGCGAGTTCGACCTAGTTATGTCAACGCAGATGGTTTGCGCAACAGCCGGAGGATCCAGGGGCGGCAGAATGCAGTGTGTTCGTGCCTACGCTGGCCAACTTCCTCCCAAAACAACAGGGTATGAGTTTACTACTGATATTTGCCCGTCTAACGATGGTGGACTTGTTCATGGCCCAAATTCTGGCGCGACTGTAGAGTGGTGTCCCCCCATCGCGGGAATGATAGGAAGCTTGCACGATCCCTTAGTTTGCATTCCGGTGAAAATTGAAAGGACAGAGAGGAGTGAATGGCGCTAAAGGTTCTCAAGGAGTACACGCCTCCTGATAAGTCATTTTTTTTGGCGGTGGCAGCTGTGAAGAGTGGCTTATCTGATCTGTGCGACAGGTTTGGCATCGATCTTGTCTCAGATCGCGATGATTTTGATGATTTTAGATATGCAATCTTGGAGCGCGATGGGACGGTATTCATGATTGAGAACTACCCGCGAAATTTGCCCGATTCTTATCAGATCCTATTCCTTCCTGGCGATGCCAATATACGGCGAACCGCCCAAGGCGTTCTCCGTGATTTGGGTGTTGTGGAGACAGATATTTTCTTTGTAGACCAAGGGTACATTGCAACAACGGCCGAATTGGCCAAAAAGAAGAGGTAAGCGCCCAGGCGAGCAATAATCGCGGGGCAACCCCGGCCTTCGCCGACAAGAAATGGGGACAGAAATGGGGATAGTTACATTTAAATGCCCGGGTCAGCCCAGTCGCCACCACGCACTTCATCCATGACCGCATGGGCAACGTCATCGCCGAAACCGCCGGCGGCGGCGCGACCGGGGCCACCGGCACGGTCAAGGAGTACATCTACCTCTACGAGGCCGAAATCGCGCCCGCGATGGGCTCGCGCACGGTCGTGGACCGGCCCCTCGCCGTCGTGGACGCGGTCAACACGGCATCACCGCTCACCTATTGGGTGTCTGTCGATCACCTGAACCGCCCCATCAAGCTGACCGACACGGCCAAGGCTTCGGTCTGGGACGCCGTCTGGCAGCCCTGGGGCGGTGTTCACTCGATCACGGGTTCGGCATCGCTCAACGCCCGCTTCCCCGGCCAGTGGTTCCAATCCGAAACCACCTTGCACTACAACTGGCACCGGCACTACGATCCGACGCTAGGCCGCTACACCCAGCCTGATCCGCTCGGGTTCGTGGATGGTCCATCCGTATATGGCTATGCGGGCGGGAGTCCGGAAGCATTTGTTGACCAAGACGGGGAAGCTAAATCCCCATTCAAGCGCCCAGATCAACGCCGCACTCCCTGCAATGATCCCGAATTAGAAAAATGTCAAAAGCAGTGTGCAGAGCGGGGTGGTGTAAAACAATGCTTTGCGAACGAAAATAGGAGTATTAGAAGGTAAGCATCCGGCCAAGGCCGCAGGTGCGGATGGATCAGGCGGTGGTTTGAGCCTGCGCGGCTTTCCAGTTCCAGGGCAGCAGATCGGCGATCTGTTTG
>JBEBJA010000110.1:0-2183 GCA_040080145.1 Hyphomicrobiaceae bacterium
CCCCCTCTTTTCGCGTATTTTGCTACCATTCCCGCTATCTGAACCCAGCCACTAAACCTCGCGCAACGTCCTTCTCCCTTGTCATCCCGTGCGCAGTGCAGGGTGAAACCGTGCACTGCAGACACGGGACCTTCTCACCGCGCCCGCGCCCGCGCCCGCAGCCTCATCCCCATCGCTGGCACCAAGGTCCCGTGTTAGCAGCGCAGTATTCCGCTGCCGCTCCAAACCGCGCAGCACACGGGATGACATCGGAGTGTCTATTGGCCTCTGCCGCACAATTGGCTTATGAAGAACCAAATCCGCGCTCCGAGCGCAACCGCGCCCACTGCCACGATGACCAAGCGAAGAAAACATGCACGATATCAGAGCCATCCGCGAAAATAAGACCGCCTTCGATGCAGGGCTCGCACGCCGTAATTTGCCCCCCCAGGGTGACAGCCTGCTGGCGCTCGACGAAGAACGCCGCAAGGTACTAACCCGACTCCAGGACGCCCAAGCACGCCGCAACGCCGCGTCAAAAGACATTGGTGGAGCAAAAAAAGCCAAGGACGACACACTCGCAGCCAAGTTGATGGCCGAAGTCGCGAGCCTAAAAGACCAGATGGCGCAAGATGAAACCCGCGCCGCCGAACTCGATAAGGCACTGACCGACGCCCTCGCCATCATCCCGAATATCCCGCGCGATGATGTGCCCGACGGCAAGGACGAACACGACAACAAAGAAGTCCGCCGTTGGGGCGAACCCAATGCGCTCATTACCAAAGCAAACGTCACTCAGCCGAAACAACATTTCGAGTTGGGCGAAGCCCTGGGCCTGATGGATTTCGAAGCCGCCGCCAAAGTCTCCGGCGCTCGTTTCGTATTTTTGAAGGGCGCACTCGCCCGCATGGAACGCGCGTTGGCGAGCTTCATGCTCGACATCCACACCGCCCCCGCCACCGAAAAACTCGGTGGCTACACCGAAGTCAACCCACCGCTCCTAGTCCGCGACACTGGCATGTACGGCACCACCCAATTGCCAAAATTCGAAGCCGACTTATTTCAAACGGCCAACATTGGCTTTGACGAATTACTCGAAAAGATTGTCGCCGTGCTACCGGAGCGTGACAACAATTCAATTGTCGATTTTGTGAAGAAAAAACATCTTGATGAAAACCTGCGGCGTCGACTTCAAGATCTGTACCTGCAAAATGCAATGAGGGATCAAAACCGACTCTTCCTCATCCCCACCGCCGAAGTGCCGCTCACCAATCTCGCCCGCGAACAAATCATCGACGAAGACAAACTGCCGCAACGCTACACCGCCGCCACCCCCTGCTTCCGCTCCGAAGCCGGCTCCGCCGGTCGCGACACGCGCGGCATGATCCGCCAACACCAGTTCACCAAAGTCGAACTCGTCTCCATCACCACGCCCGAAACCGCGCTCGCCGAACACGAGCGCATGACCGGCGCCGCCCAAACAATCCTCGAAAAACTCGGCCTCCCCTATCGCACAGTCCTCCTTTGCACCGGCGACATGGGCTTCGCCTCACAAAAAACCTACGACATCGAAGTCTGGCTCCCCGGCCAAAACGCCTACCGCGAAATCAGCTCCTGCTCCGTCTGCGGCGATTTCCAAGCCCGCCGCATGGACGCCCGCTACCGCGCCAAATCCGATGGCAAACCACGCTTCGTCCACACCCTCAACGGCTCCGGCCTCGCCGTCGGTCGCACCCTTGTCGCCATCTTAGAAAACTATCAAAACACCGACGGTTCAATCACCATCCCCGAAGCCCTCCGCCCCTACATGGGCGGCCAAACCACAATCACGAAGTAACAGACAAGAACGTCCCCTCTCCCCGTTGTGACGGGGAGAGGGTTAGGGTGAGGGGCGGCTCCAGACACAGTGTGCAGCCGCCCCTCACCCCGACCCTCTCCCCATCGCGGAGAGCGATGGGGAGAGGGAGAAAAAAATGCGCATTTTACTCACCAACGACGACGGCATCGATGCACCGGGCCTCCACGCGCTGCGCGAAATCGCCAAGCAACTGTCCGACGACGTCTGGGTCTCAGCTCCCGAAACCAACAAGTCAGGCGCCGGTCACTCGCTCTCGCTGCACGAACCATTGCGCATGCGCCGCGTCGACGACAAAGCCTTCGCCGTGCGCGGCACGCCAACCGATAGCGTCATCATGGGCGTGCGC
>JBEBJA010000229.1:0-2176 GCA_040080145.1 Hyphomicrobiaceae bacterium
CGTCACCGTCAACGTCACCACCAACGCCTCGCCCGGCGAGATCGGGTCTGCGGTCGGCGCGTCCGTTGCCGGCGCAATGAGCAACAACAGCGGCGCGCTGCATGATGGAGGGTATTGATATGTTTGAGTGGCTTTTTCTGATCGCCGGGTTCCTCGCCCATGTTCTCTACATCCTGTTCACCGCCCTCCTGATCGTGATCGTGTTTGCGATCCTGAAGAGTTTTCTCACCGATCTGCTTGACGGCAAGGCCGACGTGCCCGGCGCGCCCGCGTATCCGCGCCGCATCAAGACCGATATGGGCGAGGTCGTCGTCTACCGCAGCGGCCTCACCGTCCTCAAAGACCCCGACGGCAACCGCTTCCGCGCCAAGCTCAAGTGGGCGCTCGACGGCCACGTCGTGCGGGAGGGCTTTTGATGTCAGACACCCCCGCCCAATCTCCAACGCTCAATCCGTGGCGTCCGATGACGGATGCGCTCGATCTCGCCCACCTCGGCAAGCTCGGCGAGGAACTCAACGAGGCAGGCGCTGCGGTGTCACGCTGCATCATCCAAGGCATCGACGAGCGCGAGCCGGTGACTGGCAAAGTCAATCGCGAGTGGCTTGAAGACGAGATCGCCGATGTGTTGGCGGGCATAGATCTCGTCGCGTTCCACTTCGGGCTCGATCCAGTCTGTATCGCGCTGCGGGTTGCGAGGAAAAAAGCACACCTTCGCAACTGGCACGCGATGATCAAACACGGGGCTGTCTGACATGACCATGCTGCAAATCGGGTCCGTCGCGTTCGAGACCACCGGCCCGCATTACGACAAGCTCAAGCACTCCAAGACGTTCGAGTGGGCGCGGCAGAAGCGGTTCGGGCGCTCCGACGCCATGCAGTACACCGGCGAGGGCGCAGAGGACGTGACCGTCTCGGGCACGATCTACACCGATTACTACGCCGGTTTTGGCAGCCTCGCCACGCTGCGGTCTATGGGCCGCTCGCCGCAGATGGTCGTGTCGGGCGCGGGCGATGTTTTCGGGCGGTGGTGCATCCTCGAAGTCGCCAACGAACAGACGCTCCAAGACGCGGCGGGCGTGCCGCGCAAGGTGACGTTCGATCTCAAGCTGACACGCTACGGCGAGGACGGCTTTGACGGCATCGGCAGCATCATCGGCTTGGCCGATCAATTCGCGTCCGGTCTGACCGGCGGCGCGGTCACCGGCGTCGATATCGGCGGCGGTGATGCGGGGGTCAATATCGGTGGCCTCGCGGCGCTGTTTTAAGGGGGCGATGAATGGCCAAAATCGTGACCTCCAAAGCGGGCGACATGCTCGACCTGATCGCCTACCAAAACTATGGCTACCGGCCCGGCTCGATCGAGGCGATTTTGGAGGCCAATCCGGGGCTGTGCGAGCACCCGCCGATCCTGCCCGCTGGCGTGCAAATCACCATCCCCGAATTGCCCGCACAAACAGCGCGCGTGTCGCCTATCCGGCTGTGGGATTAAACCATGGCGCTCAACTACAAAATCATGGCCGACGGCATCGACGTGACGGCGGGGTTCAACGACCGCATGGTAGACCTCACCGTGACCGATCACGACGGCATGCAGGCCGACGAATTCAAGGTCCGTCTCGATGACCGCGACTTCCGTCTGAAACCGCCGCGCAAGGGCGCGGTTTTGAAGGTCTGGATGGACGACAACCGGGGCGGCGGACTGGCGCTGATGGGCGCGTTCGAAGTCAAGGGCCGGTCGCGCGAATTCGACAAGCAGGTTGGCCGGGTGATGGAGATCCACGGCAAGTCTGCCGAGATGCGCAAGAGCCTCAAGAAGCCGCGCACCGGCTCATACGAAAACACCACCTACGACGGGCTGTTCAACAAGGTCGCGGGCCGTCACGGCCTGACCGCCAAAGTCTCGGCCTCGATTGCCAAGCTCAAGGTCGATTACGAGCCCCAGACCGAAGAGAGTGACCTGCACCTGGCGTCGCGCCTGGCGCGCGATGTGGACGCGATTTGCAAGGTCTCCAACGGCCAGCTGATCGTGCGCTCGCGTGATGACCTGGATATGCCGCCGGTCATGCTACGGCAGAGCGATTTCACCAAGTGCAAAGTCTCCGACGATGACCGCGCCCAGCACTCCAAGGCAACAGCCCATCACCACAATCGCGGCAAGGTCCGGCGCGACGCTGAA
>JBEBJA010000067.1:0-138833 GCA_040080145.1 Hyphomicrobiaceae bacterium
CCCCCGCACGCGACGTCGCTCCACGCTTTGACCGCGACCCCTCGCCCGCATACGAGCCAGCCCCGTCCGCCGATGCCGCCACCGAATCCGAAACCGAACAGGGCCGTCGCGTCGCGCGCCGCCGTCCGGCCGGTCCCGTTCGCCAAGGCATGGCCGCCAACGACGACGCGCCCACCATTGGCGGCCTGATATTCGCTCTCGAACAAAAACCGTCAAATCGCCCCTTCGTGCTGGCTGGCGTTTTCAGCGGCGTATGGGGTGCGCTTGGCACTGCCGTCTCCGGGCTCGCCATTTATTCCGCCTTGACCAAAGGCGCGACGGTTCTCGAAATCATCACCCAGCCCACGATCCTTGCCTCGATCGCAGCCATCGGCCTGCCCATCGGCGTGGTCTGGTTCCTGGCCCTCCTTGCCTGGCGTTCCGAAGAACTCCGTCTGCGCTCGTCGACCATGACCGAGGTCGCTGTCCGTCTGGCTGAACCCGACCGCATGGCCGAGCAGGCGATCTCGTCGCTGGGCCAGAACGTCCGCCGCCAAGTCTCGTTCATGAACGATGCCGTCTCGCGCGCGCTGGGCCGCGCCGGCGAACTCGAAGCCCTCGTTCATTCCGAGGTTGCAGCCCTCGACCGCTCCTACGAAGAAAATGAAAAGCGCATCCGCGGCCTCATTCAGGAACTCTCCGGCGAACGTCACGCGCTGCTCAACACCTCCGAGCGTGTCGCCGTCACCCTGCGCACGCTGGGCTCCGAAGTTCCAGGCCTCATCGACAAGCTGTCCGACCAGCAGATCAAACTCAGCGAGATTATTGCCGGTGCCGGCCGCAATCTGAACGCGCTCGAAACCGCGATGAACCAAAGCGCCGGCCAGCTCGAGACAACGCTCGGTTCGCGCACGACGCACCTGCAGAAAGTGCTCGAAAACTACTCGACGAAGATCGACGTCACGATGGGTTCGCACACCGAGGGGCTGGACAAGCAACTCACCGAGCGTTCCGAGCAGATGCAGAACGTGCTGGAAGGCTACACCACGGCGTTGGCGACCGTACTCAGTTCGCGCAGTGAAGAGATGCAGGCAGCCTTCGAAGACAGCATCCGCACCCTCGACAGCTCGCTCGGCAACCGCACTGAAAATCTCCAGACCGTGTTCGAGGAATACGCCCTCGCCCTCGACACCACCCTGCAGAACCGCGCCCAGGCTCTCGATCTTCAACTCGTCGATCGCACCGCGTCTCTCGATGCCGCATTCGCCCACCGTCTCGAATTGTTCGACGAGTCGATCCAGCGTTCAACCTCGGCCATCGACGGCGCCGTCAGCGAGCGCGCAACCGCGCTGACCACCGCCCTCGACACCCACGCCAAAACATTCCGCGAAACCGTGGCGCGCCAAGCTGGGGACCTCGATGAATCCCTGATGCAGGGCATCAACGCCGTCCGCCGCTCAAGCGAAAACATTACGCGCCAGTCGCTCAAGGCGATCGAAGGTCTCGCCAACCAGTCAGACATGTTGAAGAACGTGTCGGAAAATCTGCTTGGCCAGATCAATTCGGTGACCAATCGTTTCGAAAACCAGGGCCAGCAGATCATGAAGGCGGCCAACGCCCTCGAGTCTGCCAACTACAAGATCGATTCAACGCTCAAATCCCGCCACAGCGAATTGAGCCGCACCCTGGAACAGATCACCGGAACCACCGATAACTTCGGCAAAGTGATCACCAGCTATTCGAGTTCCATCGAAGAGTCGGTTGCCGAAGCCGAACGCCGCGCGCGCCAAGCCGCCGAAGAATTGCGTGCCGGCGCCGAACATCGCTCTCGCGCCGCCATGGCCGAAATCGAGCAGTTGCGCTCGCACACCAATGCCGAGATCGAGCAGATGCGCTCGCTCACCAATGCCGAAAGCGAACGCGCCCTCGACGACGTCCGCCGCCGCTTTTCGTCAGCCACCGGCGAAGTCCAGCAGCAGATTGGCTCGCTCTCGCAGCAGGTCAGCGACGCAACGCTCGAAGTCCGCAATCGCTCCGCCCTTGCCGCTGCCGAACTTGCCGACGAACAGGCCCGCCTCAAGGCCCAGCTGAGCGCACTGCCAGTCGCGACGCGCGAAAGCACGGACGCCATGCGCCGCTCGCTGCACGACCAGCTCCAGGCGCTCGACAAGCTCAATCAGCTTACGAACCGCACCGCCCAGCTCCGCGATGTCTCTCCCCCGGCGGGCCACGTCCCGCCTCCCTATCCGAACGCTCCATTTCCAAATCCACCGCCGCAACAGCCGGGCGGCCACCCCGACATGCAACGCGCGCTGAGTTCGCTGATGCCGCAAATGCCTGTCGAACAGCCATCCGTCCTTGCCCCCCTTCCGCCACGTCCAGCGCCCCGTCCCCCAATGGACACCGAGCCACCGCAGGGCTGGTCGTTCGGGGACCTTCTCGCCCGCGCCTCCAAGGAAGAGGATGTGATGGGGCACCACCCGCAGCCCCCAGTCCAAGAACAGCGCAACACGCCGTTCCAGCTCAACGTCGGCGTCATCGCCCGCGCGCTCGACGCTCCTACCGCAGACGCACTTTGGTCGCGCCTGCGCGCCGGACAGCGTGGCATCATGGTCCGCTCGATCTACGCGCCCGAAGGCCGTATCGCATTCGACGAAATCAGCCGCCGGGCCAAGGTCGACCCGGACTTGGAAAACACCATCGGCCGCTATCTGGCCGATTTCGAACGCATCTTGAAGGATGCCGAGGCACGCGATCCCAGCGGCCGTATGCTCCAGCAGCAACTGGTATCCGACACCGGCCGCGTCTACCTGTTCCTCGCCCATGCCACCGGTCGCCTTGCCTGAAATCCAGCTCAGCAGTGTATTGAGACCAAGCCATGCCGCGGCTCATCGTAACCTACAATACCCAGACGTGGCCGCTGGCCGAAGCCTTCGTGATTTCGCGCGGAGCCAAGACCGAAGCGAACGTCGTGGTCGCCGAAATCGGCGACGGCATGGTCGTAGGATGGGGCGAATGCGTTCCCTATGCCCGCTATGGCGAAACAATCGAAACCGTGTCCCGCCAGATCGAATCCGCCCGCCAGCACCTAGCCCGTGTCCAGGTCGGTGAAGTCGAAGCCGCGCGCGCACTCCTTCCAGAACTCCTGCCGCCAGGGGCCGCCCGCAATGCCCTCGACTGCGCCCTCTGGGACTACCAAGCCAAGCGCAATGCCACGACAGTCGCAAACCTCATAGGATGCGCCGCCCCCCTGCCCGTCGTGACCGCTTATACCCTCAGCCTCGACACGGCGGAGGCCATGGCCTCCAAAGCCCGCGCCGCCGCCCACTTGCCCCTGCTCAAGTTGAAGCTCGGCGGCGTTGGCGACGACGCCCGCCTGCGCGCCGTCCGCGCAGCCCGCCCCGATGCGCGAATCATCGCCGACGCCAACGAAGCATGGACCGACGATCTGCTTGCTCCGTTACTGCAGACAGCCTTGGAAACCGGCGTCGAGCTGATCGAGCAGCCGCTTCCCGCCGGCAACGATGCGGCGCTGGCAAACCGGCCTCGCGGCGTCTCCGTGTGCGCCGACGAAAGCCTCCACACCCGCGCCGACCTTCCCCGCCTCGCCGGTCACTACGATGCCGTCAACATCAAGCTCGACAAAACCGGCGGCCTAACCGAAGCACTCGCACTCGCCAACGACGCGCGCGCGGCCAGGCTCGACATCATGGTCGGCTGCATGGTTGCAACCTCGCTCGCCATGGCCCCAGCCCTTCTGCTCGCCGCTCACGCGCGCTGGATTGACCTCGACGGCCCCCTCCTCTTGGCCCAAGATCGCAATCCTGGCCTCCGCGTCACCAACGGCCAGATCGCCCCCGCCCCAAGAGAATTATGGGGCTGAATTATGGGGCTGAGTAGCGCACGTCAGCGCCAACCCGTGGAGCGATCACGGCTCTAGCCGGGCTCCCCCGTAACTTCCGGCAACATGGCGGCTGCACTTGAGGGAACATTCAATCGTATACCGTCCTTGCCACGCCCAAATCCCCCGGCGCGCACGACGACGACCTTCCCCGACGCGCCGCTAACTCCATCAATCTTCACGTGGATTTCCCGTACCCACCCATCGGTTTCGGCCGCAATCTTGGTAACCCGCCCCACATTCTTGTCATCCGATCCGATCACGATGGCTCCTACCTCCAGTTTCACCGGTCCCTGCTCAGGTTCCTTCGGGCTTTGCGCGGTGGTCGGAGGCTTTGGCAAGGGCTTGGGGGCCATCCCGGGCGGCTCAATGATTTCGCCCGGCGTGGTGTTTGGATTGGGGTAGACATTATCGGGCGGCGTCTGTGGAGCCTGCGCCACGGCGACGCCGTCGGCCATCGCAAGCACCAGGGCCAAGACCGCACCCGGCTTATGAAATCGCATGCCAATTGTCTCCTCTATGCCGCCTCAACCAATGTCAGGCGGCAAAACCGTCACCACACGGATCGCCTTGTGCGAGTGCGAACGTCAAGGGTCAAACGCTCGCTTCGCCACCCAAGTTCCAAATTCTTCAGATTCCAGGAGAATCTCCCTCGCAGCTGCGACCGAATCAGGCACACTTCACATGTGCTGGCTGGATACAAATGTTCGATAGTGATTTTTGTGGAACAGTAAGTCGATCCTGCTTGTGGCACGTTATGGAATGACGAGTGCTTTTTACTGGGGGAGTTCGATATGACGCTGACGTCTCGTACCTGCCGCAACCTGCTGGCTGTTGCAGCCGCCTGTTCCACGCTTGTCTTGTCGGCTGCCGGGGCATCTGCCGCCAGCACGTCGGTCGAGATGGCCTGCGCCGCGGATTACTTTGCTCACTGCAGCAAACACGATCCTGACAGCCCCGCCGTTCGCTCCTGTATGCGGGCCGTCGGTGCACGTCTATCGCAACGGTGCATCAAAGCCCTCGCTGCCGCCGGTGAGATCCCAAGCGCCAAAACCGAACGCCGCGCCTCCGCTCGCTGACGGGTTCCGTAGGTTGGGTTCGGATGCCCTCTTGCATCCGTAACCCAACAACTTTTCACGATTGCGACCAGCATCACTTGTCGGTTGGGTCAAGCACGTGCGCGCGACTCCCAAAAAGTCCCGGAACCCAACAACGTCCTCAAGCGCTAGCCCGGCTGATCGCCGGGCTTCGCCTTTTCGAACGCCGGCGTGACGTACTGGGTCAGCATCCCCTTGATCCAGTTCCCAGGTCCGCGCACGAACGGCAGCGTCTTTGACTGCGCAACCCAAGCGAATTGCTTTTCCTTCTCGGGATAGAAGCCTTCGTAGATCATGAACACGATGACCATGATCAGCGCGCCGCGCAGGAAGCCAAATACAAACCCTAAAACCCGGTCGATCATTCCAACGCTGCTATCGAGGATCGCGTCCGAAATCCGCGTCGTGATGAGATGCACGATGATGAGGATCACGAGGAACGCCAGCACGGCAACGATGGCACCGCCGACCATAGCCCCGTTATTACCGGTCATGCCGATCTGTTTGCCGATCTCGATGCCGATCCCGTCCTGAGCCTTTTTGAACGCGAGATAGGCAACGCCCGCCGCGACGATCCACGATACGATCGACAGCAGTTCGCGCATCAAGCCACGATACATGGCAAGCAGTGCCGAAATCAGACCCAGCACCAGCAGGGCGGCATCGAAATAACTGAGTGGTCCGATCATGGCTCACGGATCCCTGGAATGTCTCGTGTTGAACTGTTGGCTGTCACTCGCACGCGCTTGCCGCCTCCGCAAGAGCCTTGAGGTGGCTATGCCGCGTAAGACCGATGGACAAACTTCCAGTCTCCACTTCCCCGCTCGCCGGGATCACCGCGCGGCCAAAGCCGAGCTTTTGCGCTTCCTTAAGGCGTGGTGTCATGTGACTGGGTGCCCGGATCGCCCCAGATAGCGAGATTTCGCCGAAGTAGACGTCGTCTTTGGGCAGGGGAACACCGCATCGTGACGAAAGCAGGGCCGCCGCCGCTGCCAAGTCCGCTGCGGGATCGGCAATCTTCAATCCGCCTGCCACGTTGAGATAGACGTCCATCTGCGCAAACGACACTCCGCACCGGGCATCCAGTACGGCGAGCAGCATAGCCAGCCGCGCCCCGTCCCAGCCAACGACCGCACGTCGCGGTGTTCCAAGCGAACTGGGCGCAACTAGCGCCTGGATCTCGACCAGAATCGGTCGCGTCCCCTCAATTCCGGCAAATACCGCTGCCCCTGGGCTTGAGGCATCGCGGTCGCCAAGGAACAATTCCGACGGGTTCATCACCTCGCGCAGTCCCGACTGCACCATCTCGAACACGCCGATTTCGTCCGTCGGCCCGAACCGGTTTTTCACCGCCCGCAGAATGCGATACGGATGCCCGCGATCGCCTTCGAAATACAGCACCGTATCGACCATGTGCTCGATCACCTTCGGCCCGGCAATCTGCCCTTCCTTGGTGACGTGCCCGACCAGCAGCAGCGACGCGCCCGCCGTTTTGGCGTACCGGATGAGCGATTGCGTCGCGGCCCGCACCTGCCCCACCGTCCCCGGCGCGCCGTCGAGCTGATCGGCCCATAATGTTTGGATCGAATCGATCACGACGAGATCGGCACGGCCTATATCAGTGAGCGTCGCCAGGATGTTGGACAAGCTGGTCTCGGCTGCCAGCATGACGGGTGCCGACGACAACCCAAGCCGCTCGGCTCGCAGCCGCACTTGTGCGGTCGCTTCTTCGCCCGAAAAATACACGGCCTTTCTACCCGACTTCGCAAGGCTTGCCGCCAATTGCAGCAGCAGCGTGGACTTTCCAATCCCCGGCTCGCCGCCGATCAGCAGTGCCGACCCTGGCACGATCCCGCCGCCGGTCACCCGGTCCAGTTCCGCAATCCCGGTAGTAAAGCGCGGTGCTTCCTCGTTCCGGCTGGCCAGCGTCTCCAGCGTAACCAGCCGTCCCTTGGACGCCTTCGACAACCCGGAACCGGGAACTGCAATCGCTTCCGCTTCCTCAAGCAGCGTGTTCCAGTCGCCGCACGACGGGCACTTGCCAACCCAACGGGGCTGCACGCCGCCGCATGTCTGGCAGACGAACTGAATCTTCGGGGCTTTTGCCATCAGCGCTTCGGCGCGCCCGGCGAAATCGCTACCGGTGCTGGGGCTCCAAGCGCCCATCCACTTGAACTCAAGTGTTCCTGAGGCTGGAACCGAGTCTTGTAGTTCATCTTGCGCGAACCCGCGATCCAGTAGCCAAGATACAGATAGGGCAGCCCAAGGCTCTTGGCATATGCAATGTGGTCCAAGATCATATATGTCCCAAGACTGTCGGCTTCGCCCGCACTGTCATAAAAGCTGTAAACCATCGAAATGCCATCCGCGAGCCGGTCACAGAGCGCTACCGCCTTTAGCGGCCAAGCCTCGGGATTATCGTGGAAGGACAGATGTGGCTGGTTCTCGGGCTTCAGCCGGTATTCGGTCAAAAACGTATCAATCACGCTGTCTTCGACCATCATCGCGTAGTCCAGCACACTCATGTCGGCCATGCCGCCATCGGAATGCCGACTGTCGATGTAGCCGCGAAACAGGCCATATTGTTCCGACGTTGGCACCGGCGCAATCCGCCGCGGTCTCAGTGCGCTGTTGCGATCGCTGATCCGCCGCATCGTCCGGCCTGGTTCAAATTCATCGACCCGGACCCGCACCGAAACGCAGGCTTGGCAGCCCTCGCAATAAGGAATGTAGGCAATGTTCTGACTGCGCCGGAAGCCGCCGCGCAGCAGCTTGTCGATCATACCGGGCGATTTATCGCCGTTGAGGTGTGTGAACAACTTGCGCTCAAGCCGCCCCGGCAGATAGGGGCACGGCTGCGCTGCGGTGACGTAGAACTCAGGAAAGTTCTTATGCTGCTCCGTCATCGCGTGCGTTCATCTCCGCTCACAGCGCCCAGGAAATCCCTAAGCAGGCCCGCTTCAATGATGATACGGGACGCCCCCCATTTCAAGCAAGGCCACAATATCCAATTTCTACCTAGTGTTCCGACTCTAACGCTTGGTTCCCACTCCAACACACAACAAACGTCATGGCCGCCTTCGCGGCCATGACGAAAATGGATAGACTGGGAACCATCTGTTTGACCCGGAACACTAGCGCAAGGCGAGGGCCGCAGCTACCCCTTGCCCCGTGTCGCCGTCAGGCCTGGCCGCGCATGCGACTCCAAGAAACCGATGATCTGCCCGGCGACGTCGATCCCTGTGGCCCCTTCGACTCCCTCAAGTCCGGGCGACGAGTTCACCTCCATCACCATGGGGCCGCGCGATGACCGCAGCATATCGACCCCGCTGACGTTCAATCCTAATACCGCCGCCGATTTGACGGCCGTCGCCGTTTCCTCCGCAGTCAGTTCCGCCAGCTCCGCGCGTCCGCCCCGATGTAAATTGGACCGGAACTCCCCCGATTGCCCGATCCGCTTCATCGCCGCGACAACCCGGCCATTGATGACAAACGCCCGCACGTCGGTTGCGTCGGCCTCGCGAATGAATTCCTGCACCATGATGTTGACGTTGGCCGCGCTGAACGCCTCGATAATGGATTTCGCCGAAGCATGCGTTTCAGCCAGAATCACGCCCATCCCCTGCGTGCCTTCCAGCAGCTTTATGACGACCGGCGCGCCGCCAACTTCCTTGATCACGTCCTCGGCCTTGCGCGGCCCATGCGCGAACGCCGTCGTTGGTAGCCCGATCCCGGCCCGGGCCAGCAACTGCAGCGCCCGCAGCTTGTCGCGTGACCGTCCGATAGCGACGCTTTCGTTGAGGGGATATACCCCTTGCATTTCGAATTGCCGCAGCACGGCCAGGCCGTAGTTGGTGATCGACGCCCCAATCCTGGGAATAACCGCGTCATACAGTGGCAATTGCGCGCCATCGTAGCGCAGCACCGAGGCGTTGGAGGTGATGTTCATGTGAACCTGGAGCGTGTTCACGACATCAATCGAGTGTCCGCGCGCCACAGCCGCCGCGATTAGCCGCGTATGCGAGTAGAGCGCGGGGTTACGGGCCAGCATCATTAAGCGCATCTTCGCCCCTCGTTGGCGGCCCAAGCTGGCGGTCCAAATCTTCGGTCCAAACCTACGGTCCAAACCTTCAGTCCAAGACTTCAGTCCAAGACTTCAGTCCAAGCCTTCAGTTTAAGCCGTGCGCGCGGCAGCGAGCTTGTTTACTGGAACAATACGTCCTTAATCGAACGACACGCCGGAGGGAAGACCGTGCTATCAAACCTTCGTCAGGAGGCGGTTGCGTTTGTTCCGCGACTGGCGTACCCGCATCGCGATACAGCCGCCCGATAGCCACAGTTTGACGGCAAAAACAGTCTTCCGTTAGCCCGAAAGAGACGCTGATTTCGATGAAACTGTTGCAGGCCCTGCTTTGGCTCACCTTGCCGCTGCTCGTACTGCTGGTCCAGCCTGGCCCAGCAACGGCAGTCGAAATTGAGTTCAACGGTGGCCCTGTCCGCCGTGAAATCTTAGCGATGTACGACAGTCGGCGCGAAGGTCTGCCGCAAACCACCCGCATCCATCAGTTCGCCGAAATGCCGTTGAATTGGCTGGGTTTTCACCTGACCTACATCGATGTGAACGCGCCCCTTCCGCCACCCGACACCCTGTCCCGATATCGCGGCATTGTGTCCTGGTTCATCGAACCCATCAACGGTGTGGACCGCTATCTCGTATGGCTCGACGAAGCCACGCAGCTAGGCCTCAAACTGGCTGTCTTTTCCGATCTAGCCCCGGGAGCGTCGGCCGCGTCGCAAGCCGTCAGCGCCCGCATTCATGCCCGCTTGGGGCTTGTTCAGACAAACGACCACATTTCGGTCACCCATCACGCCAAACTGACGGTCAATACGCCGGAAATGATCGGCTTTGAGCGGCCGGTTGACAAAGCCCTGCCCGACTACCGCGTGTTGAATTTGATCGACACCACCACCACGGCCCACGCGACCGCTGCCGTCGCCGGCAGTACCGGAACCAAACCCGCCGTGCTGATCGCGACCGGCCCCGGTGGCGGCTACGTGTCGGACGAATACTCGATCGTGTTTGACGCCAATACCGATCGCGTGCGCTGGACCCTCAATCCGTTCCTGTTTCTGAAACTCGCCCTTGCCAAAGAGCGCATGCCCATTCCCGACGTCACGACGCTGTCGGGCCGCCGCATGTATTTCAGTCACATCGACGGCGACGGCTGGAACAATGTCTCCCAGATCGACGGCTACCGTCAGGCGCAGACGCTGTCCGCCGATGTCATCCGCAAGGTCGCAATTGAGGCCTATCCCGATCTGCCGGTAACCGTCGGCGTGATTGCGGGCGATCTAATTCCAGAACTGGGCGGCAATATCGCTGGCCGCGACGCCGCCAAGAAACTTTTCGCCCTACCCCAGGTCGAGATTGGCAGCCACACCTATACCCATCCGTTCGAATGGGCCTTCTTCGACACCTATAACCGCACGAACGAACTGGCGTTGATCGACAAGGTCCGCGCCCCGGATCTGCCCGCGATGCAGCGCGTCCGCCGTATGCTCTATACCGTCGCCGGACAAGCTGTTCCCGTCGATTTGGCCGGCCGCTATGTTGCCGGGTCAAGCGATCTTCCGCGCACCTACCTCAAAGACCGCTTCGACCTCAATCTGGAAGTCGCCGGCGCCCTCGCCTTCAGTGAATCCCTCGCCCCGCCCGGCAAAAAAGCAAAGCTCTACCAATGGAGCGGCAATTGTCTGCCATTTGAAGCCGCGATCAAAGCGACCCGCGCTGCCGGCGCGCGCAACGTCAACGGCGGCGACAGCCGCCTCGATACCGAATTCCCCTCCGTGTTCTACGTGCCGCCGATCGCCAAGCCGGTTGGCCGTGAGCGCCAGATTTACTCAGGCAACAGCAACGAGAACACGTACACAAACGACTGGACCGGCCCCTTTTATGGCTTTTCACTGTTAAGCGAGACCGTGCGCAACACCGAGACGCCGCGTCGTTTGAAGCCCTTTAATCTCTATTATCATATGTATTCGGGCGAACGCGAAAGCTCGCTGGCGGCCATCCGCCAAAACCTCAGCTTGGCGCGCCAAAGCCCCGTGACGCCGGTTGCGGCGTCGCACTATGCAGCCATCGCCGACGACTTCTTTCAAACCAGCCTCTCCCAGCTTGATGCCCTGTCGTGGTCGGTCCAAAATCGCGGCGAACTGCAGACCATCCGCTTCGACGACGCTGATAATCTGAGTGTCGATTCCGAAAAGAGCCGCGGTGTGCTTGGGTATACGCGGCACGTGAGCGGTGCCATCTACATCTCGCTTGACCCAGCCGTCGAGCCAGCCACCGTGACCTTGAAGTCCGTCTTGCCCAACAGCGCCGAAGCCGCTCCGGCCTCCGTCGCTGGGGCACAACTGGTCAGCTCCCGCTGGTGGTTCCGCGGCTACGAGGCCGACGGTTGCGGCTTCGCTGTTACAGCGCAAGGCTTTGGCTTCGGCGACATGCTCTGGCAAACGGCTCCTGGCCGCAAGTTCGGCCTCGTCGTCGAGCGCGACGGCAACGAGATCATGTCCCAAACAGCTGTCGCCGACGCCACCGGCGTCTTGCAGCTGATGCTCAAACTCGACGCCATCGCGCCAGTCCGCCTTAGGTTTGCGTGCAATGAATAGCACACAGCAGCCTGCAAGCCCCGCATGGGCGTCGTCCTTGGTCCGCTTGGACGCCTTTCAACACAGGCTCGCAGCCCGCTCGCCCGTACGCGCACATATTTTCGTGATGTCGCTGCTTTTCTCAGTCGCACTGGCCGTCGGCTACTTCTTGCTTCCCGGCGACGCCGAGCGCATCGCCATGTTGGAGCGTGACGGTAAAACCGTTCAAGCCAAAAGCATCCTCGAAGCAAAGTTTGCAGCCGGTGACCGCCGCCAGCGCACCTTGTATCTGCTCCAGGGACTGTACGAACAATCAGGCGATGTACCCAAGGCGCGCCAGACCCTCGAACTGCTCGCCGAGCAGCGCCCGCGAGACCCCAACATTCAACAGCGTCTTGGCCAGTTTTATAAACTGACCCACGCCGAACCGGCCTACATCAAGACACTGATGGCCCAGATCGACCTGCGTTATTCCGAATCCGCCTGCCGTGAGTTGATAGGCCTCCTTCGCCGCAACGGCGACTTCGCGCAAGAACAAGCGACCCTGCTGAAGTGCCGCCAGAAGGGCTACCGCCGCCCCGACGATATGATCCGTCTCGCCTCGCTGATGGCCGTCGATGGCGACATCAAGGAAGCCTCGTTGCTGCTTCGTGCAGTCGACGACCTCCGTCGCCTGAAATCTGATCGAGAACGCCTTCAATTGTTTGATCTGCTTCTGGAAAATGAACAGCCAGGTGAAGCTCAACGTCGTGCCGTCCGTTGGGTCAAGGGTGGAAAGGACGACAGCTTTGCGTTGGCACTCATTAGCGCGCTCGTCACCAACAACCGCCACGACCTCGCCATTGAACTCGCTCGCGAAACGTCCGTCCCTGGCGACAGCGTATTCCTGGCCGTCGCCGAGATCATGATTGATCGCGATCAGACCACCGCGGCCCAGTCGATCCTGCGTGGCTGGCTCGAAAAGGCCTCAACGCTGGAGTCATCCGTCGCGGCCCGTTTTGTCGACGCCGCAACAGCTTGTGCCGACCCCGACCTCGCACTAGCCGGTGCCCAAAAGGCAGGCCTGAATAAACTGCCCGCCGACTCGATCGAACGACTGGCCCGCACGCTTGACGCCGCCGGGCGCCTTGCAGACGCCGCAAGCCTTCGCGCGAACGTGCGCAAATTGACTGGCCAAGAGGTGCCCGAAGCGGTTCTGACCCCGCAAAAAGGGCGCCGGACGGCAGCGGTCGTAAAATTTACCGGCCTGGAGCCTTGGCGCAATGCCTTGTGGAAACGCTTGCGTGACGAAAACAAGGCCGCCACGCCCACGGGCGTCGCTACCGGGCGCAACGCGCGGACCGCCAAAGACTTGCTGGCCTTGAAGCGCGCGCGCAAGGCCAAGACGTATCGCCGCATTATCCAGCAAAAATCCAAGGCCGCAAATCAGGCAATCGTGCCTTACGACGTTTTCCCAAAACCCTAACGAGGTGTTGCTCAACCGGCACCATGCCGACTGGGGCGAAAGCACCACAACTGTGCCCTAAAAATGCCGGTTGGAATGGAACCTGCCGCGAACGTCTGGTAGTGCTCAATCGAAGACGATGCTGACGGACCGCCTCACAGCAGGTATACCAACGCGCATTGGTATCCGCGCGTGGGGTTGCCGCGCCGACGGGCGCTTCTTTACAGAAGCGACGCGGCGTCGATGCGAACCATCGCGAGGCGATGACGCGCAAAGCAAAGAGAATACCAGCCCGCAGGCTGTGAAACGAAGAGTCAAAACTTCTGCGGGCTGGTATTATACCAAATCGCATAATTACTGACTTGTGCGATTTGGTATCCGTGCGTGGGGTTGGTGGGGCGGCCACGCGCAAAGCAAAGAGAATACCAGCCCGCAGGCTGTGAAACGAAGAGTCAAAACTTCTGCGGGCTGGTATTATACCAAATCGCATAATTACTGACTTGTGCGATTTGGTATCCGTGCGTGGGGTTGGTGGGGCGGCCACGCGCAAAGCAAAGAGAATACCAGCCCGCAGGCTGTGAAACGAAGAGTCAAAACTTCTGCGGGCTGGTATGAGATGTGGGCTTGAAGAATGCGGGTAGAGCAAACGCCCTCGGGGGCTGACTTGCTCGAAAGCCGACTTGCGGGAGTTGACTTGAAGGACACGGCAACAATACCGGCAGCCCCCGTCAACGGGGTGGAGCCTGCCACGGACGACAGTGCCAAACAGACCGGATATTACGGGCTGCGTATTCTGCCGCCTTTGTCCGCAGTCGCCGAACTGGCGGTCATCGTCGCCGTGTTGCTGGTCCTCGATTGGGTCTGGCCCGCACTCGACATCAACAATATCCAGCCGAGCCCCTATTGGTTGCCCGTGCTGATGCTCACGCTGCAATATGGCACGGCGAGCGGCACTCTGGCGGTTGTCGTCGCCATTATCGCCTATTTCTCCCTCGTGACGTTGCCCGAACAAGGCGTTGGCGAAAACGAGTTCGCCTATCGCCTGCGCATCTTGTCCCAGCCGATCCTGTGGATCGCGACCGCCGTCGTGCTCGGGCAATTCCGCATGATCCAGATCGCCGCCAAGCGCGAACTCCGCCAGCGCCTTGCCGAACTCAAGACCCAACGCGATACGCTGGCTGATTATGCAGGCCGGCTGCGGGCCCGTTGCGACGCCTTGGAGCGCGACATCGCGGCGCGTCCCATGCATGCAGGGGCACCCCTTTTGAATGCGTTTGCAGCTTTGGCAGACGGCAACGACGGTTTTGCCAACGTCAAGGACGGCTTTGGCAAGGCCGTCGAGGCGGCGTTCGCCCATGCGTTCCCTGCCGCAACTCTGTCGCTGTTTTCACGCAACGACACCGGCCTAGCCAAGATCGCGTCAACCCCGTGGCCCGCGGAGGCCAAGTGGTCTGCAAGTCTGCACGCCGATCACCCGCTCACCAAGGCGATCACGGGCTCCAAATCCAGGCTCAGCGTTCAAGATGCCGCTGGCGAAACGACCCTTGCCGGGCAGGGGTTGGCCGCTGTGCCCGTCATTGAGCCCGCATCTGGCAAAGTGGTCGGCATGGTCAAACTTGAGTTCGCCGACGCCCGAATCCTGAACGAGGAGCTGTTGCGTCAGTTGGACGTGCTGGCCGCTGCCATAGAACCAGCGCTTGCCCGGCACGCGACAGGCGACAAGATCAGCCAGCCCAAACTCGGCCTGCTGAAAGTAGGCAGCTGAATGAGCGACCAGCTCCACTTGGAACCAGCGTTGGAGGCAACGCCCGGGCCTGCCGCTCGACCACCCGCAGCGGCGCTGCATATCCTGTCCAGTCCGATCTATTTCGCATCGGCTCTGTGCGTGGCCGATGGTTTGCTGCTCGCGATCAAAATCCTGACCCAGGCTCCCCTCGCCGTCTGGTTCGCCCTCCATATCGCTCTTATCGCGACGGCAACCTATGCAGCATGGCGCCACCGCGCATTGCTCCCCGACCTGACAACTCTTGCTCTGGCCCTGACGTCTGCCTTGATCGCTGGACCCGTAGGTGCTCTGCTTGCCGCATTGGCATTGCAGCGTTTGGCGCGAGAGCCATCCCACCCCAAATTGCTGGCAGCTTGGTACGACCGGATCGCGCTTGCGGCCGATATCGACAGCGCGACCGGCCTCTACAACACGGTAGCCATGGGCCGAGCACTGGAAACCTCGACCTCGCCGCCGCGTGTCTTCGATGAGGTCATGACCCAGGGCTCACTCGCCGACCGCCAGACCGCGCTAGGCCTCATCGCCCGCCAATTCCAGCCGAGCTACGCGCCAGCATTGCGCCACGCCCTCGTCAGTCCCGAGCCCGTCATCCGCGTCCAGGCCGCAGCCGTCGCCGTCAAGGTTCGCGCCGAACTCAAGACCACGCTGGCAGTCGCCCTTGCCCGTGCCCAAGCGGGACCTCTGACACCTGCTGAGGCCGCAGCACTGGCCGTTGAACTGCGCGCCATGGTCCGCTCCGGCCTGTTGGAAGACGACGACCGCGACCGAGGTGAAGCCGCCGCCCGCAAGCTCGTCGCCGTCGCCGTAGACGAACTCATGGCCGCACGCAACCTGACGGGTGAAATCGCCCCCTCTGCGCAGGCCTTGATTGAAACTGAACTGCTCCGCCGCGGCAATTTCCAGGTTTTCCGCGACCAGCGCGCCCGCGCCGCCCGCATCAAGGGAGGCACTCATGTCTGAGACAGCTTGGCCCGAGGCGGTATCGGCGACGCCCGCCGACGTCTGCATCATCGTCGAGGGTGCCTACCCCTTCGTCCCCGGCGGCGTGTCGAGCTGGATCGACTGGCTGATAAAAACGCAACCCGACACCACGTTCTGCGTTGTCGCCCTCTTGCCCAAGCCAGCCGGTGCCAAGCCGCGCTACGTCCGCCCGCCCAATGTCACCGGCTTCCAGGTCGTCTACCTCCAGGACTTCGGTGCGCGCCCCGTCAAGCGCATGCGCGTTCCAAACGACACCGACGCCCTTGCCGTCGCACTAAGTCGCCTGACGACGGTCGGCGGTGCCGGTGAACTAGCCGACGCCACGGCCCGCCTCGCCAGTGTCCGCCGCACCATAAGCCTGCCCGTGCTGTTCAATTCCCCCGTTGCCTGGCGCTTGGTTGAGCGCATGTACGCCATCGAGATGCCGTTCGCGTCGTTCCTGCATTACTTCTGGGGCTGGCGCGCGCTCCTTGGCGGCCTGTTCGCGACGCTGGAATGCCCCCTTCCTCCAGCGCGCATCTATCACACTATATCAACCGGATACGCCGGGGTGCTCGCGGCCCGCGCCGCGCTCGAAACCGGCCGCCCCGCATTGCTGACCGAGCACGGCATTTACACCAACGAACGCCGCATCGAACTGCTGATGGCCGAATGGGTCGCCGACACCGTCGACAAAGGCCACGCGCTCGACGATCCCCGGTTCGACCTCCGCGACATGTGGGTCCGCGCGTTCGAAGCCTACGCCCGAACCTGCTACGAAGCCTGCGCCGAAATCATCACCCTCTACGGTGACAACCAGCGCCTCCAGCGTGTGCTGGGCGCAGACCCCGCCCGCCTCAAAGTCATCGCCAACGGCATCGACCTCGACCGCTTCGCTGCCATCACACCGGCGTCTGAATCCGGCACGCATGCCATTGCCCTGATTGGCCGGGTCGTCCCCATCAAGGACGTCAAAACCTACATCCGCGCTGCCCGCCATCTGGCCACGCGCCTGCCCTCTCTGAAAGCCTATGTCATCGGTCCTGCCGACGAAGACGAAGCCTACGCCGAGGAGTGCCGCCAGCTCGTCCGCGACCTTCACCTCGAAGCGGTCGTCGAGTTCACCGGTGCGGTCAACATCGTCCACTACCTGCCCAAGGTCCAAGTCGTCGTCCTGACCAGCTTGTCTGAAAGCCAGCCGCTCGTCGTCCTCGAAGCCGGCGCATCCGCAATCCCGTTCGTGGCGACCA
Organism: Hyphomicrobiaceae bacterium; assembly: GCA_040080145.1. Lineage (GTDB taxonomy): Bacteria > Pseudomonadota > Alphaproteobacteria > Rhizobiales > Hyphomicrobiaceae > JANXVY01. The sequence continues at coordinate 17,066 of JBEBJA010000067.1, forward strand.
ACGTCGGGTCGTGCCGCGAAATCCTGGAAGGCCGCCCCGACGAAATTCCCAACCTCGGCCCCGGCGGCATCATCACCGACGTCGTGGACGACGTGGCGATTGCTGATGCTGTCGAGCGCCTGCTGCGCGATCCGGCTCTGCGTCACGAATACGGCCAAACCCTCAAGCGCCGCGTTTCGGCCACCTACACCTCGCGGCAAGCCGCAGCCGCCTACACCGCGCTTTATGCCCGTCACCTGCGCGCCGAACCAGCCAGCGCGCCTGCCGCCTCACTCATGCCTGCAGGAGCATAATTCATGGCAGGTATTGGCTTTGAACTGCGCAAGCTTTCCCGCCAGGAAAGCCTCTCCTCGGTGATTGCAGCCGGCGGCCACGCGGCCATCATCGCCGCAGGTCCCTGGCTCTTCACTATCGCTGCCCTCGCCACGATCTCGCTGACCGTCGAGCGCTTTGTCGGCCTCGACGAACTTGCCAATTTCCGCGCCGTGATTATCTACGCCTTCGCAACCTCCCTGGTCATCACCGCGCCTGTGACCATGGTCGCGACCCGGCTTGTCGCCGATGCCCTGTGGTCAAAGCAGCCCGAACGTGTCCGTCCTTTGCTGCTGGCAGCCTTTGGCCTCTCGGCTGCCGCCGTCGGCATCGGCGCGATAGGACTAAGCCTTTATTTCCGCCTCGCTTTTGATCTCGTGCTGGCCTTCGCCGCAAGCACGATAACGGTCGCCCTTATCTGGGTCGCGCTGGGCTTTTGCGGTGCCGTCCGCGACTACAACGCCGTCACCAACGCCTTCCTGCTTGGCCTCTTCATCGCGCTGCTCGCCTCAATCATTGCCGCCGCAGGGGGCTTGGGCGCATCGGGCATGGTCCACGGCTTCACGATCGGCCTGATGGTCACCTTCCTCGGCCTCACGTCGCGGATTATGGCCACATTTCCCCATCCCGTCACCAGCCTGCGGTCTGGATTGATGGCGCTGCTGGCTGGCTTCAAGTCCTACCGCACCCTTGCGCTGGGTGCAGCCGCAGGCACGGCCGCTGTCTGGATCGACAAATGGGTGTTCTGGTTCTCTCCAGTCGGCGAAAACGTCAGCGCAGGGCTCGTCCACGCACCACTCTACGACAGCGCGATGTTCATCGCCTCGCTTGTCATCATCCCCTCGCTGGCCTCTTTCGTCGCCAAGCTCGAAACTGACTTCTTCGAACGCTACCAGCGCTACTACGGCTCCATCAAATCCCACGGCACCATTGACCAGATCGAAGACGCCCGCAAACGGCTCTCGGCCCACACCCTCGACACACTTGTGCTTATCACGATTGCACAGGTCGGCATCTGCGCCGTGCTCATTATGACGGCCCCAATGCTGGTTCAGGCGCTCAATCTTCAATTCCGCCAGATTGCCATTCTGCGCTTTGGCGCATTGGCGGCGGTGTTCCAATTTATCTTCATCGCAGCCACCTCGTTTTTGCTGTTTTTCGACCGCCGCTGGCTCTACCTCGCGCTGCAGCTGCTGTTCTTCGCGCTCAACCTGACACTCTCGATCGTGACCGTCCAACTTGGCCAGGACTACTATGGCGTTGGCTATTTCCTCGCCTGTTTGGTGTCGAGCTTCCTTGCCTACATCATGGCGGTCGCGACCTTTGAAAACCTGAATTTCTTGACCTTTATCGGCAACAACCCGTCCATCATCCCCAGCGAAACTCACGCCCAGCGTCCCTGGTACGACCTCCGCTGAGGACCGTTTGTAGGGTGCAATAGCCACTTGGCGTATTGCGCCGAGTGTTGCTCGGCTACATCCCCAACCGCAAAACCCCGTCCCGCATCCAGGCCTCACACGTCGCGCTCAACCAGCCGCCAACGCCGCCGTCAACTTGGCCGCGTTCGCAGCAAGCACGTCGCCCTTCTCCATCTCGCCGGTATGCGGCTTGAGCTTGATCCCTTCAAACCGCGGGATCACGTGAAAATGAAGATGGAACACCGACTGCCCGCCGGCCGCTTCGTTGTATTGTACGACGGAGATGCCATCGGCCGCGAACGCGGTCTTTGCCGCCCGCGCAATTTTCTGAACGACCGGCAGAATGTGGGCAAGTGTTGCGCCATCGGCGTCGAGCAAGTTCCGGCACGCGGCTTTTGGCAGGATCAGCGTATGCCCTGGCCCTTGAGGCATCACATCCATGAGTGCAACGGTATGAGCATCCTCGTACACACGGTGGCTTGGAATTTCCCCGCGCAGGATTTTCGCAAAGACGTTGTTGAGATCGTATTCGGGTGTGCCGGTCATGACGGTCCTGTCGCTGCTATTTGCCGGCCCATAATACCTTATCAAGCCGCCGAGCAAAATGGAACGCTTGCCGGGTCGCTCACGTATTTCACGTTCGAGGACGCAAGCATTCCGCGCATGTGAAGCAAGAAAATCACTTGGCAACAAAATGCAGGCAAGAACCCGCTCAACCTCTAGTTAAATGCCACACAGAAGGCTAACAGCAGACACAAAACCGCATCAAATTCGGCGTAAAGCGTCATCCCAGCTACCAATTTTGGAGAAATCCGGTTATGCGCCCCACCATTTCCGCCCTGCGCGCCGCAACAATTGCCGCAGCCGCCACTTTGACTGTTTTTACCGGCCCAGCCGTCGCGTCCGCCGACGGACTAGCCGGATCCTGGCGCGGCAATGGCTCGGTCGTGTTGCCCTCAGGCGCGACCGAAAAAGCGCGTTGCCGCGCCTCGTTTTCCAAGAATGGCGGCAAAACCTATTCCATGAACGCGGTCTGTGCTTCGAGTTCAGCGCGCGTCGCTCAAACGGCCTCCCTGGAGCAAGTCGGGGCCAATCGCTTCACTGGCGATTTCACCAATTCTGATTATGGCGTGACCGGCACAATCCACCTTACGTTGAGTGGCAATAGCCTGAGCGCTAACTTGACCGGCGGCGGCGCGCGCGCGTTCTTCAACCTCAACCGCTGACGGCGTCGTTCGAGGGCATCCGTTCAATCATGCTCCTCCCGTTCCGCGTCGCTCGCCACCTTGCGGAACGGACCTGCCTCAGTGTAGAGCGCCGCCGTTTCCAAAACTGCGGCCCGTTCATGCACCAAGAACCGCTCGACCGCCTTGCGGAAACCTGGATCAGGGATCCAATGCGCCGAATACGTCGTCGCCGGTAGGTATCCGCGTGCCAGCTTGTGTTCGCCCTGCGCGCCAGCCTCAACGCGTGCAAGCCCGTGCTCGATCGCATAGGCAATGGCCTGATAGTAGCAGAGCTCGAAATGCAGGCTTGGGTGTTGCTCGATTGAGCCCCAGTACCGCCCATACAAACAGTCGCCGCCAACCAGATTGAGCGCGCCGGCAATCAGCCGTCCTCCGCGCTTGGCAAGGACCAGCAGGCACCGGTCAGCCAGTGCAGCGCCAAGCAGCGAAAAGAACTCCCGGTTCAAGTATGGCTGCCCCCACTTGCGGCTGCCGGTGTCGATGTAGAATGCATACATCGCGTCCCAGTGCGCCTCGGTGATGTCAGCGCCCGTCACCCGCTCGACCGTGATTCCGTTGGAGACAGCCTGCTCGCGCTCCTTGCGCACAGCCTTGCGCTTTCGCGATGCAAACGTCGCCAGAAAATCATCAAACGACCCATACCCCGCATTGCGCCAATGAAACTGCTGTCCGGAACGCACCAGAAACCCGAGCGTCGACAGCCGCGCCGCGCACGCCTCATCCAGAAATGTCACATGCAGCGACGAGGCGTCTGTCTCTTCCGCCAGGGTAACAAGCGCCGACGCCAGCTGCGCCTCCCGCAGATCGTGCTCTGCCCCCGTTGGAACGAGCAGTCGCGGCCCCGGCACTGGCGAAAATGGCACAGCCACGAGCAGCTTGGGATAATACCGCCCGCCAGCCCGCCCATAAGCATCCGCCCAGCCGTGATCGAACACGTATTCGCCCTGACTATGCGACTTCAGATACGCCGGTGCCGCCCCCAGCAGCGTCCCGGCGTCGTCTTCCAAGATGACATGCCGTGGCCTCCATCCCGTCCGCCCGCCCACGCAACCAGCCTCTTCGAGCGCTGCCAAAAACCCATGCGCCACGAACGGATTGAACCGCCCCGCATCAGGGTTGGCGCAGAGATCCCAGGCAGCAGCGGGGACGTCGGCGATGCGCGGCACGGCCTTCGCCTTCAATCCTGGCTCCCGGCGATGATCGTCATCGGGCATTGTTGATCCTCTGTGGCTCCTGATAACACTACGCAATGTTCGCCAGACGGATCCACCCTTGCTAATCCCACCCTTACTAATCCCACCCTTACTAATCCCATGGAAAAGTCCGCATTCAGTTCTTATACTGCAGCTCGGAGTATTGGGCTGATGTGTTGGGAGATCTATGCATGAGTGCACTGCGCAGTGTGGCGGCCGCAATGATGATCGCCGTTGGTATTGTCGCGCCCGCCTCCGCCAAGGAACCCGTCGAGGGCGTCAAGATCGGCCGCATGTCGATCATGCGCAATCTTGTGTCCGAAGAAAAGCTGGAGCATCAGGCCAGCCTTCAATATGACGCGCTGACCCGCAAAGCGTTCCAGCAGCAGGCGCTGCTCGGCGATAACCACGCGATCACCAAGCGCGTCCGCAAAATCGCCAACGACCTGCTGCCGCACGCCACCAAATTCAACGAGCGCGCCAAGACCTGGAAGTGGGAAATCAACGTCATCAACTCGCCGACCATCAACGCGTTCTGCATGCCCGGCGGCAAGATCGTGGTCTTCACCGGCATCATCGACAAACTGCAGATGACCGACGATGAAATCGCCCTGGTCGTTGGCCACGAGATCGCCCACGCCCTGCGCGAGCACTCGCGCGCCCGCGCCGCCAAATCGACCATCACCAACGTCGGGGCAATTGCGGCCGGCCTCTTGATCGGCGGCAACGTCGGCCAGTTGGCCCAAGTCGGCGGCGATCTGCTTGGCCGCCGCTTCAGCCGTACCGACGAAACCGAAGCCGATCTCGTCGGCATGGAACTCGCGGCGCGTGCCGCCTACGACCCCCGCGCCGGCGTCCGCCTGTGGGAAAAGATGAGCGCGGCTTCGAAGGGCGCACCCCCGCAGTGGCTCTCCACCCACCCGTCCGGCGCCACCCGCATCCAAACCTTCAAAGACAACATCAAAGACGTCCTGCCGCTGTATGAAAGGGCGAAGGCGGGAGGCTGATATCCTGATCGAAGGGGGCACAGCCGCATAGGCGCTAAGATAAGATTGGCACAACGATCCAGCATTTTTGATGCCTGACGTCGTGGGTGGCCGCCAGTGCGGCCATGACGATAATGAGAGCATGATCGTTACCGTGGAACAGGTATTCTCCCCTATGTTAGCGCCTAGGGGGCGCTGCCCCCTACATTCGACATGGCCGCGTCGATGCGCAACATCGCCCGTCAACAAGGCGGCCACCCACGACAACACGCAGGGGGAGACAATGCCAAGCGGAATTTCGCTTCCTACCGGCGCGACGACAACTTCTACGCCGCTGATTTTAGGACTATTCGCTCTCGAACATAGTGGGTTTGATATTTCGCGCGGTATGAAGAATGCGCAGCACAAACACGGTGCCGTCCTCAAGGCGATAAAACGCGAGGTAGGGGCCGATCAGAATTGCGCGCCGTCCAATGCCCAGTTCGCGCCGCTCCCGGTAGCGCAGCGCGTGATTTTCCAGTGCCTTGATCTGGCGGCGTATTCGCCGAAGTACTGCCCTGGCCGTCTCCGCGTCGGCTTGCGCTTCCAAGTATTCTGAAATCTCAATCAGGTCGCGTGATGCTGGAAGCGAATACCTGATGATAAACATGCAGATTACAACTTGCCCAAGCGCCGCTCGACTTCGGCAAACGCTTCGGCTTCGCTGGTCGTCCGCTCTTCAGCAATTGCCTTATCGGCCTCATCGAGATATGGCACAGCCCAAGATAAGTCAGTGCCCGCGGTATCATGTAGCGGCACACCCAGCACCGCTGCCGTAATCGCATCTTCAATCGACGCAAAATGCCCAGCCGCCACTTGTGCCTGGAGCAGCGCTTCGATCTTGGGCTTCAACTCGATGCGCATTGCAAACCCTCTCATGCGGTAGCAGTTGCACAATCTATGCTGTTCTTCACAAATCTCCAACGCCCAACCCTCCTCTTGCGCACTATCCTTCCTCGTGCCAGCTTGCCGCATGACTTAAGTCAAATGCGCTGGGAGCGGTCGCGATGAACGAGCAGCTGAAGCCTGAGACGTTCCACGGGGCCTGTCCCCACGATTGCCCCGACACCTGTGCGATGGACTTTGAGGTCACCGCCGGTAAACTCACCGCCGTCCGTGGCAAGAAAAACCATCCCATGACGCGCGGTACCTTATGCGTAAAGCTCAAGGATTACGAGACGCGCCACTACCACCCCGACCGCTTGCTCTACCCCATGCGGCGCACGGGACCGAAGGGCTCCAAGCAGTTCACGCGCATCACGTGGGACGAAGCGCTCGACGAGATTACAACCCGCTGGAAGGCAATCATTGCCGAGCACGGCCCGCAGGCCATCATCCCATACAGTTATCTTGGCCACCAAGGGCTGGTCCACGGCCTCAACGGCGGCGACGCGTTCTTCAATCGCATGGGTGCCACCGTTTGCGAGCGCACCTTCTGCGGCGAGGGCTCCTGCACCGCATGGTTGTTGACGGTAGGCCCGACCGCAGGCCTCGATCCTGAAAGCTACATCCATTCCAAATACATCGTGATCTGGGCCTGCAATAGCGTCAGCACGAACCTCCACCATTGGGCCATCGTCAAAGACGCGCAAAAGCTCGGCGCAAAAGTTGTCGTGATCGACGCTTACGCATCGCGCACGGCGAAGGAAGCTGACTGGCATATCTGTCCCAAGCCCGGCACCGACGGTGCGCTGGCCATGGCCGTTATCAATTCAATCATTGAACAGGGCCTCGTCGATCACGACTACGTGGCCAACCACACCGTGGGGTTTGAAGAACTCAAGGCCCGCGCGAGCACCCGGACACCGGAGTGGGCCGAGGCCATCACCGGCGTACCCGCCGCAGACATCCGCAAACTTGCGCGCGAGCTTGCGACCGCCCAGCCGGCCGCCATCCGCATGGGCGTCGCACTCGAACGCCACTACGGCGGCGGCCAGACCATCCGCGCGGTCACGTGCATCCCAGCCCTTACCGGCGCGTGGCGTCATGTCGGCGGCGGCGTGACACAGTTCCCGGTCTGGGAGCACCCCTACAAGTTCGATGTCATCTGCCGCCCCGACCTCATTCCGCCCGGCACGCGCGTCATCAACAATCTCCAGATCGGCCGCGCCCTCACCGGCGAAATGAACCTCGATATTCCCATCAAATCCATGATGTGCTGGAACTCGAATCCAGTCACTCAGGCACCTGAGACCGACAAGATCGTCGCGGGCCTCATGCGCGAAGATCTCTTCCTGGTTTCGGCAGAGCACTTCATTTCCGATACGGCCTCCTACGCCGACATCGTGCTTCCAGCCTCCATGGGCGCGGAAATGGAAGATATGATTTTGTCGTGGGGTCATCTCTATCTGACCTACAACGCCAAGTGCGTCGACAGTCCAGGCGAGGCGATCCCAAATAACGAGATCTTCCGGCGGCTTGCGGCGCGTATGGGCTATGAGGAAGAAAACTTCAAATGGTCCGACGGCGAGTGCCTCGAACGCTACGTCGACTGGTCGGCCCCCGCCTGCGAGGGGATCGACCTCGCCTACATGCGCGAGCACGGATTTGCACGCTTGAAAGTAGGAACACCCGACGACCGGGTTCGTCACAAAGATGGCAACTTCCCGACCCCGACTGGCAAATGCCACTTCCTCGTCGAGGGGGCTAAAAACTTCGTCGCCGGTCCCTTCCGCCAGATGTACGAAGGCTTCCAGCCGGGCGAAGACTTGGACCCGCTCCCCGACTACGTCGGCCCGCGCGAATCGGCAGCCAACAATCCCGAGCTTGCCAAGAAGTATCCGCTCAACATCGTCTCGCCGAAAAGCCACGGCTTCCTCAACTCCTGCTACGCCAACATGGATCACAAAATCAAAGGCCAGGGCGAGCAATTCGTGTTGATCAATGCGCAGGATGCCAAACCCCGCCGCATTGTCGAAGGCGACCGGGTGCAAGTTGCGAATGGCCGGGGCGCGTTCAAAGGCGTCGCGCGCATCTCGCCCGACGTGAATCCCGGCATTGTTGTTGCAACGCTTGGCTACTGGCGGCAGCTGAACGACGGCACCGTAAACAGCATCAGCTCGGCTGAATTCACCGACATGGGTCACGCCCCGTCGTTCTCAGATAACCTCGTGGAAGTCACCCTGGCGAACTGAGGGCTCCAAAAGGCCGAACAAAGGGAGGGTCACCTCCCAGACGGGGCGGTGCCCCATACGCGACAACATTGCAAAACGGTGCCCCCTCTCCCCCTGGGGAGAGGGTTGGGGTGAGGGGGCTTTGCGCCAAAGCCAGCCGAGTGAAGGTACCCCTCATCTGCCCTGCGAGCGTCTTCTCCCCAGGGGGAGAAGAAAGTGAGGGCGATAGCCCCAAGTCCCCCTCGACTCACATTCGAGCCACGCGCAAATCCTAAAACTACCGTCATGGCCGCGAAGGCGGCCATGACGAAAATGGGAGCAGGAGATTACCCATCAAGGCTTTAAGTCAGCCCGTGCAGGACGGTAGTCCTGAGTCACTTTTCGCGCGGCGAGATTACATTCTCACCGGCAAGAACCTATAAGCAGTTCGTCTACGTCATCTTGCGAGATTAGTCCTCTCTTATGGGCTAACTCGATCCATGCACTCAGTAGATTGGCTGTACGACGATCAAGACGTTCAGCATTTCGAGTTAAGGCGTAGAAAACCTGTCGCCAAACATCTTCAGCTCCGTCGTGCATTTCATTGCGAATTTCGTGTTTTGTGGCCATGGGCAACCTTCAGCTTAGCCACTGCGCATCTAGCTAATCCAATACCTTGAGTCTGACGGTCGCTGTCGCATCGTTCGGGCGATATCCCCGGAAACTCTAATTGTCTCGTCCCCTCATGGCGTCCCGACTCACATTCCAGCCACGCGCAAGCACAAAAATTCAGCCCTGTGCATAACGGGGAGATCTCGCCTCCTCCCCCCACATCGCCCCAAGACTCCGCTATCACCACCCCATGACCCAAGCCCTCCGCACCGCCGCAAATCTCCGTCAGGCCGCCTCGTCACCCGAGCCGGTCAATTTCCGCACACCGCCGCACAACATCGAGGCCGAACAAGCCCTGTTGGGCGCGATTTTGATCAACAACGAGTCGCACGAGCGCGTGTCCGGCTTCCTCAATGCCGAGCACTTCTTCGATCCGCTCCACGCTCAGATTTACGAGACGATGGCCAAGCTGATCCAGGCCGGTAAGCAGGCGACGCCCGTTACACTGAAGACGTTCTTCGACAACAGCGAGCCGATCAACGAACACCTTACGGTACCGCAATATCTGGGCCGCCTCGCGGTCAATGCGACGACCATCATCAACGCCCACGACTATGGCCGCACGATCTATGACCTTGCGATCCGCCGCACCCTCATCACCATCGGCGAAGACCTCGTCAACGTCGCCTTCGACTCACCCGTCGACTCATCGCCTGAAGAGCAGATCCAGGAGACGGAAGGCGCGCTCTATGCCCTCGCCGAGAAGGGCAAATACGGCCAGGGCTTCCTGACCTTCGGCACCGCGCTGACCAATGCCATCGAAATGGCCAACGCCGCCTACCAGCGTGCGGGCGGCCTGTCTGGCATCTCCACCGGGCTCTCCGATCTCGACAACAAAATGGGCGGTCTGCAATCGTCCGACTTGATCGTCCTTGCGGGTCGTCCCTCAATGGGCAAGACCGCGCTTGTCACCAACATCGCCTTCAACGTCGCCAACGCCTACAAGGAAGAGCGGCAGCCTGACGGCTCCGTGAAAGTGCTCGATGGCGCGGTCGTCGGCTTCTTCTCGCTCGAAATGTCCGCCGAACAGCTCGCCGCCCGTATCCTGTCCGAACAGGCTGAAGTCGGCTCGGAAAAGATCCGCCGCGGCATGATCGACGAAGACCAGTTCCGCAAGCTCGTGCAGGTCAGCCAGCGCATGAGCACCATCCCGCTCTACATTGACCAGACCGGCGGTATTTCCATCGCTCAGCTTGCCGCCCGCGCGCGCAAACTGAAGCGCCAGCGCGGCCTGGGCCTTCTCATCATCGACTACTTGCAGCTCGTCAGCGGCTCCAAGCGCACCGGCGAAGGCCGCGTCCAGGAAGTCACCGAAATCACCACCGGCCTCAAGGCGCTCGCCAAGGAACTGCAATGCCCGGTCATCGCACTGTCGCAGCTCTCCCGTCAGGTCGAACAGCGCGAAGACAAGCGCCCGCAGCTCTCTGACCTTCGTGAATCGGGCTCGATCGAGCAGGACGCCGACGTGGTGATGTTCGTGTTCCGCGAGGAATACTACGTCGAGCGCACCAAGCCGTCCGAAGGCACCGCCGAATTCAACGAATGGCAGCAGAAGATGATGATGGTCTCCGGCAAGGCCGAAGTCATCATCGGCAAGCAGCGCCACGGCCCCGTCGGCGCGGTCCAACTCGCCTTCGAAAACCAGTTCACCCGCTTCACCAACCTCGCCAAAGACGCTTACATGCCCGAGCGGTTGGAGTAGTTATAGTTACAAAAAGACTGAGGGTCCGGGAGCTGCGCTCCTGGCGGAGCGCGAGGCTGGCCTCGCTCGCGGCAGAGCCGCGACCTCTCGCGTCACTTCAACGCCCCGGTCTGATGCAGCGTCACCCGCAGGCCCCCATGGGGCACCGGCGCGCCCGGTGGCCTGAACGGTAGCCCTGTGGCGCGAGCAAGCGACGTTTCCGTCGTAATCAGCCCCACGCGCCATCCGGAGAAGCGCGTCTTCAGCGTCTGCCCAAGCGCGCGGTACAGCGGCTCGACCTCCTTGATCTCCCCGATCCGCGTACCATAGGGCGGGTTGATCATCACCAGGCCTGGCGGCCCATCTGGCTTGACGAGATCGCTGATCGAATGCTGCCGGAACTCCGTCAATGCGCTGACGCCTGAGCGCTCCGCATTGGCCTGGCTCATGCTGATCGCGCCCGCGTCCCGGTCGCTGCCGTAAAACCGGATGGCAGGCGTGATGGAATGCCCCGCCCCGCGCATAACCTCCCAAGCCGCAGCGTCAAACGTCGCTAACTGCTCGAACGCAAACCGCCGCGCCCGTCCCGGCTTGAGCCCCGCCGCAATCTCAGCCGCCTCGATGACGAACGTCCCGGACCCGCACATCGGATCAACGACCGGTTCCGTCCCATGAAACCCGCATTGGCGCAGGAAAAGCGCCGCCATCGTCTCCCGCATCGGCGCCTTGTTGACCGCCTCCTTGAACCCGCGCTTGTGCAGCAACTCGCCCGACGTATCGACCCCGATGGTGCATAGATCGTCCTCAAACCGCACCCGGATGCAGACCTCGGCGTCCGCTGAAACCCGCGCGCCAAGCTCCTCCGTGATTGCCCGTTCGATGCGCTGGGCCGCCGCGCCCGAATGATAGATCCGTGAGGTCCGGCATGTCGCCTCGACCCGGAACGGCACATCCTTGCGCAACACCTCGCCCCAAGGCACCCGCCGCGCCCGCTTGTCGAGTTGCGCCAGATGCATCGCCCGGAACTCGGCGACGCGCGCGACAACCCGGCTCGCGCCACGGATCTCAAGGTTTGCCCGCCAGACCTCGGACCACCCGCCCTTGACCGTCACGCCGCCCTTGGCGGCAGTCGCGTTCGAAAACCCCTTCTCCCGTGCCTCGTCGCACAGCAAAGTTTCCAGGCCCGGCGGCGTGGCCAGAAAAATTTCCAAATCGGTGTCTGTTGTCATCGCGCATGCATATCGGGATCGACCGCGCTTGCCACATGTTTCTTGGCATTCCCCCCGCGCTACCCCATAATCTGAACCCATGAACCCGATCCCGAAGCGCCGCGATGCCACCTATGCCGACCTTGAGGCGCTGCCGCCCAACGTCACCGGCCAGATCCTCTATGGCGTCCTCCACGCCCATCCCCGGCCCGCGCCAAGGCACGGCGTGGCCGCACATAAACTCGGCCGAAACGTAGGCAGCCGCTTTGACGATGATAGCAGCGGACCCGGCGGCTGGATCTTCATGGTCGAACCCGAACTCCATCTCGGCCCCCACGTCGTCGTCCCCGACATAGCGGGCTGGAAGATCGAACGCCTCACGCCATTCCCCGAAACGGCCTACATCGAAATACCGCCCGACTGGCTGGCCGAAATCCTGTCGCCGTCGACCCAAGCCATCGACCGCACGGATAAACTGGCCGTCTACGCGACCTACGGCGTGCGCCACTGCTGGTACGTCGATCCCATCGCCAAAACGCTTGAAGTCATGGAACTGACCGGCGGCAAATGGCTGCTGCTCGCGGCCCTGAAAGACGACGCCCCCGTGTGCCAGCCGCCGTTCGAGGCCCACACCTTCCCACTCGACAACTTGTGGGTCCCTGACCCGCCCGCCTGACACTCATCAAAACCACGCGACGCGAGTTGCAAGCATGTGCCGGAACATCCGCCCGCTCTTCAATTTCGATCCCCCCGCGACGGACGATGACGTCAGGGCGGCCGCGCTGCAGTTCGTGCGCAAGATTTCAGGTTACAACGCCCCGTCTGCCGCTAACAAAGAGGTCTTTGATCGCGCTGTGGACGACGTGAGCACCGCCGCACGAAGTCTTCTCACATCACTGCAAACGCCGGCTGCTCCAAAAGACAGGGCGGTGGCCGATGCAAGGGCACGGGAGCGCGCGCGCGCCCGGTACGTTCGCATCGTCTGAACCTGGCGACGAATCGCTCGGTCCCCGCTATAACCCCAGCTATGAGCGAAACACCCGAAATCAAGCCGCTGATCCGCGAATCGAGCACGTCGGAATCGACCAACGTCAAGGTCGTGCTCGAAGAGCTGGAGGCTGGCACCGTCCAGATCCCCGATTACCAGCGCGACAGCGACCAGTGGGACGCGACCACCAAGTCCCTGCTCGTCGAAAGCGTAATTAACAATCTGTCCGTCCCGGCGTTCTTCTTCGAAGTCGGCCTCGACAAGGACGGCGTCGAACGCAATCAGGTCATTGACGGCCAGCAGCGCTTGACGACGCTTGGCCAATTCTACCGCAACACCTTCCGCCTCGTGCCAAGCGCTGAAGCCAACTACATCTCTCCCAACAGCCTGCACTATGCCGGCAAGACGTTCGATGAACTGCCCGCCGTCTACAAGGCCGCGTTCCAGAAATACCGCCTGACGGTCATCAAGCTGCGCGATCTGGAAAACATGCGGCTCGAAGTGTTCCGCCGCATCAACCAGGGCGGAACCCCACTGTCAGGTCAAGACATCCGCCTCGCCTACTGGGGCGAACACGCCCCCTCGCTCGCCTTCGTCCGCCTCGCAGGCATTTACGACGGCCACCGCGAAGCCTCACAACGCTTCATCCTGAGTGCCGCCCGCAACTACGGCCTGACCTACCCCTGGGAAAACACTGCCGCCCAGGATGCCTGGAAGGACCTGTGGGAGGACAAGGAACTCGCGCGCGGCCAGACCGCGTCCGAAATGTTCCTGTGGAGCCTGATGGCCGCCCAGTACGCCGAACTCGACGCCATCATCCAAAACCGCGACGCTCTCGCCAAGCTGAACGTCCGCTTCAGCCAGGGCATCGACGAAGCGATGGACGTCTATTGCGCCCAACTCAATTATCAAGACCGCAACCCAGCTCAACCGCCGATCCTGTTCACAATAGCCGACCTGCGCACGCTCGTATTCCCCCACTTCGCCGAATGGATCGCGCACTTAGGCGCGAACGGCCCAAGCCTCGACGTCCGCAAGCACCGCACCATCGCCTCGTTGATCGGCGGTGCCTACCGCGTGGGGCTGAACGCCGCCAACATGACGCCTGACCAATGGACCAAGGCGGTTGAATTCATCCGCCGCCCGGTCGAGAGCGCGAGCCAAATGGGCATCGAGTGGCCGCAAAGCCGCCGTTGGGACGGAGCGAAAGGCCACCGCTCGCAGCTCGACGCCGCCAGCCAAATCGCCGCTAGGATTGCGCAGTGATGGCTTGTCGGTCGACTGTTGCACCCTCAAAGGCACCACACTCTGAGGCAGCCATCACTTTCTTCTCCCCCTGGGGAGAAGATGCCCGAAGGGCAGTTGAGGGGTGCCTTCACGTAGGGCTCTTAGCCCAGACCAAGTCCCCTCACCCCAACCCTCTCCCCAGGGGGCGAGGGAGCAGTCCCACGATTCAACCCTCGAAGCGCGAGATGGGGGTTCCATGACCGGCGAGCTGCCTGCCTTCCTGGAGCGCGCCGAACCCCGCCAGCGCCATTTCCCGGCGAGCTGGCGCGATGCCGCCATCCGGTATAGCCGCGACCCAGCGATTGGCGGGGTCCGCTGTCCAGGCTGCGCCCGCGCCTTCACCCGCCCCGCCGAACTTCGCCGCCTCCACGGCGACCACATCATTCCCTTCAGCAAGGGCGGCCTCACTGTCTGGTCGAATCTCCAACTGCTCTGTGCTAACTGCAATCTCAAAAAGCACGCGAAGCTGCCTCCGCCTTAAGTCACAAAAAGGGAGGGGGTTTGGGTGAACACACTTGCCCTCGGCGAAGGCCGTGGGTTCCCCCAATTGGGTGTGGGCGAAAGCCCACGCGCGCAGCGCTCTCTACGCCAAAGCAAAGGCTCAAGCATGCCGACCACCGGAACTCTCGACGGCCTTCCTGGTCTCGTCACTGTCGACCTCCATCAGGTGGCAGCGAATTGGCGTGGGCTTGCTGCCCTGTCCGCCCCAGCCGAATGCGCAGCCGTCGTGAAGGCCGACGCTTACGGCCTGGGCGCTGACCGCGTCATTCCAACCCTCATCAATGCCGGCTGCAAAACCTTCTTCGTCGCGACCGTCGATGAAGCAGCCCAAGTCCGCGCCCACACACGGGATGCTGTGATATACGTGCTCGACGGCCTGATTGGCGGCTCCGGCCCGCGCCTTGCAGAACTCGGCGCGCGCCCGGCCCTGGCCTCACTTGACGATTGCCTGGAATGGGCCGCCCTGTGCGATGCCCGCGACCGGGTCATGGCCGCCGCAGTCCACATTGACACCGGCCTCAACCGGCTTGGCCTCTCAGCCGCCGACGTCTCGATCTTGGCTGCTGACGCCTCGTTGTTCAACCGCATCGGCGTCTCGCTTGTCATGAGCCATCTCGCCTGCGCCGACACGCCCGAAAATCCAATGAACGCGGCCCAACTGCTGGCGTTCGAGCAACTCCGTGCCGCGCTCCCCCCTGCCCCGGCCAGCCTCGCCGCCTCCGACGGCCTGATGCTCGGTCCCGACTACCGCTTCGATCTGGTCCGCCCCGGTTACGCGCTCTACGGCGGCCAGCCAACGAAGGGCGTCACCGCGCCTGTCAAACCCGCCGTCCGCGTCCAGGCCCGCGTGCTTCAGGTCCGCGATGTCAGCGAAGGGGAATGCGTTGGCTATGCTGCCGCCTGGCGCGCACCCCAAAGATCGCGCATCGCGACCATCGCAGCCGGTTACGCTGACGGCTACGCCCGTGCCGCGAGCACAATGACCACACCCACCGCTCAGGCTGGCTACAAGGGGCGCATGGCGCCCATCGTCGGCCGCGTTTCCATGGACCTCATCACCATCGACGTCACGGGCATGGGAGACGCCGCCCCGCAACGGGGCGATTTCGTCGACCTCATCGGTCCGGGCCTCAGCTACGAAGCTGTCGGCGCGTCCCAAGGCACCATCGGCTACGAAGTCCTCACCCGCCTCCCCCATCGTTTCCACCGCCGATACGTCCCCTGACGCTGGACAGTATTCGCCTAATGCTGCGGCGCACGGTATGATCGTCAGGGCTTGAGCGGTCGGCCCTTCGCTGACCGAAGCGCCGAAGAGGCGCCGGTACGTGCGCCGGAGTCGACGTAAGTTGGGGGGGCGAGGCAATTCGGGAGGACTGGATCAAGGTTTTGCGCCGTGGCGAAGAAGCACTCCGCGAACGGCTGGCTCGTCCACCGGTAACGCGGGTAAGCGCTGCCGTGCCCGAAACCGAAGCCGTACCGCCGCCCCCCTTGCAATCTGCATCGACGGAAACTCCGCCGGTCCCTGATGCGAACCCGAAACCATTCCAATCAACTAACGTCATGGCCGCATCTCCGCCAGGAGCCGAGCCACTTAAACAGGCGGCCACCCACGACAACGATCCGCAAGACCCCGCTATCGAGCCTGCACTGTTGCCCGAACGAGCGCCTGAACCAATGGTCCCTGCCGAGCCCCTCGACACCGTGGGCGAACCCTCCGGTGCGGAAAAGCCCGTCGAGCCCTCCTCTGACGCCTCCACGGACGCCCCCGCCGAGCCGACCCCGCTCCCGCATCTGTTCGCCGAACTGACGACCGGCGACCGCATCCTTCAGCAGTTGCCATCCCGCGACCGCACGTTCCTGATCGCGCTGGGCATCGTGGCGTTTCTGTCGCTGTCGAGCGTTGTCAGCACGCTGGACCTGCCCACCGGCGCGCCGCCTCCCCTGCGGATGAAGCACGAGGGCCAAGTCGAAACCGACAACGGCGTCACCGTCGAACTCGTGGAAGCCCCGGACGCCAATGCCAAATCGAAGCAGTCCCAGATCGGCGAGGCTGTTCCCCCGCTCCCGCCGCCAACTGAGCCGTTGACCGAGCCCACGCCGCCTCAACCCGAGCAGAAGCCGCAGGAGGCGCAGCAACCGCAAAAGCCCGCGCCCAATCCTCCCGAGAAGAAGCCACCCGAAAAGAAGCCCCCTGACGCCCCCGAACCGGTCAAAAAGCCGCCCCCGGTCCAATACGACCTCGAAGCCGCCAGCGATACCGTCAAGGAAAAACCCAACCCGGACGCGACCGAGGCCCGCGAGGCACAAGAAGCACGCGATCCCTCGGTTCCAAAGCCGCCGCCCGTCGTCGCGTCGAAACAACTAGGTGCTGCCCCCAAGGGCCAGCAGAGCGCCTACTCAAAAGCGGTGCTGTCCACCCTGGCCAAGTCAAAGCCTCAGCTTTGGGTCAGGAAGGCCGATGTGCGCTTGCAGTTCAACGTCAATGCAGCCGGCGAACCGGTCGGCATCGTAATCCTGCAATCGAGTAACGACGCGGTGTTCGATGATGTGGTCGTGTCCTGGGTCAAGCGCTCCCGGTTCGACCCGCCCCCGCCCGATGCCAAACCCGAAGACCGCAGCTTCCTCATCCACTACACGGTGAATTAGCGGTGCATTCGACTTCGATTGCGTCAGTACCACCCAACACGCTGTTTCCCCGGACGGCCCTGCTCTTGCCGATCCGGGGCCTTTCTCGGAGCGTGATAGGTAAGGATCCCGGATCTGCGTGCGCAAGTGCGCACTTGTCCGGGAAATCAGTGGACGGGTGCCTTCGTCCGCTCCACCAGCCCCACTGTTTCCCCGGACGGCCCTGCTCTTGCCGATCCGGGGCCTTTACCTCAATGAGAGTGGCAAAGATCCCGGATCTGCGCGCGCAAGGGCGCACTTGTCCGGGAAATCAGTGGACGGGTGCCTTCGTCCGCTCCACCAGCCCCACTGTTTCCCCGGACGGCCCTGCTCTTGCCGATCCGGGGTCTTTCTCGGAGCGTGATAGGTAAGGATCCCGGATCTGCGTGCGCAAGTGCGCACTTGTCCGGGACAACAGTGGAATTGATGTGTTTCAATCTAAACTGGAATAACTCTAGGCCTTCCAGAACCGGTCATACATGCTGAGCACGATCTCCAGCGCAATCAGCGCGATGATGTACCATTCGAGCCGGTGACTGGTCCGCGTCGAAATGAGATCCACAATCGTGTCCGCCGTCTCGCGGATCACGACGAGCTTGCGGTCGATGGCCCGCGCACGTTGCGGCAGATCGTACTCATCGACCAGCTTGGCCCAGAATCGCTCCAGCTCGGGATGATCCCACAGCACGTCGGGCTTCTCGTCCAAATCGACGCGTGAGGCCATCCGCTGTTGAATGAGCAGCGCCTCGCCGATTTGCTCCAGCAACTCAGCCTGCGGCGCGGAGGGCAGTTCCCGTTTGGTGAGGCTTTCGGCAATCGGAGTAATGCGTTCGAACGCGCGCGCGATCCGCCGCTCGTCGTAGGCCAAAGCGACCGACACCGCGAGCACTTCCGCGACCAGCAAAAGCCGGTCCGGCTCAGCGTTCTTGAGCTGAATAGCGCCTGACGACGACAGCAGCTCGTCATCTCCCGGCTTGATGACGAGTTGCGCCGTCTCGATCTCGCGCTCATCAAGCGGCGACACGATCCGCTCGCCCAACCCCCGGACAAGATCGTCTTCCTCGATCGGATTAAGCGCGATGAACACCGCCGCGCCCGACTTGAACAGCATGACGAATCCGCCGCTCTGCGTGCGAAACCCCAGCGGATCGGACGAAAATGCATCCTCCCGTTCCAACCCCTTAAGGTCGATCCGTTCGCCAAGCTGCAACGCCCGCACCCGCATCGTCACCGGCGCCATCGTCGCCACCGCCGTCGAAGCCACTGTTTTGCTGATTTCGTTCATAGCCCAAACTTCGTTCATTGCCGTTGGCAGAGCATAGCACGGCTCCAAGACGGTTGCGCGCAAGTCAGCGCCGCCATATCAGGAGCAACGCTGGGGGACGGTTGGATAGGGGTCGCGAGAGGTGCGGGAAACCATAGCCGAAGACGAAGAAGACCCAGCTGACATCGCGATGTACGATGCCCGTAAAGGGGAAGCATCGCCTCATTTGCCGCCCGAGGTGTCGGCCCTCATGCTTCGCGGTGATAGCCTGCTGAAAGCGGTCCGCAATTGGCGTGGTCTGACGCAACAAATGATCGAGCAGAAGACAGGAATCGGCCAAGGCTATCTCAGCGACCTCGAATCCGGCCGCCGCAAAGGCACGCACGAAACTCTGGTAAAGCTCTCTGAGGTCCTTGATGTGCCGAGAGAGTGGTTCGTCGAATAGAAGTGACCGCCGGCGTCTCTGGGGGGGGCATTCGCAGATATTTTTGGGCTAGAATTTTGGCGAGTATACGAAATCAAGGTCCAAAACTTGGCGAGGCCGAGATGGAAGCACTTGAAGCAAGGCTCGGCGTCGCCTTGCCGGAGAGCTATCGATCCTTTCTGGCTGCCTCAAATGGTGGTCGGCCGGAGCGTCAGGCATTCGCGGTTCCAAACCATGCAGAGGGCTTTTTTGAGATCCAAGAGTTTTTTGGAGTCTCTCGCGATGTCCAAACGTCTAACATTGACTGGAACGCTAAAGCTTATCGAGGCGTCATTCCTGCCGCCTTACTGCCTATCGCATGCGACAGTTGTGGGAGCCTGATTTGCCTCGGTTTGGGCGAGGAAGCGGCTGGGCGAATATATTTTTGGGACTGTGAGGAAGATCTGGGCGATGGATCTTGGCTCCCAACATACGAAGTGGCGCATAGTTTCGATGCCTTCGTCGCAGCGTTGACTGTGTATCCTGGATCATGAGCCAGCCGCTTGCCAAACGGCCCCACTTCCCCTAAACACCCACCTATCACGCACGTGACCCACTGCGGACGGCCGGACAGAACCCGGTTGCTCGCTCCGGTGGGCTTTTTCCGTTTTGGGTAGCCACTCCGGCCCCCACGCGATCAAAGCCTATTTACGGGTCACGGAGGATCAACCGGAAAAGGATATCCGACCCATGGCAGTTCCCGCCTTCAATATGCGTCAGCTTCTGGAAGCTGGCGTTCACTTCGGTCACCAGTCGCACCGCTGGAATCCCAAGATGGCCCCGTTCATCTACGGCGCCCGCAACAACATCCACATCGTCGACCTGACGCAGACGACGCCGATGCTTCATCAGGCGCTGACGAAAGTCTCCGACACCGTCGCCAACGGCGGCCGCGTCCTGTTCGTCGCCACCAAGCGCGCAGCGTCCGACAGCATCGCCGAAGCCGCCAAGCGCTCGGCCCAGTACTACATGAATCACCGCTGGCTCGGCGGCACGCTGACCAACTGGAAGACCATCTCGGCCTCGATCCGCCGCCTCCGCCAGCTCGATGACATCTTGGCCGACCCCCAGGGCCGCCCCAAGAAGGAAGTCCTCCAAATCCAGCGCGAGCGCGACAAGCTGAACCAGTCGCTCGGCGGCATCAAGGACATGGGCGGCACGCCCGACCTCCTGTTCGTCATCGACACCAACAAGGAATCGATTGCGATTCAGGAAGCCCGCAAGCTCGGCATCCCCATCGTCGCCATCGTCGATACCAACTGCGATCCCGACGGCATCGACTTCCCGATCCCAGGTAACGACGACGCCGGCCGCGCCATCACGCTCTATTGCGACCTCGTCGCCCGTGCCGCCATCGACGGCCTCGCCCGCTCGCAGCAGGGCAGCGGCGTAGACATCGGCGCGATGGAAAACCCGCTTGCCGAAGAACTGCCCGGCGCAGAAGCCAAACCACGCACCACCTTCAAGGGCATCGACGCCGCCCGTGGCGAAGCCGACGACCTGAAGCGCATCACCACCATCTCGCCCAAGCTCGAACTGCGCATGAACGATGCTGGCGTGTTCCACTACTGGCAGATCGCCGACTTGGATGCCGATCAAATCCAGGCACTCGACCGTCAGTTGAAGCTGAAGGGCCAGATCGCCAAGGAAGAATGGGTCGCCCAGGCCAAAAAGCTGGTCGACGCCAAGGTCGTCTAAAGACCCCACACCATGC
This sequence comes from Hyphomicrobiaceae bacterium, assembly GCA_040080145.1. GTDB lineage: Bacteria > Pseudomonadota > Alphaproteobacteria > Rhizobiales > Hyphomicrobiaceae > JANXVY01. Next base: position 37,795 of record JBEBJA010000067.1, read on the forward strand.
GCCTTCCCCGTTTTTTGAGCGGGGGAGGCGTTTTTTGCCGCAATGACGTGTAGTGTCGGCGGTCAGTACAACACGGCAAGCTGAAAAAACCAGACCCGCATGATCCGGTCCGCCACGATTTGGCGCGCGGCGTGCGGCCAGCCAATGGATAGATTTCCCATGACGACGATTTCCGCGACCTTGGTCAAGGAACTGCGCGAGATGACCGGCGCAGGCATGATGGATTGCAAGAAGGCCCTCACTGAAACCAAGGGCAGCATCGAAGACGCGGTTGATTGGCTCCGCAAAAAGGGCCTCGCGAAAGCCGGCAGCAAGTCGGGCCGTGTCGCCGCTGAAGGTCTCGTCGGCGTGCTTGCCGAAGGCAAGTCGGCCGTGGTCGTCGAAATCAACTCGGAAACCGACTTCGTCGCCCGCAACGACCAGTTCCAGGACATGGTCCGCAAGGTGACCACCATCGCGACCGCCGCCAACGGCGACGTCGAGAAAATCCTCGCGATGACGTATCCCGGCAAAACCACGACCGTCGATGAAGTCGTCAAGGAAGCCATCGCCACCATCGGCGAAAACATGAACGTCCGCCGCTCGGCTGTCGTGCAGGTCTCGGACGGCGTTGTCGCCGACTACGTCCACAATAAAGTTGCCGACGGCCTCGGCAAAATCGGCGTTCTCGTTGGTTTGGAAAGCAAGGGCGATAAGCCTGCCTTGTTCGAACTCGGCCGCCAGATTGCCATGCACGTTGCAGCGCGCAATCCCGTAGCGCTCGACCTTGCCGGCGTCTCCAAGGACGTCCTTGATCGCGAAAAGGCGATCATCATGGACAAGAACAAGGGCAAGCCGCCGCAGGTTCTCGAAAAGATCGCCGAAAGCTCGATGAAGACCTACGCCAAGGAAAACTGCCTCCTTGAGCAGGGCTTCGTCATGGACGACAGCAAGTCGGTGACCCAGGCGCTCAAAGAAGCGGAAAAGACCGTCGGCGCCCCGATCAAGCTGACCGCATTTGTCCGCTTCGCGCTCGGCGAAGGCATCGAAAAGCCCAAGGACGACTTCAGCGCCGAAGTCGCCTCGATGGCAAAGGGCTAATTCCCTGAAGGCATGGGGTCCAGGGGGATGAGCCTGCCCTCGGCGCAGGCCGTGGGTCCCCTGGCCTTCTCTTACTTATGTCGCACCGCTTAGCTCTGGCGAAAGCCGTGAGATTCGCGTTAGTCAGGCAGGCCGGTCCCACCAAGGACCGGCCTCTTTTGCATGGAGTCTGCTCGCATGTCTGAGACGTCGCCGCTCAAATACAAACGTCTGATGCTTAAACTGTCCGGTGAAGCCCTCATGGGCGACGCTGGTTACGGCATCGAGATGGGCGTCGTCGACCGTTTGGCGCGCGACGTCGCCGAAGCTGTCGCCGCCGGCGCTGAAATCGCCGTCGTGGTCGGTGGCGGCAACATTTTTCGCGGTCTGTCGGGCGCAGCCAAGGGCATGGATCGCGCAACCGCCGATTACATGGGGATGCTCGCAACCGTCATGAACTCCCTCGCGTTCCAGAACGCGCTGGAGCACGCCAATACCCCCGCTCGCGTCCTCTCAGCGATCCCGATGCAATCGGTATGTGAAACCTACGTGCGGCCAAAGGCCTTGCATCACATCCAGCGCGGCCGTGTCGTGATCTTCGCGGCCGGCACCGGCAATCCGTTCTTTACGACCGACACAGCCGCGACCCTGCGTGCGATTGAGATGGATTGCGCAGCCGTTGCCAAGGCAACTCAAGTTGACGGCGTCTACTCCGCCGATCCCAAGAAACACCCAGATGCCATCCGCTACGATCACCTGACCTATAGCGACGTTCTGGCCCGCGATCTTAAGGTCATGGACGGCGCTGCGATCGCGCTTGCCCGCGACAACAATCTTCCGGTAATCGTATTTTCGATTAACGAGCCGGGGAATCTGTTGAAGGTGCTGCGGGGGCAAGCACGCGCAACCGTCATTCATGGTGAAGCATAATCCGCAGCAGACGATCCCCAGACAGGATCCTGCACGAACACGTTGAGGAGACTTGAGCTATGGCGACATTCGAAATCCAGGCGCTGGAAACACGCATGCGCGCCTCCGTGGACGCCTTGAAGCGCGAACTGCAGGGTCTTCGCACCGGTCGCGCCAGCGCCAACCTGCTCGATCCCGTCCAGGTCACGGTCTACGGCTCGCGCATGCCGCTGAACCAGCTCGCGACGGTGTCCGTCCCCGAATCCCGTATGATTGCCGTCCAGGTCTGGGACCGCACCAACGTCCAGGCCGTCGACAAGGCGATCCGCGAAGCCAATCTCGGCCTTAATCCGATTGTCGACGGAACCATCCTGCGCCTGCCCATCCCAATGCTGACAGCCGACCGCCGCAATGAACTTGTCAAGCTCGCTCATAAGTACGCTGAAGGTGCCAAAGTCGCCGTTCGCAATGTGCGCCGCGACGGCATGGACCTCCTCAAGAAACTTGAGAAGGACGGCAAGATGAGCGAAGACGACCACAAAAAGAATTCTGTCAAAGTCCAGGAATTGACCGATAAGTTGATCAAGGAAGTCGATTCGACGCTTGCTACCAAAGAGACTGAAATTCAGAAGGTTTGACCAAGCATTTTCGGGCGGAGTGGCTTCCGTTTCGCCATCAAAAAATGCGACTATGACGGTAAGTTCCTCTGGGTAATGTGGCACGCCCGCCAGCCGCGTTATTCACGTTTCCTCGGCCCAACCACGAGATCGCCGGTCCGTGACAGACAGCAAGAGCAGAGCCGAAAAACAGAGCGTCGTGGCGGCACAGGCAAACGTGCCCGTCCGCCATGTAGCGATCATCATGGATGGCAACGGCCGCTGGGCTGCCGAACGCGGATTGCCTCGCGTTATGGGGCATCGCAAAGGCGTCGAAGCGGTTCGCCGCACCGTGAAGGCTGCGATTGACCTCAACATTTCCTATCTGACCATCTACAGTTTCAGTTCCGAAAACTGGTCGCGCCCCGCCGAAGAAGTCAGCGAACTGATGTCGCTGATGAAGCGCTTTATCCGCCAGGACTTGGCCGAACTGCACCAGAATAACGTCCGTATCCGCATCCTTGGCGAACGCCAGAATGTCGATCCGGAATTACTCGCCTTGATCGACGAAGCCTGCGATCTGACGGCGCTGAATACGGCTCTGACCCTCGTGATTGCATTCAACTATGGTTCGCGTGCCGAAATCGCCTTGGCTGCCCGCAACCTCGCCGAACAAGCGGCCGCAGGAACCCTTGACCCGGCGGCAATCACGGAAGCAAGCGTTACCGCGGCTCTTGGGACGGCTGGCATTCCAGATCCCGACCTTCTCATCCGCACCAGCGGCGAAATCCGCATCTCAAACTTCCTGTTGTGGCAACTTGCCTACACCGAATTCGTGTTCCTCGACGCCTACTGGCCTGACTTTGGCCGCGACCTTCTGGAGCAGGCGATTACGCAATACCGGTCCCGGGATCGCCGCTTCGGCGGGCTGACCAAACGGTCGACCGCGTGAGCGAAGCCATGCCCGGCGATAATGCGCACAATGACGCTGCCACCAAAGCGGCGGCCGCGTTGGCGTCGTCACGCAACCTGAAACAGCGGGTGGGCTCCGGCGTCGTAATGGCGCTGATTGCCTTGGCCCTTGTCTACGCCGGTCCGGTCCCGACAGCGGTGATGGTCCTGGTCGTGGCGCTCGTCATGTGCTGGGAGTGGGGGCATCTCATCCGGGCGTCTGCTGCCGACATCGCGTTTGGCGTTCATGCCGCAGCCGTGGCGACCGCCATTGGTTTGATTGCTGGATCGCAACCAGCTCACGCGCTGACGGCGATACTTACCGGGACGCTGCTGGTATTTCTGCTCGCTCTCAAGACCCGGCCGCTGCTGTCCGCGCTCGGCGTGCCATATGTTGGACTGGCGGCGGTCTCTCTCATTTTTATGCGCCTTGACGGCAGCAACGGCTTTGCCGCTGTCGTCTTCATCATCATGGTGGTCGCAACGACCGATACGATGGCGTTCGTCTTTGGCCGCACGATTGGCGGCGCTAAGCTCTGGCCCGCGGTTTCGCCCAATAAGACGTGGGCAGGATTTCTCGGCGGAATCGGATCCAGCGCGCTGGCAAGCGCTGCCTTCGCCTCTCTTATTCCCGGCGCATCGCCGCTCCGGCTTGGTGTCCTTGGTCTCCTGCTCGGTATCATTGCGCAAGGCGGAGATCTCGCCGAATCCGCTTTGAAGCGGTTCCTTGGCGTCAAGGATGCCAGCAGTATCATACCGGGCCACGGCGGCGTCATGGACCGCATGGACGGGGTTGTCACCGTCGCGTTTGCCGCCGCGATCTTTGCACTTTTCCTCAAAGCGAGCGCACCCGCGACAGCGCTCCTGATCGGCGGCTGATAACAGTGGATATGAGCGTTTCAAGTCCGGCCACACGCGCAAACGGCCCTATTCGATCGGTGACCATCCTGGGTGCGACGGGCTCGGTCGGCACCAGCACGCTCGACCTCATCGGCCAGACGCCGGACGCTTTCGAAATCGTGGCACTCACCGCCCAATGCAACGCGAAGGGTTTGGCAGAGCTAGCCATTCGCCATCGCGCTCAATTGGCCGTCATCGGCGACGACGCCCACTATGCCGAACTCCAAGCACTGCTGTCCGGCACCGGCATTGCATGCGCATCGGGGGGCGCTGCCATTGAGGAAGCCGCCTCCCGGCCAGCCGATTGCGTCATGGCGTCAATTGTCGGCGCGGCCGGCTTGCGACCCACCTTTGCCGCCGCCAGACAGGGCCGCCGCGTCGCGCTCGCCAACAAGGAATGCCTGGTCTCTGCCGGTGACGTCTTTCTAAGCGAAGTCGCCCAGTCCGGTGCCGAATTGCTGCCCGTCGACAGCGAGCATTCGGGCGTCATGCAGGCCATCGCGGGCGCTCATCCTTCGGGCATTGAAACCATCACCTTGACCGCGTCCGGTGGCCCATTCCGATCCTGGTCCGCCCAGCAGATTTCCGCTTGCACACTCGAAGACGCCTTGCGTCATCCAAGCTGGACCATGGGCCGCAAGATCACCATCGACAGCGCAACACTGATGAACAAAGGCCTTGAGCTGATCGAGGCCTTCCACTTGTTTCCGGTCGAAGCCCATCAGCTGGCGGTGGTTGTGCATCCCCAGTCTATAATCCACGCCTTGGTCAGCTACACAGATGGCTCGGTCATTGCCCAGCTCGCCGCCCCCGACATGCGCACGCCAATCGCGCTGTCCTTGTCTTGGCCACGCCGCATGAGTGCACCGACCGCCCGCCTCGACCTCATCAAACTCGGCACTTTGACTTTCGAAGCGCCAGACGAGATCCGTTTTCCGTGCCTGCGTTTGGCTCGCGAAGCATTAGCATGCGGTCGGACCGCACCTGCGGTACTGAATGCCGCCAATGAGATTGCTGTGGCCGCCTTCCTTGAACGGAAAATCGGGTTCACCGATATAGCAAACATTGTCGAGAAGTCACTGGACATGGCGGACGCGACCGGATGTATCATTCCAGCCACGTCCCTCGACGATGTGTTGGCGGCCGATGCAGAGGGCAGGCAGTTGGCACGAAGCGTGCTGTCTGCTAGTTAACGCTATGGCCGAATCGACCTTAATTACGAATTGTGCACTCTGCCCAAAGAGAGAACTATAAAGCATGGCCTGGATTTTCGTTCTCGTTGTTGTCGTGTTCATCCACGAGATGGGCCACTTCCTTGTGGCGCGCTGGTGTAACGTAAACGTCAAGAAATTCTCCATTGGCATCGGACCAGAGCTTGGCGGGTTCACCGACAAAAAGGGCACGCGCTGGGTCGTCAGCCTTCTCCCGCTGGGCGGCTACGTTCAGTTCATGGACGACGAGAACGGTGCCAGCATGCCGTCGCGCGACACCATATCGAAAATGAACGCCGACGAGCGCAGTGGGTCTTTCCACGCCAAGCCGCTCTGGCAGCGCGCGGCGGTCGTCGCCGCTGGTCCCTTGGCGAACTTCTTGTCCGCAATTCTCATGTTCGCCGCGACAGCCTACTTCATGGGCACCATGACGGTCCCGGCCGTGATCGAGGTGCTTCCGAACAATCCAGCCGCCGTCGCAGGCCTGAAATCAGGCGATATCATCAACAAGGTCGCTGGCCGCAAGATTGCCGACTTCGGTGATTTGTCCCGCACCATCGCCCAAGCACCCGGCGAGGAACTCGCCTTCGATGTCAACCGCGACGGCCAAGCCCTCACCATCAAAGTGACCCCTGAAAAGCGCACGGTCTCCGACAATTTCGGCGGCCAAGAAACGCGCGGCATCATCGGCGTGAAACAGAGTGGCGATCTGTCCAAGATCCCGATCGTCTATCCAAGCGTTCTTGGTGCTCTCTCGTCTGGCGTCGAGCAGACGTGGATGATTGCAACAACAACCCTGAGTTACTTCTACGACGTCATCCGCAAGCAGGAGTTCCCCGACAAGATCGGTGGCATTGCAACCGTGGTTGACGTCTCCAACAAGGTCGCAACTTTTGGTTTCGGCCCGACCATTCAGCTCATCGGTTTGCTGTCGGTCAGCATCGGGCTTCTCAATCTGTTCCCGATTCCGATTCTCGATGGCGGACACCTGATGTTCTACGCCTACGAAGCCATCCGGGGCCGTCCCCTCAGCGAGTCGTCGCAGGAGTTCGGCTTCCGTATCGGGCTCGCTGTCGTGTCTATGCTGATGATTCTCGCGCTCTGGAACGACAGGCTGCGGTTCCATGCCTGGTACGTGAACTTCCTCAGCCTTTTCAGCTGATTGCCATATGCTGCGGGCATGGTGTTGCCGCACCGTGCCGGGTGGCTTTTCACGTTGTGTAACGATGCGTTAATGATCGCCTGAAAAGGGCGCTTTGCCGTCGCTGTCCCGAATGGAATATAGGCCGGTGACGTATTCTTGCCACTTCCCCCTTTGTTGCTGAATCGTTAAACGTGAGGTGTTGGAAGTAACGCGTTGTTTGGGGATGGCGGGCTTTAGCTGCCGTGCGCGTATGTTCCGAACTTGAGGTCTGAGTTTCCTGGGCCTCATGAGGGAAGAGTTTCAATAACGAGGGCGGATCCGCGAATGAATGAGTTACGGATCGCATTTTTGCGGATCATTTGCGCCGTAGGCGCAGGGGTTACGCTGGCAACTCCCGCCGTGCTTACGAGCGCGGTCGTTGGAAGCACGTCAGCTGTTGCTCAGAACGCAGTCGTGCGCGAAATCAAGGTGGCAGGAAATCGACGGGTAGAGCCCGAAACGGTTCGCTCGTACCTCCAATTCTCAGTCGGCGGCGGCTACGATGCTGGCAAGGTCGACCGATCAATCAAGTCACTGTTCGCGACCGGCCTTTTCTCCGACGTCAAGATCGACCGCGAAGGCGCGACAGTACTTGTGACCGTCGTTGAAAACCCGATCATCAATCAGGTTGCCTTTGAAGGTAACAGCGAAGTCGACGCCGCGACGCTCACCGCCGAGGTTCAGTTGAAGCCGCGCGCCGTGTTCACGCGCGCCAAGGCACAGTCAGACGTTCAGCGCATCCTTGATGTTTATCGCCGTCAGGGCCGTTTTGCCGCGTCGGTTCAGCCCAAGCTGATCGAACTCGAGCAGAACCGCGTCAACGTCGTTTATGAAATCACCGAAGGCGGCGCCACGAAGGTTAAGGGCATCAGCTTCGTTGGGAACCGCGCGTTCTCCGACCAGCAGCTCCGTGACATCGTATCAACGACTCAGACCGGCTGGTTCGACTTCCTCAAGGGAACCAGCGTCTATGATCCTGACCGCGTCAGCCTCGACCGCGAGTTGCTGCGCCAGTACTATCTGAAGAACGGTTATGCCGACATCAACGTCATCGCCGGCAACGCCGAACTCGCGCCAGATGGCGGCGGCTTCTTCATCACCTACACGATCGAAGAAGGCGCGCCCTACAAGTTTGGTGCCGTCACGATCGAAAGCGCGCTGCCCAACGTCCGCACCGCGGCTCTGAACGCTGAAATCCTCACTGTTTCCGGCGACGTCTATAACGCCTCGCTGATGGACAAGACGGTCGAGAAGCTCACGCTGGGTGTTGCCGAACAGGGCTTTGCCTTCGCTCGCGTCCGTCCCCGCGCTCAGCCGAATGCCGCTGAACGCACCATCTCGATCACCTATCAGGTCGATGAAGGTCCGCGCGTTTACATTGACCGGATCGACATCGTCGGTAACGGCCGCACCAAGGACCACGTGATCCGTCGCGAGTTCCGCTTGGTCGAAGGCGATGCCTACAACCCGCTCCTTGTTGATCGTGCCAAGAAGCGCCTCCAGGGCCTCGGTCTGTTCAAGGCCGTAGAAATCAAGCGCACTCCAGGCTCCGCTGCCGACCGCGTTGCCCTGTCCGTCGAAGTCACCGAGCAGTCCACCGGCGAACTCTCCTTCGGCGCCGGCTACTCGACCAGCGAAGGCGTGATCGGCGACGTGTCCATTACCGAGCGTAACCTCCTCGGCAACGGCCAGTTCCTCCGCCTCAAGGTCGGTGGTTCGCTGGAACGCGCCCAGGTCGACTTGAGCTTTACTGAGCCACGCTTCCTCGATCAGAACCTGTCGGCCGGTTTCGACCTCTTCTACAAGCAAGTCGACCAGACCTCGTCGTCGGGCTTCAAGAACAAGACCGCCGGTGGCAGCCTCCGCCTTGGCTTCCCGATCAGCGAAAACCTCTGGATGCAGACGTCCTACACGCTAGCCCAGAACAGCATCTTCGATGTTAATCCCGCAGCGTCGTTGGCCATTCAGCAAGCCGGACAACGCAACGGAGGCGAATCGCTCACCTCCAGCATTGGCACCTCACTGACCTACGATGCACGTAACCATCCCAAGAACCCAACTCGCGGTTACTTCTTCCAGGTTGCTAGCGACTTTGCAGGCGTCGGCGGCGACGTTCAGTATGTCCGCGTGACGGGTGAAGGCCGTGCATACTACCCACTGACGGAAAAGATCACCTTGGTCGGTCGTTTGACGGGTGGTCATATCGAAGGCTGGGGCAGCGAAGACGTCCTTTTGACCGACTTGTTCTTCCGTGGCGGTGAAACCATTCGCGGCTTCGACAAGTCCGGCTACGGTCCGCGAGACGTGACCACGGGTGATGCATTGGGTGGTAAGACTTACTGGGCTGCAAACGCCGAAGTTCGTTTCCCCTTCCCGCTTATCCCTGATGAGCTTGGAATGAGTGGCGCCGTGTTCGCTGATGCCGGGTCGCTATTTGGCTCGACCGATGAGGTGAAGGTTCTCGCTAAGGCCTGCGGTCCTGGCAAGCTCTGCCTCAAAGACGAAGCGGCGATCCGTGCTTCCGTCGGTGCCAGCTTGATCTGGAACTCACCGGTTGGTCCGCTCCGCCTCGACTTCGCCCATGCTTTGATGAAGCAAGACTACGACAAGGATCAGTTCTTCCGCTTCGGCGCATCGACCAAGTTCTAATCTGTCTTGCTCTAATTCGAACCGGCGCTGCATCACCTGCAGCGCCGGTTTTGCTTTGTTCGCCGCTTGCCGTCACCGTGTGGCCTTTGGAGGCGTCATCGTAGCGCGATGCCCTGCATCGACGCCTCCAAACCTCCGCCAAAGGCCTGAGGCCCTTGGAACCCCGGTTCTTATGGAGCCTGGGTCCAGGGGCGAAGTTCCTTGCTGGGGTGTCCGAGGGGCAGCCACAGCGATCGTGCGAGCGTCTATCAGCGAGAACGTGAATCCCAAAGCCCCCCTCAGCCTCGGGCCGCGCTGGCAGACCCTTTGCCGAACCACCAAACCTCTAGGCAATCCGCCTTGAACGGGCTAACCAACTCCACTGATCCAAACGATAGGTACTGGCGATTCCCACCCCGGCGCGGCAGCGCATCCAGAAAGACTGAGACCCCATGGAGCATCCCGGCTTCTTTGATCGCGCAGGCCCTTACACCTTGGCGGCTATCGCCAAAGCAACCGGCAGCGAGGTCGCTCCAGGTGCGGACAGCGCGGCTCTCATTTCCGACGTCCGCCCGCTGACGGAAGCGGGCCCAGATCACGTGACCTTCGTCGATAACCGCAAGTTCCTGGTCCATCTCGCGGCGACCCAGGCCGGGGCTTGCTTCATTCACCCCAACTTCGCGTCGCGCCTCCCTGCCACGACGACGGGCTTGGTTGGCAAAGCGCCCTACCGCGCGTTTGCGCTCGCGCTCCAGTTGTTCTATCCGGAAGCGAAATGGCCGAAAGCTGCAGGCTCTGGAACCAGCCTTATCGACCCCACCGCCACCTTGGAAGAGGGCGCCATCGTCGAACCCGGTGCGATGATCGGTCCTGAAGTCGTCATCGGCCGTGGCAGCCGCATCGCTGCCGGTGCCGTCGTCGGCTACCGCTGCCACATCGGCCGTGGCACCTACATCGGCCCCAACGCGGTTGTGATCCATGCCTTGATCGGCGACCGGGTAACGCTCCATTCCGGCTGCACCATTGGCCAGGATGGCTTCGGATTCGCCATGTCGGGTTCAGGCCACGTCAAGGTCCCTCAGATTGGCCGTGTCATCATCCAAGATGACGTCGAAATCGGCGCAAATACCAGCATTGATCGCGGCGCTCTTAAGGATACGATCATTGGAGAAGGCACAAAAATTGATAATCTCGTGCAAATCGGGCACAACGTCATTATCGGTCGTCATTGCGTGATCGTCGGTCAGGTCGGATTAGCCGGTTCTTGCGAGCTGGGCGATTTCGTCGTGATGGGCGGACATTCCGGCGTCGTGGGTCACATGAAGGTCGGAGCGGGCGTGCAAATCGCCGGCTCGTCACACGTCAACGAAGATATTCCAGCAGGTGCCCGCGTCGGCGGAACACCTGCAGTTCCGTTCCGCGAATGGGCCCGGCAGATTGCCGCTATCAAACGCCTTGGCAAAAAGCCGGGCAAAGAGAGTGACGCTTCGGGGAACACGGACGGCGGAAGTGAAGACTAAACCATTGACGACTAGATCAATAGAGCAGTTTCGACTCGGAGCTTGACGGGCCATGAACGAACATACACCCCAACCGAAGCCTGCCGTTCTTGGCACGGCGGACATCGGTCGCGTGATGAAACTTCTGCCCCATCGTTACCCGTTTCTGCTGGTCGATCGCATCTACGACATGCTGGGCGATGAGAGCTGCGTCGGCGTCAAGAACGTCACAATGAACGAGCCCTTTTTCCAGGGCCACTTCCCGCAGTTCCCCGTTATGCCGGGCGTTCTGATCATCGAGGGCCTCGCCCAGACCGCCGGTGCGCTCTGCGTCCACAGCCTCGGCGAAGACTACAAGGCCGAACTTGTATATTTCATGGGAATTGAACGTGCAAAGTTCCGCAAACCTGTGGTGCCCGGCGACCAATTGCACTATCACGTGAAGAAGATCCGCAACCGTGGCCGCGTTTGGAAGTTCTTTGGTGAAGCCAAGGTCAACGGTCAGGTCGTAACAGAAGCTGAAGTCAGCGCCATGCTCGCCGATACGGCCGATGCACGCGCTTTTGCGAGCAAGCATGGCTGAACCAATCGTCCATCCGTCCGCCTTCGTTTCCACTGGGGCTAAGCTCGGCGCGGACGTTAAGATAGGACCGTTCTGCACCGTTGGCGAACACGTCGAACTTGGCGCGGGCGTCGAGCTTGTAAGCCATGTTGCGGTCGCTGGCCGCACCGTGATCGGCGAGCGCACCCAGATCTTTCCGTTTGCCTCCATCGGCCACGAACCGCAGGATCTCAAATACCACGGCGAACCCTCGACGCTTACCATTGGTTCGGGTTGCAAGTTGCGCGAGGGCGTGACGATCAATCCCGGCACCGAAGGCGGCGGCATGTCGACTACCATCGGCAACAATTGCGCGTTCCTGGCAAATTCCCACGTCGGCCATGACTGCCACGTCGGCAACAACGTCATATTCTCCAATAACGCGCTGCTCGCAGGTCATTGCACGGTCGGTGACTTCGTTATCGTCGGCGGCGGCGCAGCGGTCATCCAGTTCGCCCGCGTCGGCGCGCATTCGTTCGTCGGCGGCATGTCCGGCCTCGAAAACGACCTGATCCCGTACGGCATGGCGCTCGGCAACCGCGCCCATCTGTCCGGACTCAACATCGTTGGCTTGAAGCGCCGGGGCTTCTCCAACTCCGACATCCATGACATGCGCCGGGCTTACCGCGCGTTGTTTGCCAACGAAGGCACCTTGCAGGAGCGCACTGACGACGTCGCCCAGCAGTTCAAGGGACACGCCATCGTCCAGGAAATCGTCGCCTTCATCCGCGCGCCGAGCAAGAAGTCGCTCTGCACCCCGCCCACCGGGGCAAACGTCTGATTTCAGGCGTTGAGCGCATTTCTCCCGCTAGGGCTCTTCCGTGACCTCGTCGACAGCCAAACCCATTGGCATTCTGGCCGGCAACGGCAGTCTGCCCGGCGAGATCGCCCGCGCCGTTACCGCAGGCGGCGGCAGCGTCCAGATCGTGGCCATCAACAGCGAAGTGGATGACGATCTGTCCGCCTTCCCCATCGTCCACTTGGGGCTGGGCAAAATCGGCGCGATTCTGAAAGCCTTCCGCTCAGCAGGCGTTGAAGAACTCGTCATCGTCGGCGGCGTGATGCGGCCGGACCTGACCAAGCTCCGTCCCGACTGGGGCCTGTTTGCCAATCTGCCTCAAGTGGTCCGTCTCGTCTTTTCCGGCGGCGATGACGGCGTGCTGCGTGTCGTCGTCCGCTTCTTCGAAGCCAAGGGCTTCACGGTGGTCAGCCCCGCCGACCTTGTCCCCTCTCTGGCCGTCCGCGCCGGCAGCTTGACCTCCACAGCGCCCACCCCTGGCGACATCGCCGACATTTTGCTGGGCTCGTCCGTGGTCAAAGCGCTCGGCGCCTACGACATTGGCCAGGCCGTGATCGTCTCTGACGGCAAGTTGCTTGCCATTGAAGCCGCTGAAGGCACCGACCGCATGCTCGCCCGAGTCGCCGGGTCAAAGCATGCCCGCGGATCCGTGAAGCCGCACGGCGTCCTTGTCAAACGGCCCAAGCCCGGCCAGGAAATGCGCATTGATTTGCCAGCCATCGGACCCGCCACCGTCACCCGTGTTTCGCAAGCGGGCCTAGCTGGAATTGCCGTTCTGGCCGGACAAGCCCTTGCCGCCCAACGCCACCAGTTGCTCGTGAATGCGCGCGCTGCCAACGTGTTCGTCTACGGCTTTACCGAAGGCGACGAACCACCCCGGAAGCGTGCCGCGACCAGCAGCATCAAGCCGCAGGCCGAAGCGCTCGGGAAAGTCCGTCCCAACGCCGCGCAACTATCCGACGTGCGCCTCGGCGCTGCCGCCCTCGCAAGCCTGGCCGCGCTGGCAAGCAGTGGAGCCTGCGTCGTCAGCCGGGGTCATATTCTCGGCCTTGAACCCTCCTGTGATTTCGGCGATCTGTTCCAGCGCACCATGCGCCTCCAGCAATGGGGCATTGCGCGTCTGCGCCGCCGCGCGAGCGTCGCAGTTTTGGGCGAAAATGTTCCCATCAATGACGTCACCATCGCCAATGCAAGTGAAGCCAATCTAGCGGGCATGGCGGTTTGTGGTGGGCAATCCGTGCCGGCCGGTGTGATCCGCGCTGCTGACGCCGCTGGCCTGTTCCTCGTTCGAATGATGCCTGCCCCTCTGTCAACCGAGCATCCATCATGACCGCCCCGATCGCAGCAGCGAATGATCCATCCGCCGCCCCCCATATCGTCATCGCCAGTGCGCGCGCCTACACCATCTTCATCGTTGCGGGCGAACATTCGGGCGATGCATTGGGTGCCAAGCTCATGGCCGCCCTCAATGCGCAGCTTCCCGGCCGTGTCCGCTATCTCGGCGTCGGCGGTGCTCAGATGGAGCGGCAAGGCCTGATTTCCCAGTTCCCGTTGGCCGATGTCGCTGTCATGGGCCCGTTTGCGATTCTGAAGCGCCTGCCCAAGCTCGTCTCGCGCGTCTACCAGACCGTCAACGCGGCCATCTCCGCCCAGCCGGACGTTGTCGTCATCATTGATTCCCCCGAATTCACCCATCCGATAGCCAAGCGCATTCGCCGCCGCCTCCCCGGCATCCCCATCGTCAACTATGTCTCGCCCACAATCTGGGCTTGGCGTCCTGGTCGCGCCCGCAAAATGGTGGCCTACGTCGATCACGTCTTGGCCCTGTTGCCGTTCGAACCGGCCGCCCACAAGGACCTTGGCGGCCCGCCCTGCACCTACGTCGGTCATCCCCTGGTCGAACGGCTGCCTTGGCTCGCGACCCTTGACCCCGCGCCTTTCCTCACCACGCTTGGCCTCGACCCTTCGCGTCCGATCCTGCTCGTGCTGCCTGGCAGCCGCCGCAGCGAAGTCGAACGCCTCCTCGCAGACTTTGGCCAGGCGGTTGCCCTCGTTGTCCAGCGTCGGCCCGGCATTCAGGTCATCATCCCCGCGATGCCGAATGTCCGCTCCCTGATCGAGGAAAAGGTCGCCGCCTGGCCCAAGGACGCGGGCAAACCCATCATCTTCGAGGGCGACGACGAAACCGCCAAGTTCTCCGCTTTCAAAGCCGCCACCGCAGCCCTTGCCGCCTCCGGCACCGTGACGCTCGAACTTGCGTTGACCGCAACACCGATGGTCGTCGCTTACAAGGTCGATGCCGTGATCTCGACCTTCCGCCACATCATCAAAGCCAAGACTTGCGTCCTTCCCAACCTCATCACCAATGAACGCGCGGTTCCAGAATTTCTCCAGGAAGACTGCACCCCGGAAAAGCTGGCTGCCGCTCTCGACACCGCCATGTGCGCCTCGCCCGAGCGGACAGCCCAACGCGCTGAGTTGGCTCGCGTCCCTGATGTGCTCGCACTGAAATCCGGTTCCCCGAGTGAGGCAGCCGCCAAGGTTGTCCTCGACGTTCTGGCACGCACAAAAAATTAATGTTTGTGCCTATTTTCCCCCAATGCCGTGTTGCGACCATTATTCCATCGTGATCGGATCACAATCCATTCTTACCGCTAGGTCATACACCAAGACAAAAGGTTCCACGGCGGTCGGTGCCATCGCAGAGCGTCCCAAACGGTGAGTTTGGGCTCCTGTCAACCGATCGATAAGTGGGGTCAGGGGCAACACATCTCACACGGTCTTAACGACCCGTTAACTCGTTAAGGGTTAATCAAAGTGGGAGTAGAGGTGCGTGATGCGGCAAAACATTTCCGGTTTTTTCCACGCTGGCCGTGGAATCCTTTTTCCTATGATCGCCGGTTTGGCGCTCGCGGGCTGTAGCGCGGACGTCATCCGCCTCGATAGCCCGGCAAGCTTCAGCCTGAGCGACAAATCCTCACCGATGACGAGGCCAGCAGCTGCCATGTCGCGCTCAGGCGCTGGTGCTGGATCGCTTGTTGCCGCCAACGAGACGTATGCTGCGCCCGCCAACACCGGCGGCAGCGTGAAAATGGCGGCACTCCCCGACACTGCGATTGCGCCAAGCTATCAGCCAGCACCCGCAGCGGTACCGTCTGCAGCAGCCCCCAAAACTACGACCGCCCCGGCTCCTGCCGCAAGCAGCGATCGCGGCGAAGCCATCCAGATCAAGCAAGGCGATACCCTGTTTGGTCTTTCGAAGAAATACCATGCTTCGGTTGCTGAGCTCATGAGCGTCAACGGCTTGACCTCGCCGAACCTGAAGCCCGGCCAAACCCTCTATTTGCCGGTTGGCAAGAATTCCAGCAAGAAGCCGTTGACCCGCACCGGCCAGGCAACCAACGCGCTGGCTGCCACCTCGCCCGTCGCCCAGCCAATGACGCCGCCCTCGGCTGCCGTGCTTGCCAAGTATGACGGCAGCTACACGGTGAAGAAGGGTGACAGCCTGTATGCGTTGGCGCTCCAGCTGAAAGTCCCGATGACCGAACTCCAGCAGGTCAACGGCATCGCCGATGTCCGCAAGGTGCGTCCCGGTGCCGTGTTGAAGGTGCCAGCTGCCTCGGTTGCCACGCTGCCTGCAGCGCAGGTCTCTGTTGCCGCCGCTTCAACCGGTGCCCAGCCCAAAGTTCCCACAGCCGTCGTCCAGAAGGAAGCGGCAGCAACCGTCCCATCCCCAACGCAGCCGGTCATCCTCAATTCCAAAAAAGTCGCCGCGATTGATCTCACAAAATCAGACGCAGCGCCATCAGCCGAACCCGCAGCCCCAGCGGCCGCTGCCCCCGTCGCCCCCGTCGCAAAGGGCACCCAGGTCGCAGCCGCAGGTGACACCGCTTCTGCCGCAATCGGCAAACTCCGCTGGCCCGTCAAAGGTAAGGTCATCGGCACCTTTGGCCCGCGTCCTGACGGCATCCACAATGACGGCGTAAATCTCTCGGTGCCGCTCGGCACGGAAGTCCACGCCGCCGAAGCTGGCGAAGTCGTCTACGCGGGCAGCGAACTCAAAGGCTACGGCAACCTGATCCTCGTCCGCCACGTAAACGGCTGGATCACCGCCTACGCTCACAACGACGAACTGATCGCCAAGCGCGGCGACAAAGTGAAACGTGGTCAGGTCGTTGCCAAAGCCGGCAAGAGCGGCCAGATCGACCAGCCCCAGGTCCACTTCGAACTTCGCCAGGGCTCCAAACCGGTCGACCCGACCCCGTTCATGGAAAAGCTCTGATCTCCTGTCGCGAACGGACGATCAATTTTGCAGATGGCCGGGCCTGCCCCGGCCATTTGCGCTTGCAGCCAGTCACCGCTCAGCGCCACCTGCAACCAATTCCGCGCTCGCACGTTGCCTTGAACGAAGCTTCATCGCCAAATGCGTGAGAGTATACCATGCTCGCAAAGCCCGAGTGGAACCCAGACCGGTTCGAAGATCCCAAAAAGTCAGCCGTTGCCGTTCACAACCGCTCAGTCGACTTATTCTTGATGGTCGTAACGCTGATCGCTGGAACGTCGCTGGTCCTGGCCGGGTTCACAGCCTTCCTGTGAGACCGCCTAAATCTTTCCGTCGTCGGCCACAAACAGGTCCTTGACGATGTCACGCGCCCGGATCGGCGGCGCATCAATGAAGGGCAGGGGTCTGATAACGTCGAGAGCGGCAGCACCAAGCCGTACCGTCAGTGCGCCGTTGAACGCCCCCTCGCCAAGCCTGCGCGAGAGCCGCCTTAACACATCCTGGCCAAAAAACTGCCCGATGAGATCGTCGGTCAGTGCCACGCCGCCGGTTCCAACGATGTGGGCCACGACCAGCCGTGCAAGCCGCAACGATCCGATGGCCCCAGGACGTCCGCCGTAAATTCCAGCCAGCCGCCGCAACAATCCGACGTTTTCAATCAGCACATAGCCAACCGCGATGAGCGCCAGCGGCGACAACGCCGTCACAGTTGAAACGCGCTTCGCCGACCGCAACACCAGGGCACGCGCCTGGGTGTCCAGCGGAGCCATCAATTCGCGGTCGGCGAGCGCCAGCAAGCTGCCCGGATCGTGAATATCGCGCTCGTGTTCGGCAAGGCGTGCCAACGGCCAGCGCATTTCCGGCCGCGCCGCATAGAGCGCCTTGAGCCGCACCAGTCCCTCGCGTTCAGCTAGCTTGTCCTTGGCCGCCAGCGCCGCATCCATATCGCGCCGCAACCGTCCCAATCGCGCGAGCCGCAACAGTCCCATGACTTCGCGCCCGAGCAAGACAAGCCCCGACAATGCCGCCAGCGCCAACAGCCCGGCCGCCGTCCAGCCGAGCCAATCGTCTCGCGCCAGCGCCACCGACACAAACCGCATGAACGAAATCGAAGCAGCAAGAGTAGCAAGGCTGACCAACGCCGCGACGAAGATCGCGCCAAACCGTACGCCCTTTGAAACGCCAGCCGCCGTCGGCAGGAATACCCGTGCCCGCTTACCGTGAACGCCGGCCTGATCGACGGCATCGTCCTCAGGTGGCGGCGTCACGGTGATCGGCTCAGGCGGAACCACAAGGTGCGGATCCGTTGTCGAAAACACGCGCGGACGGCGGGGATTTACAGGCTCGGTCATGCGAGTTTGTCGCCGATCAGAAATTCGATGGCCCTATCGAGCCGGATATGGGGCAGCACCGCGCCGGTCGTTCCCGGCATCGCGACAACGCGCGGCGGTCGAAACCGGACAAACGCCTGTTCACCAGCCCTCACACCGTCGCTCGCAAACGCAGCCGCTGGATCCAGCGGCAGGTCGCCTGGAAACACCCCCACTTCGGCTTTGCCGTCAAACGTCTGCCCGTCCAGCCGCTCGCCGGGCAAGGGCACTCCCATGATGACCGCAAAGGTCTCCTTGCCCTCGCGCACCTCCGCCTCGCGCGTTGCCCGAACAGCCGAGATCGCGAGCACCCCGACGCCTGCACCAGCCGCGCTCGCCCGTCCGCTTGCCCGTTCCGTCGCATGCCGCAGGATTGCTTCCAGCCTGTCGTGACTGCCGTGATGCAAATGATCCGCCTTGGTCGCACAAAACAGCAGCTTGTCGATGCGCGCTCCGGTGATGAACGACAACCAGCTTCCAGCTCCCGGGCGGAACGCCCGCATCACGCTCGTCAGCGCACGCTCAAGATCGGCCACCGCCCCGCCGCCGCGATTGATCGCACCCAGCACGTCGATCAGCACGATCTGCCGGTCGAGCTTGCTGAAATGATCGCGAAAAAATGGCTGCACGACGTTGGCCTTGTAGCTTTCAAACCGTCGCACCATCAGCGCATAGAGGGTTCCGCTTTTTGCGCCCTCCGCCACCGGCTCCATCGGGAAAAACGTCAGCAGTGGCGAGCCTTCCAGCTCGCCCGGCATCAAGAACCGCCCCGGTCCTAACGTCGCCTGTGCCTGATCGCTGGCCCGGTCGGCGTGGAGGTAAGCCGTATACAACTTGGCACCCCGGATTGCCCTTTGTTCATCGCCAAGCGCTCCCGGCTCTACCCCGTCGAGAAACGTCAGAAACTCAGTTGCTGCGCCCGCTCGCTGGGGTGTCCGCGCAAGCGAGAGAGCGTCCGTTGCCCAGCTTTCATACGACTGATCAGCCAGCGCCAGATCGAGCAGCCATTCGCCGGGGTAATCGACAATATCGATATGGACCCGCGACGGCCCCATCCAGCGCCACACTGCCAAATTGGATTGATACGCGATCGTCAGCCGCAGCTGCGAAATCCGTCGCGTGCTTTCCGGCCAGACCGGCACCTCGGCGTTGAGAGAGGCCAGATGGTTCTCATACTCGAACCGTGGAATGGCGTCGTCCGGCTGCGGCTCCAGATACGCCCGCAGGATGCGCCCTTCAGCATTGGCCTCGAAATACGGCAGCCGCCCGCCCGCCACCAGATTGCGCACCAGCGCTGTGATGAACACCGTCTTCCCAGACCGCGCGAGCCCGGTCACACCCAGCCGGATGACCGGTGTCATCAAACCGGCGACGTAGGAATTGGCCGCGCGCAGAGCATCGGCGGTATCAGGCAGAATATCGACAGCGCGCACCTTGGGCATCCTCCGCGAACAGCCCTAGTTAAGGTCCATGCAAGTCAAGCGCAAGGCACCTCACCGCCCGGCAGTGTCTCAGTTTGAAATCCTCACGTGTTCCCTCCCCCTTGCGGGGAGGGTTAGGGTGGGGGTTGACGTGCTCATCATCGGGTTCCGAGTGACCCCCTCCCCGCAGGGGGAGGGAGAAGTTTGGCCCAATATTTCAAACTGAGACAGTAGCCACCGCCCAACGGCGCTCGGAACCCCACTTCACGGCCGCAGGCCGAAGGGAGCAACGCGACCCGCGCGTCATCGTGCAGCGATGCATTCCATAGCTTGCGCGCCCCGTCATCGCAAAGCGATGCTTGGCATCCACGCAGCGCCTTCAGCGCGTGAGGTCAAAAGAGGGTATGCGGGAGAGGTCCTTGGATGATTGAATGTTGTTCTTATCATCCGGCGGCCTCGCCGTTCAAATTTATGGGGATCTTGAGGCCGTTGCCTTGCGAGCCGTTTCCGACAAGCACGGCACACCTCTCCCGCGATCGAGCGCCGTGACCACAGTGCCGTCCAGTCGATCCGTTTCCGGACGTCGTAGCGGGAGCGGTTTAGCCGAAGGGTGTGCGGTTCGGCGTAAGAACCGCGACAAAGCTAAAACGCACTACTGCAATGCAATCCGGGCCAGCTGATGGGTTGCCGAATACGTCGCTCGAACCCGCAACCACCCAAACTGACCCAGCTCGTCAACCGGAACCCTCGCGTGGTGCGATAGGGCTAATTTCTCATGGCCTTTCAGGGGCGGGGATAAGTTTGTTCAAACAAGAGCCTCCCTGTCCCCATCGCTGCAATGGATGGGGTGAGGGACGGCGGCAATTCGTAGCACGCAATAGCGAAGCGCATTGCACCGCGCGTCCCCCTACTCAAAAGGTGCGATACGCCAGGTGGCTATTGCACCCTACAATCCACGGACGACCTGCCGCCCTTACCCGTAAAACACAACGAACACACCGGCGGCCATGACGGTCAACGACATGAAGACGACGACGACGGAACGAAGAACATTGGCCATCTGGGCCACTCCTTGATCGCAACGAACCCTTGCAATCAATGTGCGCCTTCAGTCCTTAACGCCGTCTGACTTCATCCTTCATGTGAGGTTCAGAACCCGATCACTTTTCCGGCGCAGTTGCAGGTGCTGCCCCATCGCCGACCCCAGGCGCGGCCTCGACCGGCGACCAGCTGGGGTCCTTCATCGCAATCGCCAAACGCCGGCTGCCCAATTGCTGGAATGAATACCACGGTAAACGCCGCGTAAAGCTCAGCGGCTTGGGAGCGGCATGCCAGAACCACGACAGCACGTCCGATTTGCCGGGCTTGACCGTCTCCAGCGTCATCGTGAAGGCAACGTCACCGGCATCCTCCAGCACGAACGGGCGCAGTTTGCCCACCGGATAGAACCGGATTGTATCGGAAAACGTCGACCGTCCTTGAATGCTCAGCGGCGCAAACGCGCGTGGGGTTTGATCGGCAACCTTGGGGTGATCGCCAAAGTACGCCCCATAAAACTTGGACTTGACGTTGGTCTTGGTGTTGACCGCTTCGAGCGCAATCGACAGCACGGTTCCCGCCCGCGCGCCCTCATTGGCAATCGTCACCGGAATGGCGAACAGCTCGACATCCCCGCCGCCATCCTGCCCATAGTGCAGAACCGGCGGCACATACGCCGTCAAGTTCGGCTGCTTCATCACCGTTTCGTAAAAACTCACCCCCGAAAACGCGAAGGCGAACGCCGACACGATGGTAGCAAGCCGATTCCCCCGCGACGCCATCCGCCCCAAACTTGGAAAGCTCGTTATCCCCGCAGACAAACTCGGATCGGGCATCGACATGGTAGTCCCCCACGCTGGCAAAACTCCTATGCCAGCTTAAAGAACATCGCGGCGATCTCAGGGCGCCGGTTTTAAACAACACGCTGGATCAGACCTCCTGTTCCGGTGTACCCCGGCGATCATCGCAGGAGCGCCCGTGCCCAAGATCGTCGAAACCATCATCACAACCCAATCGGCGGACGGTATCGTCCATGTCGCCCCGCTGGGTTTGATCGCGGATGGGCCACATTGGGTCATCGCCCCGTTCGCCCCCTCCCGCACGCTGGATAACCTGCGCGCGGTCCCGTTTGCCTGCGCCAGCCACACCGCCGACGTCCGCGTCTTCGCGGGCTGCATCACCGGCCGCAAATCCTGGCCCACCGCGCCTGCCTCCAAGATCGCGGCCGCCCGGCTCGCCGCATGCGTTTCGCATTGGGAGCTTGTCGTCGATCACGTCATCGAAGATGCCCAACGCCCTCGCTTCGTCTGCCGCATCGCCCACGCCGAGAGCCACGAAGTCTGGTCCGGACACAACCGCGCCCAAGCCGCTGTCATCGAATGCGCGGTGCTCGCCTCCCGCCTCCACATGCTGCCGCTGGAAAAGATCGACGCCGAACTCGAATACCTCAAGATTGCCATCACCAAAACCGCAGGCCCCGCCGAACGCGAAGCCTGGGGTTGGCTGATGGAAAAAATCGCCGCCTGGAAAGCCAACCCGAAATCCAAATCCCCTTAAGTCCCGGGGTCCAGGGGACGAGTCCCCTGGCCTTCACTGCACTTGATCTGCCAGCATCACGACACTCACTGCAGGCGCACACCGCGTCGCCCATTCGGCCCACTCAGGCAGCGCGCCAATCAACCGCCCAAACGTCACAACCGGCCTTCCAAGCCGCCCGGCCACCTGCGCCACGACGCCAGACCCGATCCCGGCCGCCACGACCTGCCCGTGCGCCGCGCCAACCTGCCTGCACCCGTCGATGATCGACACCACCTGTATATCCGCAATGGCCCGTGCCGCCTCGACCCAATCCGCCTCCTCGCCAGCCTCTGCGTCGCGCCCGAAGCAGCGCGCCATCCGGGCCCGGCTCTCCGCGACGGTCTTGCCCCGCCCATCGCTGGTGCCGTGCTGATCCACGCCCTCCGGCAACCAGCCAAGTACCCGGCGCACGTCCGCCATGGTCGCAAACGGATCCCGCGCCAACCCTTGCGCCACGCCTTGAAACACGCCGCGTGTCGTCACGCCCATCACCGGCGTCCGCGTCAGTCCGGTATAAACAAGTTCCCCCGTCCGCAGTCGCTCGCCGTCCGACCAGCCCTGAACCACCGGCACCCCGCCAGCGAGCGCAATGATGTCCGTTGTCGTCGAGCCCATGTCGATCAGCAGCCCATCATGAGCCAATCGCGCCGCCACCATCGCCGTCGCGAGAAAATTCGCCGACGCCACGTCGTCATAATGCGCCACTGCCTCCGCAGCCCGTCCCATCCCGCGCCGTCCCATCCAAAACCGGCACCCCGGCCCAAGCGCTGCCTCCAACCGCTCGACCAGCATGACCACGCCCGTATAGCGGTCGGGAAAAACGTCGGCGAGTTCCCCGGTCATCGTCACCACGTGGCGCTGGGCCCCGCGCGTGAACGCCCGCGCCTCAACCAAAGCCACGTCGAGCTGATCGACCCCGCGCCACAACGGACACGCGATCTGCCGTGCATGAACGATCACGCCATCGCGCAGCAGCGCGACCTTGAGATGCGCCCCGCCCACATCGTAACCGGCGACCAATCCCATCACGTCCTCACGGTGCCGGATTGCCGTGCAGCTGATGCACCGCATCGAGTGCCGCCATCACCTCCGGCGACAGCGTCACATCACCCGCCGCGATATTCGCTTCAAGCTGCTCCATCGTCGTCGCCCCGATCAGGTTCGTCGCCACGAACGGCTGCGCGTTGACGAACGCAATCGCCATCTGGCACGGATCGAGCCCGAACGTCGCCGCAACCCCCAGATACGCCCTTACCGCCTCGTTGCTTCCGGCCAGTTCATACCGCTGCCCGCGATCAAACAGCGTCGACCGCGCTCCCGGCGGACGTGCCCCATCGAGATACTTCCCCGTCAGAAACCCCTGCCCGAGTGGCGAATACGCAATCAAACTCACCCGCTCCCGCATCGACACTTCCGCCAGCGCGACATCGAACGTCCGGTTCAGCAGATTGTACGCATTCTGGATCGACTGGACGCGCGGCAGCTTGCGCGCATTCGACTCACCCACAAACCGCATCACCCCCCACGCGCTCTCGTTCGACACCCCGAAATGCCGGATCTTCCCCGCCGTTACAAAGTCCTGCAAAATGCCCAGCGTCTCATGCATCGGCGCGCCGTCACCCGCGAAATCCGCTGGCACATACCGCGTCGGATTGGCCCCGAACGGTGTCGCCCGGTCCGGCCAATGCAGCTGATACAAGTCGATGTAATCCGTCTTCAGTCGCGCCAAGCTGCCGTCAAGCGCCTCCGTCAACTGCGCCCGCGTGATCCGCCCCGGCGACCCGTCCTTGCGAAACCACGTCATCACCGACCGGCCCACGGCCTTCGTCGCGAGTATCACCTTGTCCCGATTGCCGCGTGCCTCGAACCAATTGCCGATGATGCGCTCGGTCGATCCAGCTGTCTCTGGCTTGGGCGGGATCGCGTACAGCTCCGACGTATCGAAAAAATTGATCCCCTGGTCGCGCGCATAATCCATCTGCGCAAACCCCTCGTCCTGGGTGTTCTGCTGCCCATAGGTCATGGTGCCCAAGCCAATCAGCGACACATCAATTCCAGTGCGGCCAAGTTTGCGATAAAGCATGTCGTGGTCAGTCCTTTAACTCTCTGCTGGCTTGGTCGCCGTCCCCCCTCCCACTCCATGGCCGGGCCTGACCCGGCCATGGAGTGCCGCACGGCGTGACCGAGGTGTCGAAACCCGGAAAGGCAGCCTGTGACGGCTACGCTCGGGTTAAGGCGGATTTTCTATTTAGTCTGGAAACAGCTCAGGAGGAATGCCGTGTTCGTAATTCCCGTGATCGACATCCGTCACGGCGTCGTCGTGCGTGCCGTGGCGGGCGACCGGGCAAACTACCAGCCGATAAGTTCACCCCTGTTCGACGGCTGCGACCCCAGAGCCGCCATACGCGGTCTTATGGCACTCCATCCGTTCCCCGTAATCTACGCAGCCGACCTCGACGGGATCGAGGGGCGGGGGCGCAACCTCGAGTTGGTGCGAGCAATGGCAGCGCAAGCGCCAGGGGCGACAATCTGGCTCGATAACGGATCTGGGTTTATGGGCGTGTGCGACATGCTCGCGGACAAAAGGTTTTGGGCCGTTGTTGGGACCGAGTCGATTACCTTGGTGGCTTATTTGCGCTTGCTTGAGCGCTTTGCAAAGCGAACGATCCTGTCGCTTGATTTTCGGCAGGACGCCTATTTGGGTTCGAAACAGCTGTTGCTAAATGCAGAACTTTGGCCGGATCACGTCGTTGTCATGACACTGGGGCGCGTTGGAACCAGCCAAGGACCGGACCTTGACCGGATCGCCGGTATATTCAAGCGGGCGCGCAAGGGCACTAAGGTGTTTGCGGCTGGCGGCGTGC
The DNA here is from genome assembly GCA_040080145.1 of Hyphomicrobiaceae bacterium. GTDB lineage: Bacteria > Pseudomonadota > Alphaproteobacteria > Rhizobiales > Hyphomicrobiaceae > JANXVY01. Next base: position 62,684 of record JBEBJA010000067.1, read on the forward strand.
GGAATGGGGATGATCTGCGGGCGTTGGCGGCGATGGGGGTCGCAGGCGCCCTCGTCTCCACCGCGCTGCACGCTCAAACGATAACGGCCGATGATCTCTAAGAGACCACCGACCGAAAATCCAGCCATTCGGGGCACGAACGGCTCGCAGTGCAACCATCGTGCCGTGCAACGCTCTTGCCATCCTATCCCTGCCACTTCCCTGACAACTGCAGGGCCATCATGCGCAGTTCCGCAGCCGAAAGCGGCGGTCTGTCATCGACGGGAGGAATGGGACGGAGAGTGCTGCCGGGAAAAGTGTTAGCGGTTTTCCCGAGAGCAGCACGACCAAGCGAAGAGCTAGGGTCTGTCTCGACAGACCCTAGTGCTAGTCACGACTTTGCAGCGAAGGGGTGCGAAGCGGTGTTGCGTGCAGCGGTTGCTTCAGCAGCCGTCGGCTTGCCAGTGATGGCGCGGGCGAGGGCTTCCTTGGTGGCGCGATAGTTGAAGTCCTGGATCTTGGCGTCGTCCTTGGCTTCCCAATGGATGAACACGCCAACGCAGATGTAAAGATCATCGGCTTCAGCAGCAGGGATGATGCCTTCAGCAACCGAATCCTGAACGGCTTTGGCAACGCCGTACTGGGCGGGTCCGAACATCTGGACAGCCTGGGTGGCGTTCTTGATGGTGACCTTGTTGTACAGGATCGTGTTCGGCTTGCAGGCCAGGTTCGGAGCGATCACGGCGAGGAGCGACGTGAAGCCGTCCTTGTTGTTGGTCAAGCTGTTGCAGAAAGCAACTTCAGCAGCGCTGCCGCGGGGTCCGATGATGAGGTCGATGTGGGCAACTTCGTTGCCGTCGCCAACGAGCGATTCGCCGACCATTACTTTGTTAATCGAGGCCATTACGTTCTCTCCCAAGGTCTAATATACATGAGCAACCTTAAGCCACAGGATGTTCCCGCGGCCCGGTGCGTGCTCGTGACAGGCTATCCCAGTTGGCAGACCTCGACACATCCGCGAATGAACCGCGTGTGAGACGAGTTGGTTGGCCAGATAGCGGCAGTTACGCCGAACATGTCGTACGCCAAGCCTCTAGCTAGAAGCAAGGGGGTTTACGACGATTTTGCTGTCCGATTTCGTGTCAGAAGTTGATCTGCAAACAAGGTTGCGACGACAAAATCCGCAGTGGTCCCCGGATTTAGCCCGCGCGCCTTGAGGTCAGCGTCGAAATTCAGCAGCTGCTGAAAGCCGTCGTCATTGACCGCTGGAAGAAAATGCGGCCGCAACCGGTGCGCCTCAATCTGAACGCCATGCGCAATCTCCGGCCCGAATTTTCGCGCGATATGTGTATCAGGGAACTGATCGAGCAGGCACATATGCAGCGTGGTAATACCCCGGTCCGGTGACGCAGCCGATAGCCGCGCCGTCGTCAGTGCTGGCAACGCAAAATCAAACAGGTCTGCAAAATCATTGGCATAGGCATTCGCGATCCGGTCGTGCTCGCGTGCCGCCGTCATCGCCTCCAGCAAGGTGACATTTGGAACCTCGTGAACGTCGTGAGCCTTGGCGGCGCCAAGCCCCGCAGGCTTTGCGATCGTGATGGCGCGATAAACCGCCTGCGCATCTGCGACCGTCAATCCGTCGAGCACCTCGTCGATATGGACCCGCAACGGCCCTTCGCCCACCTGTGCCGCGCACGCCAGCGGTACGCACAACAATATGATCCCCAGGTTCGTGTTGCACCCCGCCGCCGCCACGCTGGCCGTCACGGCCCGTTCGATCCGTGCCCCCACGCTCAAACCGGGCTGTGCAATGAACGGTGCCGCCGCCGCCGCCGCCGCCGTGAACATACCCGTATCCATCCGGTGACCGCTGGCGAAGTCGTGGACATTCCCCGGCTTCAAGCTGGAAAGTTCGGCCTGACATGCCGCGATGAAGCCTTCCGCAATACTGGCAGCCTTGATCAACGCGGGCATGTGGTCCCTGTCCCTTCAACCGCCGCTAGAAAATCCGCAACCAGCCGTTCGGCTATATCGAGTTGCGTAACACTTTGCAGTCCGCGCCATGCCGGATTGGAATTCACTTCCAGCACCAGCAATCCCCCGTCTCCTTGGCGGATCAGATCGACCCCCGCATAGTCCGCACCAAGTGCGCGTGCCGCCGCCAGTGCCAGCTCAGCCATTGCCGCGTCCGGCTCATGCGGTGTTGGCAACGCGCCCTGCGCCACATTCGTGATCCACGTCTTAGAGCGCCGCGACATGGCCGAAATCACCTGGCCTCCCGAAACGAACACGCGCCAGTCCTCATGATAGTCCGCACCATTCGGCGGAATGAAGCTTTGCATATAGTAGACGTCACCGACATCTGCACCGTTAGGCAAGTCGCCAATCGTCTTGGCAAGCGTCAATCCGACGCCCTGCGCACCAAACAACGGCTTCACGACGACCGGCGCCGTCCGGCCCACGAACGCAAGCCTGGCAGCCGACTCCCCCTCGACCGTCAGCGTAGGCGGCACCGGCAATCCCGCGCGCTGAAACAAGAACGTCGCCGTCGATTTATCGACGCAGCGTTCGATGGCCCGCGCGTCGTTCCACACCCGCACGCCGCTTTCGCGCAGCGCATGCAAAATCCCGAGCCGGAACGTGATCTGCTCCAGCGACCCATGCGAAATCGACCGTACGAACACGCCATCGGGCAGGACCCCGTCAAATCCAGGAATCCGCAGACCCAACGGGCTCGCCGTATCAAACGCGCAATGCTTGAGCGACGTTACCACAACCTGGACGCCACGCGCCCGGAATGCCGCCACCAGCCGCCGCGAATGCCAGTCGCCGTTCCCCTCATCGACAAACAGTGCGATTTTCAAGGGATCAGACCCTTGCATGGGATGAACGTCACGGGGTGGATGCCGCCTTGTTCATCAAGTGCAGAAGTTCATTGGGTGAGGTGTAGTCGATAAGGTTTGGCATCTCTGCGTTCTTGCCGGCGATCTCTGGACGCACACTGCCGTCACTCTTCAAAAAGATGGTGCGCGGAATGCCGGTTTGATCGCCTGGGCCGAGGCGCTTGTTCAAGTCCTTTTCGCGATCCCGGTCGATCAAGATCATGACGAACTTCTGCGCAGCTTCCACAATCTTGGCGTCGTGAAACACCGATTGGTACTTGGCGCAGTAGGGGCACCACGTGGTGTGAATCACGACGACGGCTTGCTTGCCGGTCTCTTTGGCCCGCGCCATACCCGCAGCGTACGCGTGCCACTCGATTTGGTCGCCGTTCCAGTCAAGGCCGCCCAGCGGTTCGGCAGCGTGCGAGGGCGCAGGCCAAGCCAGCATCATCACGGCGGCCAGGGCGCAAAGTACATATCCTAGCTGGGAACGTATGCAGCGCACGAGGGATCACTTTCGGCCAAGGTGTTGACGAAACCGGTCAGCGAAAGCTCGCGTCCACGATTTCGGGTGCGAGCGCCCCGCCGTGGAACGAGCGCCCGGTGTCGAGGTTCGAGACCGTAACGGCGGCCGGTGAAAACAGCATGGGATCAATCTTGTAGAAATCGCCGTTGACCGCCGCGAAAATCTCCGCGAACGGACGCCCGTATGCCGAAGAACCCCGGCTCGGCAGCTCGTTGGCAAGTTTCTCCGCCGCGTCGTCTGATCCGCGCACAAAAAGCTGAACCCGCCCGCCATAGATGATGGCGTCATTGGTCCGTCCCATGGCCTGAATGAAATCCGGTATCGGCGGCGCAATCGGCGCGGTGCCCACACCATCGACGATGTGCTCCAACGCAAAGTGCAGCGTATGCGCCTTGTGAAGTGCCACCTCCAGCACCCGGGCGGCGATCTGCACCGTCCCGGCAAGCGATCCAGTCGGCGCATACAGCACCGTCAGGTCGCTGGCGTTGATGCCACATTCCGTAGCGACTTTGCGAACGACGGCATCGGGTGGCGACTTGTCGCCTTCAATCACCAGTGCGCCGCGATTGTGGTGATCGGCGTAGCCAAGTTCCTTGTAGAGGTCTTCGACGCGCGCAAGTGCTCGCGCCGGTCCCGAACCCAAAGCGAAGAAGCCGGTGTCGCCATCTTGGATGGTCCAGCCGGCGTACTGGCTGCCAAGGCACGCCAGCACCGGATTTGACGAATGCACGACAACGCCGAGCGGCCAGTTGGCATTCCCCGTCGCGGTCGAGATTTGCACCGTTCCAAGCCCGCCCATGCAGACTTCGCCAAGCCGCCGTCCAGCTTCAAGCCCGCCCGGTACGTTGGCGCCAAGATCAATGACCCGCTCGCCGGCCCCCCCGGTCGACACCGAGCACCGCAGCGCCGAAGCATCCGCCACGATCGCATCGACAATCTTAGCCGCACGTGCATTGACGCTAGGTTGGGGCATTGCGGGGAGCATGGCGAACCTTCGATATGCAAAAAAAGATAAGGAACGGGGTCCAGGGGACGAGTCCCCTGGCCTTCACTTAGGCCGAGCCAACGAGCCCGCGCGCCAGCTGGAACGCATCGCGGAAGTCGAGATGCAGCGGTTCCTTCGATGCGATCATCCGCTTGAACAGCCCAGATTCCGTCTTGTATTTGATGTCGCCGATCGCGAGCGGTCCAACGCCGAGCGCCGCACACCCTGGCAGCGGAGCCCCATCCATGAACAGGTCCATCCCATCGACACCGGGAGGCGGCACGGCATTCACGTCTGCCGCCACGAGCAGGTTCTTGGCGAGCGCCTTATGCTCAGCCGACACGATGCGAACACCTGCGGCCGCTGCAGCAAAGATCACCTCGGCGTTAGCGATGATGTCGCGCTTCTGCTCTTCGGTTTCGCCATTCACGGCCTGCAGATCAACGCCGAACCGCTCCTTCGAGATCGCGGCATTCTTGATGACCCGCTCGACGCCGCGATGGGCCACGAGCTGAACCTGCGCGCCTTCGAGCGCTGCAATGATCGACGATGCAAAGCCGACCACGCCGGTCGCGCCGAACACCGCAATCCGCGTGCCCTTGAGCGAGCGGTTGAACTTGGTCTTGAGCACGCGCTCGACGCAGGCGACCATCGCGGCGGCCGTCGTGAACGACCCCGCCGGATCGGCGAACACCGACACCTGGAACGGCGGCACCATTGCCTTGCGGGCGGCTTCCATCATGTCGAGCGCGAGGATTGCATCCTTACCGCCGATGAACATGCCGGTCCGAACGCCGTCCTGCGGCGGGCGCGAGAAAATTGCGTCCTGCACCAGTCCGGTGACTTCATCGACCGTCACGTTGATGTAGGGAACGATGGTCTTGAAACCGGCATCGGATGCCATGTTTACGTCGAAAGGGCTCATGTGCTTCTGGGGGGAAAGCATATGCAGAATGGGAGTAGCGTCGCTCATGGGGGGCTCCGGCGGTGCGTCAGCTGGGAGGTGCTCGTCAGCTGAAAATGCTCTCGACGCTGGCCCCGGTGTTGCGCCCGCGGACGATAAGCAGCTTCAGTCCGTCGGCCTTAGCCTCTTGGACGAAAGAATGATAGAGGCTTTTCGCCACGGTTTCATCGGGTGTGAACGCAAAACCTGTCGGTCCCCACGAACTTTGCCCAATTCCAACCGCACCTGCCGCCTTGAGCTTGCCAGCCATCCGCCCGACAGCAGGGCTCGACCACGCCGACCCACCCTGCGCGGCGGCAAAATGCGCCCCGGCGATTTCCTGAATTTCCGTAAGCGCCGAACCGAACGCTGCGATGTCGTGTTCGTGCAGCGCCGGCGTCAGCTGCATCAGCACAAGCTGGCAGATGTGGGCTGCCGATGTCGTTGGGAACGCCGGCAGGCTGGCAAACGCCGCCGTTTCCCGGTCGCCATGCACGCCTTCGGTCTTGTCATCAAGTATGAGGATGCAGCGCCAGTTCTCGGGGAACGCCGTCCGCATGAGGATCGGCGGCGGATTGCCCGATTGACCCGGAGCAATAGCCTTGCCCGCATCGACAATGAAGCCACCGGTCTCGAACGCACCAATTCCAATAGCCGACCGGGCGCCCCGCTCGGCAAGCGCGCCGATCTCGGCTGGCGGTCGTGTCTGACCCGCGAGTTTCAAGACGCCAGCTCCCACGGCAAGCGCCAACTGCGTACCCGACCCAAGGCCCGCGTGAGGTGGGATCGCCCGCTCGACCTCGACGCAGAACTTGAGATCGGGAGCAAACGCCGCGCCAAACCGGTGCGCCGCCAGCAAAGCGCGGTCGGCCTCGGGCCCATGCGCCGAAAACGACGATGCCATGGCAATCGACAGCTTCGTCTTGGGTGCATCAATTGCCAAGCCAAGGCTTCCGTAACGCCGCCCCATCGAGCCCGATGGATCCAGAAAGCCCAGATGCAGCCGCGCAGGCGCACGCACCAGCACCTTGCGGAACGATTTTGGTTTCGTATCCTCGGGCATCTTGATGTGAATTGCGTCGGGCGCATTTCCAGTCACGTCGGCAAGAGATGGAATGATGTTGGACATGTCGTTGTCTTGGTGCCAGGAATTGGGTGCAAGGATTTTGGGCGAGGGTCAGGCCAGATGCGGATGACAGGCTGAAGTTCTACCACCACGACCAGAGCAGAGGAAACCGCGAATGGCAACCCGTGAAGTACCGATGCAAGACGCACAAGTCGAGTCATGGCTCCAGGCCAATCTTCCGAACTGGCGCCTGGAAGATGGAATGATCCGCCGGACCTACAAGACGGCGGGCTGGAAGAGTACCTTGATGGTCATCAATACCGTCGGGCATCTGGCCGAAGCGGCCTGGCATCACCCGGATCTGACCGCATCGTACGCTTGGGTCGAGGTGCGCTTGGTGACACACTCCGCCAAGGGCATCACCATGAAAGACCTGGAACTCGCCAGGAAAATCGAAGACGTCGTCGGCTGGCAGCCAAGCCAGCAAGAGGGCTCGGCGCTCGAAGGCACCCCAACCGGCGATCCTCGCTTCGCCTACATCAAGCACGAAAAATGAGCGAACGACCCGCAATCCCGGCAACCCGTTTCGACGCCATCGTCGCGCTGGGCTCTAACATCGGCGACAAGGCCGGGCGCATCGCGGCCGCGGTCGAGGCGTTGACTGCCGGTGGCCTCGTGCGCGTCGTCCAGCGCTCGGCCAACTACCGCACCGCGCCTTGGGGCGTCACCGATCAAGACTGGTTCGTCAACGCAGCGGTCTCTGTCGCAACGGATCTGCCGGTCTACGACCTCCTCGCCCGCTGTCAAAGTATCGAGCAAAAACTTGGCCGCGAACGCACGATCAAGTGGGGCCCGCGCGTGATCGACCTCGACATCCTCGTCTATCGCGACGTGACGCTGAACGACCCAGCCCTGATCCTGCCGCATCCCCACATCACGGCCCGCGCCTTCGTCCTGCGTCCGTTGGCAGACCTCGCGCCAAACCTCATCCTCAAAGGCCACACCGTCACCGACTGGCTGACCCGCGTCCCCCACGCCGACGTCGTTCGGCTCTAGGGTCCTTCCGGCTCGGATTGGAGCAAGCATTTACCCACTCCATGGCTAGGCTTGACCCACGGCTGTCCCGTTCAATTTTTTACATTGGCGAAAGCCTCCCGTAACGACGGGAGACATCGGCGGCTCGCTGTCCCAGAGACGTAGAGTGTGTGTTAAATTAGCTCCTCCCTTCCCCACGTCATCCCAGCGAAGGCTGGGATCCAAGCAGCCATCGGCTTGTGATAGGTTCTCTTCTAGGGGCTTGACCTTGACCCGGCCATCCAGGAGACACGCGCAAAGGCCTCGCATGGCAGCCTGGATGTTCGCCTCAAGGGCGGCCATGGAGTGATTTGGCTGCTTCAATCTAAACCGGAAGAACTCTGGCCAACAAAAAACCGCCGGGGGGCACCCGGCGGTTCGAATATCAAGAGCATAACACCCTGAATTACTTCGCGGCAGGCTTGCCGTCGGGTCCGAACGTCTTCAGGAAGGCGATCAAGTCCTTCTGCTTCTGCTCGTCCTTCACGCCGGCAAACACCATCTTGTTGCCCGGAACCTTTTCCTTGGGGTTGGCGATGTAAGCCGTAATCGTCGCTTCGTCCCAGGTCAGGCCGGAGGCCTTCATCGGTTCCGAATAGTTGAAGCCTTCAACGGCGGCAGCCTTGCGACCGACGACGCCGTTCAGCACGGGGCCAACCTGGTTTTTGGCGGTCTCGCCAACGCCGTGGCAGGCTTTGCAGACATTGAACACAGCCTTGCCGGCTTCGGCGTCTTGCGCCTGTGCAGCAACCGGCAAACCGGCAACGAGCGCGAGCGCCAAAATCGTCTTCTTCATTGATTAACTCTCCCTGAGATCCACTCCGGCCGTCGCCGGGCTGGGTTCGTTTCCTATCATGCGGGCCGACAGCCCAAAGCTGTGACAAAGCTGCACACGCAAGCAATACTTCAGCGATTGTGAATGGGAGCTGATGCAGTTGGGCCGCCAGCTCACGGAGGAGTTCTGCGCTTTCGTAGAACACTAGTCCGCGTCGAGCTCGCCCGTTGTCGATTTATCCGCCGTTTCGGTGCCGATACGCCGGTAGACGAACGCAGGCGGATGCGTGTCGTGCGACTCAACGCTTGCCAGCGCGACAAATTCGGCATGGCGCGGCGACAGCGAACACGCCGGATCGACGTTGGTGGGATCGCCCGTCATGAGCATGGCCTGGCAACGGCAGCCACCCCAGTCGATCTCACGCCGTTCGCAGCTCTTGCACGGCTCCTTCATCCACGACGTCCCGCGATATTTCTGGAACGCCTGACCGTTGATCCAGATATCCGACAGCGATTTATCGCGCACGTTGTCGAATTCCAATCCCGGGATGCTCTCGGCGATGTGGCAGGGCAGCACTTTGCCAGCCGGCGTGACGTTCATCGACCCGCGACCCCAACCGCCCATGCAGGGCTTCGGGAACTTGGCGTAATAGTCGGGCACGACGAAGTCGAATACCATCACGCCCTTATACTTCTCGCGTGCAGCCGCCACGACCTCGACCGTCTTCAGGGTCTGCTCTTTGGTCGGCATAAGTGCTGCCCGGTTCTTGAGGGCCCACGCATAATATTGAACGTGCGCAACTTCGAGCCGCCCCGCCCCCATCTCCGCTGCAAATGCGATGATTGCTGGCAGATTTTCGATATTGGCCCGGTGGATCGGCGCATTGATCGTCAGCGGCATGCCAAGTTCGTTGGCCCACGCGCACACGTCGCGCTTCTTGGCAAGGCCGCCCTTGTACGCTGAAATCTTCTCGGCATTGGCGTCATCCACGTCCTGGATTGACAACTGGATATGATCGAGCCCGTTGTCATACAGCGCCTTAAGCCGGTCTTTCGTCAGCAACACGCCAGCCGTAATGAGGTTGGAATACATCCCGACCTTCGACGCGGTCGCCACCAGTTCCTCTAGATCCTTGCGCGCCGTCGGCTCCCCGCCCGACAGATGCAGCTGCAGAATGCCAAGCCCCGCGGCCTCGGCAAACACCCGTTGCCATTCCGCCGTGGAAAGCTCTGTGTTGGGCCGGTCCATTTCCAGCGGATTGGAGCAATACGGACACTGCAGCGGGCAGCGATGGGTCAGCTCGGCGAGCAACCCCATCGGCGCACGCACACAGCTCAAGTCCACGGACGGATCGACGTTCGTCGTTGGCGCAATCGGCGTGATCTCGTTCATAGGCGCAACACTCCCTTGTCGGCGAGGTCCTGCACCATCTGCACGATGTCACCCTCGATCTCGTCTACTGGTGCATTGTAGCCGCTGGCGAGCTGAACCGCGATGTCATGGACGCTGCGTTCGCCATCACAAAGCTTCAACACTTCGACAGCGGTCTCGTCGGGTTCAAACACCCGCTCCGGCGCAAGCAGGATCCACCGCCCGCGTCCGGCATCGTGCCGCATCTTGATGTGCTTGGGCAGCGCCGGCTTTGCCTCCGGCGTTGCAATACCCCGTACCCGCGGCGTCATCTCAGCCATGTCGTGTGTCCTCAGCCGTGAGTCAATGGTGGGCGGCGCTCGATGGCTCCAGCATCCGTTTCAGGACGGAACGCGCCGGGCGGAATGTGTCCTTCGACGTAGGCATGCTGGAGCGCATCCAACTGCACCCATAGCACGTTGCACTTGAAGCGCACCGCATCGACGCAAGCGTCCTGCTCGTCCCGCGTCTTGGCATTCGCCAGCACGTACGCCAGCGCGAAGTCGCTGTCGCGCGGGGCCTGCACCAAGCGGCGCTTGAAGTACGCCATCACGCTGTCGTCGATGAAATCGTAGCCTTCAAGCATCCCCGAAATGCGCTCACGGTGGATCTTGGGCGCGAACAATTCCGTCAGCGACGACGCCACCGCAATCGTCAGCGGCTGCTCGCGCACGAACGTCACGTAGGCTTCCACGGCAAACCGGGTCGCAGGCAACGCCGCCCGCATACACTGCACCTGCGACCGGTCGAGCCCCAGCCCATCGGTCAGCACCAGCCAGCGCTCGATGCCGCCCGGCTCATCGCCATGTCCGTCGTGATCGAGCATGCGGTGCGCCCACTCGCGGCGCAGTTCGCGATCGAGCACCCGTCCCATGAAAGCCGCGTCCTTGCGGGGCACAGCCGCCTGATAGAGATACCGGTTGAGTGCCCACGCCTGAACCTGTCCCTTGTTCAGCTTGCCGCCGTGCAGGGCCTGATGGAACGGATGTTTGTCATGATAGCGCTCGGCCCCGACCGCGCGAATTGCAGCCTCAAACTCAGGGACAGACATCGGCGGTGCCGGCTGCGTTTCGATTTTCGTCGTCAAATGTTTGTTCATAGGCGCACCTCCATTCCATCAAAGCCAACGTCCCACCCCTGCGCTTCCACCGTTCGGCGCGCATCCGACCCATCTTCAAGGGCCGGGTTTGAATTGTTGATATGCACGTAAATCCGGCGCGCGATGTTGAGCGGCTTGAGTACCGCCATCGACCCGTCCGGCCCCGACATAGAGATATGCCCCATCCGCTGCCCGGTCTTTGTGGAAAGTCCCTGGGACACCATCTCGTCGTCGGTAAACAGCGTCCCATCGAGAAACAGCAGGGACGCCCCCGCGATCCGCTTGGCGAGCGGCTCCTCTATTTCGGCCACGCCTGGAATGTAGAAAAACGCTTTGCCCGTCGCCCGCTCGTGAATGCGCAGCCCGATGGTGTCGCCAAGCTTGCTGCCGTAGTTGCCACCCTCGGTTTCAAGATACAGCGCAATCTTGCCCGGCACGGCGAACGCCTCGATCGTCAACCCAAGATCAACCCCGTCACCAACGAGATCAATCGGCGTATCGAGCGGCATCGAAATCCGCGGCGCATTCTCGTGTGACACCACATTGAACACCGAGTTCGCCTCGAGCGTCGCCATCACCCGCTCGGCGGCATAGATCGAAAACTTCTGCCCTTCCCGCAGATTGATCAGCCCCGCGATATGATCGACGTCCCCATTGGTGACGACCACTGCTTTGATCGGGCTGTCTCGCAAACCCTTGCTGACGCGCGCCCCGAGTTCAGGCGTTGCGTTGATTTGTTGCCTCAAATCGGGCGAGGCATTCAACAGCGCCCACGATTGCCCGTCAGAGCTGACAGCCAGCGACGATTGCGTCCTGGGCTTGAAATTGGCATGCCCTGCCCGCGCGCTCGCGCAGTTGTGGCAGTTGCAATTCCATTGGGGAAATCCACCGCCCGCAGCGGAGCCCAATATTTTGATGATCATGTCAGCCTTCGAAAAGCACGGGTCTCGCAAAAGATGCGCACGGCCCAAAAGTGTTGCGACAGCGTCGTCATAACGGCGGAAAGGTTCGACCGGACTGTTACCGCCATTTCCGGGCGCGGGCTTGATCTGCCTCATGTGGTAGAGAAGATATCGCAGCGATCACAAGGACTTGATTTCTTGTGAGCAGGGTGCTGCACATGAAAACGGCGGCCGGATAACCGACCGCCGCATCAGGCGTTTCACGAATGTGAACGTGCCCGATTACATGACCTTAGATGAGGTCGATGTCAGCCGGGAGATAGGCGGTGACTTCCATGCCAACGGCCTGCTCGCGAACCTGCGGCTTGTTCCAGATCTTCATGAGATTTCCTCCAAAAAAGGGTGATTGAACCTTCATCCACCAGATGACCCCGCCGAGGACCACCCACTGAGTGCGGGCACTTTTGTGCCGCCCCAGTCAACGGATCGGCGACAATTTGTCAAGAACCACCGTTGTGCAATTGAATACATCATGCGCGACCCGCCTGATGCAACTCAACACTGCCTCACAAACGTGTGTGATCAGGGTGGCGTGGGCAGGGCGCGGCGCGCCAAACGTCGAGATAGCAATAATTTTCCGAATATTCGCCGCTTTGGAGAAGTTGCATTCTTTTTCACGGCGATTATCGTTGAAACGTAGAAAACCATTCCAGCATGTGCTATTTGCTAGCCACGGCGCTCGCAACGGTGTGCGGCGCACGCACGAAAGTGCGCTGCATCATTAACGCTTATCCTCACGTTTGCCTGCTAGGAGACGAATCAATCATGGTGGCCCCACTGCTCCCCAAGTCGGCTCCGTTTGCTGCCGACGACATCGCCACGCTGAACAACATCGTGACCCGGGCAACGCGCGAGCAGCGCAGCTGGCTTGCTGGCTTCTTGGCGGGCTTTGACGCCGCACAGGCAGGCCCCGCCGCCGCCGTCGCGGCCCGGCCACGGGTGCCGCTGACGATTCTCTACGGCTCTGAATCAGGCAACTGCGAAAGCCTCGCATTAAAGGCCCGCAAGACAGCCCAGAAAAACGGCTTCGACGCCAAGGTCTTTGATCTGGCAGACTTCAGCGTCGACCAACTCGCCAAGGCCCAAAACGTCGTCGTCTATCTGGCGACGTGGGGCGAAGGTGAGCCGCCGCAGCGCGCAATTGATTTCTACGCTGCCCTGATGTCGGACACCGCCCCAAACCTCGACAAGCTGAACTTCGCCGTCCTTGCCCTTGGTGACACCGCCTACGCCCAGTTCTGCGCCACCGGTAAAGCCGTCGACTCCCGCCTCGAAGCGCTCGGCGCCAGGCGCACCGCCGCGCGCGCCGACCTAGACCTCGACTTCGCCAAGGCCGCCGCAGCGTGGACCGATAACGCTCTGAAGGCCTTTGCGCCTGTCGAGCCTTCGAAGGTCGTCCATGTCGATTTCAAATCCGCTGCATCCGAATTGGATGATGACGAGCCCCAGTTCACGGCCGAAAATCCGCTCGAAGCCGAAATCGGCGGTCTCATCAACTTGAACGGCTCCGGGTCCTCACGCGAAACCTGGCACGTCGAGTTGACCTCCAGCCAGCCGGGCTTCGTCTACCAGCCAGGTGATGCCATTGGCGTGTTGCCAACCAATGATCCAGAACTGGCGGCTAAGCTGCTGGACGCAGTCGGCCTTGGCGGCGATGCGGCCCTCATTAAGACGCTGGTGAAGTCGCATGACATCACGACCCTCTCGCGGCCAATCGTTACGGCCTACGCCAAGCTCGTTGATCGGACCGATATCGCCTGGCTTGCCCAAGGCGAGGCCTTCGCACCCTACGCGTCGACCCGGCAATTGCTCGACTTGTTTGCCGAGCATCGCGAAAACCTTACCGCGCCCCAGCTTCTCAGCCTGCTTCGCCCGCTCCCCGGACGCCTCTACTCTGCAGCCTCCAGCCAGCGCGCCCACGAAGGCGAGGCCCACCTGCTGATCGGTGCCGTCCGCTGGAACAGCCACGGCCACGAGCGCAAGGGCGTCGCCTCGACCTTCTTCGCCGACCGCCGCAAAGTGGGCGACACCGCCCGCATCTACGTCAAGCCGAACCGCCACTTCCGCCTGCCGCAAGATCAAGCGCGTCCCATCATCATGATTGGCGCCGGCACCGGCATTGCCCCCTATCGCGGCTTCATCGAAGACCGCGCCGAAACGGGCGCGATCGGCAAGAGCTGGCTGTTCTTTGGCGAGCGCAACTTTTCAAACGACTTCCTCTACCAGCTCGAATGGCAAGACCACATCGCGGCCAAGGCCCTGTCGCGCATCGACGTTGCCTTTTCCCGTGATCAGCCCGAAAAGATCTACGTTCAGCACCGCTTGTGGGAACGCCGCGACGAACTGCTGGGGTGGATCAATGACGGTGCGCACGTCTATGTCTGCGGAGACGAAAAGGGCATGGCCAAAGACGTCGACGCCACCTTGGTCCGCATCCTCGGCGGCAATGAAACCGGCACCGCCAAGCTCGCCGAACTTCGCAAAGCTGGCCGCTATCAGCGCGACGTGTATTGAAGTCGATTTAGCCCTAAGGCCCAAAAAGGAAGGGGGTTTGGGGGAAGCCATTCCCCCAAACGGGCTAAGGCGAAGCCGGTATATTTAACAACCGCGGTAGCCCGAGCGCGGCACGCGCCCAGACACAACCAGATCATCTCCGGGACCATCCATGACCGACACCCGCGCCAAAAACGAAATCATCAAAGAAAACAGCAATCTGCTGCGCGGCGGCATTGCAGAAGGTTTGGGCAACGTCGTCACCGGCGCGCTGGAAGAAGACGACACCGTCCTGCTGAAATTCCACGGCTCCTACATGCAGGACGACCGCGACGTTCGCGCTGAGCGCAGCAAAAAGAAGCTGGAAAAAGCCTACAGCTTCATGATCCGTCTGCGCATCCCCGGCGGGCATGTTGCACCCAAGCAGTGGGTCGCGCTCGACGACATCGCAACGACCTATGCCAACGGCACGCTGCGCATGACAACGCGCGAGACGTTCCAATATCACGGCATCATCAAATCGAACTTGCGCCGCACCATGCAGGCGATCAATGCCGCCTGCCTCGACAGCCTGGCCGCCTGCGGCGACGTCAACCGCAACGTCATGTCGACCGCAAACCCCTATCTCTCGCCGGTCCACAAGCAGGCCTACGCCCTCGCCAAGGGGCTGAGCGAACACCTGCTTCCCAAAACCGGCGCGTACCACGAGATCTGGCTCGACGGCGAAAAGGTCAGCGACGCCAGCCGACCCGCTGCCCCCGAAGACGAACCGCTCTACGGCCCTCATTACCTGCCGCGCAAATTCAAAGCCGTCGTCGCAGTTCCCGGCGATAACGACGTCGACATCTTCGCCCATTGCCTTGGCTACATCGCTATCGTCGAAAACGGCAAGCTCGTTGGTTACAACGTCACCGTCGGCGGCGGCATGGGCATGACCCACGGTGAACCAGACACGTTCCCGCGCACGGCGGACGTGATGGGCTTCTGCACCCCCGAGCAGGCCATTGAGGTCGGCGAAAAGGTCATGACGGTCCAGCGCGACTGGGGCAACCGCAGCATCCGCAAGCACGCCCGCCTCAAGTACACCATCGAAGCGCACGGCATCGCCAAGTTCCGCGCCGAAGTCGAACAGCGCACCGGCTACAAGCTCGGCGCACCGCGCCCGTTCAAGTTCGAACGCACCGGCGATGCGCTGGGCTGGCGTCAGTCCCCCGACAAGAAATGGCACCTGACCGCATTCGTCGAAAACGGCCGCCTCAAGGACCGCCCCGGCAGCGCGGCCCGCTCAGCCGTCCGCGAAATCGCTGAGGCCGGCATCTGCGAATTTGTCGTGACCGCCAACCAGAACCTGATGTTTGTCAACGTCACGGCCAAAGACAAGCCCAAGGTCGACGCGATCCTCAAGGCCCACGGCATGCCGGTCGACGCCTCCTCCGGCTTGCGCCGCAACGCCATGAGCTGCGTCGCCCTGCCAACCTGCGGATTGGCTCTAGCCGAGGCCGAACGCTATCTCCCCGCCCTCATCACCCACATCGAAGCCCTACTTGAAAAGGTGGGCTTGCGTGACGAAGACATCGTCATCCGCATGACCGGCTGCCCCAACGGTTGCGCACGCCCCTACTTAGCCGAGATCGGCTTGGTTGGTCGTGGACCCGGCCTCTACAACCTGTATCTGGGGGCAGCCTTCGACGGCACGCGCCTCTCCAAACTGTACGCCCAGGACGTTGGCGAAGCCAAAATCCTCAGCCTCTTGGAACCCATCATCACCCGCTACGCCAAAGACCGCCAACCCGGCGAACGCTTTGGCGATTACACCATCCGCGCGGGCTACGTCGCCGCCACCTCCGCCGGCAACAACTTCCACGCCAACTTGAACTTAGAGTCTGTCCGGAAAATTTCTCCATGATTTCAATGGTTCCTTTTTGTCATCCGCGGCGTCGAACCCCTCGTCCGTAGCTTGGGCGACGGCCTTCGGGCTTCGTCTGGCGGACTGACGAAAAATTAACTCATTGAAATCGCGCAGCTCCTTTCCGGACCCACTCTTAGGCCGCGCCGCAAAATAACCGCAACACATTTACGACTGATTTCCCGGAATTTGGCGCGCATCTTCGCGCGCGAAATATCCGGGATCTTTACCTCGCTGAGAACTGTAAAGACCCCGGATCGGCCAAGCGCAGGGCCGTCCGGGGAAACAGAGGGAGACGGTGAAAGGACTGTGCGCAAGTGCCAACTCAACGTCCACGGATCACGATGCAGTTGTTTTGCGATCTGTCCTTGGCCGGATAAAGCCGGATTGTCTCTAATCGGAGCGGGCTTGCTCCGTAAACTTGCTCCACCCCTTGGCCCGCAACTCGCAGGCGGGGCATGTACCACAGCCGTAGCCCCACTCGTGGCGGTGGCGGCGGTCGCCCAGGTAGCAGGTATGGGTGTGCGCGACGATGAGACTGGTCATGGGTTCACCGCCGAGCGTATCGGCAAGAGCCCAGGTGGCGGCCTTGTCCAGGTACATCAGCGGAGTTTGGATCGCGATTGCGCGGTCCATGCCAAGCGAGAGCGCCTTTGCAAGCGTCTGCAGTGTATCGTTGCGGCAATCGGGATAGCCCGAGTAGTCGGTTTCACACATCCCTCCCACCAGGGTGGAGATGCCCCGCCGGTAGCTAAGGGCTGCAGCGTAAGTCAGAAACAGCAGGTTGCGGCCGGGCACGAACGTCGAGGGCAGACCCGCAGCAGTCATTTCAATGGCAGCATCGCGCGTTAAGGCCGTGTCGCTGATGGTGTTCAATTCCGGCAGGGCAATCATGTGGTCCTCACCCAAGCGGCCGGCCCAAACGGGGTTGAGTGCGCGGATGCCCGACCGGACTTCAGTGCGGCAGTCCAGCTCGACCCGGTGGCGCTGGCCGTAGTCGAACCCGAGCGTCTCGACACGGTCGTAACGCTCAAGCGCCCAGGCAAGGCAGACAGTCGAATCCTGACCACCGGAAAATAAAACGAGTGCTGCGGTTTTCAAAGTCACGTTCACTCCTGTTGCCATTGACCACCCGTCTGGTTGCCCGTTCGGCCTAGGGCCCGCTATCCATACAGGTCTTTGCACTGGCGGGTGTCCGCGCTACAAGCGCGGCAATTGTCATCGTCCGTCCATTCTGGGCCGAAATAGGGAACACTTCCATGACCGCCATCGTCGACATCATTGGCCGCGAAATTCTCGATAGCCGTGGCAATCCCACCGTGGAAGTCGATGTCCTGCTGGAAGACGGCGAATTGGGCCGTGCCGCCGTGCCGTCGGGCGCATCGACGGGCGCGCATGAGGCCGTCGAGCTGCGCGACGGCGATGCCAAGCGTTATCTGGGCAAGGGCGTGCTGAAGGCTGTCGATGCCGTCAATCATGAGATTTTCGATTGCCTGTCGGGCCTCGATGCCGAGGATCAGCGCGGGATTGATGCGGCGCTTCTGGCGCTCGACGGCACCAAGAACAAAAGCCGCTTGGGCGCAAACGCGATCCTGGGCGTGTCGATGGCCGTAGCGAAAGCAGCCGCTCAGTCAAGCGGTCTGCCGTTTTATCGCTATGTCGGTGGCGCGCAGGCCCACGTGCTCCCGGTGCCGATGATGAACATCATCAATGGCGGCGCGCATGCCGACAACCCGATCGACATTCAGGAATTCATGATCATGCCGGTTGGTGCGGAAACGTGCGCCGATGCAATCCGCATCGGAGCTGAGATTTTCCACACACTTAAAAAGAACCTCAGCGCGGCGGGCCACAACACGAACGTGGGCGACGAGGGCGGCTTTGCACCCAATTTGAAGTCGGCAGACGAAGCGCTGGGCTTCATCACGGCGTCCATCGAGAAAGCCGGCTACAAGCCGGGCGTCGATGTCTATCTGGCACTCGATTGCGCGGCGACCGAGTTCTTCAAGGACGGCGTTTACAATCTGCACGGCGAGGGCAAGAAGCTCGATCCAGCCGGCATGGTCGATTATCTTGCGGGCCTCGTGTCGCGGTTCCCCATCGTCTCGATTGAAGACGGCATGTCGGAAGACGACTGGGCCGGCTGGAAACTGCTGACCGAAAAGCTCGGCGCGAAAGTCCAGCTCGTCGGCGACGATCTTTTCGTGACCAACACCGAGCGTCTATCGCGCGGGATTTCGTCTGCGACCGCCAACTCGATCCTCGTCAAAGTCAACCAGATCGGCACCCTGACCGAGACGCTCGATGCCGTGTCGATGGCGCAGCGCGCGGGTTATACCGCCGTCATGTCGCACCGTTCTGGCGAGACGGAAGATTCAACGATTGCCGATCTGGCGGTAGCCACCAACTGCGGGCAGATCAAGACCGGCAGCCTGTCGCGCTCAGACCGTCTGGCCAAGTACAACCAGCTGATCCGCATCGAAGGCGAACTTGGCCCGGTAGCGCGCTTTGCTGGCCGCTCGGTGCTGCGGTCCGGCCCGGCCGGAGCCTGAGCTCAAAAAAATTGAACTCTTGAAACAAACCTTTACCCGGCCTTAACCGGCCGGGACCTATACAAGATCATGTTCCTTGAAGTTCCAGCATTCACATCGAACACGGTCCAGCGTAGGTCGCATTTGCGTAATCGTCGTTCCTGGCCAAAACAGCTTCCGGTTTTGCTCTGCTGTCTAACGGCGACAGGTTACTTCGCACATCATGCCATCCATGGGCGGCACGGTTTCGAGGCTCGCGCACGATTGATCGAACGCTCCAACGTGCTGGAGTTCGAGATCAAGAGCCTCGACGCCGTGCGGTCTCATCTGGCGCGCGATGTCGCGCTGCTGGCACCCGATCAGCCAGCCCCCGACATGGTCGAAGAAGTTGCCCGCGATGTTCTGGGCTTTTCATATCCAGGCGATTCCATCCTAAGACGCTGAGCCCAATCGAGCCGATAGCGGCTAAAGCGCATCCCCAGCGGGCCCAAAAGGTCGTTTTTGTGCTGAAATGGGACAACCCGCCGCATCGCCGCCGCGTTTTTGCCACGCGCGGAAACAGAATGTGACCAGTGTGGCAAATAGGCCTTATTTCCACAGCATTGTGAGTGGTCTAGAAGAAACCCGGGGAACAACTGGGGTCCTAGTTCTTGTCGCGACCACGGCGAGGCCTTAGAGCCGAAGAACTGGTTCCGGCGTTTAGCAAACAATCGCAGTAAAAAAGGATTTATTATAATGCTGGTCCGTTCATTCGTAATTTCTGCCCTGGCGGCAGGATCGGCACTTTTGGCCGGTTGCTCGGATACGTCGTCGGTGTTTGGCAACAACAGCGCCAACTTGACCACCGCGTCGGTTGCCCCTGTTTCGGCTGCCAAAGTCGATCCAGCTTGCACCGCGTTGACGACGCAGATCGACACGCTCCGCAAGGAAGGCATTGCCGAGAAGATCGAGAAGGCCTCACTCAAGAAATACAAGATGACGACCGCTGACCTGGCCAAGGCCGACCAGCTCAATAAGTCGAACACAGACTTCCAGACCAAGTGCACGACCTACAAGCCGTCTGTTGCAGCCGTCGCGGCTCCTGCCGTTCCTGTCAAGGCAGCCGCCGCTCCTAAGGCCGTCGCTGCGGCGAATGAAACTGTTGCATCCGCAGCACCAGCCAAGCAGTAATCGTCAGGTTGGGCGGGTCATCGCACCTGCTCAATATTTAAATGTGCGCTGGCTTTGCCCAGTTGACTTGCACTGGGCAAACTTCGGGAGGGCTTCGAGTGGCGCTGACTATTCTGGGATCGTCGGTACGACGGCCAGCATGTGTATGGGTTGCAGCAGTTGGATTGGCGCTTGCCGGTTGTGCGGGTGGCGGTGGTTCGTCCAACGGCGATCCGGGCGCAAAATCGTTGCCGGCCGGCCAGTCCTGCCAGAGCATAAAGTCCGATCTTGACCGGATGGTAAGCAGCGGTGTCCAAAGCTCTGTTGAAGCCCAGTCGGCCGGTCGCAAGCTGTCGCCCAATCAAAAAGCGGATGCTGACCGATATAACCAGCTGCTGGCGTATTACCTGGGTGCGCGCTGCCACGCCTAAATAAGCCGACTCGGTTGGGTTGGAAATTGAAAGGGGCGGTCGCAGGACCGGCCCCTTTTGCTTTTGGAGCCGCGTTGAGGCCTCGACAGCGCAGGCGAGTCGGATCAATGACTATGTGACGGGTATCGTTAAACGTGAGCGGGAGAACCACATGGACCAGAAGACGCGCGATTTGGTGGTCTTTGCGTTGATCGGCCTTGTGGCTGGTTATCTGGCGTCCATCATCGTCGGCGGATCCGGCTTGATCCGCTACTTGGTGTCGGGTGTGATCGGTGCTTTCGTTGGACCGGGGCTGCTGGGACTGCTCAAGGTTGATCTGGGCATTCGAAATGCGTTGGCGGGGCAGATTGTGACCGCGACAATCGGAGCCATCGTTGTCGTAATTCTTGCGAGGTTGATCGGGTAAGTTAGCTGAACACTGAACGTATCGGGAGATGGTCATGACGCTTGCGCAAATCGAACCCTATAAGCTCTACATCATTCTTGGAATTATTGGCCTGATCGCCGGTTGGCTGTCGGGTCTGCTGCTTGGCGGCGGCGGGCTTATTCGCAACCTCATCGTCGGCGTTCTGGGCGCGCTCGTCGGCGGTTTGATGGTCAATACCGGGTTGCTGAAGCTGCCGTTCACGGTGCCGGCCGGAATTCCCTACGGCACCGAAATCGTCGTCGCGACAATCGGGGCGATCGTCGTCACGCTGTTTGCCCGCTTGATTGCTGGCCGCCGATAATAGGCCAATTGCGGGCTTGATCTGGGCTATGGGCCAGCGCATGTAGCGTCCAGGGTTCACGGCGGGAGGCCGCATGGTCAAGGTTTTCGACACGGTTGGCAACGCTTCGGCGGACGCCTTGCCACGGGTCCGTCACCCCGAAAAGGCTGGCAAGCCCGACAGTCCGCGAATGCCAAAGCCAGCCTGGATCCGCGTGAAAGCGCCCGGCTCGCCCGGCTACAACGAGACTGCGAAAATCGTTCGCGAGCATGGTCTTGCCACTGTGTGCGGCGAGGCAGCCTGTCCCAACATCGGTGAGTGCTGGTCGAAAAAGCACGCGACCATGATGATCATGGGCGAGATTTGCACCCGCGCGTGCGCGTTCTGCAATGTGGCGACGGGTAAGCCGCTGGCGCTGGATGCGACCGAGCCGGGGCGGGTGGCGGATGCGGTTGCCAAACTCGGATTGGAGCATGTCGTCATAACGTCGGTCGATCGCGACGATCTGGCCGACGGCGGCGGCGCACACTTCGGCGCGGTCATTCGTGCCATCCGGGCGGCGACGCCCGCGACCACCATCGAAGTGCTGACGCCGGATTTCCTGCGCAAGCCGGGCGGGCTTGAAGCGGTCATCGAGGCGCGGCCCGACGTTTTCAATCACAACCTGGAGACGGTGCCGGGACGGTATCTCGCGATCCGCCCGGGGGCGCGGTATTTCCATTCGCTGCGCTTGCTGCAGCGGGCAAAGGAACTCGATCCTTCGGTCTTTACAAAGTCCGGTCTGATGGTCGGCCTTGGCGAACAGCGCGAAGAAATCATGCAGGTGATGGATGACCTGCGCTCCGCTGACGTCGATTTCTTGACCATCGGGCAATATCTCCAGCCAACGCCAAAACATGCCCCCATCGCGCGCTTCGTCACGCCCGACGAGTTTTCCGAACTGGCGGCAATCGGCGGGGCAAAGGGGTTCCATCTGGTGGCATCGTCGCCTCTGACCCGCTCGTCGTATCACGCCGGCGACGATTTCAACCGGCTGAGGGCGGCCCGGGGCGGACGGGGCTGAAGCCCGCAACTCCGCGACAAATCATCCAGTGGGTACCGCAACCGTTTGAACCCAGCGTATACAGGGCCAAGCCTTCTACAGGGCCAAGCCTTCTACAGGGCCAAGCCTTCTACAGGGCCAAGCCTTCTACAGGGCCAAGCCTTCGATGCCGATCAGGAGACCAGCGCGTGCCGACATTTGATACCGTCCGCCGGGTGCCGTTCACACCACAGCAGATGTACGCGCTGGTCGCCGACGTGGAGCGGTACCCGCAGTTTCTGCCGTTGTGCGAAGGCATCGACGTGATTTCGCGTTCGGAAGTGAACGGGGATCCGGTCATCGTGGCGCGGATGGCAATTGGCTACAAGGCCGTCAAGGAGACGTTCACGACCCGTGTCGTCTTGAAGCCAGGCCTTCCAGCTGTCGATGTGTCGTATCTCGACGGGCCATTCCATCACCTGGAGAACCGGTGGGTGTTTCTGCCAGCTGATGGCGGAACGGCCTGCAACGTGGGTTTTTGGATCGACTATCAGTTCAAGTCGCCCATGCTAGGATTGTTGATGGGTGCCGTGTTCGACAAGGCGTTCCGCAAGTTCACCGAGAGCTTCGAGCAGCGGGCGCGGGCGATTTACGGCACGCCGTCCGTGGAGCTGCCAGGATCGCTGTCCAGCGCCTGATGGCACAGACGGAGCGCCGCGCGGACCGTCTCAAGCCGGACCATTGAGCGGCCGATGTCGCCAAGACGCAGAACGTGAAACACGGGTGTCCGCCCGCGCAATTGTGCGGCGAGATGGACGAGACCGACGGGCTTGTCCGGGCTGCCGCCGCCGGGACCGGCAACGCCCGTGACAGCAACGGCCAGATCACAGGGTGAATGGAGGAGCGCGCCGGAGGCCATCGCGCTGGCGGTTTCGGCGCTGACGGCACCGTGTCCCTCGATCAACGCGCCAGGAACTCCGAGCAGGCCGGTTTTCGCGCCGTTCGAATACGTCACGAAGCCACGGTCGACGACGTCGGACGCGCCCGGAACTTCGGTCAGCAGGCCCGCGATCAGCCCGCCCGTGCAGCTTTCAGCAGTGCAAATAGTCCAGCGCGTGGCGCGCAAACGGGCGAGCAACCGTTCAGCTTCGGCGATATCGGCGGGGTCGAACATGGACACACCCAAACAAAAAAAGGCACGCCGCAACGGCGTGCCTCCGCAGTCTACCGTTCCAGACCGGTTCAGGCCACGACGAGCTTTTCAGCCTGATCCAGAAGGTGGTCGAGCGTGGCGCGGCAATCGGCACCCATGACCGCGTTGGCGCGCAGTTGAGACTGCTGCCAGATCGGATAGGCGTCTTTGAGCACCGTCATACCCTTCGGCGTAAGGTGCAGCCCGCGTCCACGCCGTCCGGCGGGCGGATCCATGACGATGTGACCGAGCGACAGCAACCGCTTCAGGTTGCGCGACAGGGTCGACTTCTCGATGTCGAGATCAAAGCCGATCTCGACGGCGGTGATACCGTCACGCGAGGCCAGCTGAGCCAGCAGCGTGTACTGGCTGGCGGTAATGCCGAGGGGGCGCATGGCGTCATCATAGACGCGAGTGATAATGCGCGACAGTTGCCGGACGCGGGTCGCCAGACACGTGGCCCCCGTATTCTCAGCGATGTCATGGATCAAAGATGGTTCTGCGGTGGCGGGCCGGTGCGGCGCTGGAGCCATGATGTTCATGTGAGCCCTCGAGGTCAAAGCGACGCAAAACAGGTTTGTGGTCATACAACCGTTGCCACCTGTGTCGCGCGATTCGGAACGCCGGGTCAAACGATGGGGAGGCGATGGCGATGTATTTAGATCTGTGTGGCCAATGTCGTACCCTCGGGCGGAACTTGGGCATCCATCCGATAACGCCTGCACCGATCATTACGGCCCAGCATTAACTGGGTAGCGGAGTGCCGCGTTCGATCTTGAATCGAAACACGCCGTCCTTTTCGGACTGGTGGACAATCGTATGTCCACCGATGGTGCAGAAGACGTCGAAATCCAGCACCGCGCCGGGGTCTGTGGCTATGACTTCCAAGATGTCGCCAGGCTCCAAAGGCACAATGGCCTTCTTGGCCTTTAGAACCGGGATTGGGCAGAACATCCCGCTCGTATCCAGTACTGTGTGGGTCATGCCGCTCTGTTCCAAGATGCATCAGGCGTTGTGCTGTCGTCCCGGGCGCACTAACGTGACACGCTACTTCGGAGCTGGTCAGCCCGCAAGCGGTAGGGAAGCGTCGCAGGGGCGGTTAGGGAAATCATGGCAAGCGCAGACGAAGCGCAGACATCGCGCGTTTTTTCGGCCGGACTTCACCGGCTGGGCTACTGGGGCTTGACCTGGCCCTGGCTGGTCGGGCTGTTCGTGATCGCGATTTCGGTGGCCGCTGCCTTCGGCGTCAACAAAATCCGCGTCGACGACAGCTTGTCGGAGCTTTTCAGGACCAACACGGAAGAATTCAAACGCTACGAAGATATCGACCGCCGGTTCCCGTCGAGCGAGTACGACGTGCTCGTGGTGATCGAAGGCAAAACTCTGCTTGATCGCCCCCAGCTTCAAGCGTTCGCCCATGTAACGACCGAGCTGCAGCTGGCGGACGGCGTGGCCGGCATCGTGTCGATGCTATCGGCGCGTGGCAAACCCGACGCGAGCGGGTACTCGCCGCCGATTGTCCCGGAGGAGTTGCCGCCGGTTGGCAAAACGTACGACGACGCGATTGCGGCGCTGCGCAGCAACGAGATCGTCGACGGCAAGTTCCTGTCGAAGGACGGGCAATTGTCCATGATCGTGCTGTCGCTCGACCGCAGTATCGTTGCTGAGAAAACCGCCAAGTCGATTATCGGCGGCATTGAAGAGACGGTCGCCAACGAACTCAAGGGGTCGGGCCTCACGTTCAAGCTGGCGGGTGCGCCGGTCATGCAGCTTGAAATCCGTAATGCAGTCGAGCGCGATCAGTTGCTCTACAACGGGCTCGGCTTGCTTTTCGGCGCGCTGATCGCGATGATCTTTTTCCGCCGCGTGTCGCTGATGCTGGTTGCGGCGCTACCGCCCGTACTGGCCGTGACATGGTCGCTCGGGCTGCTGGGCTGGATGGGTGTGAAACTCAACCTGTTCCTCAACGTCATGACGCCGCTCATCATGGTGATGGGATTTGCCGATAGCATGCAGATGGTGTCGGCCATCCGCATCCGGCTTCGCGAGGGCGATAACCGCTGGGATGCTGTGCGGTTCGCGGTGGCCGTCGTTGGCCCCGCATGCGTGCTGGCACATGGGACGGCGCTGGTCGCGTTCCTGGCATTGTTGTTTTCAGATTCGGGACTGATCCGCACGTTCGGCATGGCCGGATCGCTATCGGTCGTGATTTCGTTCGTCGCGGTCATTCTCGTTTTGCCGTTGCTGGGGGTTGTCTTCATCCGCAACGAAGCCGCGCTGGCCAAAGACCGGTCGCCGGGCGACGCACTGATGGATGGCCTCGGCACGATGGTCGGTGGAATTGTCGATCATGTCGTGCATCGCCCGTTGACCTATTCGGTGCTGGGGTTTGGATTATTCGCGGTGTTGTCGATGGCGCATCTGCAGCTGGAGCCGCGCTACCGGCTCGCCGATCAAGTGCCCGACCGCGAGCAGGCGCTGGACGCCACGGCGCGGATCGACCAGAAGCTGACGGGGGCCAATCCGGTCCACATCATGATCGAATGGACCGACGGAACCAGCGTGTTCTCGCCCGGCCCGATGCAGGTCATCGGCGATACGCACACCATTTTGGAAAAGACAGCCGGGCTCGGCAATGTCTGGTCGGTCGACAGCTTGCGCCGCTGGCTCAAGACGGAGACCGGCGACGACGCCATCCCGGTCGTCGAAAGCTACGTGAAGATCTTGCCGGACCATCTGGTGCGGCGGTTCATTGCCAAGGAGGGCAATGCAGCACTCGTGACGGGGCGCTTGCCCGACATCGACTCGAGCCAGATTCTGCCGGTCGTCGCAAAGGTCGACAAGGCGCTTGATCCTGTGCGGACAGCGCATCCAGGATACCGCATTTCGGTGACCGGGTTGCCAGCGGTTGCGGCCCGAAACTCGGCGCGAATGATTGGCCAGTTGAACGAGAGCATCCCGGCGTGCGTGGCGCTCGTGTCGGTGCTGTTGGGCTTGGCGTTCTGGTCGCCATTTGTCACGCTGATTGCCGTGCTGCCGGGCTTGTTCCCGGTGGTGGCGGCTGGCTTCTGGCTGTGGATGCGCGGTGGCGGGCTTGAGTTTGCGTCGGTCGTGGCGCTGCTCGTGGTATTCGGCCTTGGCATCGACGCGCTCATTCATTTTCTCAATCGCTTGCTGATCGAAGAGGCAAAGCATGAACCAGCCGGTGGGACGCCGCACGAGCAACAGATGGACGCCATCAAACGTGCGCGCGTGCTCGTTGGCCCGGCGATCATCCTGACGACCATCGTGCTGGCATTCGGTCTGGGCGTGACCGTGTTCTCCGATCTGCCGTCATTGCGCACGTTCGGCATGGTATGCGCGATCACACTGATGGCCTCGTTGGTCGCCGATCTGGTATTTCTACCCGCGACAATCATGCTCGCGCGCCAGCTTTGGCCGCTGACGCCGCCACCGCCCGCGCCAGTCCTCCCACCGGACAAGCGGGTCAGTACGCCTTAGAGCATTTTGCGGTTCGGACTGATGGGCGTCTCTCCCTCCACTGTTGTCCCGGACAAGCGCGACCCCTTGGTCGTGCGCAGATCCGGGATCTTTACCGCTCGCAATGAGGTAGAGACCCCGGATCAGCCTCGCGCTGCTGACGCACGCGACGCCGTCCGGGGAAACAGTGGAGGGTAAAATTCGCCCCCGCAACGGTGGCTTGACCCAGTCATGGCGATTCAACGCCGGTGCGATCTGCAACCATCCACATCCTTGTGAAGCGCTGCCACGTTCTCACATCCGTGGCCTGCTAGTCTGGAGCAAATCGAATCACTGCCGCGAGGATCCGCCATGGGCGTTGCCGTTCCTAAATTCAAAAACCGTATCGAACCGGGCCACGATGGCGATCCGTCGTTGTTTTTGGGGGTCTCCTCGTCGGCGCGGGGATATGCTTGGCGCGAGCGTCTGCCTGCCGCCGCTCACAAACTGGCAGCGGCAATCAGTCAACAGCACGGCCTGCCGGATTTGCTGGGGCGCGTGCTGGCAGCGCGCGGCGTCGGGCTCGATGACGTAGCGACCGTGCTCGATCCAACGATCAAAGCGCTGTTGCCAGACCCGGCGAGCTTGCGCGACATGGACAAGGCGTCAGCGCGGCTCGCCGATGCGATCCAGAGTGAACAGCGCGTCGCAATCTTTGGCGACTACGACGTCGATGGGGCGTCATCTTCGGCGCTGCTGCACCGGTTTTTGGCCCATCATGGCGTGGCGGCGCGGATCTACATTCCCGACCGGTTGTTTGAAGGCTACGGCCCGAACGCGACCGCAATCGAGGCACTGATCGCCGAGGGCGCCAAGCTCATCGTAACCGTTGACTGCGGGACCACCAGTTTTGAGCCGCTGGCGGCCGCCAAGGGCAAGTGCGATGTGCTGGTCATTGATCACCATCAGGCCGACGAGCGTTTGCCGGACGTGCACGCAGTGGTCAATCCCAACCGGCAGGACGACATCTCTGGCCAGGGCCATCTGTGCGCGGCGGGCGTCGTGTTCCTGGTGCTGGTCGCAACCATGAAAGAGTTGCGCACGCGCGGCTTCTACGGCGCGGCCTGCATGCCGCCTGACTTGCTATCGGACCTCGATATCGTGGCTCTTGCCACAGTGTGTGATGTGGTGCCGTTGACGGGCGTCAACCGCGCGTTCGTGACCAAAGGCCTCCAGGTCATGAAGCGGCGCGAAAACGCCGGGCTCAAGGCATTGTTTGATGCAGCAGGTCTCGATACCGCGCCAAACCCGTATCATCTGGGCTTTATCTTGGGCCCACGTATCAACGCTGGCGGGCGCATTGGCGATTCAGCACTGGGCTCCAAGCTGCTCGCAACCCATGATCCGGTTGAGGCGGCGCGCATTGCCGCGATCCTCGACAAGCTCAACAAGGAGCGCAAGGCGATGGAAACCGCCATGCTGGAGGAGGCCACGGCAATGGCTGACGCCCAGGTGGAGGCAAACCCCGACACGCCGCTGGTCATGGTGGGTTCGCCGTCGTGGCATAAGGGGCTGGTCGGCCTGATGGCTTCGCGGCTCGTGGATCGGTTCAAACGGCCGGCCTGCGTGATCGCATGGGAGACCAACGCTGCCGATGCGGCGCGCACCACGGGCACCGGATCGCTGCGGTCGGTCGCAGGCGTCGATATCGGCGGCGCGGTGCGGGCTGCCATGGCGTCCGGCGACCTCATCAAGGGCGGCGGACACGCGATGGCGGCAGGCTTGACCGTCGAGCGTGTCAAGGCAGAGGCGCTGCACGCGGCGCTCTCAGCGCGCATCAAGGACGCGACGGTACGGGCGCGCGTCAATGCGGGGTTAGAGATCGACGGCGCGCTGACGCCAGCCAGCATCAACGACGAGCTATTGGCGCTACTGGAACGCGCCGGGCCATACGGCCAGGGCAATCCGACACCGCGATTCGTGTTTCCAGCCCACCGGGTAAAGTTCGCCAAGATCGTCGCCGAAGCCCATGTGCGTTGCACCTTCGAGTCGAGCGACGGATCGCGCATTGAGGGCGTCGCCTTCCGGGCGGTCGGCCAGCCGCTGGGCGATCTGCTGTTGGGCAGCGTCAACGCGATGCCGATTCATATCGCCGGAACGGTCAAGCGCGATACCTGGCAGGGGCGCGAGAAGACGGAGTTGATGATTGAGGATGCAGCCGACCCCAGGAAGCAGGGCTAGCTTGCCTCGTCACACAGCAGTTGCGCGAAAAGTCAGTCCTTTCAGGCCTTAAGTATGTGTGAAAACGTCTGGCATGAGGCTAAATCTCGCAACTGTGAGTTTATGTGAGATCAGTGCTTGCAAGGGGCGCGAAACTTTTTTATACGTCCCCTCCTGATGGTCCCTTCGTCTATCGGTTAGGACACCAGATTTTCATTCTGGTAAGGCGAGTTCGATTCTCGCAGGGATCACCATGTCTTTGGTTGTGCGCTTCGAGCAGAGGCTCAGCGGCACGCGTACAAGCAACCCTTGTCCCGCATCTGTTTGTGATGCTGTTCCAGTCAATCCTGCGTCCACGCCGCTCAAACGAAAAACCACTGCCGCAAGAGCGACAATGGTTTGGCAAAACGCGAACGTCTTAAAATCAAAGCCTCACCCCGCTCCATAGCGGGGCGAGACCCGGTGAACCAGGGTCCGCACGACCCGCCGCGCCTCAGTGAGGTGGAGCGCTCGAAAGTGCTTCGGGCTTTTCATCGCTCTTATGGCCGCGATCGCGCATTTTGGCGACGAAAGCCCCGATCTCGCCAACGATGCCGCGCCGGAACACCAGCACGGTGATGACGAAAATCACGCCCTGAGCGACGAGCACCCAGTCGCCGAGGCCCTTGAGGTAGTTCTGCATGGTGATGATGACGGCGGCACCCACGGCCGGCCCTAACACCGTGCCCAGGCCGCCGAGCAGGGTCATCAGCACGACCTCACCTGACATCTGCCACGCAGCGTCTGTCAGCGAGGCAAGCTGGAACACCATGGCCTTGGTCGAACCAGCAAGCCCGGCGAGGGCGCCCGAGATCACGAACGCGACCAGCTTGTATTGATCGACGTTGTAGCCGAGCGAAATGGCGCGCTGCTCGTTCTCGCGAATGGCCTTGAGTACCTGTCCGAAGGGCGAGTGAATCGTCCGGTAGATGATGGCAAAACCCAAGGCGAAAATCGCCAGCACGAAATAATACATATTGAGGTCGATAGTCAGATCGATGAGGCCGAACAGCGGACGGCGCGGAACGCCCTGGATGCCGTCCTCGCCGTGAGTAAATGGAGCCTGCAGGCAGAAGAAATAGACCATCTGCGAGAGGGCCAGCGTCACCATGGCGAAGTAAATGCCTTGGCGGCGGATGGCGAGCATACCGGTGACAAGGGCGAGAACGGCGGCGATGGCGGTGCCAGCGAGTAGGCCGAGTTCGGTCGGCCAGCCCCACTCCTTGACGGCATGGGCCGTAACGTAGGCGGACATGCCAAAGAACATCGCGTGCCCGAACGACAGCAATCCGACGTAGCCGATCAGCAGGTTGAAGGCGGATGCAAACAGCGCGAAGCACAGCACCTTCATGAGGAACACGGGGTAGACGGCGAACGGGGCAATCAGCAGGAGGGCGAACAGTCCGGCGATGGTGAGAAGTTCAAGGTTTTTGCTGGTCATCGTGGTGCCCTCACTTCGGCGTGCCAAATAGCCCTTGCGGGCGGGCGAGCAGCACGATCACCATGATGACGAAGATCACCACGTTCGAGGCCTGCGGATAAAAGACTTTGGTGAGACCTTCAACCAGACCGAGGCCGAACCCGGTCAGGATCGAGCCCATGATCGACCCCATGCCGCCGATCACCACGACGGCGAACACGACGATGATGAGGCTTGAACCCATGAGTGGCGTCACGGAGTAAATAGGGGCGGCCAGCACGCCGGCAAGGCCAGCGAGGGCGACACCGAAACCGTAGGTCAGCGAGAGCATGCGCGGTACATTGATGCCGAAGGCCTGGACCAGTTCCGGCCGTTCGGTGGCAGCGCGCAAATAGGAACCGAGCTTCGTGCGCTCGATGGCGTACCAAGTGCCAAGGCAAACGGCCAGCGAGAACACCACGGCGAACGCGCGGTAATAGGGCAGGAACATGAAGCCCAGATTGACGCCACCCGGCAATGGATTGGGGTAAGGTAAGCCAGAAACGCCGTATTGATGGCGGAACAGTCCTTCGATGATGAGGGCAAGGCCGAATGTCAGCAGCAGGCCGTAAAGATGGTCGACGTGATAAAGGCGGGATAGGAACAGCTTCTCGATGATGATCCCGGTGCCACCAACGATCAACGGCACGATCAGGAGTGCCAGCCAGAAGGGAACCCCGGCATAGTTGAGACACATCCAGGCAACGAAGGCACCCATCATGTACTGCGCGCCATGGGCGAAGTTGATGACGTTCAACATGCCGAAGATGACAGCGAGCCCAAGACTTAGCAGCGCATAGAACGAGCCGTTGATAACCCCGAGCAGGAGTTGCCCGAAAAGCGCCTGCGGCGACACGCCTAACAATTCAAACATCGCGACCTCTTCTTATCCCAAATCGCCCTTGGGCTGAGGGTGGTGTGAGCGGCCACCGGCATCTGTGCCGGTGGCCGCACTTCAGGTGAGGCTTTCCGCAAACTTACTTCGCAGCGAGGGGGCAACCGCCATCTGCCATCGGGCGCCAGGCTTCGGAAGCAGGGATTGTCGCGCGGACCTTGTAATAATCGTAAGGACCCTTGCTTTCTTCAGGCTTCTTCACTTCGAACAGATACATGTCGTGCAGCTTG
The DNA here is from genome assembly GCA_040080145.1 of Hyphomicrobiaceae bacterium. Lineage (GTDB taxonomy): Bacteria > Pseudomonadota > Alphaproteobacteria > Rhizobiales > Hyphomicrobiaceae > JANXVY01. The sequence continues at coordinate 94,120 of JBEBJA010000067.1, forward strand.
CGGCCATCGGCACGGATGCTGCCCTTGCCGTAAAGCGCATCGTCAGTCGGAATTTCCTTCATTTTTGCAACGACAGCAGCGCCGTCAGCATCGCTCTTCAAGGCCTCGGCGGCCTTCAGGTAGTGCATCACCGACGAGTAGACCCCAGCGTGAACCATGGTCGGATACTTACCACCGTTGGCTGCTGCGTATTCCTTGGCGAACGCGCGGTTGGCGTCCGTCATGTCCCAGTACCAGGCTTCGGTAAACGTCAGGCCCTGGGTGGTCTTCAGGCCCAGCGAATGGATGTCGGAGAGGAACACAAGCAGACCGGCGATTTGCTGGCCACCTTGAACGATACCGAATTCAGACGCCTGCTTGATCGCGTTTGTGGTGTCGGCACCGGCATTGGCAAGGCCGATGACTTTTGCCTTGGATGCCTGTGCCTGCAGCAGGAACGACGAGAAGTCCTGCGCCGGGAACGGATGCTTGACGCTGCCGACGACCTTGCCGCCGTTCTTGGTCACGACCGCTGCTGTGTCGGCTTCGAGTGCGGCACCGAAGGCGTAGTCGGCGGTCAGGAAGAACCAGCTGTCGCCGCCGGTCTTGACGACTGCCGAACCCGTGCCGTTGGCGAGCGCGTAGGTGTCGTAGGTCCAGTGGATGGAGTTCGCCGTGCAGGATTTGCCGGAGAGCGCAGACGACGCCGCGCCGGATACGAGCGCGACCTTGTTCTTTTCCTTGGCGATGTTGACGACCGCGAGCGCGACCGACGACGTTACGAGGTCGACGATGACGTCCACGCCATCGGTGTCAAACCACTGACGGGCGGTGTTGGCGGCGATGTCGGGCTTGTTTTGATGATCGGCCTGGACCACTTCGATCTTCGCGCCGGGCTTCGCCTTGAGATAGTCCTCGACGGCCTTCTTGGCGGACCAGACCGAACCACCACCCGAAAGATCGGAATAGGTGCCCGAAAGGTCGGTCAGGACGCCGATTTTGATGGCGCCGCCGGTGTTTTCGGCATGTGCGCCGGTGGCCAGGCCCATGGCCGTTGCTGCTGCGATCAGTGACTTCATACGCATTTTGATCGTTCCTTCCGTTTATTGAACTTCTAAACGCCGAGGTATCCCTCGAGCTTTGCTTTGTTGGCCGCGATCTGGCTGTTATCGATCTGGTCGATGACGTGGCCATGTTCGACGACGTAGTGGCGGTCCGCAACGGTTGCTGCGAAATGAAAATTCTGTTCGACCAGCAGGATGGTGAAACCCCGGGTCTTCAGGTTGCGAATGATCTCCCCGATGTGCTGCACGATAACGGGAGCAAGCCCCTCGGTCGGCTCGTCCAGCATCAGAAATTTAGCCCCGGTACGCAGGATGCGCGCAATGGCGAGCATTTGCTGTTCGCCCCCAGACAGCTTCGTGCCTTGGCTCGACGCACGCTCCAAAAGCCGTGGAAACAGGCCGTAGATCTCATCCAGGCTCAGCCCGCCAGGAGCGATGACCGGGGGAAGAACGAGATTTTCGGTGACGTTCAGGCTCGAAAAGATTCCGCGTTCTTCCGGGCAATAGGCGATGCCGGTGCGTGCGATCTTGTCCGAGCGCAGACCGATGAGTTCGGTGCCGGCGTGACGGACCGAACCGGTGCGGTTTTTGACGATGCCCATGATGGCGCGCATCGTGGTCGTCTTACCGGCCCCATTTCGGCCAAGCAGGGTGACGACCTCGCCGGGGCGGACATCGAACGCCATCCCGTGAAGGATGTGGCTTTCGCCGTACCACGCATGCAAATCCCGCACGCTGAGCAGCGGCGCAATCCCAGCGTCCGGGCCGCCGGCATCTCGACCGGGAACATCGAACAATTGGCTCATGCCGCTGCTCCGCCATGGGCAGCATCGCTGCCATTGTGGCCGCCGGTGCCCATGTAAGCTTCGACGACTTTGGGATTTCTGGAGACCTGTGCGTAGGGGCCTTCGGCTAAAATTTCGCCGCGCGCCAGCACCGTGATTGTGTCGGAGAGTTGGGCAACGACGCTCAGGTTGTGCTCGACCATTAAGACCGTGCGGTTCTTTGCAACTTTCCGGATCAGTTCGGAGACCCGGGTGATGTCCTCGCGCCCCATGCCGGCCATAGGTTCGTCGAGCAGCAGCATTTCGGGCTCAAGGGCAAGCGTGGTTGCAATCTCAAGAGCACGTTTGCGGCCGTACGGCAGTTCGACAGCGGTCCGCCCGGCGTATTCCGTAAGACCGACTTCGGCGAGTAACTCCATCGCGCGATCATTCAGCCGGTCTAGCGAGGATTCAGACTTCCAGAATTGGTAATGCAACCCGGCCGGACGCTGAAGCGCGAGGCGGACATTTTCGACCAGTGACAGATGCGGGAAGGTTGCCGAGATCTGGAAGCTGCGAACGAGGCCGAGGCGAGCAATGCCGGCGGGCTTGAGGTTCGTAATGTCGACGCCGTTGAAGTGGATGGTGCCACGAGTCGGAATCAGGAATTTGGTGATGAGGTTGAAACAAGTCGTCTTTCCGGCCCCGTTCGGACCGATCAGAGCATGGATCGTGCCGCGCTTGACCTTCAGGTTGACGTTGTTCACGGCGGTAAAGCCGCGAAACTCCTTCGTCATCCCCGCCGTTTCGATGATGTACTCGCCCGTCGCGCCGTCCGGTGGACCCATATCATTCGACCTCGCTGCCAATTCTTCATTTGACATAGTGTCTCTGCGACGAACTGGCTACGACGAAGTTTCAAGCACGCTGGCGACTAAGGTCGTATCGACTATGACAAGGCGAGCGAATTTGTGCATTTGGGCGGCGCTCCCTCAATGAAACAGGCGGACCGTTGGATTGGCCGCCACGCCATGTTTGGGAAGCAGATGGGCGATGGCGTTGGCGTAGTACACCAGCATGACCCGCTCGGCGGGATTGGCGCGGTAGGTTTCGTTCTCTTCGATCACAAAATGGCGCAGCGTCAGCATTCTGAGGCCTACGTCGATGGCATAGTCGCGGTCGGCGCGCGGGACATGAACATGCGCGCCCGTGGCTTCCAGGTGTTCGATCAGTGCGGCGACCCGAGCTTTCAATTCAAACGCGGTCAACGCAACCTCGCGTGTATCGAGCAGGGCGGTTGCGACAAGGGAAACGGGCAGCGCGGGGATGACGTGGCCAACAGCCGTCATTAACTCGCGGCCGAGCTTCTCGATTGCTGCAAAGCGTGGTCCCGGCGCTAGCGTCCGGAAATCGGTGTTTTCGCGCGCGAGATAGCCTTTGAGCGAGATCGGGTCGCCAAACGAGACACAGGCATACCCATAGCGGTAATTTTTGCCCCGCAGACTGCGCCAGATATTGCCGCCGATGAAGCCGAGCAGCCGGCCGGCGCTGAACCGGAATTGGGGCTTTTGACCCTGCTCGGTGCTGGCCGCCCCTACGAGTATGCGGTCTTCAAGCACGCGGTCGTAGTTGATGCCGACCGGGATGAATGTGATGTCGCGCAGGCCCTGCGTGTCGAAGCCGGACACCATGTAAGACAGCAGGCCGAATTTGGGCTCGCGCAATGCGCCGTCACGCGAAAGTCCGCCTTCGGGAAACACGGCTTGGACCACGCCTGCCGCAGTCGCCATGTGGACGTAGCGGGCGAGGATGCGGCGATAGAGCGGATCCCGGCTGTCGCGACGGATGAAGTACGCCCCCATCGACGAGATCAGGCTGCGCAGGCCCCAGATTTGCGCCCATTCGCCGACGGCATAGCTGAGCGCGGACTGAGTGGCCGCCACGTAGGTCACAAGCACGTAGTCCATGTTCGAGCGGTGGTTGATAATGAAAACAACCGACGAATTCGGATCGACGGACGCCAGCTGTTCATCGTTCTTGTAGCCGAGCCGGACGCGATAGAGCGTCTCCGAAACCTTGCGCGCAAGCCGCGTGCCGACCCGAAAGTAGGCGTAGGCGTTAAACGAGGGCACGATCTCGCGGGCGTAGCGCTTGGCCTTTTCCATCGCTACGTCGCGGGGAACGCCGTTGGCGAGCGCATACTCTTCTGCCGCGTGGAGCGTGTCTGGGTCAAACATCAACTGATCAATCAGTACCTGGCGCTTGGTCATTTTGAACGGCTGGATACGCAGCTTGAGCTTGGTGTTCAGCTTAGCGACGGCCCTGTTGGCCCGGGTGCGTAGTGCCCACCGGATGCTTGGCAGCAGCAAGCGGTCGAGCAAGGAAACCGCAGCCAGCAGCGCCACGATCGCTACAACCCAGACCGGAAGCGTCACCGTCGATGTCATCAATCCCCCTTCGCAATGGCTACCCGGTCAGTGTAACGATGATGCACCATCATGCACAGGGTTTGTCAGCCCGTGCGGCTTTCCATGCGACCCTGGTTCAAATTCGCGTGCCAACCTTTGACGGCGTGCTAACCTGAATGCGTCATAACTCGTCGTGACCTTCCATCGCAAATATGGTGCATGATTGAACTATGAGCTCATTGCCACGAGATGTGATGCCTGCCCCCCTGCCGTCGCGACCGGCGGTTGAGAACATGCGGGTCGAGCCGCACGTGCGGGCTGGCGCTGGCGCTCACGGCTGGCGGCGCCATGTTATGGGGTGGGCATTTGGCTGGGCCTGGTTTGACCGGCTGACGCTGTTCATGCTCGAGCGGATTTTCTTCCCAACCTCGCGGATGTGGGCGGCAGCGCGGGTCTCCAAGGGCTCGCCGGATGCGTTTTTCGATTTCGTGCCGATGCCGCGCCGGTTTGAGGACAAGCCGCATCTGACCGTTGCCTTGGCGCGCTTCGAGGAGGCGCTCGCGCGGTCGACTGCGCTGGAAGCGGCCTGGGAGAAGGCGTTCTTTGGCTCACACGATACGACCGTGACGCAGCGTGCCGCGTTGGAGGCCGCCCGTCTTGATGCAGGCCAGTCCCTGAACATCACCCGGCGGTTGTTCGCGCGTTACCTGCTGCGCGCCATTCCGCATGTGCGGCTCGATACCCAGACGCCCGATCAGGCGTCTGCGCTGTATCCAGACATCAATGCGGGGATCGCGCCGCTGGCCGCTTTGCCACCTGTGATGCCGCCGGTTGAGGTGTCGCGCGCGGTGCCGGGAACCGTGGGACGCGATTACTGGTTGCGGTTTAAAAGCCCGAGCGCGCGGCTGGGCGACATTGTCACCGCGCGCGTCCATGAGCCGATTGGTGTCGTCAATCCACCAACAATCATCCTCGGTCACGGCGTCTGCATCGAATTCGATCACTGGCGCGGTCTCGTGGACGAGACCGATGAACTGGTAGCGCTTGGCTTTCGTGTCATCCGGCCCGAAGCACCCTGGCATGGCCGCCGTGCCAAGGCCGGCTGCTTTGCAGGTGAGCCCATTATTGCAACCTTCCCCACCGGATCGCTGGACGCTTTCACCGGTGCGCTGCAGGAGTGGGCGGTCTTGGCCGATTGGTCGCGCCGGACCTCGACGGGGCCGCTGACGATGGGTGGAACGAGCCTTGGCGCGCAGATGGCGCAGCTGGCCGCCGACCGGTCGCGCGATTGGCCGGAAGCGTTGCGGCCAGAAGCATTGCTGCTTATCACCCACTGCGGCGAAGTCGCCGAAGCGGTGTTGCATGGGGCGTTACCGGAGATTTTCGGCAGTGCGGACGATGTGGCCGCCAAAGGCTGGACGCCGGAGCTGATCCAAGCCTTCCTGGCACCGCTCAATCCGGGCCGCACAGCGCCGATTGACCGCAATCGCATCGTGTCCGTTCTGGGCCGGTTCGATCGGGTGACGCCGTTTGCAAGCGGGCAAGCGCTCGTGCGCGATTGGGACCTCCCGCCCGAAAATGTCTTCATCCTGGAGCGCGGGCATTTCTCCGTGCCGATGACCTTGATCCGCAGGCCTGCAGCATTGCAGCGGTTCCAGACCATTGTCTCGCAATTGCCGTCTCCTACGGCGTGAAACGCCAAAACCAGACGGCGTGAAACGCCAAAACCAGTGTGCGCGTGGTTCAAACCTCTACCGGGGCTCTTGCTGATCGGAACCGCGCCATTCGCTTCACAAACTGTTGCGCCGGCAATTCAAAACCGTAATGGACCACAATTGCGAGTGCGACAACACTGCTGAAGTAGACGAGGAATGGTAGCGGCTGCTCGAAATTAACGGGTATCTTCCAGGTATGGATACTTACGACAATGAGCAACTGAACCGGGAAGTGCATGAGATACGTGGAGTACGTAATGTCGCCGATAACCCGGAGCGATTTTCCAGCGGTCGGCCACCACGACTGAAAGATGGCCAACGCCAAAATAGCCCCCGGAAATGCGATCAGTGGGAACGTCCGGCTACCCATCAAGCCGTAGCTGAACGCCGCTGTGGCTGTAACGCACACAAAAACCGCCGCAGCGGCCATCGGCTTACGCAATGACGGATTTGAATGACTGTAGAGCCACAGCTGATAAACCAAGCCACCGATATAAAAGCACGCAAGGCCCTGGCCGATGATCGCAATTTCATACTTATGCCCGATCTGTCGCATCAAAATCCCAGCAGCAATCATGAGGCAGATTGCCGGTAGCAGACGGCCTGTGTATGCCCTCGTGACCCGGGCAAATAGAAAGAAGACCGCGTAGAGTAATACCTCGACGGACACCGACCAGATTGGCGCATTATAAGAAAATCCGCGCTCAAGTCCCCAGGACGATGCGAAAAAGATATTGAGAATGAAATGCCACGTGTCGTTGTTCCGGCAGATCAAGCGGCAAGAACCCGTCAAGTGCTGCGCCAGCAATTGTCCAAAGAGCATAATTAAAAGGGTTGCGAAATGCAGGGGATAGAGTCGCGCAAAACGAGCCAGAAAAAACTGGCCTGGGGATGTCGATCCATCGCCTATGCTCGTTGAATAGACATGAAAGAAGACAAATCCCGAAATGACAAAAAACAGATCGACTGCAGCGAACCCGCTGACATAAAACCCCCGCAAAAAGCTAAAGAAGGGCTGGCGTTCAACGGCAAACGCACCCGAGAAGACGTCGGGTTCTGGATGAAAAAAGAACTGATAGTGCCACACGATGATCGACAGGGCGGCCAGACCTCGCGCAACGTCGATCAACTGGAAGCGGAACGCAGCGCTGCTCTGCTCGGACGCGCCGGCTGGTGGCCCCTCAGGTAATGCGATCATTTGCCCTCACGCTCCATTTTCGGCAGTGCCTGCAGTATATGCTCTACCCGGTGGAGACAATCTGGCCCCGTTAGAACAGGTTACTTGCGCCGTTTCCAATCCCTAAGCATTGCTTTTTTGGTCCGTCTCAGACATTCAGCAGGCTACATGACCTTCATGCGCCCGCGTCTCAGACATGGCCGCTTAAAACTAAAGGACTAGCTGTACTCATGTTCAACAAGCTCATCCGCCAAAGTTCGCGGGTCATGGCGCGTGAAGTGACCGAAAGTCTGACGATGGATAAGCTGTTGCTGGCGCAGGGGGCGGCCCTGGCACGCGACGTCCGCAAGGTTGACCGCATCGAGAGGCTCAGCGACGTCGAATTCCGGATTTTTTCCCAGTGGGGCGAGGATGGAATCATCGAGTGGCTCGTCCACCACAACGGTGAGATGCCCGAGACATTTGTAGAGTTCGGGGTCGAGGATTATCGGGAAGCCAACACCCGCCATCTCCTAGCGGCGCGGAATTGGCGCGGTCTCGTCATGGATGGATCAGACAGTCACGTCGCAAAGATCAAGGCCAGCGACTACTCCTGGCGTCACAATCTGACGGCCGTCAGCACGTTTATCACCAAGGACAACATTAACGCCACCATCGCCGATGCGTCCTTCGACGGCGAACTCGGCCTGTTGAGCGTCGACATCGACGGCAACGATTATTGGGTCTGGCAGGCAATTGACTGCGTGCAGCCCCACATTGTCATCACCGAATACAATGCAGTCTTCGGCGATCTGCATCCAATTTCCGTTCCCTACAAAGCAGATTTCGTGCGCCAATCCGCCCACCCGTCAAATCTCTACTATGGTGCCAGCATCTCAGCGCTTGCCGGTTTGGCAAAATCCAAGGGATATACCCTGCTGGGCACGAACAACGCTGGCAGCAACGCCTTTTTCATCAGGGATGACCGGATGGCGCGATTTGAAGGCCGCATTGCCGAAACGGCACCGCTGCCATCCCGCTTCCGCGAGGGGCGCGACGCGAACGGACGTCTGACCTACGCCTCGGGCGAAGACAGGCGTCAGGTGATCGCAGGCGAAAGCGTGGTCAACGTCGATACCGGCGTCGTTTCAACGCTTGGCGGGTTGGAACAACTCTACAGCCCCCGTTGGAAGGCCATGATGAAGGGCAGCGTACCGCCCTCGTCCTGAATAGGCTTCACGCCAACTACGGCGGTCAAACGCGCTCAAACACCATGATCTGCGGGCGCGAATAGCGGTTGCGCCGCAGCCCTAGATTTCGCTTGAGGAAGGTTTCGGCACGAAACAGGCCGGTCGTGACCACAGGCATCCGCTTCAACATCATCCGCCAAGTCTTGGTCCGCCGTTGGGTCGAGGGCTTGCCGCCATCACTCGTATAGCCAGAGATAGCATTGTTGCCATAACCAGACGGCACGACGGCGCGCAGCTTGAAGCCGGCAAATTCCAGGCTCTCCACATAGTGCCGCGCCGGGAAATAGAACTCATACACCCCGTATTTCTGGCAATAGGGATGCGTCTGCAGTGCGGCACGAAGCTCCTGCGGCGTGTCGGCAAACGCTTCCCGGATCATGATCCAGCGACCACCGGGCTGAATCTTCTGGCGGATTGCAGCAGCGACCAATGCGATATTGGGAAAATGATGCACGCAGTTGCGGGTGACGATGACGTCATAGCGCGCCTTGTCAGCATACCAGTCATCCAGACTGTTACAGATCCCCACAGCCGTCGCGCCCGATGCAACTTGCGTCTGCAGCCAGCCGGTTCCCGTCACCGGCAATGCGTTCGGTTCAAGCAGGTCAACGTGCTTAAAGCCAGCCTTCGCCAAGCTCCAGGCCAATTGACCGCTGCCGCCGCCGATTTCGCAGAGGGTTTGCTCGTGCGTCAGGCCGAAAATTCCGAGGAGCTCGGTAACCTGCTGGAAATCGAGGCTTTCGAAGTAGCGCTGGAAGGCCTTCGCGCGGTCCCGTTCCCAATACATCGACTCGACACGTTCGCGGGCAGCAGGCTCCGTCTCGGCGCGCGTGTTCTCTTCCTCGATGAGCCGCTCCCAAAGTGATGGGTCTTCGCGCAGCGCGTGAAACTCCAGATCGTCTTGCATCAATGTCCTTCCCGCCGGGGATAAGCGCTTCCGATAGTCCCTGCCGTAAAACGGGTCAATGGTGCAAGAAACTGACGGCGGGCGGTCTGGTTGCGTGTGCCCGGTGCCTGGACTGGACTACGGCTGCTATCGGCACTATGCCCGTGCGGCGCAGGATGAAACCATCGCACATAGGTTATGACCTATGCGGGAGGGTATGAGAGGGATTTCAAGTTTTGAAACAGGCCGTTGTCACGGGGGCATATGGCTTCATCGGTCGCCATGTTTCGCGAGCTCTGGCCGCACACGGGTTTACCGTCCGTGGCATCGGCCATGGTGATTGGACGCGGCCGCAGTGGCAAGCCTGGGGTTTGGCCGATTGGCAGACATCCGGCATCACGGTCGGCTCACTTGATAACTTCGCTGGCAATCCCGATGTCTTAATCCACTGCGCCGGCGGCAGTTCGGTCGCCGCATCGGTTTCCGATCCATTTGCAGACTTCCAGCGCTCTGTCGGATCAACCGCTGCCGTGCTTGAGTTTGCGCGCACACAAGCCCCCGAAACCCGCTTGGTCTTCTCCTCCAGTGCAGCCGTTTATGGAACCGTGAGCAAGTTCCCAATGGCAGTGGGCGACCCGCTGGCTCCATACTCGCCCTATGGCGTGCACAAGCGCATGATGGAGGAATTGAGTGAAAGCTATGGCCGTTACTCAAATTTGAGATGCGCGGTGGTGCGGCTATTCTCAGTTTACGGCAGCGGTAACCGCAAGCAGTTGGTCTGGGATGCCTGCCGCAAATTCAGCGCAGGCGACCAATCCTTCGGCGGAACCGGGGCGGAAACACGCGATTGGGTTCACGTCGACGACGTTGCCGAATTGCTCGTTGCGGCGGCGGCGCATGCCAGCACCCAAACACCCATCGTCAATGGGGCAACAGGACAGGCCACACGCAACCGCGATCTTCTGACGATGGTTGCCCGCGGTTTCTTGCCCGAAGTGTCCTTGGAGTTCTCCGGGATTAGCCGTGCAGGCGACCCGCAATGCTACCATGCAGATATTGGATCTGCTCTTGAATGGGCATGGCGTCCCCAGCGATGCCTGGAAACGGAAATCGACAGATATGTCCACTGGTTTAAGTCAGGTGCCCCGTGATTAAAGTCGGTTTCATGCCTGCGGCCAGTGACGGTTGGACGGGCGGCATCAACTATTACGCCAACCTCTTTCATGCCATTTCCACTAACCCTGGACGGCAAATAAGCCCGGTGGCTTTTGTGCCAACCACCGCCGAACCAGCAATCGTCGCAAAATTTGCGGGTGCCGCTATTGTGCGAACGCCGGTTCTCGACAGCAAGTCGAGCCGGAGCGTTCTGGGCCGGATTTTTGCGGGCCAGCGCGAGCGCGAGCAGATGCTCCGATCCAGCGAAATTGCTGTGCTTTCGCATGTGGGAAGCCTGCGGCAAAAGTCGTCGATCCCAACCATCAGTTGGATCCCGGACTTCCAGCACGTCCATTGTCCGCAGTTCTTCTCGGCCAAAGAGCTTGCCGATCGAAACGATAGCTATGCAGGTTCGATAAAATGGGCGTCGCTGGTGCTCTTGAGCAGCCAGGTGGCAAAGCATCATCTGGTGCAATTCAGTCCGGAGGCTTCGGCGAAAGCGCGCGTGCTCCCGTTCGTGTCCGGGTTGATCGCCGATGTCGCGCCGGTGTCCGAGGCTGCCCTGAGAGCCAAGTACAAAATCGAGGGGCCATATTTCCATTTGCCCAATCAGTTCTGGGCCCACAAGAACCACGGCGTCGTCATCGAAGCCCTGGCGCTCGCCAAGACCAGAGGCGAGCGGCCACTGATAATCTGCACCGGAAATACCCGGGATCACCGTGCGCCGGACTACTTCGATCAACTGTCGCACAAGATCCAACGTCTGGGTGTGGCGGACAATTTCCAGATCCTGGGCCAGGTGCCCTTCGAAGATCTCGCCACCCTCATGATACACGCGGTCGCCGTCATCAACCCATCGCTCTTCGAAGGATGGAGTACCACTGTTGAGGAGTCTAAATCGCTCGGCAAGCGCCTGGTACTGTCCGATATCGGCGTGCATCGCGAACAGTCACCCGAGCGAGCAGACTTCTTCGATCCTCAGTCTGCCAGCTCGCTGTCAGAACTTCTCGAAAGAGCCTTGTTCGAACATGATCCGTTGATTGAGGCCCAGCATTGCGAGCAGGCGCGGGCGCAATTGCCGTCCCGGTTCAAAGCCTTTGCCGACGCCTACGAAGCAATTGCGCTCGAGGCCGCGCGCCAGAGTTGAAAAGCGTGCGCAGGAAATCGGGACATTTACCGCAAGCTAATAACGTCGAACGTGCTGACGCAGAGACTCAGTCGTAGTCGTTGTTTACGTGTGCGGCCAACGCCTGGATGACGAGATTGTAGGGTGCAATAGCCACTTGGCGTATTGCACCGCTATGCGGCTTGGATAGTCGGCGCAATACGCTTTGCTATTGCGCCCTACAAGTGAAGATGGGTTATTTCCGCTTTCCGAACTTCTGCCGTGGGAAGCGGCGGGGGCCGGGGTCGCGGGCGGGGCCGGCGGGGCGGCCTTCGCGGAGGGCGAGTTTTTTGGGCTGGGTGACCATGCCGAAGCGCAGCGCCCCGGCCGAGGGGATGCACTCTAACAGCTTGACGTCGACAGCCTCTCCCAGGCGAAATCCGAGGCCGGATTTGGAGCCGACGAGGGCGTGGGCTTCCTCGATGTGGTTGTAGTATTCAGCGCCCAGCGACGAGATCGGGATAAAGCCGTCGGCACCGGTGTCCTTGAGGCGGACGAACAGGCCTGAGCGGGTGACGCCTGCGATGCGGGCGACGAAGGTTGCGCCGATGTGGTTGGCGAGATGGGCGGCGATCAGGCGGTCGGTGGTTTCGCGTTCGGCGGCCATGGCGCGGCGTTCGGTCTGGGAGATGGCCTGGGCGATGGCGCCGAGCTTGGGCATTTCGGCGTCGTGGAGGCCGCCGTCGCCGAGCTTCAGGGTCTTGATGAGCGCGCGGTGGACGAGGAGGTCGGCATAGCGGCGGATCGGCGAGGTGAAGTGGGCGTACTTGCGCAGGTTCAGGCCGAAGTGGCCGATGTTGTCGGGATTGTATTCGGCCTGGCTCTGCGAGCGCAGCACGATTTCGTTGACGAGGTCGGGGACGGGGAGGTCCTTGGCCTGGGCCAGGATTTTATTGAGTGCGCTGGGCTTCAGCTCGCCAGCGGGGGGAAGTTTGAGGTCGAGTGTGTCGAGAAAGTCCTTGAGGCTTTTCAGCTTTTCCTTCGAGGGCTGATCGTGGACGCGGTAGACGACGAGACCCTTCTTGCCTTCCAGCGCTTCGGCGGCGGCGACGTTTGCCTGGATCATGCACTCTTCGATGAGGCGGTGGGCGGTCAGGCGTTCGGGAGTTTCGATGGCGATGACGCGGCCGTCGATGCCGAGTTTGATTTTGCGCTCGGGCAAGTCGAGGTCGAGCGGTTCGCGGCGGTCGCGGCTGGCTGCGAGCTTTTCGTAGGCGGCCCACAGCGGTTTGAGGACAGTCTCCATGATCGGCCGGCATTTGGCGGAGACGTCGCCGTCGATGGCAGCCTGGGCCTCTTGGTAGGAGAGCTTGGCGGCGGAGCGCATCATGGCGCGCATGAAGCCGTGGCTGCGTTTGTCGCCTTGGGCGTCGAAGATCATACGGGCGACAAGGACGCCGCGGTCTTTGCCTTCGACGAGCGAGCACAGGTCGTTTGAGATGCGCTCGGGCAGCATGGGGACGACGCGGTCGGGGAAGTAGACCGAGTTGCCGCGCAGTTGCGCTTCGTGGTCGATCTTGGTTTGCGGACGCACGAAGTGGGCAACGTCGGCGATGGCGACATATAGAATAAAGCCGCCGGGATTTTTGGGGTCGACGTCCGGCATGGCATAGACGGCGTCGTCGTGGTCGCGGGCATCGACCGGGTCGATGGTGATGAGGGGTAACTGGCGCAGATCGGTGCGGCCAGCAAGGGTGGGCGCTTTGAGGGTTTCGCTTTCGGTGACGACGCTGTCGGGGAAGTCGTCGGGGATGCCGTGGGCGTGGACGGCGATCAAGCTGATCTGGCGCTGGTCGTCCGGGTTGCCGAGCGATTCTAAGATGCGGGCCTGGGGTTCGGAGAAGCGGCCCTTACGGGCAAGGTCGAAGCGGACGAGATCGCCGTCGTTTGCGTTGCCCTCGTCCCCTTTGTGGATGCCGTAGGAGCGCAGTTCCTTGCGGCTGATGGGCTCGATGGAACCGCCGCCGCCGCCGGTTTTGGATTTGCGGAAGATGCCGAGCAGGCGGCCCTTGTCGCGCGGCAGGCGCTTGATGATGGAGCCCTGGAATTCAAAGCCGCTCGCGTCTTCGCCGAGGTAGCGCGAGATTTTGACGAGCACGCGGTCGCCGACGCCAAAGGCGGGTTCGCCGGGGATGTTGCGGACCTGGGTGATGAGCACTTGCGGGCGGTCGCCTTCGGCGTGTTCCCAGACGGTCGGCTGGCCGATGAGGTCGCCCTGGACGTCGCGGCCGATGATGTCGAGGGTCGACATGGGCGGCAGGCTGCCGGGCTGATGCAGGTCTTTGCGGTTGCCAGCCAGCGTCCCGTCTTCGGCCATCTCGCCAAGCAGGCGTTTGAGCGCGATTTTGTCGCCGCCGGTGATGCCGAATGCTTTGGCGATCTCGCGCTTGCCGACCTTGGTGGGCGAACTTTCAATGAAGGAGAGGACTTGCGCTTTGGTGGGCAGCGCGTCGTCACCGGTGGGGATGTGGGATTTGCCCTTGGGAGCCTTCTTGCGCGGGGGACGGTTCATGATGTGGGCCTAGTTGATGGCGGGCTACTGCTCGCACCCGTTTGGGGGAACGAGTTCCCCCAAACCCCCTCCCTTTTTGGGACTTGGCAGAACGAAAGTTGAGGAAGCGCCACTTCCCCCTCTCCCCCTGGGGAGAGGGTTGGGGTGAGGGGGCTTGGTGTGCAACTACGCGAAGTGGAGGTACCCCTCATCCGCCCTATGGGCATCTTCTCCCCAGGGGGAGAAGAAAGTGGTGCCATTTCTGGTTGGAGAGGCATCAGTCCTCGGTTCCAGTTTTCTTCGCGGCCTTCTTGGCGGCGGGCTTTTTCGCAGGTGCCTTTTTTGCAGCGGCTTTTTTGGCTGGGGCTTTGGCCGGGGCTTTGCGGGCGGATTTTTTGGCTTTCCCGCCGCCGCTGGCGATGCGTTCGTCGAGCAGAACGACGGCTTCTTCCTGTGTCAGTTGGGCGGGGTCCTTCGCCTTTGGCACCGTTGCGTTGGTGCCGTTATGGCTGATGTAGGGGCCGTATTTGCCGGACAGGACCTTCATCGGCCCGCCGTCGCGGGGGTGTTCGCCAAGCTCTTTGAGGACTTGAGCCGCCGCGCGCTGGAAACGGCTTGTGCCCCCGCCGGCGCGCTTTTCGGCCAGCACGGTGACGGCGCGGTTGACGCCGATGGTGAACACGTCCTCGATGCTCTCGACATTGGCGTAGGTGCCATCGTGTTTGACGTAGGGGCCGAACTTGCCAAGGTTCGCCTCGATCATGGTGTTGGTCTCGGGATGCATGCCAACCTCACGGGGGAGGCGGAGCAGCTTTAAGGCCAATTCGAAGTCGAGGTCGGCGGCGGTCACGCCTTTAGGGAGGCTGGAGCGCTTAGGCTTATCTTCCTTGCTCGCGGCTTCGCCCAACTGGACGTAGGGGCCAAAGCGGCCCGATTTGAGGATCACGTCGAGACCGGTGTCGGGGTCCTGGCCCAGGATGGTGCCGTCGAGCGCTGCGGCTTCGCTATCTGCTTGCGCGAACTGGCGGCTGTAGGTGCACTCGGGATAGCGTTCGCAGCCGATAAAGGCACCGAACTTGCCGGAGTTTTTCAGGCTCAGGCGGCCGGTGCCGCATTTAGGGCAGGCGCGCGGGTCAGAGCCGTCGCCCTTGTCGGGGAACAGATGCTGGCCCAGTGTTTCGTTGAGCGCGTCGAGCACGTCACCGACGCGGAGGTCTTTCGATTCAGCGATTGCCGACGTGAAGTCTTTCCAGAAATCGCGCAGGACGACTTTGTATGCGAGCTTGTCGTCTGAGACGAGGTCGAGCTTTTCTTCGAGTTCGGCCGTGAAGTCGTACTCGACATATTTGGTGAAGAAGTTCTGCAGGAACGCCGTGACGAGGCGGCCCTTATCCTCGGGGATCATCTGCTTTTTGTCGACCCGCACATAATCACGTTCGACAAGTGTTGCGAGCGTTGATGCGTACGTCGAGGGGCGGCCAATCCCTAGCTCTTCCATCCGCTTAATCAGGCTCGTTTCGGAAAACCGCGGGGGCGGCTTGGTAAAGTGCTGCTCGGCGTCGATCTCTTTGTTGTTGAGTTCGTCGCGCTCATTGAGGTTGGGAAGGCGGCGGGAGGTTTCGTCCTCGTCGTCGTCACGCAGAACCTCATACAACTTGAGGAAGCCGTCGAACTGGACCACGGACCCGGTGGCGCGGAAGCTGTAGTCTTTGCCGTCGCGGCCCTTGACAGCGATGTCGGCGGTCGTCTGTTCCATTTCGGCAGACGCCATCTGGCTGGCGACGGCGCGCTTCCAGACCAGTTCATAGAGCTTCGCCTGATCGGGGGCCAAGTGCTTGCCGACGATCTTGGGGGTGCGGCGGACGTCGGTGGGGCGGATCGCTTCGTGGGCTTCCTGGGCGTTTTTCGCCTTGGCCTTATATTCGCGCACGAACGGGCAGACGTAGCGCTTGGAATAGTCGGTCTCGATCAAGCGGCGGATGTCGGCGATTGCTCCGGGTTCGATGGTGACCCCGTCGGTTCGCATGTAGGTAATGAGACCGGCCGTTTCGCCGCCGATGTCGACGCCCTCATAGAGGCGCTGGGCAACCTGCATGGTCTGCTTGGGACTGAACCCGAGTTTGCTCGAGGCCTCCATCTGTAGGGTCGAGGTGGTGAAGGGCGTGTACGGGTTGCGCTTGACGGCCTTTTTGTCGACCGAGGCTACCGTGAACTTTCCGCCGACGACGGCTGACTTGATGGCGTTGGCCGATGCGCTATCTTTGATGTCCAGGCGCTGGAGGGCTTTTCCGCCGATAGCCTGGAGGCGGGCGCGCACGTCTTCGGTCCTGGCGGTCGTCAGCTGAGCCTCGATGGTCCAATATTCGTCGGTCTTGAACGCTTCGATTTCGGCTTCGCGGTCGCAGACGAGCCGGAGGGCGACGGACTGGACGCGGCCAGCCGAACGCGAGCCCGGCAGCTTGCGCCACAGCACTTGCGACAGGTTGAGGCCGACAAGATAATCGAGTGCGCGGCGGGCGAGATAGGCGTCCACCAGCGGGCCGTCGATCTGTCGCGGTTCCGACATGGCCTTCAGAATGGCTTGCTTGGTGACGGCGTTGAACGCCACCCGCTCGACGACCATGCCCTTTTTGATGAGCTTCTTGTCGGTCAGGATCTGGAGGATGTGCCAGGAGATTGCTTCGCCTTCGCGATCAGGGTCGGTCGCGAGAATGAGCTTGTTGGCGCCCTTCATGGCGGCTGCGATTTCCTTCATCGCCTTCTTGGCGGTGTCGGTCTCCCAGTGCATGGCGAAATCGTTGTCGGGTTCGACCGCGCCACCACCCTTGGAGGGCAGGTCGCGGACGTGGCCGATGGAGGCGATGACTTTGAAGTCCGAGCCCAGATACTTGTTGATGGTCTTGGCTTTGGCAGCCGATTCCACGATCACGAGATTCATAGGTGCCTTTCGAAAATGCCTCGAGAAAACGGCCAATCTGCTAATATTTCAGGCCATTGGCGCGATGTCTGTCCAGCCACAAGCGGCGAGGCGCAAGGTTATTAAGCGGGCCGGAACATGGGTTAATGTTGCCGCTCTGTCAAACAGGCTGCGAAATGCAGGGGTGCGCAGACGTTCGGTGGGGAGAAATGCAAACTCCGGTTGCTTGCAACCTATGATGGTGATAAACCATCAAGATCAACTTGATGATGTTCTGGGACACCTAACATGGCAGATACCATACAACGCTTCGTTCAAGAACAAAACGAGACTTCTGCGCAGGCGGATGACAAAGCCGAGCCTCGCGTCGCTCTCAGTCTCGATCAACTCGACTACATGGCCGATCTAGTGTCCGAACTTCGCGAAATGTCGCACCGGGCCGGGCTGACGACGCTGGCCGCTATCTTAGCGCTTGCTCAAACCGAAGCCGCTCATCAGATAACGAAGCGGCGGGTTTCCTAGGTTGAGGGAGGCGGGTTGCGGGCGCACGATGGCTCCGCACGCGACGCCGGGTCGCCTGCTCCCTAACGCTTCCGTTGCTCCTGCACACTAAGGAGCCCGTTGGGTTGCCCACAAGGGCCGTCGAGGGAGCGACGCTTCGTGAGAGGCAGCTTAGCCTACCCTATCGCAACTGGTTGGAAGAACTGCGGGGCTTCGCGGCGGTTGGCCATGGTGTAATCGCGCGAGATGAGGCACAGGCGTGCAATCTTGAGTGCGGGTTTGACTGCCACATGCGCGAGAATGCTGTGGCCTGCCTCCGCGCTTTCGACGGGTACAACCTGAACGGTGAGCGCTGGATCGTAGACGCTGGCGAACGTCTCACCCGGCATACCATTAAGCGGTGCGCTGGCCAGAATGGAGATGATGAACCGCTCCGGCACGACATGCGGATCGTTGTAGGCGGCAGCGCCTGCGAGCGCTTCGTGCATGATGGCATGCCCGCCTGCGACGCTGGCCACCACCTGAGCCACGCGCAACCGGTAGTCTGCCAGCACATCGGTGCGCCCGCACGCCTGCGCATGATGATGGGCCGGGTTCACACGCCAGCGGGCCATGCTCGCCTCGTCACGCCAGAACTGATGTGAGAGAAACCACCCAGGCCGCGCCTCCGAACGCGACCGGTCGAGAAACAGCAAGCCGCCGCTGGCATCGAGTTCGGGCTTGAGCGCAGCCGCCATCTCGAAATAGGCACCCTCTTGGCCGGGCTTGGGCAGGACTTCAAAAAAGAGCGCGATCATAACGGCCAGCCTATCAGGCGGCGGCGCTCGTTCAAGACCGAATACTTCAGGCGCAAAAAGACTGGAGGCCTGGAGGCTGCGCCTCCAGCGGGGTATGGGGCTGGCCCCATTTCGCGCGTCAGCGCGAAGTCTGGCTCAAACGGGTGCCTTGTCGCTCGCCCCGCGCTGCAGGCCCAAATCAACCACGAGCCATACGAGACCCACAAACGGGATCAGCGTGAGCAGAGCGCACCAGCCGCTGCGGCCGCGATCTTTGCAGCGCTTTACGGTGACGGCGAGTTGGGTGCAGATGGCATAGCCTACGACGACAAACGTGCCAGCGATGACGGCATATTCCTGCGCCTCTTGGCTGGCACCCGTGAGGGCTAGTCCGACGCCGAGGACCAATCCAACGAGGGTGGCCAGCGCAATGGTCGAAGCGAGAACCGAGAACAGCCCAAGCCAGAATTGCTTGATGCCGATTTGACCGTCATACGAGAACAAAAGCTTGGGCACGCTGGACACTCGTTAAGCTACTCTTAACGTGTGTTTACCCGATATTTACCCCTCTGTCAGCTGTGAACATGTAGTTAACGATCTGTTTTTATGTCCTATTTTGAAACAGACGGCTCGTGGAACAGTTGCGCGATTGCGTCAACGCCCAGCACCTGGTATGCGCCGGGCGCAAGTTCGGCGGGTAGTGTGAGCCCGCCAACGCGATCACGATGGAGCGCTGCAACGTGATTGCCGAGCGCTGCAAACATTCGCCGGACTTGATGATAACGGCCTTCGGTGAGGGTCACGAACACGACCGGCTCGTTTTTGGGCAAGTCCGGCACGATCTCCATCGCGACCGGTAGCAGCGGCTTATCTTCGCCATCGAGCATCAATGTGCCCGAGGCGAGAATTGTGCGCTCGTCCCCCCGCAAGGCGCGCGCGAGCGTCACCCGGTAGCGCTTGGATACGTTGCTCTTGGGCGCGATCACGCGGTGCAGGAGACCGCCGTCATCGGTCATGAGCAAGAGCCCCGACGTCTCTTTATCCAGCCGCCCGATGGTCGAGATTGCAGGCTTGCGGGCGCGCCAGCGTGGCGGCAAGAGGCCATACACCAGCGGGCCGACTTCCTTATGCGAACAGGTAACGCCAAGCGGCTTGTGCAGCATCAAAGCAAACCCCGGCGGCGGATCGAGCGGCGCGCCCGCCACCTTCAAGCGGGCCGACAATGCGGGCGAAACCGGCACATGCGCATCGGCATCGGTCACCGGGACGCCATCGAGCAGGATGCGCTTTGCCTTAACCAGCGCCTGAATATCCTTGCGCGAACCATAACCCATATTGGCAAGCAACCGGTCGAGCCGCAATGTCGGAGTGGAGGTCTTCATTGCCGGACCTTCTTCGGCAGCGGCTTTCGCGCGGCAGTCTTTGCAGCCATCGTCTCTTTCCGCGCGCAATAGATCTTGAACCCTTTGGCCTGCGCGACCTGCTCGACGCTGGCAAACAGCGGCACCAGCGTTGCTTCATAGGGCAGATGCCGGTTCGCCGTCAGCCACAGCACGCCGCCGGGCCGCAGCATGGCCGCTGCCTTCTGAATGAACGCCTGACCAAGCGCCCGATCCTCCTCGCCGCCATCGTGGAACGGCGGATTGGTCACCACGAAATCAAGCCCCGTGGGAAGCTGGTTGGACGAGCGCACATCGGTCCACAAGGTCTTTGCCCCAAAGCCCCAAACATTGCGTTCGGCCACCGCCAGTGCGCGCGAATCGAGGTCAATGAGTGTCATCTCCCGGCAGGCTCCGCCCGCGCAGACCGCCATAGCCAAGACGCCGAGGCCGCAACCCAGATCCGCGCCGCGTCCCGAAAGCTGCGGCAGATGGTCGAGCAGCAATTGGCTGCCTGGATCAATCCGGTCCCAGTTAAATAATCCCGGCTGTGACCAGATTTTCAAATCAGGCAAAAGTCGCGGCGCGCCCGCCTCAATCGCGGCCGCAATCCCGATTGGGGCGTCCGGGCAGGCCGTGACCAAGATCCGGTGATGCCGCTTGTGTGTGTCTGCGGCCGTACACCCAAACGATTCGAGTTCCCCCGCAAGCCGCGTCCCGCCCTTGTCCTTAGCCGCAAGCACCGTCAATGGCGCACCCGGGGAAAGCGCCCGCAACGCCAGCGCCATCACATGCCGCCGCTCGATCGTGCTGGCAGGCGCATGCAACACGAAACGCGCGCAACAGCCGGGCGCAAGGTCTGTGAGCGCGGCAGAGCCAGGAACCAGCGGCGACGTCTGCACGCTCCCGCTCGCGACGTCGGCGAGGTCGCGCGGAATATAGCCATAGATGGCGTGAATTGGTTTGGTCATGGGGAGCACAACTATACGCCCGCAAGCCCTGCGACAACGGTTGGCTTTACCAGACGTACGCCTCTTTCAATCAAGCGCCGGTGTGCGCGAGGGGCGAGATCGCGTTGCCAGTTTGCTAAGCCCGCTTGAGCGGCGGCGGACCATAGGTGTTCTTGCCCGGCTGACCCTCAAGAATTCCAAGATCGACGATAGCCCACAACAGACCCACCAGGGGGATCAAGATCAGCAGCGACCACCAACCGCTCTTGCCGCGATCGTGACAGCGCTTCGCCATGACGGCAAATTGAGTCCAGCAGGCGAAGATAATGATTGGGAGACTAACCAGCATGAAGACGGCACCTTGAAGCTGGTCAGGACTCGTGTTGCCGTTCGACGTCACGCCGATGACAATTCCAGCCAGGAAGCCCAAGACGAGTCCAACGATAAGCGCCGACAAAATGCACATCAATATGCCGAACCAGAACCGGCCCCGGCCAATGCGGCCTTCAAACGAAAACAATAAATTCTTCATGACATCCCCTGGAAAAAATATGCAAAAATAACACACAGAACAAAGAGCGTTCTAGCAGTCCGTCAGCCAGCGAACAATCTGAATATGAACCCGCACCAGTAAAAGCGCCTAAATCGGTTGCTTGGCGAAACCTTTGACCAGGATAGGCCCCGTCGGCTTGCCGGTTGGCGAGCCGCCTGCTGGCTCCAGCGTGAACTCATACAGCTGGTCTGGCTTGGGTTTGGGGAGCGAGGGACCAACGAGCTTCGTCTCGTGAACGCCCGGCAACAAGCCGATGGAAACGGGACCGGTTTTGGCGTCGGGTAACGTCCAGAGCTGAATGACGCGCCCCTCTGGAACGGTGAAATTTTCGAGCGGCACCACCCGCACGCTGTCGTCAGCGAACGCCTCAATGATCGCCCCGGGCTTTGCCTGAGCATCGAGCAAGACGACCACGACAGTTGGCGCAGGTGCGCGCAACGTCGGCCAAAGCGCAGCCGTGCCAACTCCGGCGATAACGCTTGCAGCCAGGCTCGCAGCACCAAATCCTTGCCAAAATCCTGCAGTCTTTGACGAGGCGGACTTCGGCGCAAACGGCACGACCGTAGCGTGGCCGGAATGAGTGCCGGCGGTCCCGGTGATCTGCGCGTTGATCTTGTCCCAAACCGCAGCAGGCGGTTCTCCTGCATCGGTCGTCAGGTCTAGTTCTAAAAACCGCTCGCGCGCCTCCCGCACAGCAGCCTTCAGCGCAGCATCGCCAGCCAGCCGCGCTTCCAAGTCACGTTCCTCGTCCGGGCTCATCAAGCCCAGCACGTATTCGCCCGCAATCACATCCAGGGTTGGTTCAGCGCTCATGCCATGCAGTCCTTCAAAGCGCTAAGCCCGCGCCGCACCCACGACTTTGCCGTCCCGACTGGCACCGAAAGCCGGCCAGCGATTTCGCCGTGGCTGTAGCCCGACACATACGACATGAGCACGCTTTCGCGCTTTTGGACATCGAGCGCCTCAAGGCAGCGCCGCAGCCGGCTCTCGCGCGACAGCTTCCCCACGACATCCTCGATACCAAGATCGACCGGACTGATTTTTTCAAGCCCTTCATGGTCCAGCAAATCCTCGCGCGACCCGTCGCGGATGACGTTCAAGGCGCGGTTGCGCACGACCGTGTAAATCCACGACCGCGCCGAACCAAGTTCGGGGTCGAAACTCGACGCCTTTCGCCAGATCTGCAGAAACGCATCCTGAACGACTTCTTCAGCCAGTTCCTGACGCCGCACGATCCGCCGCGCCACCCCGATCAAACGCCCGGCTTCCTCTTGGTAAAGGGCGTGCAGAGAGGCGCGATCGCCCTTGGCACATGCGCTCAAGCTGGCGGAATAATTGAACATGGATGGTGATCTCTCAAAGCCCCTATTCGACACTAAACACGCGAGCTGATGAAGTGGATGCAGGTGGAGGCCCCCGTCAAATTATATTTTTTCGCTGCATCCGGTATCAGGTGCGGTCGTGTTCCCCTGATGTGATCGGGCCCGCTGGGCAGACCGGTCGTTAAGTGTTTCAATCAGACGGAGACGAACGATGACCTTTGCGAAAATCCTGATGACCGGTGCTGCAGTGCTCGCGGTGACTGCATCGGCGCGCGCCGAAACGGCCGTCGGCTTGGTGGGCGACAAGACGCTCGTCATGTTTGACACGGCGACCGCCAAAGTATCCGCCAAGATGGACGTGACCGGCGTCACCAAGCTGCTTGGCATCGACGTGCGTTCAGCCGACAAGAAGCTCTATGGCGTCGGCGCAGACGGTTCGCTGGTTTCCATCGACACAGCGTCGGGTGCGGCAACCGTCGTCTCCAAGCTCGACATGATGCTGCCAGTCGGGGTGATGGCCTCGGTGGACTTCAACCCGATGGCAGACAAGCTGCGGGTCATGGGTAGCGACGGCACCAACCTGCGTGTCGACCCTGCATCGGGCAAGGTCACAAAGGACGGGTCTCTGAACTGGGAGCCAGCCGACGCGAACGCTGCGGCGAAGTCGAACGTGGTCGCAACCGCCTACCTGAATTCGTACGGTAAGCCGGAAAAAACCGCGATGTATGACATCGACAGCGCACTCGGTCTGCTGCAACAGACGAAGCCCAACGACGGCACCCTCAAGACCATCGGCGCGCTGGGTATCGACAAGTCTGCCAACATCGCTTTCGACATCCACACGACGGCTGACGGCAAGAACACTGCCTATCTCGTGGCCGGCACGAAACTCTACACCGTTGACATCGCGTCCGGAAAAGCCACAGCCACAGGTGACATCACCGGCGCTCCCGGCGCGATCCGCGACGTAACGATCATGCCGGCTGGCTAAAGTCCTGCAAACAATACAGGCTGCCGGCATGAAAGCCGGCAGCCTGCTTTAATGGCGTGCTAGCCTTCAATCCACTCACGCAAATTCGAGGATAACCGCATCGACGGCGAGGCTGTCGCCGGCCTTGGCGTTGATCTTTTTGATGACGCCGTCGCGTTCGGCACGCAGCAGGTTTTCCATCTTCATGGCTTCGACAATGGCAAGGTTGTCGCCAGCTTGGACGCTCTGCCCCTCGGTGACATGCACAGCCTTGATCAGCCCCGGCATCGGGCACAGCAGATACTTGCTCATGTCAGCGGGAACCTTGATCGGCATCAGCGCCTCAAGCGCTGCTTCCCGGTCGGTATAGACATAAGCCGGTGCCTGAATACCACGATAGGCAAGGTTCACACCGTTGAGGATCGGACGCACCTGCACCGTGACTGCAGACCCGCCGATGGTGCCATGCCAAACCGGATCGCCCGGCATCCAGTTGGATAAGATTTCCAGCGTCTCACCGCGCGCACGATCATCGTCGTGCAGCGTGACGTAAAGCGGCGTATCGAGGCCGCCTGCAACTTCCAGCTTTTGAACCGCCGAACCGATCTTGACCACGCGGTTGGTCGCAAACCGGAATTCCTTGCCGCTCATCTGATCGGAAATTTCGCGGCGGCGCATGTTGTGTTTGTGGTCGATGGCGGCCGCGACGGCGGCCATGACGTGGAACTCTGCGCCCTGCGGCGCGCGCGGCGAGAACCCGTCTGGATATTCCTCGGCGATGAATCCGGTCGACAGGTTGCCAGAACGCCAGCGCGGATGCTGCATCAAGGAGGTCAGGAACGGAATGTTGTGCGAAATACCGTCGATGTAGAATGCATCCAGCGCGTCGGCTTGGGCATCAATGGCGGCTTCGCGGGTGCCAGCATGCGTGACCAGCTTGGCGATCATAGGATCGTAGTACATCGAAATCTCGCCGCCTTCCGTGACGCCGGTGTCGTTGCGAACCGTGCGCCCGTTGAAGATCCCTTCGGCGGGTGGACGGTACTTCACGAGCCGTCCGATCGAGGGTAGGAACTTGCGGTAGGGATCTTCGGCGTAAATGCGGCTTTCGACCGCCCAGCCGTTGAGCTTCACGTCGGCTTGCTTGAGTGGCAGTTTCTCACCGTAGGCCGACCGGATCATCAACTCGACAAGATCGAGCCCGGTGATCATTTCCGTGACGCAGTGCTCGACCTGCAGGCGGGTGTTCATTTCAAGGAAGAAGAAGCTCTTGTCCTGGCCGGCCACGAACTCGACCGTACCGGCACTGTCGTAACCGACGGCCTTGGCCAACGCGACCGCTTGTTCGCCCATGGCCTTGCGGGTCTTTTCATCCAGCAGCGGCGAGGGTGCCTCTTCGATGACCTTTTGGTTGCGGCGCTGAATGGAGCACTCGCGCTCGCCCAGATAAACGACGTTGCCGTGCTTGTCGCCAATCAGCTGAATCTCGATATGGCGCGGGTTGACGATGAACTTCTCGATGAACATGCGATCGTCGCCAAAGCTCGACTTGGCTTCCGAACGCGAGGCATTGAACCCGTCGGCGACTTCCTTCTCGCTCCAGGCAATCCGCATCCCCTTGCCACCACCGCCAGCCGACGCCTTGATCATGACCGGATAGCCGATTTCGGCCGAGATCTTGATGGCATGCGCTGCGTCGGCGATCTCGCCCAAGTAGCCGGGAACGGTCGAAACCTTGGCCTTGGCGGCGGCCTTCTTGCTTTCAATCTTGTCGCCCATGGCGGCGATTGCGCCGGGGTTGGGTCCAATGAACACGATACCGGCCTTGGCGAGTGCAACAGGGAACGCCTCGCGCTCCGAGAGGAACCCGTAGCCGGGATGAACCGCTTCAGCGCCGGTCTGCTTGCAGGCGTCGATGATCTTGTCGATGATGAGATAGGATTCGGATGCGGGCGCCGGACCGATGTGGACGCTTTCGTCCGCCATTTCGACGTGGAGCGCCTCGCGGTCGGCATCCGAATAGACGGCAACCGTCTTGATGCCCATCTTTCGGGCGGTTTTGATGACACGGCAGGCGATCTCGCCACGGTTGGCAATCAAAATCTTCTTGAACATGGGGGGGCTCTAGTCCTTCGAGATGTCGTGCGCGAAATGGTGCAAGGCGTGCCCTGGCAACGCTCAACCGAGCGGTCAGGAGAATGCGGTTTTCCCTAACAAGCACGAAAAAGGTTTTCGTTGGCCGCGACTATAGTTTGAGCGCCCGTCAGAGCAAGTTCCACTTTCGAAACGGTCTGCGGCGTTCCGCCGGGGCAGTATTACGCCGAAGTCCCCCCGGCGGCGATCCCGCTAATGCGCTGACGGACGAGTTCGACGGCGCTGCGTAGGCTGTACAACTGATCGGAATAGGCGAGCGGAATCGGAATGACGCTCACGGCATCCTCGATGCGGTGGATCTCGTCCTGGTATCGGGCCAGTTGTGCCGGTGAACGGTCCGACTTGATCGCGCGCTCCAGCAATTTCAACTTCTCATACCAAAACAGAATGCGCCGCTTGACCTGCCATTGATAGACCATCGGCACCACCTTGAATAATGGCACCAGGAGTGTAGCGATCGGAATGATCATGACCATCATCCGTTCGAAGAATACCGCGGCCCAGAACGGCAGATATCGCTGCAGGAACGGCGGACCGATCTTGTAATAGCGCGCGGCATCGGCATCAATCGGCAACTCGGTATCGAGCGCTTGGGGAAACTCGTTTGCCTTCTTGAACAGACCGGCACCCGCATGGATTTCCTTGGCTGCCTCGACCAGCAGGCCGACGACGGCTGGATGCAGATCGTTGCGCACGACCAGTGTCGCGGCAGGTGCCACCAGCGTCACATCGGCTTCAGGAATATTGGCCGCCATGTCGATAACCCCGGCGGGCAGCGTGACCTTGCTGAGATAGGGATTGAGCCGGGTCAGCGCTTCGGCTTGATTGAAATTGAAAACCTTGACGGACTTATCGTGCAGCAGCTTCTGAACCAGTTCGCTTTCGGCCGCCATCGCGAGGAAAACGGCATCCGCTTCGCCATTCGCCATCATGCTGACGGCGTCGGTGGCCGACGACCCAAGAAACGTCGAGTTGTCCGAGGTGACCCCGCTGGCCGTCAGAATGGCCGTCACGAGCGGCCGTGTGCCGCTGCCCTCGGCCCCCACCGCGATGCGCTTACCGGCCAGATCTGTCAGGCGTTCAGCCGAAAGATCCGCGCGATGAAACAGCCAGAGCGGCTCAAGGAACAATCGGCCCAGCGACGACAAACCGGGATGGGTCGTGGCATTCGCCAGTCCACCTTGCACCAAGCCGATGTGAACGGACGCAGTGGTTTCCGTCAGCCGGGACAGGTTTTCGAGCGTTCCTGCCGACGGCTTCAGCGTCAGCTTGATCCCCGCCTTGGCCAGATGCGCCGCATACTGCTTACCGAACGCATGATAGGCGCCCCGTTCGCTGCCCGTGGTCATGGTGACTTCGCGCGGTGGTGCTGGCCCGACAAATTGATAGGCAAGAACAAACGCCCCGGCAATCAGCAGCGCGAGAGGCAGCAAAATCCAAGTCAGTTCGCGCCAGCGTGGCTTCGGTTTCGTCAACATGAAACGGGATCCCCTTGGCCCAACAGCCCCCCGGCTGCCAGAAGATATGTCTTGTAAAACATATTTCTGTCAGCTCAAGGGCTAAGGCACCAGGAGGACTTGAGAACCCTCAGGCCGCGCGGACAGCAGGCCTTGATCCAACGACGGGCGAAAGGACGCCGTCAAGCTCGCTATGCTGCATGCTGAGCGCTTCCATCAGCGCGGCAACGGCCACAGATGGCCGCTGGTGATGGCGTTCCAGCGCCCCGGCGAGCCAGCCAGCTGTGATCGGGCGAATGTCGTCGCCGGTAATGATGGAAACCCGCTGACGCTCGAGTGCGGCAATTGCGCGATCTTCGTTCGATTGCCGATGGTAACGCCCAAACCCGGTCACTAGGCCGGCCACGGCACTGGTGCTGCCATGATCGGGGCAGAGAAACACCTCGCGGACCGGCCCAGTATGACCCGAGACGCTGAGCAGGCAATCTCCGATGGCTTTGCCGAACAATTCGCTCCAGCCCGAGAGCGGGTCTCCGGCGGTGATGACCGAGTTGATGGCAAAAAGTCCCTCAGCTTCGACCCGGGTGATCGAACCCTGCCCGCATGTGCCTGCAGAATAGAGAATATGCCGGATGACGTCGCAGTCCCGCCCGGTGATGGTGCCAATGGCCACAGCCTGCCCGTGACGCAAAGGTCCATCCCCAGCTGCCACCGCACAGTAGACTTCGTCGAGCAGCGTTGAAATGAGCCGCTCCGGTGCCCAGCGGGCCAGCGACAGCAATGTTTGCAGCAGCGCAAAAGTATTGGCCGACAGAACCCGGCCTTCGGGTGCTGCGAGCCGCAACATCCAATCTGCCTTCAACGCCGTCAGATAGCCATGCGGTGCGGTATGATGAATGGCGAATTCGGTCAAGGCGTCGATGAAGACGCCCTTCCAGCTCGCGTGCTTCTCGCAAGATGACAACTCTATCGCGAACAACTCGCGAGCTTCTTGTTCGGTCACCGGCCCGTCGAATGTCAGCGCATCGTGCAGGCGCACGACATCGACCGCAGTAATTGTGCCCTTGTGAGCTAAGGTATCAAGCCCCAGTGCGTGGAATGCCATCGTCCAACTCCAGCAACGACAAATTGAAATATGAACTGCAGGTTAGTGCGGAGGGTCTAAATGAACCCCTAACACCCGCATCAATCCGGTGCGATTTTGTGCCCGTGAAGCCACATCGTGCCGCAATTGTGGGAAATGTAACACACCACTTGCCGGTGCAGGATGGTAGGGCGGCAGAGCCGCTTTGCGTATTGCGCCGTTGGGTGGACAGGACTTGGTGTCGGCGTAATACGCTGCGCTATTACGCCCTACGGGCAGGGAATATTTTGAGAAACTTTTTGCAGCGAGGGGCGCCGATCTGGAGGCGAACCTATTGGTGACAGCAAGGTGCGAGTCAGGGGTACTCCACGCCGAGCACGATCCTGAGGCGCGCCGCACCCGCCTGGGTGAAACTCCCAGGTCAACGAGTGTTAAACGCTCCGGGGAGGCCAAAAATCTTAGCACGGAGCAGTGCCACAAGTGCTCTCTACCCACTCGGAAGACCCGCGCGCTTGACGCGCTGCTCCTCCCGTCGATCATTGTCAGTTGCCAGATTGCGAAAAAGCAGTTGTAAAACCTACTGCTAGCGAGACAGACAATGGTGCATCTGGCGTGGCCGTCACTCAGCGTTTACAAGTCACCCAAACCTCAGGGATAAGTGCAACGTGTCCGATCCAAAGGCTGCCATGACCGAGAGCCCGGCTCAGTCCGTTCCTGAAACGTCCTGGCGCGCAGCCTTCGACGAGGCGCAAAGGACGCACGCGGTCAATGTCGTGTGCATGAAATGGGGCGACCGCTATCCGGCAATGTTCGTCAACCGGCTGTATGGCATGGTTAAGCGCAATACGTCCTGGCATGTCCGGTTTGTCTGTTTCACCGACGATGCGTCCGGCATCCGCCCCGAAGTTGAATGCCAGCCGCTTCCCAAGGTTGAGTACGATCCAGCGCTTGGTAAATACTGGCCTAAGCTCGGCTTGATGCAGAAGGACCTCGGTGGCCTCACCGGTATGACGCTGTTTCTCGACCTCGACCTGGTCATCCTCGACAACATCGACGCATTGTTCACTTACCCCGGCCGCTTCCTCATCATCCGCGAATGGAAAGATCCTCACAAGGGCTACGGCAACAGTTCGGTGGTGCGCTACTTCATCGGCGCCGAAAGCGCCGTCCTCGACCGCTTTCACGCGACGCCTCCCGAAGTCATCATCGAAAAGTACGCCTCCAAGGAACAGAACTTCCTGACCAAGGCTGTCGATGAAGTTGCGTTCTGGCCGCCCGAATGGGTCCCGCCGTTCAACCTCGATTGTCTGCCAGCCAACCGCGTTGCCCGCTTCTTTGCCGCGCCGCAAAAGCCCGGCGGCGGCAAGATCCTCGTGTTCTACGGCTCAATCACCCCAAGCTCGGCGCTCCGCGGCGAGCACGAACCGAAAAAGCGCGTCGGCACCGGGCGCTCGTTCCGTCCCACCCTGCGACGCTTTCGGCCAGCCCATTGGATCGCGGACTATTGGACGGAATGACTCCTTCTGCGCAATAAGAGCGCAATATTTTAATCGCGGGGATGTTGCCAGTATGACCGATGCCGAGACACCGCAGCCCCTGCCTGAGGAATATTCCTGGCTCGAGGGTGGGCAAAACTACATCGCCTGCGGCTTTTATACCCCCAATTATCTGCCTCAGATCCTGTCGCTCAAGGCGTCTCTGGAGGCGCAGAAGATCAATCACTTCCTGAAGCGCTACGAACCGCGCGGCGGCTGGGAAGCCAACACCCGCATGAAGCCGGTGTTCGTCGACTATTGCCTCAACAAATTCAAAGGCACGGACATCGTCTACCTCGACGCCGACGCGGTGGTGCGAAAGCCGCTCAAAGCCTTCGACAACATGACGTCCGATGTGACGCTGCTGTTCCACCCCACGAAGGAACGCGGCAAGTGGTACCTGCGCATTTCGGCAGGCACCGTCGCGGTGCGCAACACGCAAGGTGGCCGCAAGTTTGCCAAGCTGTGGAAAGACGGCGAAGCCCGCGCAACAGCCACAACCGTTGACGAAGACCTCGTCTACATGGCCTTCGCCGATATGGCCGGCGTCTCCATTACCGTCTTGCCGCCGGACTATTACAAGATCTTCGACGCCCCCGGTTCCGATCCAACCATCGAGCACTTCCAGGCCAGCCGGGGCCAGTTCAAGATCCGCAAAACCGTCCGCCGCACGTTGCAAAAGGCCGGTTGGATATTGGGCGCACTGGCCCTTGCCTACCTTGCTTACCGTTGGACACGCGGAGCCTGACCCGATGACAGGCATGCCCGCCGCAAGCAACTCGGACGCGCCCCTGTTTGGCGGCGTGACGCTGACGATGATTAGCTGGAAGGCTCAGGCGACCATCCAGAAGACACTTGAATCCTATGAATCCGCCGGCATCCTCGACCTGTTTGCGCAAAAGCGGATTCACTTCAACGAGATCAGCCCCGCCGACATCGCCATCGCCCGGCGGTTCGGTTTCGACCATTCAGGCTCGGCGGCCAACACCGGCATTTTTGGCGCGGTCGACGCCGTAGCGGCGCAGGTCCGCACGCCGTTCATCCTGTCGCTCGAAAACGATAACCCGCTGGTGACCGATCGCGCGGGCCTGATCGCCATGCTGACCTCCGCGCTGGCCGACATGGAGGCGCGAAGCGTTCCGGCCTTCATCATGCGCTCACGCCGCGAACCTGGCGAACAATTCACCCGCGGTGAGCGCTACGCCCAGCGGTTCAATCTGGTATGGCCGCTCGGTACCGATGCTTCGCACCGCCGCCCGATGGCAAATCCACTGTTGCGCGCCTATGAGGATCGCCGCCGAAGCGCACTGAGAGGCAGCGCGATCTATGCGGAGGAAGACCCGACGCGGCGCCATCCGCGCATTATCGAAAAAACCGGGAACGGCAACTGGCTGACGCGGTCGACCTATCTGAACTGGTCAAACTGCGCCGTGCTGGCCAGGACCGATTTCCTCCGCAATGTTGTTCTGGACCGCGTTCGCAACCATCCTGCACCGACCACGATCAATGGCCATCAAGACATTGAGGCGGCGTTGAAGGTCAACGGCTGGTGGCGAAAGCAAGGCTTCCTGATCGGCCAATCCGAACCCGGCCCCTTCACGCACAAGCGCCTGGATAGATGAGCGCCGCGTATCGGCCCTATCCCCCATTTCGTCATGGCCGCGAAGGCGGCCAACCACGGCAGCCATCAACGAATCCAGGGCTGCTGGTCGATCCACCACGGTCGAATGGCAGGAGCGAATTCTTCGCGACCGCCCCTGCGCTTGCATGTCGTGGGTGGCCGCCACGCGTGGGGTTGGTGGGGCGGCCACGCGCAAAGCAAAAAGAATACCAGCCCGCAGCCCGTCAAACGAAGAGTCAAAACTTCTGTGGGCTGGTATAAGACACGCACTCACTTTCTTCTCCCCCTGGGGAGAAGATGCCCGCAGGGCAGATGAGGGGGACTTTCATTCGGCTGGCTTTGGCGCAAAGTCCCCTCACCCCAGCCCTCTCCCCAGGGGGAGAGGGGGCACCGGCTCGCTATGTTGGCGCGTATGGGCCTGCGCGGCCATGACGGTGATTTGATCCAGGGTCAGACTAACACCACAGCCTCAACGGCTGAACGTCCGCCACCACCACCCGCGCACCGACGGGTTGTGCTTGTCGGCTGTGATGTGTTCACCGGCATCGTTTTGTGCAGCCTTCACGGCCCGGTATTCACCTTTGGTGATCTTGCCGTCAGAGCTGGCTTGGGCTTCGAGCTTGCCGATGCGGCGCTGCTCGCGCACGAGACGGGCGCGTTCCCACCAGGTCAAACTTCCGTTCTTGCGGCCTTCAACAATCGCTTCTGCCTGTGCGGCTTCGCGCTTGTCGATCGCCTCCTGGCGGATTTGCGACGCGGACTTGGCGCTTGCGGGACCTGCCAGCACGGCACCGGCGACGACGGCAATCAGCAGACCAGAAACAGACTTTGAGTACACTTTATCCTCCCATGATGGCGCAGGTGTATGAAAGAGCCTTTGCGCAGTGGATGCAGACACCATGAAACACGCCACCTGAACTCCAACTGATTGCCGCGTTAGCTGGCGTTCAGGAACCCGCGTTAACGCATCGTTTGCCGTTGCAGGTGTTAACTCCACGACAGCCTCCTGCGCGCCGCAGGTGCCCTCATGCCTGCTTGGAGACGTGGCCCTGATGTTTGAGCGCAATCGCGTCGACAATGCTTCGGTCATGACGGTGGCGGTCGAAATCTCGCTGGACGACGGCTCGACCGTGACGGGGCGTGCAGCGCTGCCGCAGTCGCGCGCCGTCCATAAGCTGCTCGATGGCCCGGACGCCTTCATCTTCATCGACCGGTTTGACGGCGAGAGCGCCTTTATCCCTAAGGCATCCATCAAAGCATTGAAGCTCGTTATGCCCACGCGGCTGCAGCCGCTCCACCTGCTGGTGACGGACGCGACACAGTTCGACCCTTACAAGGTGCTGGGGCTTGCCAAAGCCGCGTCCTGGGACGAGATCCGTGCCGCCTATCATGCCCTGACCAAGACCTACCATCCCGATCTGTTCGCCGCAGTCGCCCTGCCGCCGGAAGTCGCGCGCTACCTCGACAGCCGCACGAAGCAGCTCAACGCCGCCTTCCGCCTCCTCAAAGCCTCGAACGCCGCGACACGCGCTTAGGTCGCCGCCAGTTTGCTCAGTCTGGCCGCCTCCTGCCGCAAGCCGTCCAAGATCGGCGCATAGGCGTCTTCATCGCGTGCTTCGGGATAGATCATGTAAACGGGATAGACGAAGCGCCTTGTCCGCTTGGGCTCCCGCAGCCGCCCCCGCGCCAGATGCGCTTTAACCATCCGGCGCGGGAAGTAAGCCGAGGCTTCGTTTGCCAGAATGTAATCGAGCCCCAATGCGCCAAGGTCCAGATTGAGCGCGGGATTAGTCATTTCCGGATAGGCAGCCGCATGGTCGAGCTGGAAGTCGATACCCCAGTCGATGAACACATAGTCCTGGCCCGTCCGCCGGCTCTGCGCCTTGGCGCTGGTTACGAGCACGAACTCTTCGTCGAACAGATGCTCGATCGTAAACCCGGGCAGTTGCACTGGCCGGTACAGAACGGCGAGATCGAGCGTGCCCTCAACAAGGCGCTGGGTGTGGGTAACCGACATGCCACCCGTTCCCGAGACCGCGATGTCGGGGATGTTGGTGCGCAGCCAAGCCACCCATCGCAGCAAGAAGCCGTCCCACAACACGTTGGGCGCACCCACAGACAGATGGTCGCGATGTTTGCCCGACAGACCAACTTCGAGCTGAGCGTGACGCCACAGCCGAACGAGCGCTAGCGCATGCTTGCGAAACTGTTCGCCCGCGGCCGTCAACTCGGCGCCAAGCCGTGAGCGCTCAAACAGCGGCCGTCCAAGCAGCTCCTCAAGCCCCTTAATGCGGGCTGAAACCGTTGATTGGGTCAAGTTCATCTTCCGCGCGGTATCAATGAACGATCCGGTTTCGGCGACCATGAGGAAGGTGCGGGCGAGATTCACATCCATGACGTATGACCGCTGATGGGGATTGAACAATAGACCTATCGAAAATTTCGATAGGGGTCACCGGAAAAATCCGTTTGTGGGCGTTGTTGATTCCAAACATAGTCGCTGCAACCGACGGCGAGTCGGCCAAGTGAGTGAAAACCACGTCGCCGAGAGGCGCTCAAACCGAAGGAATTACGATCATGAAGGCTCCCGCAAAGAAGCCCGCCGCCGCTGCCGCCAAGAAGCCCGCTGCCAAGGCTCCCGCCAAGGCTGCTGCAAAGGCCCCCGCGAAGGCTGCCGCCAAGAAGCCGGCTGCAAAGAAGAAGTAATCAAACCTGTTTTGGGAGCTTAGGCGTCATGCGTCTCCGGTTTGGTTTAGTCCTGTCAGTCACTCTTCTAGGTTCCGCTTCGGCATTTGCTGTGACGGTTACCAACAAGGATGACAAGGAACACAAACTCACCATCCTGGAAGGCGATGCCAAGCAAGAGCTTCAGTTAAAGCCGAGTGGCGTACTCGAAGGTGTCTGCCTCAAAGGCTGCACCATCCGGTTGGGAAGCAGCGAAGACGACGAATACGTCCTCGAAGGCCCCGAAGTGATTTCAATCGAGGACAGCAAACTCTACGACGACGCACCAGAGACCAAGTAAGAGACTGCGCCAGACATCACGGCCTGGCCTCCCCCGTTTCAAGCTAGATCATCCGCTGTGAAGCCGTAGTAAAGCTCATTCAGGTTAAGACATCTCAGGTGAAGACACGTCAGCCCGGCACCTGCAAAGGTGACCGGGCTGTTCTATGTGCCATCGGCGTCTGATGCATCCACGGTGGCGACGCCGAAAACCCCCTCGAAGGTCGTGCGCAAAACCGCATCGACCTCACTCATGCTCACCCGATGCCCCAACGCCGCCAGACTGGTCACCCCGTATTGCGAGATCCCGCACGGCACAATCCCGGAAAAATGCGCCAGATCTGGCGCAACATTCAGCGCCACGCCGTGATAACTAACCCCGCGACTGACCCGTACGCCGAGCGCTGCAATCTTATCCTCAACTTTGTTGCCGCGCGCATCGCGATGCGTCACCCAAACCCCCACGCGATCTGGCCGCACTTCGCCCGCCACGCCGAACACAGCCAGCGTCTCGATCAACCACTGCTCAAGTTGATGCACATAGGCGCGAACGTCTCCGCCTCGCGCCTTGAGATCGAGCATGACATATCCGATGCGCTGCCCTGGACCGTGATAGGTGTACTGCCCGCCGCGACCCGTTGTGTGAACGGGAAACCGCTCTGGGTCGATGAGATCGGCAGGATTTGCACTCGTCCCCGCCGTGTAAAGGGCTGCATGTTCCAGCAACCAGACCAGCTCGCGTGCTTGTCCACAGGAAATGAGACGCGCGCGCTCCTCCATGAATGCAACAGCGCGCTGATAGCCTACCGGCTCAGGGCTCTTCATCCAATCCGCTGGATTGGTCTTCAATGTGTGGGTCTGTCCGTTCATTTTGCCCGCGTATTTTCGCCACGTCCGGTCGGGAGAAATACTACCCCAAATCGAGCACGTTGGCGCTTGCCTTTGCTCGCGGCCTCTGTTACTCCGCACCTTCTCCAATCACGAGGCGCCTTGCTTCGTGCGGTTCGCGGTCATGGCGGAATTGGTAGACGCACTACCTTGAGGTGGTAGCGCCGAAAGGCGTGGAAGTTCGAGTCTTCTTGACCGCACCAACCCTTCCATTCGATGGGCAACCCTTTTTTTCAAAGGGCGACCCTTCCATTCGAAGGATGAGACGAATTGGTTCCAGATAGATCGCAGCAAGATCATCAACGGCCATGTTCCTGAGGGAATGAAGCTCCAAGGTGTGGCGGCAGCTTGTGCACCAAGCCCGCAGAGCTTATGCCGCCCGGTCAGCTCTTTTGCCAGCATCGTCAGCCGTCTATACTCAGTGCCAGCCGGTCGCGTCCTTGCGGCTCCGCCCTATCAAGGAGGACTATTTCCGCATGGAGATCGTGATCGAATCGCGGGCGGGGACGTGCCCGTTCACCTGCGAACCCGGTGAAAAGATCCTCTTCGCGGGCCTCCGTGCCGGTCTGACCCTGCCCTACGATTGTGCAACCGGAACATGCGGCATGTGCAAAGCCCGCGTCCGCAGTGGCACCGTCGAAACGATATGGCCGCAAGCCCCAGCTCTCGCCAAATTGCAGCCTGGCAAGGGCGACATCCTCATGTGCCAGTCGCGCGCCACGAGCAACGCCGTTCTGCGCGTGCCAGGAAGTGTTGTGCTCTCACAGAGCGGGCCTCTGCCGCGCTATGGTTCGGGCCGTGTCCATAACGTAGAATTGCTGACGGATGACGTGATGCATTTCGAGCTGGCGCTTCCTTCGCCCATGACCTTCGATGCCGGCCAGTTTGTTGTGCTGACAGCGCCGGGCATCAACGGTGCACGCGCCTATTCGATGGTGAACCATGCCCTGGAAGCCAGCACGCTCGAACTGGTCATAAAGAAGAAGATCGGTGGCGGCCTATCGGAATGGCTGTTTGAGGCGGATCGCACTGGCCTTGAACTTGGCGTGTTCGGACCACTCGGCCGGGCGACCTTCCGGCCGGAAAATGACCGCGACTTCGTTTGTATCGCAGGCGGTTCAGGCATCGCGGGCATCCTCTCAATCCTGGAACGTGCCACAGCTGCCGGCCACTTTCAAAACCATAAGGGCCGCGTATTCTTCGGCGTCCGCGCCTTGCGTGACGGCTTCTACCTCGACCGCTTTTCCCGCCTCGTCATCCAATCTAATGGCGCACTTGAAGTCATTCTCGCCTTGTCACATGAGGTGGTTGAAGGTCTGGTCCATCCCCAATTTGCGGCGATCCAAATTGCGTCTGGTTTCGTCCATGACGTCGCCGATGCGCGGCTCGAAGCCGACTGTAGGACCGTGACCACCTTCGTTGCCGGCCCGCCGCCAATGGTCGACGGCGCAATTCGGGTTCTCTTAGGCCACGGTGTTCCGTCAACCCAAATCCGCTACGACAAGTTCGGCTAACACACGCGAATTGACCGCGCGCAAGGGGCACCCATCTTGACCCGGTAGTCTGGCTGATGGATAGAATCGGACCAAAAAGGCTTCGCATGCCCATCTCTCGACAAGCCTTGGCGGTCATTCTGCTCGTCAGCACCGCTTGTGCGGCTCAAGGCAACTCAAGCCAAGCTGATCGCGTTTCCCGCGGCCGCGATTTGGCCCAAGCCCACTGCAGCGTCTGCCATGCCGTCACAGAGAGCGACCCAAGCCCGGCGTGGGTCAACTCAAATACGCCCTTCCGCCGCCTTTATGAGCGCTATCCCATAGCCATGCTGCAGGACGCGGCCGCCACCGGCTTGATTTCGGGACATGATGAAATGCCAGGCTTCGCGTTCGCACTCGAAGACATCGCGGCTCTGCTCGCATATATTGACAGCTTGGCCCCGGACAAGCCTGCCTACCTAAAGAAAACCCAGCCTCAATAAAAGATCCAAAGGCCGCTGAAGTACGCCCCTAACCCAATCGAAAATAACGATGTGTCGATGCTTACTTGTTGGGAACGGCGACCGTCGTCGCCCAGTTTCCGGCAGCCTCCGACCGTGCCGCCCAGCCGCGCACAGCGGTCTTGGCGGAGGCCACCTTCGTCGGTGAAGGGACAGACTTGCCGTCAGGGCGCAGACGTGCGGCTGGCGCAATCTCCGTGACCGCCAAGGAGTCGCCTGACATATCGCCCGGCTTTACTAATCCATAAAACGGCACCAGCGTCGACGCTGCGGCAGCCTTCTGCGACTTGGCCAGAATTGGCGCGAGCTTGGCGACCAGATCGGGTTGCGGCTCGACAGCACCCTTTGCGCGCATATGCACGACTTTGTACCCGCGAGCATGAAGCTCCGCCAGGAAGCGGGGAAGCATACGAGCCGTCGCGGGCTTGATGTCGTGGAACAGCACGATCCCGCCCTTCTTCAACTCAAGCTCTTTCAATACGCCCGCGAGCAACCGGTCGGGGTCTGAGATGTAGCTGTCGTTGGAGACGGTATCGACGGTGAAAGAAGCAATCCCGCGCCCCTGCAAATGCTTGAGCATAGGGCCGCTATCGCTCAACCCCGGAAACCGGAAGAACGGCGCGACCGGCTGACCCGCAGCCATCGTGACGGCGGCATGGCCCTTTTCAATCTCTTCGTTCGCCTTCTCAAGCGAAAGCCGCTTGAGGTTTAGCGGATGCGACCACGTATGAGAGCCAATCGTATGCCCGCGCTCGATGATAGTTTTGACTGTCGCGGGGTAGGCGAGCGCCATCCGGCCCACGGAGAAGAACGTCGCTTTGGTGCAATACCGGTCCAGTGTATCGAGGATCGCGCGCGTCACGGTTGGCATCGGGCCGTCGTCAAACGTCAGCACGACTTCCTTAGGCTCAAGAAACCGCGCCTCGCGGCTCTGCGTTGAAATCGACCCAAACAGCGCACCGGTCGACGTGTTGATCTCGACGATGCGTGAAACGCCAAGCGCTTGGCCGGTGGCAGCGCACGCCTGAAGACCATTCGCGTCTGCCGGGGCAGTGACGCTGCCTCCTGCCACGCCGATCAAAGCAACAACGCTCGCAAATCCAGCCATCAATCGCATCGGTGCAACCCTGAATCGTTTGCCGCAAGACCACTACAGACGGCCAAGTTTCCTAGACGCTCGCTCAAAAAACGAAACAAATCATTAAGTTGAGTTAAGGCGCGCGATCAGTTGTTAACAAATCGAGCCCCGTTGACCGCATCTGCAGTAGCAATGATTCGGCTGGCCACCTCAAGGCGAAGACGTGGCCGAGATGCGGCAATACCCGACACCTATCGGTAAACTGAGAAAAAACCGCCAGTCATAAACCTTCACATCAAAAGTTGAACAACTTCGTCGCCCAGTCGAAATCGCCACTTGGCTGCGGAGCAGGTTTTGGGCGGACCGCAGACGTTGTAATTGGCGCGGGCTTTGTTGCGACGACGCCCCACGGCAGCATCTCTTCTGGCTCGGCGGCAGGTGCCGGAACCTTGCCCGCCGCCTTTTGCGCTGCCTCGCCTCCAGCCATTGGCCACACGATAGACCGCGACGCCAGCGGATCGGCACTCGCAATCGTCGACTTGCGCGCCATTTCCTTATCCGCAATGGCGTCAAACTCAGGCAGCGTCGTGACCTGGGCTGTGGACGTCATATGCACGACTTTGAATCCGCGTGCTTTCAACTCATCGAGCAAACCGCCGAGTGCTCCAGCCGTCGCAGGCTGGATGTCGTGGAACAAGATGATCCCCTTCTTCTTGTGCTCCAGCTGAGACAACACGTTGCGATAGACGTGCGCGGGGTCTTTCGAGCGATAGTCGTTGGAATCGACTTCAATGGAAAACACCCCGATCTTGCGGCTACGCAAGTAGTCGAGCATCGGCTTTGGCGAGCTCAAATAGGGGAAGCGGAAGAACGGCGATACCGGTTGGCCAAGCGCCTTGCTCACCGCGCTGACGCCGAGTTCGATCTCGCCCCGCGCCCGCGTTTGGCTCGTCTTTCGCACGTCCATATGCGACCAGGTATGCGTTCCGATCGTGTGCCCCCGTTTGGCGGTCTCGCGCACCAAGGCTGGATCAGACAGCGCCATCCGCCCGACGACAAAGAACGTCGCCTTTGTGCAATGCGCCTCGAGTGCTTTCAGAACCGGCACCGTGTAAGGCCGCAGCGGGCCATCGTCGAACGTCAATACGACTTCGCCGTCTTGCAGGAATTCAATGTCTTTGAACTGCTGATGACCGTAGCGCGGACCCGTGCTGGCATCTATGGCTTGCTCGCGAACGACACCGATTGCCCCCGCGCTGCCGCAACCCTTCGCACTGACCGGTGCAGCCCGCTTCGGGGCCGGCTTCGCGGTGGGCTTTGGAACCTGTAGTCCTGCCTGCGCCGATCCAGCCCCGCCCGTCTGTGGATTGGCGATCATAGCCCGCGCAGGTGTGACGCCCGTGTTACCAGGGACACTTTGCGCAAATGCTGCAATGCCGCCAATGCCCGACGCCGCCATCAAAAGCAGCGCCGCAACGGGGAGCGTTGACTGGCGTCGCGCACGAGCCGCAGCCTCAGACATTGGTGTCGGTTCAGTTTTCATGCAGCCTTATAATCCACCTCTCGCTGATGGCAAACCCATGCAGCGCAACTGTGGCAACACGGCGCTTAGTCAGACACATTCGCCACACGAGCGCTGATCTAAATCAGTGTTCAGCTCGTCGGCGTATCGAGCTTGCGGGTTAAGTTTTCGAACTCCTTACGCAATTCCTCATTGCGGAAAATCTGCTCGAAGGTTGGCGCTTCGAGCTTCTGCAACGCTTCAAACGACTGCGCGCTGTCTTTCATGAGATTGCGCAGTTGGAAGCTGGCTTCCACTGTCTCGTAAGTGTTGTCGGCGATCCGCAGATCATGAGCGGCTTTGAGCCGGGCCTTGGCAAGCTGCTCGCGCTGCTGGCTCAGGTATCTCTTGTAACTCTTGGCAGCGTCCTCCGCGAGCTTTTGGGCGTCGCGGTTTGCTTCAAGCGCGCGCTTCTGGTCGGGCCGGTTCTCGGCCCGCATGAGTTCGCCAGTCTTGGTCCGCGCAGCCTGGATATCCTTCAAAATCGCATCCAGCTTCGGCCCATAATTGGTATCAATCTTCGCAATCGTGGCGTCCTGCGACTGCACCAGCATGGCAAACAGCGCTGCATGCATGGCAAAATACTTACGCGACGCA
The DNA here is from genome assembly GCA_040080145.1 of Hyphomicrobiaceae bacterium. GTDB lineage: Bacteria > Pseudomonadota > Alphaproteobacteria > Rhizobiales > Hyphomicrobiaceae > JANXVY01. The sequence continues at coordinate 134,492 of JBEBJA010000067.1, forward strand.
TTGAGGTTGTCGCCGCTCGACGCCATCAGCTTGCCAAGCTGGCCGTCAATCACCTTGGCGGCGTTGAACACCGCGACGAGCCGCACGAGATCGCCCGACAGCACGCTGTCGAGCAACAAATCGACCTGTTCGGGTGTCAGTTTGAGTCCGGAGTTCTGCAACCCGGTGACGATCTCTGCCTTTGCAGCCTTTATCTCGGCCCTGTTGAGCTCGATCTTCTTGCCCAACTCGACAATCTGCGCGCCCAGGCTGTCCACGGTGTCGGTCAGCACGCCGGGTAACATCCCGTCCTTCGGCGCGGCGATCTGCTTTTCCTTTGCCTTCGTGATCTGCTCGTCGATGTCACGGATATTTTTGCGCAGACCCTCGATCTTCTTCTGCGTATCGACGACCGGTACATCGGTGACGACACCAAGTGCAGCATTGAGCAGTGCCTGGACCTTCACATCGCGATCTTCGCGCGTTTCGGTGAAGAACGGCGGAATGACGAACTCATCCTTGCCGGGCAGCTTTTTGCCTTCGCTACGCTGCTTGGCCGTGTCCTGCAGGATCGCATCGACGGCTGCCATCAGTTTGCGTGCGGCCTCAAATGCAGCGTCGCCCTCGCGCGGATCGGCGGCAACCGCAGCTGCAGCAGGGGCACCCGCCGCAGCATTGGGAACGAGTGCCTTTGGCTCGGTCTTGTTGATAAGGTCGGCAATACCGTCCCGGCGTGCCGATTGCGCGGATAATCCAGAAGGAGCCATCAGCACGGCAGCCAATGCTCCCGCACGTACGGCATTAGCCCAATGATTATTGCCCCAGATCATGACGTCCAGCCCTTTGCGGTCATCCGGCCAATTACTCTCAGCGCGCGAGAAAGCCCTCAATTTAGGGCGAATCGATGTTTCCAGCCTGCACGTTACACCGCCCGGCGCGGTACAGGTCTTAAACGCCTCAATTATTGGGCCGTGTCGCGCGCGCTGGCAGCGATCAAATCTTTGAGTTCGCGCGTGAGTTGCCGCGCATCCGTCAGCACGAGCACATGGGTGAGCGCCGAAAGTTTTTCGAGACCAGGCTGCACTTTCGCCCGTGCCCACCCAGCGGCAGGACTGCGCGTGCCCAGCGACAGCAGCAAGCGAACGTCCTTGGGGCCTGCAATGAGCGCTGCGAACGGCCGGGCATGGGTTGCAACAATATGGCCGTTCAACGCCCGGACATCGGCGCCAGGTACCGCACTGAGAATATCCCTCAGCAACACCTGAGCCAGCGGACGGTAGGCCTTCCCCGCAGCCAGCAAGGCATCCACATCGTGGTCAGATTGTGCTGTTAGAACCAGCGTCGATGCAACCTGAGCCTGCGCTCTCATCCCTGCGGGCCTTGCCTCCCCTGCGGCTTTGACAGCCTTGCGCTTGTGGCTTTCGGCTGGCGCTCGCACGCCGTCGGCATAGATCAACTTGCCGCCGTTGTGATGGATGCGCTCAATCCACGACGCGCGAGCGAACGTGAACCCGTTCTGGCGCAACCAGTCGATGATCTCATTCCGATGGGATAGCCCCGCGCCGCCAATTGCCGCCATCCACCCATCGAGATCGCGTCCGGTGTCGGCTGCGAGGCCGTCAACAAACGCGCGTTCCTTCTGGCTGAAATCGATGGACATGACGCCGGGACCTGAATCTTGCCGCTTGTTGCCGGGGATTAGCTATAGCCTGACTCGATCCGCCAGCGACAGTTGCAGTATAGATAGACGTGCAGGCTGACCGGCTTGCTGAAAGCGAACACGGGAGATGCCGTCATGGCCAGATATACCAACCTCGCCGCCGCCGTAATCGCCTGCACCCTGGTAAGCGCGCCTGCTGTTGCGCAAACCAAGACCCACCGCCCGGCCTACGGCTGTTTCAAGGTCACTGTTCCCGAACTCAATATCCGCCAAACCGCCTTCAGCTCCGGCGCTGTAGTCGCCACCGCCATCAAAAATGAAATCCTGGTCAAGCGCCGCCGTTTCTGCGCCCTTCGCGGCTTCTGGTGCGCCGTGACGACCAACAAGGGCGTTCCGGGCTACGCCGACAAATCCATGATCGCGGTCGCAGCCTGCCCCGCCCGACTTTCGCAGTGAAACGGCCTGAGAGCCGCGTCAAGGCACCTTGACGGCCGGTGCGACCGCTGGAACAGGCACAGTAACAGGCTTCGGCGTCTTCAGCTGCAACGGCGCCGACGTCGGCTTTACCTTGGCAATAGGCCGTGGCGCATCGGTATTGCCGGGCGTCAACAGCCCATCGAGATCGAAGATCGGGCAATTCTTCGCCGCCAACCGCCCGTTGTAGGCCTTCAGCATCGACAGATCGCGCGCATTGTCGCCATCGGGATCTATCCCCCGGCTCGTCCCGCCAAACAGCGGCGATGCCATCTGCTGCATCGTCCGTCCAACGCCAGACGTTTTGGTATCGGCGCGAGTGCTGCGCAATTGCCGGATGCGGACCTGAATATGCCCCGTCAGCTTCTTGCAGTCGTAGGCGATCTCGTCGGCAGATAGCCGGTAGGCGTTATTGGCCGCCGATAGATCGGGCGGCGTCAGGTTGGGGACCACCGTGGGAGACGTCTTCGTGCGGAAGTCAGCCACGCCCGGCGCGGCCCATGCGCAACTCAGTGCCAGTGCCCCGCCAGCCACTCTAATCCAGCTTCGTTTCGTCATGGTCGTGATCCCGTATACATTGCCCGCGCGGCTGACATCACTCTGGTTCGGCGTCAACATCAAGGCCGCCTCACGCCTACGCAGGCAGCTATTCAGTCTCCTTACGTGGTGCTAACACACGCTCAGACAGTTTTCGCCCCGGAGCGCCGCATTACGAATCGTTGAGGCGGTCAGCCTTCATCAGCGATGCCCTCACACCCCTCGAAAGTGCCCATGCCGCAGTCCATCACACTTTCCGCAGCAGACCTTGTCGCCGCCGCGCGAGCCCAAATCAGCGAACTGACCCCGCAGGAGGCCATTCCGCTCGTGGGGCAGCCCGATGTCGTTCTCGTCGACATCCGCGACGTCCGCGAACTTGATCGCGATGGCCGCGTTCCTGGCAGTTTTCACTGCCCGCGCGGCATGCTTGAATTCTGGATTGATCCCGCAAGCCCTTATCACAAAACAATCTTTGCTGAGGATAAGCGCTTCGTTTTCTTCTGCGGCGGCGGCATGCGTTCCGTTCTCGCCACAAAGGTTGCTCAGGACATGGGCCTGAAACCAGTCGCCCACATCATCGACGGTTTTGCCGGCTGGAAATCAGCTGGCGGCCCCATCGACAAGACCGAACGGAAAACCGCATGACGGCTACGACTACGACCAAGGCAAATACAACCACAGCGCTGTTCTTGGCGGCAGCTTTGCTCGCGTCTGCGAAATCGCCGACCGCCGCCGGCAGCGAAACCCTGCCGCCGCTCAGTTGCACGTTTAAAGCCGGTGCGGCGTGGGCGTATACCGCTGGCACCTACACGAGTGCCCAGCCGGAACCCTTGGCCTTCGAGATTGAAGCTGTCGATCTGGAGCGCCAGACCGCGCGTCTAAGTATTGCCGGTAAGCCGGTGGGCAATCCCCTCCGTGTTGTCCGCGCGCTCAACGCCAATCACTTCCTTGAGGTCGCACAAGAAGGCTTCCTGAACGTCACGACGATCTACGATACCGACCCTGCTACCGGCTCGCGGCCCGCCATTCATTCACGCCATCTCGGCGTACTCGGCCAACCCATCTTCGCCCAATACGCCGGGTTCTGCACCGCGAAATAAGTGAAGGGTCCTGCGTTGGGTTGCTGAAAACAGGCCTGCTCGTCCATACTGGCGGCATGGCACTCCACATCATCAAGCTCTGCGTCGGCGCTGAATCGATCGAAGACCTCGCCCGTTGGCAGGCGGTCCGGTTTGCCGCTCATTCGCGCATCGAACACACGACCTTTCAAACCCCCAAGCGTCAGGACGAGCTATTGGATGGCGGATCGCTGTACTGGGTCATCAAGGGCGTGATCCAGGTCCGCCAGCGCCTGATTGGCTTCGACACCGGTCAAAAGGACGATGGCTCTGCCTGCTGCCTTCTGCTGCTCGATTCCGCACTCGTGCCCGTCCGTCCCACCAAGCGCCGCCCGTTTCAAGGCTGGCGCTATCTGTCGAACGATGACGCCCCGCCTGACGTAGGCTCCGCCCGTGCCGCGGCCGATCTGGCAGCAATGACACCGCAAATGCGTAAAGACCTGGCTGACCAGGGATTGCTCTAAGAGTGCTAGCAGGCTAGTGTTCCGGGTCAAACAGATGGTTCCCAGTCTATCCATTTTCGTCATGGCCGCGAAGGCGGCCACCCACGACATCTATCGACGCCGGCAAGAGC
>JBEBJA010000243.1:0-10154 GCA_040080145.1 Hyphomicrobiaceae bacterium
AAGCGGAAAATTCTTCAAATTGCTAAAGTTGCGCAGCCCTAAATGACGTCCGGGTCAGGAGGCCGCCCGGTCAAATAGGCGGTCATCTCCCGGCAGCATTGAAAAATCGTGACACAAAATTTCTCTTCATCGGTTCGCACACGGACTTGGACCGGGTCACTTGATTTTATTATTCCGCAACAGTTCGTGGAGATGCCGCCGTGTGCGCCGAAGGTAAAAAGGGCCGCCGAACATGACAAGCAGGGGAATTGCCACAACGTAGTTAAGGAGGCCTGCGGACAATCGCCCCGACCAGTTCAGTTCAGCAGCCGAGTAGCGCGTCAAAAATACCGTGACGGCAAGCGCGAACGCAAGCCCTATCATTTCGACCACATCGAAGCTGCCGCCTCGCGCTTGCGCAAGCAATTCCCGACGCTCGCGCGGCAAGCGGCCGGACAGTTCCGGATAGAGCCAACTTAGAAGCCATTCCGGCATATTCTCTCCTCATCGCAAGTCATCATGCAACGAACCATTGACGCGGGAATGCTTCCCCCGCACGCTTCATCACACAACAAGACAAAGGAACGGCGATCAAGATGCAAGTTTTTCGGGGAAAACTTTCGGCTGCGACGCTCGCTTTGGCCCTGATGCTGGCGTTTACGATAGCGCCAGCATGGGCAGCAGGTGACGCACCGCAACTCAACGGTACACGTCTTGGTCTCCTCTGGATCGTCCCCTTCGCAGGGTTGCTGCTCTCGATTGCCATCATGCCGCTCGCTGCCCCCCTGACCTGGCACCATCACTACGGCAAAATTAGCGCGGGATGGGCAATGTTGTTCCTTCTGCCATCTGTCGCGAGCTTTGGGTTGCAATCCACAGTTTATGAACTGATGCACACGGTCGTTCTCGAATATGTACCGTTCCTGATATTGCTGTTCGCTCTGTTCACCGTCGCAGGCGGGGTGCTCATCAAAGGCAACCTGCACGGCTCTCCCATGTTGAACACAAGTATTCTGGCTATCGGCACGGGCATTGCGAGCATCACGGGGACGACGGGCGCGGCGATGCTCCTCATTCGGCCAATCATCCGTGCCAACGATAATCGCCTTCACAACGCACACGTCATCGTGTTTTTCATCTTCCTCGTCGCCAATATCGGCGGATCGCTGACCCCGCTTGGCGACCCGCCGTTGTTTCTCGGCTTCTTGAAGGGAGTCGGCTTCTTCTGGCCAACCCGCCACCTCCTCGCGCCGATGCTGCTGGTCGCGGTTATCTTATTGGCTGTGTTCTACGTTCTTGATTGGTATCTGTTCCACATTGATGAGAACTATCCGCCAAAACCAGACCCTACGCCGGACAGCCGCGTGCGCATCGAAGGCTGGTTCAATGTCGGCCTGCTTGGCGCAATCGTTATTGCCGTTCTGCTGAGTGGAGTATGGAAGCCCGGCCTGAGCGTGACCGTCAATTATATCGAAATTGAACTGCAAAACGTCATGCGTGATGTTCTGTTGCTCGTCATCGCTTGGCTATCGTGGCGTTTCACGGGCCCGCAGATCCGCGAAGGCAACGGCTTCACATGGGCACCGATTGCCGAAGTGGCAAAGCTGTTCGCTGGCATCTTCATTACGATTATTCCGGCCATTGCCATTCTACGGGCAGGCACGAAGGGCGCGTTGGAACCGCTGGTGCGCCTCGTGACTGACGCACAGGGGCAACCTATCAATGCCATGTATTTCTGGCTGACGGGCATCCTATCGAGCTTCCTCGATAACGCGCCGACCTACCTGGTGTTCTTCAACATGGCGGGCGGCGATGCACACGAACTCATGGTAACGCTCAGCACAACGCTGCTGGCGATTTCTGCGGGCGCGGTGTTCATGGGTGCTAACACCTACATCGGAAACGCCCCGAATTTCATGGTCAAGGCCATCGCCGAAGAACGCGGCATCAAAATGCCTAGTTTTTTCGGCTATATGCTATGGTCCAGTGGCGTTCTGCTTCCCTGTTTTATGCTGGTGACGTGGGTGTTCTTCCGCTGAGCCAGAGGCAACGCTGCCAATCACCCAGCGTGTGGCATTTGAGGACTCAGTTGCAATCTCGTAGCATGTTGAGGGGGCGCACTTTGCCTCGACCGCTTGAACTCGTTTTTGCAGTTGACCTGAAAGGCCTGGGTGTTACTGAACTGCGTTTTCAATGACGCTTTCAACCTGCTTTTCAGCTAGTGCCGCCTTGAGTGACGAAGTCGACCTCCGCAGTAATTGCAGTTCATTGTTAATGAGTTTCTGAATGTCTGTCCGTTCGTCCCTTGACAGAACCGTCGAGGCGGCATTGGCCTTGCTGGCGTTGCTGATACGTTCTCATGGGCAGACCATAAACGGTCTTCAGGGACAGCAAGTAGCCCGTCGGACGTGTTTTGCGGGTCGAACCGACCCCCACCCCTATTCAGCCAATAAAAACGGTTTTTGGCCGGTCTGGTTGGCTCTGGTTTGACTGATTGGACAACTCTGGTACTCGGCGGCTTACCGATTGCAGCACGAACGATGCCGATTGGCACGTTACCGATAGCAAAATTGTAAACCCCAAAATGGCAAAACCTGGGCGACAGCGTTTTGAATCTCATTTTTAAAGTTTTAAGAAAAAGAAAAGGGCTGCCGCCGCCATACGATTCGAAGATACTTTTGGACAGAGTCCACTATGGCGAAGATTGGAAGGAAGGAATACGAAAAGCGATTCTAAAGGTGGACATCGTATTGGCATTTTGGTCAAGGGACGCGGTTAACGGCCGGCGCGAACAATTCCATTACGGAACCTATCAGGGCATGATGGGTCGCAAGTTGTGTCAGTGCCGTATCGACAATGTCGGATACGATGAAATCGGCATGCCCTGCACTTTTGATCACATTGCCGACCTGTCTGATTTTTCTGCTCAGGAGTACCACCCAGAACTCGATGGTCTCATGCAAGACTTGAGACGCAGAAGGCAGAGCCGCTGGTTATCGTCGCAATTGATCGCCATGCGGACAGTCATCACCTTCCAATCATGCAGATTGTATTCGACCCCAGCGTGACGCGCGCGGGTATAGCTTCGTCATCAACAGGGGGCTGCCATCGTTGATCGGCGGTCGCATCAGCGAGAATGACTACGGTGCCGTTGCCCGGTCGAACACCCTCAACTTCAAGCCCTCATTACCGACCGCGCCGTCAATGGCCGCCCGGTGTACTGCGCTTGAGGGAACTGCACATAGCGCGGCAGCCAGCCTTCGACCTTGGTTCGGCCATTGCCTGACAGCGCCTTGCGGATGATCGCTTTTTTCTTGGTGCCGGTCTCTGTGAGGTAGGATCGCGCCGCCGTCTCGCCGATGACCTCGCTCAGCATGGCGCTCACGGCCTCGCGGTCCTTGGCGAGATCGAAGAACAGGTCGTCGGGCCGCCAGTGGTGGCCGACATCGACGTTGAGCGCTTGCCCGAGGGTGTCGATCAGCCCCGTGCCCATCGACAGCGTGTCGGCCATGGCGATGGCCAGCAGCGCAATCACATCGTCATCGGGCAGGTCTTGCAGCTGCGCGAAGATCGTTGCCGTCCGTTCGCCGGTCGAATCGCGGGCGACAAGTGCATCGTCATCGAGCCCGAGCCGGGCGATGGCATCGTGTCTCAAGTCGGCGAACGCCGCTTGCGTCGGCAAACCGTTGCGCCACGCGGCTATGGTCTCGTTGTGGGGCGTCTGCGGCTCGGCATCGATAGTCCACAATCGCGATCCTCCGAGAATGTGGGCGAGCACAAGTCTCAAGCCGATCCCCGGCGCACCCGCCACGGTCAGCCGCACGGCGCTGTGGCGTAAAATGTCAACGAAATTGGCCAGCGGCGCGCTCATTTCGGGGCGCTCGTTGGTCGTTGCCTCGGAGGCGCTGGCGTCGTCTTGACCGGCGGCGGGCTTAACCCGCTGCCGGTCGCCACGCGGTCGAAATCCCTTGTGAACCGTAACACAACCATCCGGCGCGACATCGATGTAAACCGCGCCGCCCTTCGCTTTTGAGACCGGCTCGTGGTCCCACTCCTGGAATCGCTCGTTGGGGGGAACAATCGTCACTTCGCCCCATCCCGATGCCAGCAGCTTATCGCGTGTCTCGGCGACGGCTACATTCTGCAAGCGCCAGAATTCCTCGGCGTCGGTGAAAAAGCGATCCTCGCCGAACAAGTCGGTGGCGATTGGCCCGGTGTAGAGCGCTTCGTCGAACAGCGCGGCCTTGCAGGAAATCTCCGCGCCACCTAGCAGCCACGCTTTCAGTTGCCAGAACGGCGGTGGTGCCTGATCGGGCTCAGTGACGAGTTGTACCCAGGCCTTCTGCCGCTCCTTGGTCGCGAGTGTCAGTAAATGCAGCGTCTTGCCGTCCATTTCGCCTTGGCGGTACAGGCGGCGCACGTCGGGAATCAGCGTGGCGATGGCAAGGCGGCGTTTGATGATCTGTTCCGAGATGCCGAAGTGCGCGGCGATGTCGGGCTCGCTGAGCCCTTTGCGCTTGAGCGCCATGAACGCCTCGTGCTGATCGAGTTCGTCCATCGGCAGCCGCTCGATGTTCTCGGCGAGCGAGGCCTCGATGGCCGTGGCATCGTCGGTCGCTTCGAGAATGACACACGGCAGCGGGCTTGCGGTTTCGTTGCCGTCGGCGTCGAGCGATTTTGCGGCAAGGTAGCGCCGTTGTCCGGCGACGATCTCGAAGCCGTCGCAGTTGCGCCGGACCAGCAGCGGCTGCAGGACGCCAATCGCGGCTATCGAGGCGGCAAGGCTTGCGATGTCCTTCGCGCCGTGGCGGCGGGCGTTGAGCTTTGAAACTTTCAGCTGATCAAGCGGGATGTGGTGCAGGTCGCGCAGCATGGGCGTGCTCCTTCATGGTTGCGGTTGAATGGTTGTAGTGAGGGCGCAAAGTCTCGGGCGTCGGCGGGCGGTGTCCCGCGCGCCGGTCGGGAGTGTTGGTCGTCGGGCTCGGTTTAAGCGGCGGCGCGCGCGAGCGCGGCGTCGGGTTGCAAGCCGTCGAGATAGGTCACGATTTCTTGTGCCTTCGCGGCGGCGGCGAACATGGCGCGGGCGTCGGATTTCATGACGGTGAGCCAGTGCAAAATATAGCGCGCGTGGTCGGGATGCGGCTCGGGCGCGATGCCGAGACGTGCGCCGATAAAACAGGCGGCGGTCTCCGCGATCACCTCCTCCGCGCAATAGGCGTCATCGCCAAAACGCTTGCCGAGCTGGCGGTTCAGCCGTCTCTCCGCAGACGTCCAATGTGCGAGTTCATGATGCAGGGTCTGAAAAAACGCGAGTGACCGCGTCCGGCCTTCGGTATCGAAGAACCGCGCCTCGTCCGGCATGTGGATGGTGTCGGTCGACGGGCGATAATAGGCTTGACGGCCACCGACGATGACCTTGGCTCCGGTGGCGGCGACATAGGCGTCGGCGGCGGCGATGCGCTCAATCGGGTTTGCGGGCAACTCCGGGGCAATCGCATAGCCGTCGACCTGCTCGACGGCAAACACCCAATAGCCGCGGGCCATGCGGATGGTCTCGGCTTCGGCAGCGCCGCCGGGCGTGAACGGGTTGCCCGTCCCGCCGTCGCGCGTCTTCTCGATCTCGCGATAGAACACGATGGGCGAGGCGCTCTCGCCCTTGCGCACCTGTGCGCCGAGCGATGCCCACTGCTTGTAGGTCGCGAAGGTGCCGCTGTCGTAGCCGCGCTCTAGCGACGTGACCCACAGCGACAGAATGTTGACGCCGCGATACTCGTTGCCGGTCGCGGCGTTGGTCGGGATGACGGGACGGAAGCCGCCGCGATGCCATGGCATCACCGGCTCGCCGGGGTTGTTCTCAATGGCCGCGATGATCTTATCGGTGATGGTCCGATAGATGTCGCGCCTATCGCTATCACGGGGTGGTTTCGACTGATCGGTTGGTGTCACTTTCGGCATCGCACAACACCTCCAAAACGCTCGACTGATGGGGTATTTTCATCAACTCTCCGATGTCAAAACAATACCATGTGTTCTTATTTTGTTCAAGTAAATTCTCGCGCTTTCATGTTGTTTTTCATATAGATAGCCATCCATCGCGATCTCGAAAGCGGTTGGTTTTCTTGAATGACCTGCGCGCCGATGCGCAAGCATCGAGGGCCGCAATGCGGCAGGGGTCCTGCCCGTCGCTGGCCTGCTTTCCGGAGCCGTCCTTCGCCGCGAATGAGGACGGCGGAGGAAAGCAGACAGCGGCCTGCTTTCTGGTGAGTCCGGACGGCTTGTTGCCATTGCCGGCTCAGTCGCTCAGCGCCGGTAGCAACACGGGCCGGCCGAGCGATCGTCACCCGCCAGGGCGGAGACGCCGTCGTCGCGGTGAACTTTGGCAGCTATCACTGATCCCCGGGCGGCTCCGTGGCGCGGGCCCTTCAGCCCGCGCCATAGAGCGCGACCTGAGGCCCCTTGGCCGAAGGGCGGCCCCGGAGAAGTTCTTTGTTACTTCAACCACATCCGCTTCCGCTTGCCACTTCATCGCGCCAACCGACGATTGCCTCCCACACCGCGCTCGCCTAGGGTGGCGTCATTGTTTTGTTGATTGCGTCGGGGGTTGAGCATGGCAACTGAGCATGGGGCAACCAAGCTTAAGGTTTTCATCTCATACTCTCGGCGAAATTCGGCTGCCGCCGATGCGCTGGTCGAGGCGCTCGCGGCGCGTGGCTTCGAGGTTACGATCGATCGTCGCGATCTGCCGTTCGGTGAGAAGTGGCAGGCGGAGCTGGCCGAATTCATCCGCCTCTCCGATACCGTGGTGTGGCTCATCAGTGACGCGTCTATTCAATCGAAGTGGGTAAACTGGGAGCTAGACGAGGTCGCCCGCCGCAACAAGCGGCTTGTGCCGGTCATGATCGCCGAAACTCCGCGCCACGCACTGCCCCGCCAGATCGGCGAAATTCACATCCTGCCTGCGGAGGGCGTGTTTGAACCGCCGCGCGACCTCGACGACTTGCTGCGCGTGCTTGAAACCGATCGCGCGTGGCTAAAAGAGGCAAGCCGACTGCAGGACCGCGCGCACGAATGGCTAGGCAAGAGCCGCACATCAGCCTTGTTGCTCTCGCGGGGCGCCCTCACAGACGCCGAGCGCTGGAAGGACCGCCGCCCGTCGAAAGCCCCCGCGCCAGCGCAGGAGGTGATGGACCTGTTACTGGCGAGTAAGCAGGCGGCAACGGGGCGGCAGAGATGGTGGATCGGCGGCAGTCTTGCGGTGGCACTCGGTGCTATCACTCTGGCGGGGTTTGCATTTTGGCAACGGGAAGTCGCGGTCGAGCAGCGCCGCGTTACCGATGCCGTTCGCCAGCAAGCGCAAACTACCGAATCTGGCCTCTTATCGAATGCGTCACGTGTCACGACAAGCGATGTTCTTGGAGGCGATAGCGCTACCGCTATGCTTCTTGCCCTTGAGGGCCTGCCTGATGGCGCCAGTGATGACACCGTCCGTCGCGATCGGAGACATGTATCGCAGGCTGAATTACAACTTGACCGAAGCTCTAGGAATCTCCGGGAACGAATGGTCATCGCGGGCCACCACAAATCAATCGTGTTCGCAGCATGGTCGCCGGATGGAACGCGGTTTGCGACGGCGTCGTGGGATGCGTCGGCCAGAGTATGGGATTCGGCGAGTGGGCTCGAAATAGCGCGGCTCGTGGGGCACGAAGACGCGCTTTTGAGCCTAGCTTGGTCGCCAGATGGGAAGCGTCTGGTAACCACCTCTAAGGACAGAACGGCGCGAGTCTGGGACGCCTTAACAGGGAAACAGAAAAGTCGCTTTGAAGGCCACCGCAGTGAAGTGTATCGCGCAAAATTCAGCCCAGATGGAGTGCAAGTCGTAACGACGTCTGCTGGGCGCTTTGCGCATGTATGGGACGCTGAAACCGGTAAGCCTGTTGCCCAGTTCGAGCAGCACGCAGGCGAGCTAAGTAGCGGCGAGTTTAGCCCTGATGGAAGGCTTATAGTGACCGCATCCCCGTCGTCGCGAGACAGCACTGCACGGGTGTGGGATGCGGCAAATGGGAAAGAGATCACTGTTTTGCTCGGGCACGAGTACGGGGTGAACCGTGCTGTCTGGGCTCCGGATGGAGCGCGGGTTGCTACTGCATCGAATGACAAGACCGCTCGAGTTTGGGATCTGGCAAGCGGCCATGGAGTAATGGTCCTATCTGGTCATACGGAATTCGTCTGGAGTGTTGCATGGTCACCGGACGGAAAGTATTTGGCGACGGCCTCGTTCGACACCTCGGCAAGAGTATGGGACGCCGCAACCGCAAGGGAAGTTGTCCGCTTTGACGGGCACACCGGTCCGGTGGTCGGAGCAGAGTTTAGTCCGAACGGTAGATTGGTGGTTACAGCGTCCACAGACGGTACTGCTCGATTGTGGGATGTGACGACCGGCAAAGAGGTAGCCCGCTTGATGGGGCATTGCCTACCAAATGTGGAGTTAGAAACACCGGGATGCTTGGTGCACAGTGCTGCATTTAACACTGATGGATCGCGCGTTTTGACGGCTTCGGACGATCAAACTGCTAGAGTGTGGGACACGGCGATCGTCGGTAAGCTAAATGAACTGCGTGGTCATTGTCCTCCTGGAGAAAATTATGGACCGGCGGGATGTAACGTAAGCGGCATCACATTCAGCCCAGGCGGCAGTCGAGTCTTGACGAACTCTGGTGATCGGACAGCCCGAATTTGGAGTGTTGAGAGCAGAGCGGAGTTGGTTCAGTTGCGAGGGCATACAGGCAGGGTCTTGAGAGCTGCATACAGCAAAGATGGAACCCGTGTCGTAACTACGTCGACGGACGATACAGTGCGAGTGTGGGACGCAGCGAGCGGCGTGCAAATCGCAAGACTGGATGGCTTGACAATTCGCGATACCGTGTCCGTTGAAAGCGTCGAGTTCAGCCCCGACGGTTCGCGACTTGTTACAGCATCCTATTCTGGAGCCGCGCGGCTTTGGGATTCTTGGACTGGAAAACAGCTCCTTACTTTCAATGGGCACACCGACGCAATTTGGAGCGCAAGTTTTAGTCCTGATGGAACACGCATTGTAACAGCTTCGAGAGACAAGACCGCGCGGGTATGGGATGTGACGAGTGGGGCTGAGATAGCAAGGTTGGTTGGTCATGAAGGCGATTTAAACTCTGCTAAGTTTCGCTCGGGTGGGACGCAGGTAGTGACAGCCTCCTTCGATCAGACGGTTAGGGTGTGGGACGTCGCAAACGGTAAAGAAATCCGCAAGTTGGGGTTGAACTCTGTCAAATCCATTGATGCCGAAGGTTTTCTTGCGCTGGTGCTGTCCTGGAACAAGGCCGAAATTTGGGACATTGAGACTGGCAAGAACCTCATGAACTTCGCGGGTCATACGGACACAATTCGGGTTGCTGATTTCACTGCAGACGGGAAGCGGATCGTGACGGCTGGCGATGATTTGACAGTTCGATTGTGGGACGCTGCGAGTGGAAAGGAGCTCACGCACTTGAAGGGTCATACGAATTCGATTCGTACTATCGCGTTCAATTCGAGCGGAGACAGTATTGCTGCAATCAGCTTGGACGATAATATCCGAGTTTGGGGTGTGCATGCGACGACAGACCAGCTCGTTCAAGCCACCAAAGCCCGCGCCGCGCGCTGCCTTACGCAGGAACAGCGCAAGCAATACTACCTGCCGCCCGCCCCGCCCACTTGGTGCGTCGAGCGCCGCCTCTGGCCGTACCACTCTGACGTATGGCAAGGGTGGCTGCCTCAGCAGAAGGCTTGGCTCGCGTCCAATCGCCGGGGCGATGCGCCAGCGTTGCCGAAGTCGGAATAGCGCGAAACCTCCGGCCCGAGACGGATGACCCCAATACGGATATACTGAATGGCGAACTCACCTCTCCAACCCCGGCATCGCCCGGTTGCGCCCGATCATGAGTTGGTGCGGTGTAACGATGCCTGCAATTTCGCGGCCGCGGTGGCGTTCAAGCGCCTTGGACCAAGAGACAACCGTCAATTCGGTGTCGCGTCGGATGATGACGAGTTTGGCCGTCGGTGTCGCGATAGTCTCGCCGACGACGCCGCGCGCTTGCGAGCCGGAGATGCTCGGCACATAGGCCGCCCCGGCCTTCGCTGCAATTTCGGCGCCGATCCGGTTG
>JBEBJA010000224.1:0-10152 GCA_040080145.1 Hyphomicrobiaceae bacterium
TGCTCTTGCCGGCGTCGATAGATGTCGTGGGTGGCCGCCTTCGCGGCCATGACGAAAATGGATAGACTGGGAACCATCTGTTTGACCCGGAACACTAGCGGCCATCCTTCATGGCCGAAGCGCCGAAGAGGCGCCGGCGCGAGCGCCGGACTCAAAAGCCCTGGCCACCTTCTGGTCAGGGCTTTTGAAAGGAAGAAACCGTTTTCCCTTGAAAACGGCACACATCCGCAATCGGGCACCGCCCGCACTCCGGCTTGCGCGCCTTGCACAGATACCGCCCGTGCAGGATGAGCCAATGATGCGCATGCAGGCCATACTCCGGCGGCACCAGCTTGAGCACATCGGCCTCGACGGCTTCAGGCGTCGTCCCAGCCGAAAATCCGATCCGGTTCGACACCCGCAACACATGCGTGTCGACCGCCATCGTCGGATGCCCGAATGCCATGTTGAGCACCACGTTGGCCGTCTTGCGGCCAACCCCCGGCAAAGCCTCCAGCGCCGCACGATCATCCGGCACGCAGCCCCCGTGCAACGCCAGCAATTGCTCCGATAACGCGATGACGTTCTTGGCCTTGTTGCGATAGAGCCCGATGGTCTTGATCGCCTCGCGCACCCCATCCTCGCCAAGCGCAACCATCTGTGACGGCGTGGGTGCCACAGCAAACAGCCCCCGCGTCGCCTTGTTGACACCGGCATCCGTCGCCTGCGCCGACAGCACCACGGCGACCAGCAGCGTAAAGGCGTTTACGCTCTCCAGTTCGCCTTTGGGCTCCGGTTCAATCGCAGCAAACCGCGCAAATATGACCGCCGCATCGGCCTTCGGGTACCCCCGCGAGCGCTTCGTCCGCGCAGGTGCCGTTGCCTTTCGACTTGCAGAGGCTTCGCGTTTTATCCCAGTATGGATCGGGCTGGCGGCCTTTTTCGTTTGTGTCATGAAGCCCCGGACAGAAGTGCGCTAACGAACGGAATGACCCGTGATGGACGAAAACGACCACGAAGCGCAAGCCCGTGAAATCGTAGGTTTGGGCCTGACGCGCGAGTTGGGCAAAAGCCGCGCGCGCACGACGCTGGCCGATCGCCCACGCGGCAATTTCCGCTTCGAACTCGTCGCCTATCGCTCGCTCAATCAAACCGGCTTCATGGCGTTGATGATCGCGGTTGTCGCTATAAACCTCGTCGTCGGTCTCGTGTTTTTGTTCGCCGGGGCCTGGCCCATATTGGGGTTTTGCGGTCTGGATGTCGCTCTGGTCTATTGGGCGTTTAAGGTGAACTATCGCGACGGCCGGGCGTCAGAAACCATCGACCTCACGCCGGACCTGTTGACCCTGACACGCCTTCACCCCTCTGGCAGCCGCGAGCGGTTTGAATTCAATCCCTATTGGGTTCGCGTTCGCCTCATACAGGAACAGGATGGCCGCAACGAGTTAATGCTCGTGTCACGCGGCGAAGGGTTCCACTTCGCGCGGTTCCTGTCCGACGACGAGCGCCGGGAATTCGCGGAAAGCCTGATCGGCGCGCTGCACGCCGCCCGCTCCACAAGCTTCAAATATTTGAATGGCCCCTGAAAAAAGAGAACCCGCGGCTGGGGGGCAACCGCGGGCCGATGTACGTGGCGAACTGAGCGAGGGGACGGGGATGTCGCCACGTTGACGAGATTAATAGCCTAAAGTCTCGCCGGATTGCAAACAAAATCACGAAACTGTTCTGCAAAACGTGAGTAAATTTGGTGCCATAAAGGCGAAGGCGCAAGCTTTACGCGCATACGCACAGTCTGGATAAACCTTAGCTTTTAATTGGGAGCATTCTGCCACACATTTCCTCGCCCCTCGCCCACACCTAATTCTGCCAAGACATTTGCGGCGGCGTGAGTTGCAGCACGGTATGCTTCCGGGTGGTCGTATGAAGGGGTGGAACGTAGCTCACGTCGGCCAGCGTTCCTGCCCACTGTACTCCGGCAAACCCGCGCCATACTATTCCTGAATTTTCCAGCGCCAGCCGTCCGTCAATCCAGACTCGCGCAATACCATCGGGCAATGACGGTGTATTGAGCACGGCCTCCTGCTCGATCCTGACCCAGCGTCCAAGCGGTAGGGTCGCATTTGCAGGCCATCTCACCGGACGATACGCCTCAACAGGAGACGGAAGGCCGGTATAGCGCACGTTCAGATTGACCTGGCCCTGATCGCTCCATGTCAAACCCGCTACGACGCCGGTCGGAACGCCGTCGCCAGCCGGGCCATTGGCTTGACCAAACAGGCTCGGCAGCGTTCCGCCGTCCGCATAGGCGAAGTCTGCGGGAACAAAGACATGGTAGGACAAGCACGCCGAACGCGCTTTAGAAACGCCCGGCAGTGACCAGGAAAATCCAGCACCCGTGTCGTCGGCGCTCGGGCCGCCGAGCGCGATGTCTAGTACCAGCGGCTTATCTCCAACAACGCGCTTGATCGACGTCTTCTCGATGAGTCCGCGCTCGCTGATGCCGACGCGCGCCTGAAACTCAGCCGGAGACAATACAGATCCGTCGGCCTTCTGGAACGACATCTGGGTGGGAACGCCAAGGCGCGCGCTGCAGGGGGCAACCTCCTGGGAGCGGGTCGCGTCCCATGCCAGATAACCGCCGACCACTAAAAACACCAAACCGCCGGCAGCGTTGACCTGGTTCTTGAAATTCGTCTGCGGAAGCATCTTTTAACCTTCGACTCTGGACGCTAAACAATGTTCCCGCAGGCCAGGAATCGAGACAGCCAGCGGGCGGCCCGCGCAAACGCGCAAGGTCCCGAAGCGACGATACCGAAATTGAGCTAATGAAGATTGAAAACGCAAAAGCGATTATTAAACGCAGACAGAACAGTCATTGCGGATGGCTGTCTGCCGCCATATGATGAACGCCCGACGCAACAAACTTGAGCGCGTAGCGTCAGCTTCCGTTCAGATTGCCTGAGGTATCTTCGGATTGGCGGCATTACAGATCAAAAAGTGTTGCAAAACAGCCGCATCAGTTAAACAGATGCGATGTTGAGCAGGTCAGATGGCAGTCTTTTTCCCGAGGCTGGCTTAAAGAGAAGCGACGTGAAAGATTGCACTTCAGTAACCAAAGGGAGTTGTTCGCATGTTTCGCAGGCTGGTAATGGCGGGGCTCGCCATGGCTGCTGTTGGGTCGTTCTCGACCGCTCAGGCCCAAAAATCCGACGGAGACTGGGTCAAAATCGGCACCTACAAAGTCGACGTTTCCAAAGATCGCGACACGATTGATCTGTCGAAGTCGAGCGGCAAGTTCCGCGCGCTTCGCATCAATTCAAAGGATGGCGACATCACGCTTTCGCGGGTCCAGGTGCTTTATGCAAACGGCGCCGTCCATAACGAAGATCGCAAGATCGTTTTGAACGACGGCGAGCGCACCCGCCCGATCAACGCCGGCAGCGAAGATCGCTTCGTTGACCAGCTTAACCTCAGCGTCGTGCCCTCAAAGGGCAATGCCCTTCTTGAAGTTTACGGCCTCCAGACTGGCGATGGCGCCAAAGCAAAACGCAGCGCAGCCCTCGACAAGAACGATAAGCCTGTCGACAAGGCCGTCAGCAATGTTGCTGCACAGCCCACCAAAGCCGCCCCGAGCGCTGCCGTTCCCGGCACCGTGACCGAATTCGGCGACGTCTTGTTCGGTTCGCAGTACGTCGGCTTCGGCGTCGACCGCGACGTGATCCGCGTCGGCTCGGAAATCGGCAAGTTCGACAAGATCCGCCTTCGCGTCCTCGACAACGAGATTCACATCAAGGAACTTAAGGTCGTTTACGCCAACAACGAAACCGACGACCTCGTCGTCAACGCCGACATCAAGCAGAACAGCCGCACCCAGTGGTTCGGCCTGAAAGGCGACCGCTTCATCAAAGAAGTGCAGCTTGTCTATCGCTCGAAGCCGAGCTTCAAAGGTCAGGCCCGCATCGAAGTCCTCGGTCAATATGCCGAAGGCTGGCTCGGACCTCAGGGTGAAGGCCGCAAGTTCAACCAGGGCTGGGTTCTCCTTGGCGCACAAACCGCTGGCTTCGTCGGGTTCGACAAAGACGTCATCCCCGTTGGCAAGAACGAAGGCGGCTTCAAAAAGATCCGCGTAACCGTCAAGGACCGCTCTATCACCTTGAACGAACTGCGCGTGATCTACAGCAGCGGCCAGGAAGATGTCGTTCCCGTGAAGGCCAAGATCGAAGCGGGCAGCACCTACGGCCCCATCGACCTGAAGGGCGGCACGCGCACCATCAAGGAAATCCAAGCCCGTTATCGTTCGCGCTTCATCGACAAGGATGCGCGCGGCAAAGGCATGGCAACCGTGGAAGTCTGGGGTCAGCACTGATCCTAGCCTTCACTGATAGCAAACAAATCGAAACGGGGTTGCCTATGGCAGCCCCGTTTTTTTGTTGGGTGCCTCCGGAGCCGTCGACCACGCGAGCGGCCAGCCCTTGGTGGCCGATGCGCCGCCGGGCACTGAGGCGAGTGCCGCACTCGTCCCGTTTGGCTTATCTCGAGCCGAACGGGACGCATGAATCGAGGTGTGCGCTCCCGGACATGCGACAAGTAATTCTTCTCCCGGCTATCGCGGCGTTCGAATGAATGTGTTAACTGGGCCGAAGTGGGGAATCGAATAGGGACAAATCATCGTGCCATCAGCCTCGACGGCGCTGCGCGCTACGCAGTCATGCGACATGACCACTGCGCCCCAATCAGCGCGTGACCTGAAAGACCGGGCGAGACGTCTCGCAGTCCATTGCGCCGCCTTTCGTGGCGCGCTTCCCATGGTTGCCTATTGGCAATTGGGCTCAACACTCGCCCTGTTCGTGGTTGTTGTGGGATTGATGTTCGCGACCGTCGAACACCACTATTGGGCCACCCTGCTGCTGTCGCTGCCAGCTGGTGGAATTCTCGTCCGCCTATTTATCATCCAGCACGATTGTGGCCACGGCTCCTTCCTCAAAGGCCGCGCTGCCAACGACATCGTCGGCCGCCTCGTCAGCGTCTTGACGGTCACGCCCTACGCCGTCTGGGCACGCGAGCACGCCAAGCATCATGCGACCTCCGGCAACCTCGAAGAGCGGGGCATCGGCGACATCGACACGCTGACGGTCCGCGAGTATCAAGCGCTCTCGCCAATGCGCAAGATCTGGTATCGCATATACCGCAACCCGTTGTTCCTGTTCGGTTTCGGCGTGCCGTTCTACTTCATGGTTCTCCAGCGGCTGCCGCTAGACCATCCCCTCCCCAAGCGTCAGGCCTGGGCCAGCGTCATGGCGCTGAACGCCGGTATGCTCGCTGTGTACGGAACGCTTGGCTATATCTTCGGCATCTGGAACCTGTTGTTCGTTGCCGTTCCGGTCATCCACATTGCCTCCGCTGCCGGTGGCTGGCTTTTCTACGTTCAGCATCAGTTTGACAGCGCCCACTGGGACCGCCCGCCCGATTGGGACGTTCAAGTTGCCGCCGTCTTCGGCAGCTCATACTATGCGCTCCATCCGGTCTTGAATTGGTTCACCGGCAACATCGGCCTGCACCACATTCACCATCTCAACAGCATGATCCCGAACTACCGTTTGATGGCGTGCCTGAAAGCCAGCCCGGACCTCCAGTCCCTCAACCGGCTGACGCTTTGGCAGAGTTTAAAGTGCGTCAATTACAAGCTCTGGGACGAAGACCGCAAACGCCTCATCGGCTTTAGCGAGCTAAACCAGCCGCAAATGGCCTGACGCACGGCTGACTTCATTGGCACAAAGAAGGGTAGCGCCCATCGGGCTCACCCTTCTTTTTCTTGCAATATCCGCACAATCAAGATGACCGCCAGAGTTAGCTCGCCAGGGCCCGCAAATGTGCCATCGTAGCGCTTGGGCCACGGCACAGCCCCATGAGCCTGAAGTTCGCGACAGGACTTGCCTCAAATTCAGGCGAACTTCAGAATCGGGACACTAGGTACACGACCTTTCGATTGCCACTGTGGCCCTCGTAAGAGTAGGCTGCTGCGGGGAATAGGGGCAATTGGCGTGAATTGTGCTTGGCTGTCTTCGAACGAGGCCATGGCACAGTCATGTGATCTCGCCGGGGAATCCGTGTTCTCTTGTACTGCGTACTGCACCTGTGCCGGCTTGAACCGGACGGGGTCAACTGGAGTGGAGTTCGTTGCCTATGAGTTTTTCGCGCATCTTATCGGCGGCATTTGCTGCCTGCCTTCTGGCGCCGGTGCTGGCCACCGGGTCTGCGTTGGCCGCTGATCGGCCCAACCCATTTCAAGGGGCCAAAACCTGGGGCTATCAGCTTCGCAACCTCGAAGCGGAGCCGCGCAAGCTCATCGCCAATTCTCAGTATGATCTTGTTGTGGTGGACTATGCGCACGGGGAGGAGCGTCCCGAAACGCCATTGACCAAGGACGAAGTTGCCGGGCTGCAGAAGCGGCCTGATGGCTCCAAGCGTCTTGTCATCGCCTATCTCAGCATCGGGGAGACGGAGAACTATCGCTGGTACTGGAAGCCCGAGTGGGACAAGCAGCGTCCGGCCTGGATGGGCAAAGAAAACAAGGAATGGAAGCAGAACTATCTCGCCAAGTATTGGGAGCCGGATTGGCAGAAGATTATCTACCAGTATGTTGACCGGGTGCTCGACGCGGGCTTCGACGGGTTTTATTTTGACCGCGTGGATGCTTACTACTTCTTCGGCGACAATGCGGAGTCGCGCGGCCGGATGGCGAAATTCGTCGTTGAGCTGGCCAAGTATGCGCGCACCAAAAAGCCGGGCGTTGCCATCATGGTGCAGAACGCCGAGGAGTTGCTCGATAACAAGGAGTACGTCGAAGCGATCGACGGCATCGCCAAGGAGAGCTTGTTGTATGGCATCAAGGGCCTCGACCGGCCAAATCCTGCCGACGACGTTAAAGAAGGCATCGCCTTCTTGAGTGGCGCGGCCAAGAAGGGCAAAGCAATCTTTGTCGTTGAGTATCTGCAGGACAAAGAGCACATCGCGACGGCCGACCGGAAGATCAACAAGGACCTTGGCTTTGCTTTGTACGTCGGCACGCGCGGCCTGGCCACGCTTGGCAAGTCGCCGCTGGAACCGGCACCTGGCTTTGATGACGGCGACGACATCGGCGCGGTGAAGAAGGCGGTTACCAAGGCGAAGAAGTAAGGTTTGGCGCGCGGCGTGATTGAGAGCGGTCTGGCCGGAAGGCTGGGCCGCTTTTCCATGTGCTGCTTTGAGAACGAAAAGCAAAGGTTCCAGCCTTTTCCAGCAACGCCGTCTGCGGACATCGCCACCAGCAAACCTTGCTGGTTTTTCATGTGCCTGACCCCAATTCGCCGTGCTAGCTTGCCGGAATGGATCAGCCGGCCACGTCACCCTCTGCCCTGGATCAAGCCTTCGAGCGAAAGGTGCGCGCGAGCACCCGTTCGATCGTTTTTGAGCAAGTTTGGCTCAGGCTGTGGCTGCTTTTTGCGGTCATCGGCGCGTTCTTTCTGGCGAGCTTCGCAGGCCTTTGGCCGATGCTGAGCCAGCCGGTCCACATCGCCGTCCTGGCGGCTTTCGGTCTGGCAGCCCTCGGCGCGACCGGATACGCGGCCTGGGTGAAAAAGCCCACGCGCGAAACCGCCATCCGCCGGATCGAGCGCAATTCCGGCGTGGCCCACCGGCCCGCGACCTCATATGAAGATACGCTGACAGCACAATCGTCCGACCCCGCCACCAATGTCATCTGGCAAGCGCACCGGAACCGCCTCTCGGCCCTGCTCGCAAAACTCAGCGTCGGCCCGCCGGCCCCTGGCACCCACCGGTACGATCCTTTAGCACTGCGCGCTCTCGGCGGCCTGTCACTCCTGATGTATGCTGGTCTTTTGGGCGACACCGCGTATGACCATATTGCATCGCCATTTCGTTTCGGCGCGCCGGGTCTTGCAAACGACGCGCGCCTCGATGCCTGGGTAACGCCGCCGCCCTACACATCCAAGCCGCCCATCATGCTTGCAGACGGCCAGCGCCCCGGCATGTCGTTAGCCCGCGACGATGGCAAGCCCTTCGAAGTCCCCGAGCGCAGCGTCATAACAATCCGCGCGACTGGCACCGGCGGCGGACAGCTCTCGGTCCAATTCAAACCGGACTCCGCCACGAAAGAGACGGCTAGCAAATCCGAAACTTTCAGCAGCAAGCCCGTGGCTGGCGTTGAGGGAGTGGCCGAACTGCGCACCGAATTGAAGCGCTCAGGCCTCCTGACCGTTCCTGGCCAAGCCAAGCCGTGGGCGTTCACCGTTATTCCCGATCAGCCGCCAAAGATCGCCCTCATTAAAGAGCCCGAGCCCAATCAGCGCGGCTCGATGAAGCTCAACTACAAGGTTGAGGACGACTATGGCATCGTTGCCGCCGAAGCCAAGTTTGCCCGCCTGCCCCGCGCAGAAGGCGATGAAAAAACCGCGTGGGCCCGCACCAACGTCCTCAAGGGACCGCGCTTCCCGCATGAACGGCCGCCGCGTTACGCACTTCGTCTGCCCCAGGCTGGAGCCGCAGCGGCCACCAAGCCCGGCGAAGCTCTGACGTACCTCGAACTCGGCTCCCATCCTTGGGCAGGCTTGCGCGTGCGAATGACGCTTGAGGCCAAAGATGCCGCCGGTCAGATTGGAAAATCCGAGCCACGCGAACTCGAACTCCCCCAACGCCGCTTCACCAAGCCGCTTGCCCGCGCCCTTGTTGAACAGCGCCGCAAGCTGGTGGAAGACAACCGTTATCGCGGCGAAGTCGTCCGCTCTCTCTCCTACATCATGATTGCGCCTGAGGGCTTTATAGACCCCCACGCCTATCTTGGAATGCGCACCGTCATGGCGCGCCTGCAGCGCGACAAGTCGCGCGCTGGCATGCGCAGCGTTGTAGACCAGCTCTGGCACATCGCCCTTCGCATCGAAGATGGCAATCTATCGGATGCCGAACGCCGCTTGAAGGATGCCCAGGACAAACTCTCCAAAGCCATCGACGACGGCGCTTCGGAAGAGGAAATTGAAAAGCTCATGAAAGAGCTGCGCCAGGCGATGAACGACTACATCGAGCAGCTCGCCAAGCAGAATGACGGCCAAAAAGATCAGGCCGACAAAGAGGACGAAGACCGCCAGCAGCTTGGCCAGAACGATCTTGAGCAGATGATGCGCAAGATGGAGCAGGCTGCCAAGAATGGCTCGCGCGAACAAGCCCAGCAGATGCTGTCGGAAATGCGCGACTTGATGGACCGACTCCAGGCGCAGAAGGGCGAAAAGGCCGACCGCGAGGCCAATCGTCAGATGCAGAAAAAGATGGACGAACTCGGTAACATGATCGGGCAGCAGCAAAAGCTGATGGACGACACGTTTGGCGAGATGAAGAAGCAAGGCGACAAGGGTCGTGACGGCAACCAGCAGCGCGGCCAGAAGGGCGCTGGCAAAGGCAAGCCCGGCGGCGAAAAAGGCGAAGGCCAAGCCAACAAGGGCGAAAAGGGCAAAGGCAAGGGTCAATCGGGAGAGAAGGGAGGCCAAGGCGAGAAAGACGGCGAGCAGGGGTCGGGCGAGCAGGGCGAAAGCGCCGAAGGCGGCGAGGGCGGCCAGACGCCCGGCGAGGGCCTGCGCCAACGGCAGAAGAAACTCGCCGAGCAACTCGACCAGCTCAAAAAGGATCTGAAAGGCGCAGGTTCAGCCGGTTCCAAGGATATGGATGCCGCAAACGAGGCCATGGAGGAAGCCGAACGCGCATTGGAACAAGACGCGCTTGACGAAGCGACCAGCCAGCAAGGCGAAGCGCTCGAAAAGATGCGGCAGGGTGCCCAGAAGATGCAGCAGGAGATGGCTAAGAACGGTCGCAATAAGTTTGGCGAGAACGGCGAGAGCCCGCGCGATCCACTAGGCCGCCCGCAAAAGTCGACCGGACCAGACGCAGGTGCTTCCGTGAAGGTCCCCGGCGAAATTGACATGCAGCGCGCCCGCGAGATCCTTCAAGAGCTGCGCAAACGCAGCGCCGAGCAAACCCGCCCCCCCGTCGAACTCGACTATCTCGAACGCCTCCTCAAGCGCTTCTGAGCTGGTGCCCTTGCCGCACACCACGAGTCAAAACCTCTGCGGGCTGGTATCCGCGCGTGGGGTTGGTGGGGCGGCCACGCGCAAAGCAAAGAGAATACCA
>JBEBJA010000233.1:0-10130 GCA_040080145.1 Hyphomicrobiaceae bacterium
GGCCGGTACCGATATCGACAGGTCCGTCGCGACCATGGACTTTGGCTGCGACCGCCCAACTGCCGTCACCTGTGCCGCGTGCGAGGTCGGAATAGGCGGCGCGGCGCAGGCCTTGACCGGCTGCTAGAAGGGAGACTGCTTCAAGGATGTTGGTTTTTCCCGCGCCGTTTGCGCCGACGAGCACGACCGGTTCGGGGCCGGTGTCGATGGCTGCATAAGCGTAGTTGCGGAAATTGGTGAGGGCGATGCGTTCAACCCAAAGGCCGTCCGCGCGCGGTGTGTTTGGTACTGCCGCGCTCATACCAGCCGCTTGTTTCTTTCCAGGTCGCGAGCCATTCGTGTCGAATCGCCCCATGTGGACAGCCAAATTAGGGCATCCGTGAGGGTCGAAATAGTTGACCTCAGCACGCTCAAAAGTCGACGTTCGCGTGAAATATTCGCTTCAGCGGTTCGCAGATGCGACAGCTCTTCCTCGCGGATGCTGGCAATTGCATTGTGCAAGCCCAAATCACGCTTCCACAAAAAATGGAGTTGGTCATCCAAATGGCGATGTACTGCTGCCTCAACGGCCGCCGTCGTCATCCAAATCGCATCTCGTCCCATCAGCGCCGTTGCAAATCCCAATAGACTGCCGCCCATCGCCCAAAGCGACATGATGCGACACGACCGTGCATTTCTAGACGGCATCGCTGCCGCGAAAACTGCCCGATGCTCGATCTCATGACACAACATGCCATGAAGCGTTGGAACGATTTCGGGATACAAATGGCGGGCGATTGCGATTTGGGCGGAGTAGATTTGAATCGCACCATGCTCGCCAGCATGATTCACCTTCAAAATACGGGCGATTGTCAGCTGCTCACGCGGGGACACTCCAAGCAGCATTTTGCCGATATTTCCAATCAAACCCGCATCGGCATGAGGACGTAGAGGGCGCTTGCATCGGAGCTATCGCGGACCATGGTGGGTGAGCCGGGGTCAGCCAGCATGAAGCGGGCTTCCTCTCCTTCCAATTGGCCTGCGATGTCAAGCAGATAGCGGGCATTGAAGCCGATCTCCAGCGGGGCTGCGCTGTAGCCGACGGCGATTTCTTCGGTGGCGCTGCCGCCTTCGGGGTTGTTGACCGAGAGGACGAGCTTGTCGGCGCTGATGGACAGCTTCACGGCGCGGCCGCGTTCGCTGGCGATGGTCGAGACGCGGTCGACGGCACCGATGAACTCGGCGTTGGAGACTTTCATCTCCTTGTCGTTGCCTTGCGGGATCACGCGGCCATAGTCGGGGAAGGAGCCGTCGATCAGTTTTGAGGTCAGCGTCACGGACCCGATTTCAAAGCGGACCTTTGTCGGGCTTACGCCCATTTTTACGGTGCCTGAGCCTGCCTCGATAAGGCGATGGAGTTCGTGGACGGTTTTGCGGGGCACGATGATTCCCGCCATGCCTTCTGCACCTTGCGGGCGGGGCAACTCGACCTGAGCCAGGCGGTGGCCATCGGTGGCGACAGCACGCAGCGTCGGCTCGGAGCCGCGCTCTGCTGTGTGCAGGTAGATGCCGTTGAGGTAGTAGCGGGTTTCTTCGGTCGAGATGGCGAAACGGGTTTTGTCGATCAAGCGCTTCAGGTCTGCGGCGCTGACTTCAAATTCCTGGGCCATTTCGCCGACGGCGAGGTCGGGAAAATCTTCCGCTGACAGCGTCTGCAGGGCGAACCGCGACGAGCCGGCCTTCAAGGTGAGACGCTCTTTTTCGGCGTCCTTGGTCAGTTCGATCTGTGCGCCATCCGGCAATTTGCGCACGATGTCGTGCAGCATATGGGCAGGGACCGTCAGCGCGCCGGACTGTGTCACGTCGGCGGAGACGACTTCAATGACTTCGCGCTCGAGGTCGGTTGCCTTGAAGCGCAGGGACCGGCCGGAGGCCGACAGCATTACGTTCGACAGGATCGGAATCGTGGTTCGACGCTCGACCACGCTGGTCACGTGGCTGAGCGCTCTCAGCAATTCACCTCGTTCGATCACGAGCCTCATGGGCGATCCTTACGGATAGGTTGGTGTTTCAATTCGGGGCGGACATTAGCATGCCGAGCCTGATATTATAGGCTCAAGGTTGTTTTGTTTTGTCGTGCATCGGAATCGGAAAACCGCTGACACACTTTTCCGGAAGCACTCGGTGGAAGGACCGCCATGTAGACGAGAATCGCTTCGTTTTACCAGCGAAAACAGCGTCTTGATATTGCATGCGACGTCCAGAGACGAAAAAAGCGGTGCTCGTTGCACCGCTTTATCGACATTCGGTTCAAATGGCCGTCAATTGTTGAGCAGCTTCTTGAGTTCGTCCAGCTCATCGCGCAACCGGGGATTGTCGGTCAAAACGCCTTCAATCTTGCGAATGGCGTGCAAGACGGTTGTATGGTCACGATTGCCGAAGCGGCGACCGATCTCAGGCAACGAGCGTGCCGTCATCTGCTTGGCGAGGTACATGCCAATCTGACGGGGCCAGACGACAGAACGGTGACGGCGCTGCGAGAGCAGGTCGCCTTTCGAGACGCCAAAGTGGCGCGACACGATGCGGAGGATGTCTTCGATCTTGACGCGGCGCGGTTCGATCCCCTGCACGAGATCGCGAATAACGGTTTCGGCGATGTCGAGCGAAAGCGGCGTGCGCATGTACTGCCAGGTGGCGTACAGGCGGGTAATTGCGCCTTCCAATTCGCGGCCGCTTTCAGTCAGGCGTTCGGCGAGCAGTTCGAGAACGTCGCGCGGCAGTTCGAATGAACTGTCGGCTGCGCGCTTTTCGGCCAACCGGCGCTCGAGAACCTTGAGGCGCAGATCATAGTCGAGGCCGCCGAGTTCTGTCACCAGTCCGCGCTGGAGGCGCGAGCGCATGCGCTCGTTCAAGCGTTCGATCTGGTTGGGCGCGCGAGCCGAGGCGACAACGACCTGGCGGCCACCATCCAACAGCGAGTTGATAATGTGGTCAAATTCCTGCTCGGTGCGTTCGCCTTGCATGAATTCGAGGTCGTCGATCAACAGCATATGGACGTTGCGGAATTTTTCCTTGAAGGCAGAAGCATCCTGGCCTCGGACGGCCTCCACGAACTGATAGCGGAAGCGTTCGGCGGTCAGATACAGCACCTGAGCTTGAGGCGCGCGGCGCTTCACTTCCCAGGCGATGGCATGAAGAAGGTGGGTCTTGCCCAAACCGACGGACGAGTGGATGTACAGCGGGTTGAAGGCAGGCGTGTCGGACATCACCATTTCGGCGACCTGGGTTGCACCAGCGTGGGCCATGCGATTGGTGGCACCAATCACGAAGCTGTCGAACGTATAGCGGGGATCAAGCGGGGAGCCTTCAAAGCCGCCAACCTGGGTGCGGCCCGTGCTGGACGGCATGGCGCGCGGCATCGGGCGCGTTTCAGACTGGCTCGACAGGCTTTCGTAGACGGCCGGCACCGTGTCCTGGCCCGACTGCGACTCGCGGGCTTCAATCTTGAGGCGCTGGCTATTGGCGGCGGGCTGACGCCAGACGACATCTACGCGCTCGGCGTTCTCGAATTCCGAGCGGCAGCATGCCAGCAGAGCGTCCAGATAGTGCGACTGGATCCAGTTGCGGAGAAAGTTCACCGGTACTGAAACAGTCACGACGCGGCCGTCGAAACGGTCAAACTCCAAGGCGTTGAACCAGCTCGTATAAACTTCTTCGCCGAGACGAGCGCGCAGCATAGCGCGAACCTTCGTGCCGCGTCCGGAGACACCTGTTGCGTCGCCCGGAACCAACGCCTTTGCCGTTGGCTTTTTCAGCGTCGCGTCCTTCGCGTGCATGCCGTGGCCGACTGCTGGATTGTCAAAAGTTGCCATAGGTACCCTCACTTTTTTATCTCTGTGGCTATCGAAAAGAAATCCCGTTCGCCGCGAGCCCTCACAGCCGCGCCGGTTCAATTCGATTATCGTTTTCGTGCCTTTAACTAACCTTGGGCCCAGGCGAGCCCAGCTGCCTTCCAGCCTCCGACCCGTCCGCGGTGCCGATCCGCATCAAGCGGCCCCTCAAACCCGTCAGCTACATTGTGGCAGTTCTGGTAACCCAGCACAGCCATCGCTTCCGCAGCCATCCGGCTGCGGCCTCCCGAACGGCAGATGAAGAGCATCTGCGTGCCGTTGTCTGCCCCAGACCCCAACAGCGCACTCTTCAGGCGCTGCGTGAATGCAGGATCCACGCTGTTTTCTGGGAACGTCTGCCATTCGACCGTGACGACGCGCTTGCCAAGCGACGACAAATCAGGAAGACCAACAAACGTCCACTCAGCCCGCGTTCTCACATCGATCAAAACCGATGATGGATCGGACTTGAGCCGTTCCCAAACATCTTGGACCGTAAAGTCCTGAACCGTAGCGCTACCGACCACTTAAAACTCCGTACCTCGACTCAATACGTGCTGCCGGCCAACGCGTTCCCATGAGATGAGGGAGCGACCTGAAAAGCATGAAACGTGCTCCGCACCCTGGCCGCTTGCGCGAATGGGAAATAAGGACACGTACGCACTACATGATGGCCCGCTGACTACGCTGCGGGCAAAAGATCGACCCGGCGTTACGCTACTGTGCGCGGGCTTACTGTTCGTTCAGATTGTTCTGTTCGTTCTTAGCTTATCTAATCTTACTCGTTTCGTGACGGCGACGGCGACGGCGCTTTCGCCGGGGCCGTGCACACCCTGGTTAACTAGCGGTTAAACGGATGGGAGGCAAGTGCGGCAGGTGGATAGGTGGCTCTGGAAAACTCCGGTATTGTTCGACTGAATTGGACCAAATCCGGTCTCATTACGACGCTTACAACGCGACTGCAGCAATCTGTTTTTAAAAGATTTTTGACAGTGACCCGATGCCAGTCCGGCAGCAATGTGTGGCGATTGGCTCTGGCTGTGGAACTTCTATCTTTTCTTCTCGGGAGAGGGGTGCGTCAGGGAATCCGAGTCTGGGAGTGGTGCATGGCTTTTTCCACAGCAGGGCGGGAACTTACCTGCGTTCAAATTCGGCGGGAGGGGACCGAAATCACCACCTTTCGCGATGCCGAAATGACACACAGCGGGCGATTTGCCTTGCGTTGCTAACTTACTGAATTTGCTTAAATAAAAATTGCCCGCTTGGCGTGTGCTGCGGCGCGGCAGGGCTGTTGCCGATTGAAATGCGGTCGACCGCCTGCCATCAGCGATTTACCTTCCCCGATTCTGCGATGAAGAGAACGTGCAGGACGCCTTTCGTCCTGCGAGCCATGCAAGCCGAGTTGCTACGGCAGAGCGCTCCACACGGAGCAAATTTTCGATCTGGGGCGGGCGTGATCATGCCCGGTACTCTGGCGTTCGCAGTCTGAGCGCGATCTCGTTGTCGGCGGTTGCTGCCAAATCAAGCGATCCGTCTCTGGCGTACTTGCGCCTAGGCCTAGGGTCCGACTGACTTTAATGGAATCAAAGTCGGACCCTAAGCCTCTGTTTGGTCGTGCTTCTTTTCGGAAAACCGGTTCCCACCCCCGCCTCCGCGGGGGCATGCTTTTCCGGAAGCACTCTAGGCGCAAGTACGGGCGCAGGCCTTCGCAGCATTCGGCGTAGCAGCACAATGAACACCGACACAAAAAAACGGACCACCTTGCGGTCGTCCGTTTTAAATTCGATGCAAACGTGAAATGCCGACCGTTAAGCGGCGGCGCCTGCGCTGAGGGCCTTCACACGAGCAGAGAGGCGCGAAACCTTACGGCTGGCGGTCTTTTTATGGATGTTGCCCTTCTGGGCGGTGCGGACCAGCACGGGCTCGGCGGCTTTCAAGGCGGCCAGGGCGGCAGCAGCATCGCCCTTGGCAATCGCTTCTTCGACCGAACGCACGTGTGATTTCATGCGCGTCATCCGCGACTTGTTGATTGCGGTGCGGCGGACGGCCTTACGGGCTGCCTTCTTTGCCGACGACGTATTCGCCATAGTCTTCAAGTCCTTTGTTCAACAGCGCTGCCGACCGTGCCGCCGAGTGACCGTTACGCGGGCCGGCAGAAGTATCGTCGCTACTTTGGATGGCTTCAAATAAAGATGCCCCGAAACTTGGGAGTTTCGAGGTGTGTGGTGCGTCCTATAGCGTCCGGCGCGATTTTGGTCAATGGCGACCAAACATACAACCGAAGGCTCACCTCTCCGTTCGCGCGTGCCCCGGGAAAGGATGGCGCACGCAGGCAACACTTGTTAACTGTTGTGGCGATGTGTGGCGAGGCCTTTAGACTTCTTAAATGTTGCGGGCTCAATTTGCCTTTCATAAGGGCCAAATTGAAATGCGCGCTCTGGCGATCATCGGATGCGCTGATATAGGAGACTTTGATGGCATCGCTCGTCATCTGGATGACAGCATTTACAATTGGCACTTGCGTGACCGTACTGAGCGCCGCGACCGGAAATTACGGACTGCATCTGGGTGTAACGGGGCTGGTCACGCTTTCCATTGCAATCGTGGCGGTCCAAACCCACCGGCAGCAGCTGGCGCAAAACGCCAAGCGCAGCGCACTCGCCGCCACCACCTCACGCTACATCGGCCTCATATGGATCTGGGCCTCTTGCGCTCTTCTCGTGACGTATGAATTCATCCTGACTTGGCGCGAAACCTGGCAGTTCGTCATCGGCCTTGCGATCATCGGTGCACTTTGCATCGGGCTTGCCATCATGTTCGATCGCGATGCGGAGGCGGGCACAGAAGACCAGACCATGCTCAGCTTGGGCCGCACGCTGAACTTACTACAAACGGTTGGCATGCTGATGGCTGTGATCGGCCTTGTCGCCGACAACAAGTTCATCCTGACCGCCCGCGGCGTTATCCGGTCAGACTGGGCGGCCAATAACATCTTCTTCTTCGGAGCCATTGCCGTTGCTCTGATCGGCGCACATGCTTTGATTGCCGAGAAGAAGCTTGAGAAGGCCAGCTCTTGATGACACCTCCCGTCCGGCAGCCGATCACACCGGTATTGGCGGCGACCGTTGCCGTGCTGTTTGCAAGCGTCGCGGGACAGGCGGTTGGGGCGGCGCACGGTTCGGTTGGCATGTCGGTATTTGCCGCAATGGCGTTTGCGGGTGCCTTGCTGAGGGTTGGCTGGATGGCCAACAAACCCTGGTGGCAGTGCGAAACGTCTAGCTGCATGGGGCCGCCGCTGGCGGACGCACACCCCATTACGGCCAGCCGTAATGCGGAGCTTCTCGCACTGGGTTACGCTTGGGGCGGCCTTACCCTCCTTGCCGTCTATCTGCTTACACCCCTGCGCTGGCAGCACGGCTGGCAATACGGTAGCGGCATGCTTTTGATTGCTGTGCTGATCTACGCTTTGTCGCGCGGATTTGCGGCGCGCTGGTCGCGAATGTTATCGCGGACTTTGAGTTGGCTCACCCTTTTGCACGGTTGGGCTGCGACTGCGGGCCTTGCTTGGCTTATCGGCAGCGGAAAGATCTGGTCTGTCAAAGGTGATTGGGCTGCCGACATCGTGTTTGCGGTCGGCGCACTCGTCATCACCGGCATCAGCGCCCTCGCGCTGCGGACGTCGCGGATATTGACAGCGCACATTCGTTAGCGCTGACAGACCTTACAGGCGTAGGTTGCGCGTTGGGATTGAACGGTGCGTTCGATCGTACCCGTACAGCCGGAGCGCTGGCATGGCTGGCCATTGCGGCCATAGACGGCGAATTCATTTTGAAATCCGCCGCTCGAACCGTCGGTATGGCGGTAATCTTTCAGGCTCGACCCGCCTGCGCCAATCGCCGCGGTCAGTACATTGCGGATCTGCGGGACCAACTGGTTTGCACGCTCCGCTGGCAGGCCGTTGCTGCGCGCCAGAGTGCCCGCTTGCCGGTAGGGCGACAACCGCGCCCTATGTAACGCCTCGGATACATATATATTTCCAAGGCCTGCCACGATACGCTGATCGAGCAGGAAGGCTTTGAGGTCTACCCGTTTGCCGTGGGCCTTATTGGCCAAATATGCCGCATTCAACTCGTTGCCGAGCGGCTCGACACCAAGGCCTGCAAACAGCGGATGCGCGGTCCATTCAGCCAACGAACTCAACAGCATAAAACCGAAGCGGCGCGGGTCATTGTAGACAATCCGTGCGCCGGATTTGAGCGTCAAGACGACGTGATCGTGCTTTTCGTGCGCTCCGGTGTTGTATATGTAGTCGCCGAATGTTTTGGGATCGCGTTCAGCCCCGAAATCAATGCTGAAGCGGCCGCTCATGCCAAGGTGCATAATCAAAACGGCGTCGTCGCTCATCGTTACTATCAAGTATTTTGCGCGGCGTGCGACTGCGACAATGGTGCGGCCTTCGAGACGCTGTGCGAAACCGGCTGGAAACGGAAAGCGTAGGTCTGGCCGGCGCTGCTCGACCCGGACTACGGACTGGCCGACCATCACCGGCTCAAGTCCGCGGCGGACGATTTCGACTTCTGGCAATTCGGGCATTTGACCGTAGGGATGGGTTGATGGGCGCTTCGCGCTCGGGCTACCGCCCGAACCCGTTTGGGGAAATGGCTTTCCCCAAACCCCTTTCCACTTTTGGACCAAAGAAGCAGGAGCGCGGCTTAATACTGCGATGTTTCGACGATAGCGCGCGGCGGCCGACGGCGCTATGGATGATGACATGAACAAAGAACCGCATTCCACCGATAGTTATGGCACCTCGTTCGGCTTCAAAACCGTCGAGGAAAGTCAGCGCCAAGGCCTCGTCAATCAGGTGTTTGCGACTGTTGCCGAGCGCTACGATCTCATGAACGATCTCATGTCGGGAGGGCTGCACCGGCTTTGGAAGGCGGATTTGATCGCGTGGCTTAACCCGCCGCGCACCGGATCTGCTCCCTACCGGCTGCTAGATGTTGCGGGCGGAACTGGCGATGTGGCGATGCGGTTTGTTCGTGCCTGCGCGGAAGCGGCGGGGGCGACGGCCACGATCTGCGACATCAGCCCGGAGATGCTGGCTGTCGGTGGCAAGAGGGTTGAAAAGGCCGGGCTTTCGCATCGCATCACGTGCGTCGAAGGCAATGCGGAAACCCTGCCGTTCGAGTCCAATTCCTTCAATGCCTATACGATTGCGTTTGGCATTCGCAACGTCACGCATATCGACCGCGCGTTGGCCGAGGCCTACCGCGTGCTCAAGCCAGGAGGCAGACTGCTGGTTTTGGAATTTTCCAAGGTCGACGTGCCGATTTTGGATCGGATCTATGATTTCCATTCGTTCGAAGTCATCCCGCGCTTGGGGGCGCTGACTGCAGGCGCCGCACAGCCGTACGAGTACCTCGTTGAAAGCATTCGCAAGTTTCCCGACCAGGAGACGTTTGCTGGCATGATTCGGACAGCCGGATTCGAGCGCGTAAGTTTTAGAAACCTCACGGGCGGCGTGGCCGCAATGCATTCAGGCTGGAAGATTTAGCGCGACCTAGCTGCCAATCGTTGACCAGGGTTAATTTGCTGGCTTAGCGTCCCGCGACCGTGCGATTCGGTTCGGCTTGAGATTCCTGGAGATCAGCAATGAAATCAATTTATTTGGCCTGCGCCACCCTCGCCGCTCTGGCGATTGGCACTACGACTGCCAGCGCGGGCAATGCCTGCGTTACGAAATATGCCAAGGCGACGTCGCCGACTGAATCTCAGGCCAAGTGGTTTGCCCTCGAAACTACCGTTCAGGCGGTGAGCTGGGGCCTGTGGCCCGGTTACGTCGCGACCAGCAAGGTCGAAGGCTACAAGGTTGCCGACAAGTACAAGTGCGCGCCCGACGGCGGTCAGGTAACCTGCCACGTCGCAGCGACGTTCTGCAAGGGTAAGTAATTGCGCTAGGGTCCGTCCGGCTTTGATGGAATCAAAGACGAACCCTAAGTCTTTGCTTGGTCGTGCTTCTTATCGGAAAACCGGTTCCCACCCCCGCCTCCGCGCATAGGCGCTAACATAGCGAAACGGTGGCCCCCTCTCCCCCTGGGGAGAGGGTTGGGGTGAGGGGGCTCTTCTGCAAAGCCAGCCGAGTGAAGGCACCCCTCATCTGCCCTTCGGGCATCTTCTCCCCAGGGGGAGAAGAAAGTAAGGGCTTATTTTAGCGCGTATGCGCCTCCGCGGGGGCATGCTTTTCCGGAAGCACTCTAG
>JBEBJA010000184.1:0-42319 GCA_040080145.1 Hyphomicrobiaceae bacterium
GCCCACACCGTCCGCTGGGAAGGCCACGCCCCCTTCCTCCGCGACCCCCACACCATCGACGAAGTCAAAAAATTCCTGACCGCCAGCGACACCACCAGCAAGCCAACGTAACGCAAAGCCAGCTATCTACAGTTCTGCAAATTTGTAGATAACTCGCCGCGCTCATGTTCCGAGTCAAACAGACGGTTCCCATCCCCCCCTTGTTCGTCATGGCCGCGGCGGCGGCCACCCACGACAACCATCGACGATGCAGGGGTGAAATCGAGACGTGCTGAT
The DNA here is from genome assembly GCA_040080145.1 of Hyphomicrobiaceae bacterium. GTDB lineage: Bacteria > Pseudomonadota > Alphaproteobacteria > Rhizobiales > Hyphomicrobiaceae > JANXVY01. The sequence goes on from JBEBJA010000184.1 coordinate 277, forward strand.
GCTGATGCGCATCGTGCCGTCGGGCAGCAAGCTCGAGGCCGAGGTGACGGTGCAGAACAAGGACATCGGCTTCATCGACCAGGGCCAGGCGGCCGAGATCAAGCTCGAAACCTTCCCGTTCACCCGCTACGGCCTGATCGCGGGCACGGTGAAGGAAGTCAGCCGCGACGCCATCCAGGACGAGAAGCAGGGCCTCGTTTATAGGGCAGTCGTGTCGCTGGCGACCGAGCGGATCCTGGTCGGCTCGAAGTGGGTACCGCTGACGCCCGGCATGTCGGCGCAGGTCGAAATCAAGACCGGGCGGCGGCCGGTGATCGATTATTTCATGTCGCCGTTCCTGCGCTACCGCGACGAGGCGTTGCGCGAACGCTGAATTCTCCAGTCGCATGACCTCCCCCCACTCCATGACCGGGCTTGCTTGCCCTCGGGCTTGTCCCGAGGGACCCGGTCATCCAGGGGCCGCAGGGAAAGGCCTTGCCTTGCGGCCCCTGGCCGAGACGGCGCCCGTGAGAATTGCACTCCAAATACGACCAAAGCAGAAGGAATGCCGACGACATATGGTATGCCAACGGATTTAATTCCCAAGACGCGCAAAACAACGTCATCAGAGCTCGTTTCTTGGGCAGCGGTGATGGTAAACGCGGAGCCAGTTGGCCATAGTGCGCCCACGATTGGCACAACCGTATTTCGTCAAGGATTGATCCCAATGGATATGTCGAAGATGGGCGCAGGCGGCAGCGGCGCGGGCAATGGCAACGGTGGCGCGAACGGCGGCGACGACGGAAACCCCTTTAAAAATCCTGAGCCCGTGGGCGCGGCGAAGACGGTGTCGGCGGTGCTGGGTGAGATCGTCTGGCTGATGAGCCAATCGAAGCTTCACAAGTCGTTTTTCATCTCGGACCTCGAATGGCCCGTCGCGTCAGCGACAAACTTCAAAAGCAGATGACCCCGGTGATCCTGCAGCAGTTCCGCATGTTCTACGACCAGGACAAGCCGATTGGCGTGGTTCTGTGGGCCAGTGCGGACGCCGAAGTGTCGGCGCGCCTTGCGCAGGGCGGCGGCAAGATGCGGCCCCAGGACTGGAAAAGCGGTACCGAACTCTGGGCCGTCGAAGTCATCGCCCCGTTCGGCGGCGCCCCCGCTATGCTCAAGGACCTCAAGGACAAAGTCTTCCCCGACCGCGCCATCAAAGCCGTCGTCGTCCAAGACGGCAAAAAGACCGTGGCGACGGTGTGATGGGAACGTGTTCCAGACACCCGATAGACCTGCTTCCAATCAGGAAACACTAATGTCCGACCAAACTGAGATTATCCCGCCGCAATTCACGGCCATGATTTTGTGCGAACGGCATGTGGCAGTGTCGTTTAACGACCTTGCCGCTGCCTTGAAACGGATCGCTCCGGCTGCCGTCCTCGGTGACTGGTCCTGCCCGATCACCACACCCGCAGACGGTTTTGGCACCGAATTGCTGAGCCTCGACGGCCAGCAAATGGCGGTTCTTGCTGTAGACGCACCCGCCCCGGCAATCTCTTTGGACTTCGGGCCGCTACCGAATTTGCTGTGGCCCGACCCATCGAAGGAGATGGCCAAGCACCGCGCGCATGTGATGATCGTAGCGCCGGGAGAACCGGCGAACCGCGCGGAGGCGATTGTCAAGGCGCGAGCGGTGACGTTGGTGGCAGCCGGCTATGCCGCGCTAGTGCGGACAATAGGCGTTGTTTGGGTGGATGCGGGCAATCTGGTCCCTCCGGCAGTTTTTACAAAATTGACAGAACAAATCGGCGCGCCGGATGGCATTGCCGTTCCGTTTTGGGTCCGCGTGAAGTTTGCGCCGACATCTGTGCAGAGCGGAGGGAGCCGCGCTTTCGTGGTGGGGACTGCCGGGCTTTCAGCACTTTGCCACCCGGAACTCGAATACGCGCCATCGCCGAACCCGCTGGAGCTTTCGTCCCACGCCTTGGCGACAGCGCAGTATCTCCTCTCTTCGGGCGCTTCTTTGAAGGGCGGTCAGACCATCGGCGTCGACGGGCAGAAACGGTATGATTTGAAACCAAAGGTGCCCGGCATGTTTACGCCGGGAGCGGTCATCACCCTGGAGGCCCGCTGATGAGCTACGGTGATATGGTTCGAAAACTTTATCCCAAGGAGCCGATCGACAAACCATCCGCGCTGGACGCTGTTCATGCGCTTAAACCAATAACAATGATTGGCAGCAGTTATTTCCCCTGGTTGGATTCCACTGAGGCTGAAACCCAAAACACCGTCAATGGCGAATACCGCCACACAATTCTGCACGCAGCTCGTCCAGTTCCGAAAGAATTAGTCCCGGAATGGATTCGCATCAAAGGCTATCGGCGTCCAAGGAAATGGCCGGACGGGCTCGCTCAGGCAATGCCCGATTTTTTCTCTCTCACTCAGTACTGCTATTGTGTGTCACACGAGGCTCGCGAACTGCTCGATCAGCTCGCCCCAAACACTATCGAATACATCGAGGTTCTAGTTGAGACGCCTCCCGAAATGCAATGCTCCTCGGCCTATTACTTTATCAACGTACTGCCGCAAGCTCGCCAGCTTGACTGGGGGATGGCCGATGTCTGGAAATGGAAACCGAATCAAGTGCTGCAAATGTTATCGGAAAACTCGCGGAATGTTGTGTTCAAACCGATGGCGGCGGGTGATCCGGCAATCTGGCACGAGTTAAGTCTCGACAATGACCGCCACCAATCTGATCAGCGCATGGTTCTGCTGAGAGGGACGGTATGGAACGAGCTCATCGAACGTTTTCCATTCCAGTTGACGCAGCAGTGCCTGACCGATCCAAGGGTTAGTTGAGACTACTGCGAACTCAGCTTAATCAATAACAGGGGAAAGAAAGGGGACAGTTACATTTACCGCACCGCAACACATAATGTTCTATATTTGTTCTTGACATACCACTGTCGCCAGCTTACTGATCTCCCATGCCAAGATCATCCCGCGTAGTCATTCCAGGCGTTGCCCACCATGTCACCCAGCGTGGCAATCGCCGTATGCAGACCTTCTTCTGTGAGGCCGATTACGCCGCCTATCGCGCGTGGGTCGCCGAGGGGTGCATGGTCGCGGGCGTCGAGATACTCGCATATTGCCTCATGCCGAACCACGTCCACTTCATCGTCGTCCCCGCTCACCCCGATGCCCTGCGCTTCGCCCTGGCGGGCGCGCACCGCCGGTACACAAGCCTCATCAACAAGCGCCAACGCTGGCAAGGGCACCTCTGGCAGGAGCGGTTCCATTCGTTTCCGATGGACGACGAGCACCTAATTGCAGCCGTCCGCTATGTGGAACTAAACCCCGTTCGTGCAAGGCTCGCTGCGACTCCGCAAGCCTGGAAGTGGTCTAGCGCGGCAGCACATATGCAGGGCAAATCGGACGGATTGGTCGCCGCCGTTTTACCGCCGCCATTGGATCGCGTGGGCCCGTGGGTTGATTATCTCAACGAGAAACCCTGCGCGGAAACTGGAGGCCAAATTCAAGACCACAGCTTAAGCGGAAAGCCGCTCGGATCCGGTGGTTTCGTCGCGCGTCTCGAAGCTCTGACGGGCCGCACGCTCCAGGTGCGCCCCCGTGGCCGCCCTGCCAACGAGTTCCCAGGCGGGCAAAACCGAAACTGTCCCCTTTAAGTAAGTAAGGAAGAAGAAGAGGAAGAAGTGCCCCCCCCGCGCCCGCGCACTTCGAAACACTTTAGGCCAGGGGTCCAGGGGCAGAGCCCTTGGCCTTCACTGACTACACCGCCCCCCCCAAACGAGAACGGCGGCGGAGACCTTGATCCCCGCCGCCGCTCAATCACATTCCGTCAGACCCGCCTCAAGCCTCGCCGCGATCCACCCGCTTGGAGAACTCGGTCTGCCCGCCCGACGCCAGAATGCGCGCCTGCTCGACCCAGTTCTCGCGTTCGATCCGGCCCTTGAAGTCGAGGATCTGGCTGACCCGGTCGATGTCCGCAATCGTCCAGTTGGCAATTTGCTCATATCCCGTGATGCCGAGCGAATTGAGCTTCTTCTCGATCAACACGCCGATCCCGCGGATCCGTTTGAGATCCTCGTTGGCACCCGTCCCACGGCCAGCCGGTGACGTATCACGCAGCGCTTCCGACCGCACCGAGCGCAAGCCCGCAAGATCAGGACGCGACACCCGCCCGGCATCCGCCGCCGAAGCCGCCGCAACAACCGGTGCCGCCGCAGCAGCGACCGCCGCCGCCGGCTTAGCAAGATTCTCACGGATCGCATCAACCAACTTCGACGGCATGGAGGGCTCGACATTCGCCGTCGCCCGCGTAATCGCCGCCGAGGCCATCGCAGCCGCCGCAGCGGTCGCCGCGGCAACCGAGGTATCAGCACCGCTCGCAGCAGCCGGTTTGACCGGCGCTGCCGGAGCAACTGCTGCCACCGCCGGTGCATCGCCGACCGCCTTGGCCGGTGCCGGGGCCGCAGGCGCAACCGGCGCAACCTTTGCAGCCGCCGGAGCCACCGCAGCCGCCGCAGCCGCCGCAGCCGCCGGAATTTCACCGCGCGCACGGCGGCGCGAATAATCGGTCTCTCCGCCCGTCGCCAGGATCTGCGCCTGCTCGATCCAGTTTTCCTGCTCGATCCGGCCAGTGAACCCCATCGTCTGGCTGATGCGCGCCACATCACCCGGCGTCCAGCGTGCAATTTCGCTGAACCGCATGACGCCTGCACCCTTCAGACGTGTCTGCATCACGGCATCGATAGCGCGAATCCGCATGAGATCGTCGCCGCCCGTCGCCGCAACGGCGGGCGAAGCCGCAGGCACAGCAGGCGCAGCTGCCGCAGCAGCAGGCTTAGCCGGAACCGGTGTCGGCGGAACAGGAGTGGGAGCAACGGGAGCGGCCACAACCGGCGCGGGTGCTGCCGGCACCAAACTGGCAGCGTTCGCCGCAGCCGCTGCAGCAGCCTGGGCCGAGGCCGCCCGGGCAGCTATCGCGGCGAGTGCCGCTCCACCCGCCACGACTGGCTCAAACGGTACATCTGCCGCAGCCGCAGGCTTTACCGCAACCGGCGCTTCAGTCGTTGTAGGCTTGGCCGCCGCAGGAATACCGGCTGGTTTGGAGGCAATCGGCCCGATCGGCGGCGCGCCAGCAACGATGCCCGCCGGCTTCGACTCGATTGGTGCATTCGGGACCTTCGCAACGGGCGCAGCAGGTGCCACCGGCGCAACGGCGGCAGGTGCCGCAGCTGTTGCCGCGACAGCAGCAGCGGGTGCAACAGGCGCAGGCGCCGCGGGAGCGACCGTCGCTGCAACCGATGGCGCGACAGGCTTTGCCGGTACCGCTGCGGCGGGCGCTGCAACCGGCGCACTGCGGCCAAGTTCCGGGCGCAACGGCTCAGGCCGGGGCTGTGCCTGTTCCCCCGTCAACGCACGTTCGAAACGTGCCGCATCGCCAGCTGGCTTCACAGCAACAGGCATCGAAGGCTCGACATATCCCTGAGGGATGCCAACCGTGGTTATTGGATAGATGTGCGCTGTCGGCGCAGCTGCCTGACGGATCGTCACCGCCGCAGCGACCGAGCCTGCGCCAGCTGCAGCCGCAGCCGGTAGATTGATGGTCTGAATTTGCGGCTGAACCAGCTCGGGGTTGCTCCGCGGAATACCGACCGTCGTCACAGGATAAGTATACGCGCTAGCCCGATCAGGAACTGTTGCAGGTGCTGCGGGCGCAACGGGCGCAGGTGCCTTGCTGGCTTCGACGACGGGAGCCTTGGGAATGACACGCGCAGCAACCGGTGCGGACGCGGCAGCGGCGGCAGCCACGGCTGCGGGCACCACGACGGCTTCATCCGTCTGCGCCCCGAGGAACCGGTGAGCCACGCAGCCGAGTATTGCCCCCAGCAGCCCAGCAAGAAGCATACACACGAATGTTTGAAGCAATAAGAACTGCATTACTCAATCTCCCAACACGTCCGCGTGCCCACCCTCAGGCCACGCCACTGTCCGCTAAACTGTCACTCGTCCGTCTTGGCCGGTCCGCACGAAATCCAGCCGACCCAAAACCCTGTAGCCAGCGCAACAAACAACCACGGGATCAACAACTGCTCGGCAACGTAAAACATTTCTAACTCCTCGCACGCCGGGCTTACCGGCTTTCACTGACCTTCGGCGCGTCTTGAACCCGGCCGTCCCGAACCGTCCGCTCGGCGTCATCTGCGGCAGGCGAACATGCCGCTAACAACGCTATTTCGATTTGACCGAGAATTCGATCCGACGGTTCTTAGCCCGATTGTCCGCCGTATCATTCGGCGCGATCGGCTTCGTATCGCCATAACCGATTGCCTTGATCCGATCAGCATTGATGCCGTTATCGACCAGGAAATTGACGACCGACTGCGCGCGCCGCTCAGACAGCGGCTGATTGCGTTCGGGAATACCTTCGCTATCGGTATGCCCTTCGATCTCAATCAGCACGTTCTCACACTTTGCGGAAATCTGAGCGAGCTTACGCAGCGTCGGCAGGCTTGCCCGCACGATCACATCGCTGGCCCGCTCGAACTGGATTGATCCAGCATTGTTTGCACTGCGAAGATCGCCTTCACACGCTGTCGCAGCCTTTGTCGCAATGGCTGCAACAGCTGCCTCTGCAGCGTCCTTCTTGGCTTTGTCTTCGGCAGCCTGTTCCGCCAGGCGCTTGGCCTCCGCGACGTCGCGCTCCGCTTCCTTCTTTGCCTGAGCCGCAAGTTCCGCGTCACGCTTGGCCTGTGCGGCCAGTTCAGCCTCTCGTTTCGCTTGAGCAAGTTCAGCATCACGCTTGGCCGCATCTTCAGGCGGCGGAACCGGTTTCAATCCTTTGATGGCTTCTGCCGCCTTGAACCACTCGGGCACCTGCGACTTGAAAGCCTTCTTTGTCGTCTCAGCGGTCGCTTCGCTGGCAGCCGTACCCGACAAAGTCAATTGACCGTTCTTCAATTCAGCAGTGCCTTCCTGCAACGTCGCAAGCTGATCGAGGCTGATTTTCGCCGCCTTCTCCCAGCCGTTCGGCGCACCCTCGCCTAACTCCATTTTATCGGCGATACCCGTTTTGCCAAACGCCTGTTTCGCATGAGCCAGCAGCGTTTCGCGCATCCGCTCACTGGGGACATACCCAGTCAACGCAACGCTGTTGCCAGACAGTTTGGCCATCCAAGCATAGGAGTCGACAAACGGCGCAGTCACTTTGTCTGCAGCCAGCTTCAGCGGCTTCGGCAAATTCGTCAGAGCCGCCTTGACATCCTTATAGACCCCCGCGCTGCCAGCTTCACCCGACACCGAAACATCGAGGCCAGACAGCTCCGCACTGCCGCGCTTCAACTGAGCAAGCTGCTTCAACCCGAACTTTACGCCGTCGAGCCATTCGCCAACCGGGGGGTTCCCGCGCGCGAACTCGAGTCTGTCGATAATTTCGGCTTTTGGGAACTGCGACTTGGCCGCCGCAAGTACACCCTTGTGCGCCTTCTGGTTCGGCACGAACCCCGACAGCACAACCCGGTTATCTGTATGCGATGCGCCCCACGTAAAGGGCTGCACCTTGCGCAACAAATCGGCCTGCCCGTCGAGAACACGCACGCCGTAAACTTTGTTGCCAAGGATCAACGCCTTGCTCGGCTCGCCTTCTTCTTCGGCTTGCCCAGACAGGATCCCGTCGCGGCCATCGAATTTGAGCTTCGCCCAACCCAGATTGGCGTTCACGAGGTCTTCCGTGACCCGTTTGCGCAGATCCCGCTCCACGGGCTCCTTGATCGACAGCGCCGCCATCCAACTAAAGACAGCAAGCGGAATGAGTCCCCAAACCCAACGTAGCGGATGACACTTCATTACAGCCAGCTCCCCGTAGCAAACGCGTGAACAGTTCGGGCGTGTGGAATAAAACAACAGGCGAACGGAAACATGACGCCCCCGCGTCAAATCCGGCCTGATGCTTCATACGCAAAGTCCCCAGTGTGCCTTACACTAGCCATATATTAATTCAACGGCAATCCGCGATTCGTTCGCCACACGTACTAATCCTTCGTAGCAGACCGGCCTGCATCAGAACTCAACCCGATTCGCTGACCGAAGCGCCCCAGCTGCGAAGGCAGCAACGGCTTGAGAGGCGCCGGCGCGAGCGCCAGACTCAAAGTTCTGACCTCCTTCAGCTCAGATTGGCCGAAAGCAATCTACGCGGTCAGCACTTGCTGACCGAAGCGCCCCAGCTGCGAAGGCAGCAACGGCTTGAGAGGCGCCGGCGCGAGCGCCGGACTCAAAGTTCTGACCTCCTTCAGGTCAGAACTTTGAAACATGATAGCTAAGCCGCAACCGCGTGCGCTCGTCCACAAGCATTGGCGATCGCGCCAGCAAGCGCCTCGCGCGCAACCGGGCGGCTAATAAGATAGCCCTGCACCGCATCGCACCCAGCCGAAGCCACGCGCTGAAGATGGTCGTTTGTCTCCACGCCCTCGGCAACCGTCCGCATCCCAAGCGTCTTGGCAAGATCTGCAATCGCCCGCACGATGGCCACACATTCCGTCCGGCTTGGCAGATCGCGAATGAACGACTGATCAATCTTGATCTTATCGAACGGAAAGCGCCGGAGGTAATTGAGCGACGAAAACCCCGTACCAAAATCATCGAGCGCGATCGTGATCCCAAGGTCACGCAATCGAACCAGCGTCTGGATCGTCGCCGCATCGTCCCGCATCAACACCGTCTCGGTGATTTCAAGCTCCAGCCGGTGAGGCGCAAGCCCCGTTTCAGCCAGCACGGCCAGCACCGTTTGATAAAGATCGCCCTCAGCAAACTGCACCGCCGACAGATTGACTGCGACCTTGATACCGTCCGGCCAATGCGCAGCGTCCGTGCAGGCCCGCCGCAGCGCGAATTCTCCCAATTCGCAGATCGCGCCCATCTCTTCTGCAACCGGAATAAAGACGGCTGGCGAAACAAACCCGCGCACCGGATGCTTCCAGCGCATCAAAGCCTCGCACACCGTCACCGTCCCGCTCGATAGGTCGAGAATGGGTTGATAGTGCAGATCAAACACCTCCCCGCGCAGCGCTTCCAGCAGGTCCGCTTCCAGGCTTCTGCGCGCCTTCAGATCCTCAATCAACGCCGGTTCGAAATTAACATGACACCCGCGGCCTGATGCTTTCGCCTGATACAAGGCAATATCGGCATTGCGGATTAGGTCCTCGGCCGTCTCGCCTTGCAGTGGTGCCACCACGACGCCCACGCTTGCACCGATCTCAATCCTCAGCGCGCCGATCATGTACGGCTCGCTCAACACCCGGATCAATCGCAGCGCCAGCGGTTCGGTTTCTGCGTTGCCCTGCACGCCGGTCTGGATCACCGCAAATTCATCGCCGCCCAACCGCGCCACGAAATCATCGGCCCGCACAGCATTATTGAGCCGCGCCGCCACCTGCTGTAGCAGCGCATCCCCCGTCGGATGCCCGAACGTATCATTGACCTCCTTGAACCGGTCGAGATCTATCCAGTGAACGGCGAAACCGATTTCGCTTTTGGCGACATCGCCAAACGCGCTGTCGAGCCGCTCTTTAAAGAAATAGCGATTGGCGATATTCGTCACGCTGTCGAAATGCGCCAACCGTTCAATCCGTGCATCCTGACGGCGCTCTTCGGTCGCGTCCTCGTGAAGGGCCACCCAGCCACCACCGTCAAGCGGCTGAAACGAAACCTGTATAATCCGCCCATCCTCCAAGTCATGAGCAAGCGGGATCATTTCGCCCCTATCAATCAGGGCCCTGCTTTCAAACGGCCAGCCTTTGCCCGGCCCATCTATCGTATCGCCAGCAACCCCCGTTCCGTTGGAAATCCGCCATCTGCGGATGTCGGAAAATGGCGTCCCCGGCACCAGGAGATGTTCCGGCAATCCATACAGCTCGCCATACCGGGCATTACACACAATCAAGCGGCGTTCGGAGTCAAACATTGACAATCCGCGCGACATGTTATCGAGCGCAAACTTGAATCGCCGGTTGAGCGTTTGAATTTCCCGTTGCTGCGACAGCAGCTCGATCGCATTCGCTTTGAAGACGCTCAACGCACGCGCCATATCGCCCAGTTCATCGCGAAACCGCGTACCCGATACATGGACCGACGTGTCGTGCTCCGCCAGCCGCAGCATTGTTTGCGTCATGCGCTTCAACCGCCGGACGATCTGACCGGTCACGAGCAGACTGAACGGGCCGATCAGCAGCAAGGCAACAAGTGTCCCAACCTCAACCCAGCGGGTCAATTCATTCCCACTGGCCGCCAACCGCTTTAAATCGCGTTCGAACCGCGACATATGCTCGATCTTTGTCGAAGCGATCTCGGTCTGAATCTTTCGCGCAACGGCAGAATATGCGGCCACCTGCTTGATGGCTTCTTCCTGAGCAAATTCAGCAGCCAGATCGAGCGCCCGCTCGCCTTGCGTAGTCAATTCAGCCAACGTCTCGCCAAGCGCAGCGCCAGGCCCAGATGCGATTTTCGGAACATTTCCGTACATGTCTTCGATCACGTCGCGCGCCCGGTCGCGCAAATGCGCGATCCGCTCCCGATCCAGTTCGACCGGAGCGCTTTCAACGATGCGCCGGTGCCGCTCAAGCAACAGCTCCATATCGTAGACTTGGCTAAGCTCGACTTGAACAAGCTTACGGATGTCGCGCACGTCTTCACCGGTCCGCGTCACGAAATGCAACGCCGCCGTGGAAAGCAGAACCACGGTTGCCAGGGCGAGACCTGCCAGAATATACAGCCGCGCGGCAATTTTCAAAGGCATCACCGGCAGGTGAAAACACTCAGTTGTCTTCATCGCCGGCAATCGCGCGCGTACTGTTAATGACGGCCATGACCTCAGGGCTTGGCTCACCCAGCGTCACAAAACTCAATGGCTGCTCGACGTACCGTTCCATACTGAGTTCACGCGCAACATTGCCCTTGACCAGCCCGAGTTGCGCGATCCCGATCGCACCACCCTCTTGCTGAACGGCCTTGAAAACGTGGTTTGCGTTTTCGAGCCGGATGGCCCCAGTCGCAAGCGCTGCGTCGCCAAGCATCTGGGCGCGAACCGCAACGACCGTCCCTCCGCCCTCCTTCACGGCCACGACGACAATTGGCAAATCGGGTCCGCCCACGGCCTTCCAGTTGGTAATTCGTCCGGTCAAGATCTGGGCGACTGTCTCAAACGGCAGCTTCGCCAACGGATTTTGCGGATGCACGACAAACGCGACCCGCGTCGACGAAATTCGAAACTCACGCAACTGATCGAACGAGCCTTCGGGCATCAGCTTACGGGCTGCAGCAATTTCAGATGACAGCGGCGCTGAAATCATCGCCAGATCAATCCGCTTATCAATGAGCGCAAGCAATCCCCAGCTTGACTTGTTGGCAACGACTGAAAGTTGGCGGCCAATCGCCTTTTCAATCGTCGCACGATGCAGGCTGAGAATTTCCGAATTGAACGTCGTCGACCCTTGCACCTTGATCGACGCTTCAATTGCGTGTCCCGGACTGACCGGTGCAATCGTTGCCGCACACATCATCGCCAATGCGCCACAAATCCTTCGCCGCACCCCGGCCACGGCATGCCGATCACGCGGTGCCGCCCCGCAATCAAACAACCAAAAGCGTAGAGATCTCAACAGCGCTGGCATGGGCAAAATCCGGCATTTGAAGGAGGAATCACGCCCATCAAACTACAACCCATACGTGTATTATTCGTTCTACTCCCGCATAAATTTAAACCGAAAATCTTGCTTTCATTCGTCTCAACACCCGCGACCTGCTTTCTCCGCCCCTTAACCCGCCTCGGCTACACCAGCTTCTGGTTCACAAAGGAGCAGATGCGATGATCTGGATGAGTACACGTTGGAATCTGGTCAATCTGGCATTTGCCGGCCTGCTCGCAACCTACCCGCTACTGCGCATCGTCCACTAAACCAGTCACAGACACACCACCGCCCCATCCGGCTCCATCCGCAGCCGCATACCGGTTTCGATCCTGTCGATCCCGCGCGCGCCGACGCTCATGGCCAATCCGCGCTCGCGCGCCAAAATCGCCATATGACTGAGCCATCCTCCCGTTTCGACGACCACGCCACCGCTCCGCATCATTTGCGGCAGCCATGCCGGATGCATGGACCGCGCGACGATGATATCGCCCGGCTCGAACCCGGGAATCGGTGCGCCGCTTTCGCAGATCTCGCGCGCCACCTTGATGGCCCGGCCCTCGACTGCCGCATGTCCCGAGACCCGCGTCGAACGCACAACCCCGCTGACATCGGCCTCAGGTGCAAGCGCTCCGCCGGGTGCCATCATCGGCCCGCGCTCGATATCGCGCCGAGTCAGCATGACGGGCAGCGAACCCGCGCCCCTCAGCGCGTCGGCACGCGCACGCCTCTCCTCAAGTGTCACCAAAACGTCGGCCCAACCCTTAGCGGTCAATGTCCCCATCTCATCGAGTCCGAGATACCAGACCGAACCGCCCAGCCCATATCGCCGGTCGATTTCCAACAGCAACCGCCGCAGCAAAGCCACCTCGCGCAAGCTCTCGTGCTTGGCATCTTCCTTCAGCGTCACATACCGCTGCGCCCGCACGACCGCACGACGGGCCGCCTTGGGCAAACGCGCCCGGTCGGCCCGCACCGGAACGGGATGCCCGGACGCCGTCAACTGCTCAGCCATCGCAAGCAAGGTCGCCTCATCCTCCCCATACCGCGGAGCCGACAACTCATAGTCGAGCGCCGCCCGATGCCCGAGCAAGGCATGAAGTTTTCGCGATGAAACCAAACCGCCGTTCAACGCCAACCGATCCAATCCTTTGCGCAACCGCGTTGCCGGCACATGCGCCAGCACCATCGCCGGATCGTGCCCAGCGTCAGCGAGCGCCGTCCGCGCCTCATCGGCAAACAACTGCGCTGCAATGTTCACCGCATCGACAGCGACGTGGGTTTCTTCAATCAGCCGCTTACGCGCCTCATGAAACAGCGCCAGCAAAGCCGGTGTCGCCAGCCGCGCCGGATCGACAGCATCAAGCCTTTGCGCCCGCGCCACGATTTCAGGCAGCACCGACGCCCGCATCTCCCGCTCGATCTTGGCCGCATTTGCCCGCAACGTCAGGACCGCCCCGCCGCGTGGCTTCAACGCCCGCACCGCGTGCTCCCGGCAATCCACATAGAGCGACCCGAATACGGTCACGTACAATGGCCGCGCATCGCCCCGGTCACCATCGAAATGCGGAGCATCGAATCCGATCGACCGTGCGGCGAGGTCCATGCTGCCCCCGCCCGCCCAGAAGGCATTGAGCAGCGACAGCGACGAAGGCGTCGGGCGCGGCAGCAAATCCGCCATCTGATCCACACTCAGCACCGGATCGGACGTCGCCGCTTGGCTCATCACCGCCAGCCGCTGCCATTCATCGCCAGACCACGTTTGCGGCCCCACTGGCGGCGCGACAATATCCCGGGCCTGCAGCATGAAGAACCGGCGGCCATCATGCGCCCATTCAATATCCTGCGGCCGCCCGAACCGGTTTTCAATCCGCCGTGACCATGTCCACAACTCGTCCATATCAAACGGCGGCGTCTCGTCTCCCTCGATAGTTCCAGTCAACCGGCCAACCCGCACGGACTTCGGGCGCGCCGTCCCCGAAACCAGCGCCTCACCATTCCCAGCAACCCATTCGACCAGACCGCAACCCGGCACCATCGGATCCTGTGTAAAAACAACGCCCGCAAATCGCGCCGGGATCATCGGCTGAATGAGTATATTTCCGCCGCCTGCATCGCGCGCATAAGCATCCACCCTGCTCGCCGTGAACGACGCCGCAACCCGCTCGATTGCCCGTTCCAAGCCTGCTCGGTCGACATCGAGCACCGTCTCGAACACGCCGGCAAAGCTCTGCTGTGCACCATCTTCCGCGCCTGCCGATGACCGCACCGCGACCCGCCGTCCACCAACCTGCCGCCAAATCCGCTTGAGGCTCGACCGCCGCCTGCGCGCATCACTCCACTCCGTCCCCGATAAGAAGTTATTCGTCAGCACAACCCCGCGCGGCACCGGCACACCGATATCGCCAAGCACTGCCAGCCGCGCCGCCTTGTTCCCGCAGGTTTCAAGTGCCGCGACTTCGCCAAGCGACACGAGCATCCCGCGCCCGCCAAGCCGCCACCGCGTCCAGGCAAGGCGCACCCGCCGCAGCCAGCGCACCACCGCTCGCCAGGTCCAACTCGTCACCCACCGCTGAAACAGCAACAGCGCTGCACTCGCCACCATGTAAAAATTGCCAGCCGCCGGCATGATCGCACCCAGCGCCGTCAGCACCGGCACACAGACGGCCCATACGGCCACCCGCTGCCAGAGCGTTTGCGTCATCGACACATGCAGATAAACGCCCAGCAAAACCCCGAACATAATTCCAAGAGCGTATGTCGGATCCGGAACGCTCATATCGCTGATCCACGCCAGCGGTTCCAACGCCTGCCCCGCATGCTGCTTGGCAACAATCCCCACCGCTTCGATCGACAGCGCAAGCACCGGCAGGAACAACAGTGCCAGTAAATTCCGCCCCGGCGTCAACCCGTGTCCGGCCATCAACTGCCGCAGCGCCCGCGCCTGCCGCTGCGGATCATCTGCCAATCGCCGCTTCAATTCGGCAACGTCGCTGGCCATCACCCGCGCAATCCGCTGGTCCCGATCAGCCTTAGCCGCAAACGGCCACACCATCAGCCGCGACAGCAGCGACAGCGCAAGGATCGCCGCGACGACGCCGCCTGAAACGCCAGCACCCGCCACGCTGAACTGCTCCGCACCCCACTCCAGACCGTGTGCGAGTGTCGCTGCCGCACGGTCAAAGGCCGAAACATTGGCAGCAGCCAACCACGCCTGAATATGCGGCGGCGGCACCGGCGGCACAAAGTACTCCCAAGGCACCGTATAGCGCCCCAGAAATTCCCGTCCCCGCCGCGTCAACTCAAGCCCCAGCACGTCACCGAAAAAGCAGCTCCGCCGGTCATAACACGGCACGATCACCGGCCCCGGCGGCAAGTCTGCCAGCCGCTTTTGCAGCTCCACCGTCGGCGTCGGGCGGATCGGCAGATTGAGCGCTCCGGGCAGATGCGATGCGCTGAACTCCCCCGGATAGCGAACATCGACAAAGATCGCAGTCCTATCCCGGACAAGCTGCTTGACCTCGTCCGTATCCAGCAGCGTCGACTGATTGGGATACGGTGCCAACCCCCGCAAATCGCTCAGCTTACGTGCGCTCGTCCCCGCCAGCGCATGGCCATCGACGATCCACTTTTCGAACCCGCCAACCATGAACCGGCAATCAATGCCCATTGATTTGAGCGTCATACACGTCTCGGCGCTGCGATTGCCGTTATGACAAAACAGCAGCGCGGTCTTGCCTGTGAAATCAATCCCGCTCGTCGCCAGATCCGGAAACCGGACCGGTTTCGCCCCAGCCAGACCATTTTGCTCCGCTTCCGCCGTCTCGCGAATATCGAGCGCGATCACGTCGGGCCGCGTCCCTGCCTCCATGTCGCCAATGAGCGCCGCAACCTGTTCCGTCGTCAGCCCCATCGGGCTCTCGACTTGCCGACTATAGGGCATTTCACGCAGCAGCGGATCGAGCGTTTTCCCATCTGCCCGCTTCGGCGTCGGCCGCACAATCGTGGCCTCCAAGCGCTCGGTCCGCGCTGCTTGTGCTGCGAAATACTGCCAGACATTGCACCCCGTAGCCACGACCGCCACCGCAGCCACAGCCATAAGCCATCGCCTCAACCGCAGATCACTGGCCCGCGACCGGCCAGACCTAGCCCCCAGCGCAAGCGCCCCTCCACCCAGGATGGCACCAGCCAACGCCCATAGCTGTGACAGACTAGACAACGACGAAACTATCAGCTCCGGCGACGGGATCGCCAACGCATCGCGCGGCGAAACAACCATAAGTAGCGACCACATTCCCAAACATGATGATATTTTGCGGGAAAAACCCGGACGAGACAGCACGAGCATCTCCCTTTATGACACAATCTTAAATTGCATCACAAGGTAAACGAACCCTTAATTCGCACGGTCTCGTGCATTCCCCTCAGCAACGTCACCCCGGCGCAGGCCGGGGCCCAAGCAACCATCAATTAGAAGCAACCATCAATTAGAAGTTGTCGCTCGACCGAGTGCAGATCCGATCGACCGCCTCCCCTACAGCGTGCCTTTCCGGCTCTGCATCATCATGTACGTGTCGCTCGACGCCTCAGCGACCTGGAACCACATGAAATTTTCCCGCCGGATGTCCTTCATCGCCTCATAAATGCGCTTGAAATCCGCATTCTTCGCCGAAATCTCGTCATAGACCGCATTCGCCGCCGCAAAACAGGCGTCAATTGTCTCGACCGAAAACGTCCGCAATTCCGCTCCGCCTTTGACCAGCCGCCGCAAGGCCGCAGCATTTTGCATGTCGTATCGCGCCGTCATCACCGTATTGGCATGCGACGAAGCAGCCTTTACAATCGCCTGATAGGCTTTCGGCAGTCCATTCCATTGGTCCTGGTTGATAAAAAAGTGCAGCATCGCCTGCCCTTCCCACCAGCCCGGATAATAATAATACTTGGCCACGTTTTGGAATCCGAGCTTTTCGTCGTCATAGGGCCCGACCCACTCGACCGCGTCCAGCGAACCTTTCTCCAGTGCCCCGTAAATTTCACCGCCCGGCAACTGCACCGGCGATGCCCCAAGCCGCGAAATCACCGCCCCGCCAAACCCACCGATTCGGATCTTCAATCCGCGATAATCCTCTGGCCCTTTGATTTCCTTGCGATACCAGCCACCCATTTGCGCACCGGTATTTCCAGCCGGCAATCCAAATACTTTATATTTCTTATAAAAATCGTTCATCAGATCAATGCCGCCGCCCTCATACATCCAGGCATTCATCATCCGGCAATTCAATCCAAACGGCACCGTTGTGCCGAACGCGAATGTGGGATCTTTCCCCCAATAATAGTACGACGCCGTATGACAGCATTCGACCGTTCCATTCGTCACTGCATCCATCGCCTGCAATCCGGGCACGATTTCACCCGGCGCAAAAACCTGAATCTGAAACTTCCCCTCAGTCATTTCTGAAACAGTCTTGGCAAAAACCTCGCTCGCCCCATAAATCGTATCGAGTGACTTCGGAAAACTCGACGTCATCCGCCATTTGATCGCTGGCAACCCCTGCGCAATCGCTGGCGCGCAAACACCCGCTCCGGCAACGCCCGCCACCGCACCCGCAATCACGCCCCGCCGATTGACTTTTCGTTCCATTACCCCGGCCCCATCCCGACATTATTCCTATGCGTTATAGGTCAAAGCGGTCACCCTGCCCATGTCAATCATGCTCACTTGGGCTTAGAAAGGGAGGGGGTTTGGGGGAACACCCCAATTGGGTGTGGGCGAAAGCCCACGCGCGCAGCGGCATCGCCAGTATTGCACTCACAATTAAACCAACAAAAACCAAGGACGCCACCGTTGAAAGAATTCGCCATCCGCCCGACCCCTGACGACCCGCGCCTGTCCTCGGTCGTCCCCGGCATCGACCACGAGGGCCGCACTGTCGAAACCGTCGTCGTCACCGAACGGCCGTTGACGCTCTATCTGAACGCCCGCGAAATCGTGACCATGATGACCATCGGCGACCATCCAGACCTGCTCGCCATCGGCTACCTCCTCAATCAGAACATGCTGCGCGCCGATGACGAAATCACCGCCATCGACTACGACAGCGACATCGACACCATCGTCGTCCGCACCGCCCGCAAGACCGACTACGAAGACAAACTCAAAAAGAAGACACAAACGTCAGGCTGCGCCCAGGGCACCGTCTTCGGCGACCTGATGGAGGAATTTGCCGCCACCAAACTGAATCCCCGCGCCCGCCTCAAAACGTCCGACCTCTACGTGTTGACCAAGAAAATCAACACCGAACCCAGTCTTTACCTGAAGGCCGGCGCGATCCACGGCTGCGTCCTCTGCAAGGGCGATAAACCGTTGCTTTACATGGAAGATGTCGGCCGCCACAACGCCGTCGACAAAATCGCCGGCTACATGTTCCTGCACAACATCAAGTCCGGAGACAAAACCTTCTACACCACCGGCCGCCTGACCTCCGAGATGGTCATCAAAACCGTCAAGATGGGCATCCCCATCCTGGTCTCACGCTCCGGCTTCACCGCCTGGGGCGTCGACCTCGCCAACAAAGCAGGCCTCACCCTGATCGGCCGCGCCCGTGGCAAACGCTTCGTCTGCGTCGCAGGAGCCAACCGCCTCGTCTTCGACGCCGACCTAGCAACCGTCGACACCGGCGAATCCAAATCCCGCAAAGGCAGCCAAGCAGACTAATCCCCTCTCCCCGTGCCTCACGGGGAGGGTTAGGAGCCTGCCCCCGCGAAGGCGGGGGTGAGGGGCGGCGGCTGCAAAGAGGGTGAGGGGCGGCTGCAGCAAAGAGGGAGAGGCGTGGCTGCAGCAACAATATTGAACTTCTACCGCTTCATCCCCGGAATCATCCGCCCCATCACGCCGTCCTTCTTCACGAATCCATGCATGAACGCCGCCCCGATGTGCATGGCGACCAGCCCCAGCAGCAAAAACGCGCCATAGCCGTGCAGCTTGAACACCGCCTTGGCCGTATCCTCATTTGGAGTCACCAGCCCCGGCACCTTGACCCCGAAAATATCCAGCGCGGGATAATACGAAATCCCCAGATACCCGCCAATCGGCACCGCAAATAGAAGCAGATAAATCGCCCAATGCACAACCGTGCTGACGCCCTTCTCGACCGGCGTCAATGTCGGCTCCGGCGCCGGCGCACCATGCATCACGCGATAGGCCAGCCGCACAATCATCAGCGCCAGAATGGTCAACCCGATCAGCTTATGCGTGGAATACAAATTGTTCGTGGTCGCATCCCAGATGTCGCGCGCTCCCCGATCCACCATGATGAAACCAATGGGTGCCGTCACGAATACCAGCGCCGCCACCGCCCAATGCAGGCCGCGCGCGACAGGAGAATAAACAAGCGCTGAAGATTTGGAAGTCTTGGGCGAGCTTTCGGTCCTAGGCATGAGGCCATCCTGTGGGTTGCTGGAAATCCTCAACTCTTCAAGTGGCAATCAAATAACACATCGCCGTCGGCCAGCACATAGACGTCCGTCTTGGGACGGTAGGCATCCGCGAGCCGTTCAATCGGTGCCAGCGACAGCCCCGTCTTCCCAGACCCCAGAATGACCGGCGCGACCAGAACATGCAACCGGTTCACCATCCCGGCATCAATAAACGCCGATACCGTCGTCGCTCCGCCCTCAATCAGCAACCGCTTGTACCCGCGCGCAAACAATGCCGCCACGATCTTCGCAGGTGGCAAAGCCCCGTTTTCGCGCTCAATCTGGATCGTCTCGACCCCGTCCGGCCCCGCCGTCCCGCACGCATTGATCAGCACCCGCGCCGCGCCATCTGCGCCGTCAAAACATCGCGGATTAACCTGCAATCGCACGCTCGGATCAATCACCACCCGCGCCGGATTGCGCCCAGCGACCCGTCGCACATTAAGCATCGGATCGTCCGCCACCGCCGTACCAACTCCCACAATAACGGCGTCCACCGCCGCCCGAAGCCGGTGAACATGATCCAGCGCCGCTTCCGCGTTGATCCAACGGCTTTCGCCAGTTGGCGTTGCAATCCGCCCGTCAAGCGACTGCCCAAGTTGCGCCACCACAAACGGCTTATCCGGCGCAGCGTTCGCCACCGCCGCAACCGCCGCCTCACCAGCGACTGAATCATCTTTTATTTTCAGCATGATAACAATCTATCGAAAAAGACGATACCGGCCACAAGCGAACCCACCGCCGACAGTATGCACCGCCGATGAACGCCGTTTGAACGCCGTCAGCTCCCCATGACAAGTTCAAGCTGCGCACCACTTCCCCCTCTCCCCCTGGGGAGAGGGGAGAGAGTCGGGGAGAGGGGTACCTTTTTTCGTACCTCTAACCAATTTCACACGCCGTCCGCCAGCTTCGCGTCGCGCCGTGCCATTATGCAGTTAACTCAACGCGCCAGACATTACGCCACCACGCCCCGCCCAAGGACCCCCATGCGCCGCCCGATGCTGCCCGCCTATGACGACCTCCCCGCATCCACGTGCGCCGCCGCCCTCGCAGCAGCCTTTGCCTTCACGCTCGCATGGGCTGTCCTCGCCTGGCCGTGGCTGTCTGGCCGTGTCACCATTCCATGGGACGCCAAAGCCCAGTTCCTGCCCCAGATTCAGTTCCTTGCCGATAGCCTTGCGCGTGGCGAAAGCCCATTCTGGAACCCCTTCGTCTTTTCCGGCCATCCCCAAGTCGCCGACCCCCAGTCGGCAATATTCTCACCGTTCTTCATCCTCGCTACCCTCAACGCCAAACCCAGCGCATGGGCCGTCGACGCCACTGTCTTCATCACCATCTTACTTAGCGGCCTCGCCCTCATCGCCTGGTTCCGCGACCGCGGCTGGCATGAAGCCGGCGCCGCCCTGGCCGCCATCGCGTTCGGCTTTGGCGCCGCCATGTCCTGGCGCATTCAGCACACCGGCCAAGTCGTAAGCCTTGCCCTGCTCCCACTCGTCCTGCTGTTCCTTGACCGCGCCCTCGACACCAGCACCAGCCTGCGCCGCAAAACCCTCTACGGCCTCGCCGCCGGCATCGCCGCAGCCGTCCTCGTGCTTGGCCGCGATCAAGTCGCCTTGCTGTGCGTCTACCTGCTCGCCGCCTATGCCCTCTGGCGCATCCTCCAGGCCCCAGACCCTGCCGCATCTCTCAGACGCGCAACGCTACCCCTGTCCGCCGCCACCCTGGCAGGCCTCGCCCTGACCGCGCTCCCGATCCTCCTCACCACCGCCCTCGCCATTCAATCCAACCGCCCCGCTATAGATTTCGCGGGCGCAGGTGCCGGCTCGCTCCACCCCGTCTCGGCCCTCACCCTGTTTGCCCCCGACCTGTTCGGTTCGACCGGCAGCAGTTGGGAATACTGGGGGGCACCCAGCTTTGCCTGGCACGAACGCTGGGGCCAGACCGGCCTATTCCTCGCCCAGAACATGGGACAGCTTTACTTAGGTGCCATCCCCGCCCTGCTGATCCTGGTCGGCCTCGGCAGCGGCGTCCTGCTCCGTCGCGAAATCATCTTCTTCACCGCAGCACTCGCCATCATGACGCTTTATGCGCTTGGCTGGTACACACCCTTCTTCAAGCTCGCCCACACCTTCCTTCCCGGCGTGAGCCTGTTCCGCCGCCCCGCCGACGCCGTGTTCCTGATTGGCGTCCTCTCAGCCATTCTCGCCGGTTACACCCTTCACACCCTCTTGACCTACACGGCCCACACGACTCCCGCCCGCTTGACCAGAGGCATCATCCTCGCCGCAGTCACAACGCTTACCGCCTTCGCAACCGCCATCGTCCTCGCCGTCCGCATGGACCACGTCGCCATGGCAACCCAACCGCTCATCATCTCCGCCGCCATCGTCGCAATCGCCGCCGCCCTTATCGCCGATGCCATCTGGTTCAACCCGATCCGCCCCCGCCTTGCCGCCGGCCTGCTGATCATCTTTACCGTCGCCGACCTCGCCTATCAAAATGCCCCCGGCGGCGCGACCGGCCTCCCGCCCTCCACCTACGACATGCTCGACCCCAGCACCAAAAACGACACCATCGCGATCCTCAAGGCCAAAACGGCCGCTAGCGCCTCCCCCACCCGCCGTGACCGCGTCGAACTGGCGGGCCTCGGCTTTGCCACGCCCAACGCCTCGATCACCCACCGCTTAGAAAACACCCTCGGCTACAACCCCGTCCGCTTAGGGCTCTACAGCCGGGCGACCGGCGCCATCGACACCGTTGGCCTCCCGCAAGACCGCAAATTCACGCCCATGTTCCCAAGCTACAGATCCCAGCTCGCCGACCTGCTGGGCCTTGCCTACGTCGCATCCTCGGTTCCGCTCCAATCCCTGGATCCGCAAGCCAAACTCGAAGATTTCCCGCTCATCGCCAAAACCGCCGATGGCTTCATCTATGAAAACCCGCGCGCCCTGCCCCGCGCCATCTTTGCCGCATCTGCAGCCCCCGCCGACTTCGACGCCATCCTCAACACGGGCAACTGGCCCGATGCAGACCTGACCGGCACCGTCCTGCTCTCTCCCGACGACGAGCGCGAAAGCGGTCTTATCGCGACGCGGGGTCACGGTTTCGTGGCGATCAAGACATATTCCAACACCAAAGTTGAGATAGACGTTGACAGCACCCGCGGCGGCTTCGTTGTGCTCAACGATCTCTGGCATCCCTGGTGGATCGCCACTCTCGACGGCGCAACTCCCGCACCCGTCCTGCGCGCAAACGTCCTCTTCCGCGCCGTCCGCGTGCCCAACGGTCGCCACACCGTTACCTTCACCTTCGCCCCCATCCGAGGCGTCCTTGGCAATTGGCACCGCTAATTTCCACGACAGTAGCCCCCCATTCCGTCATGGCCGCGCAGGCGGCCACTCACAACAACCATGGGCACTCAAACGATCACACTGCCGGAAACCCCAACTGACAGCCCCTGTTCATATTCGAAGGAATATGAAGCCCTGTTCATAATACCGTTCCATCACAGCGGTCTGCAGACTATTCACTCCCAATCGCAATCACGAAAAGGCGCGCGCCATGACTGTCTTTCAAATCTACAACCGCGCCATCCGCATGCTGCTGCCCGAACGGAACCTGGCCGTTGTGCTCGCCATCGCGAGCTTCATCATCGCCATCATCCAACTCGCTGAACCGATCCTGTTCGGCCGCGTCGTCGACGCCCTGTCCAAGGGCAACGCCGCCTTCCCGATCATCGCCCTTTGGGCAGCCCTCGGCATCGGCAGCGTACTCGCCAGTGTCGCTGTCTCCGTCTACGCCGACCGCTTGGCCCATAGCCTCCGCCTCGTCGCCATGCAGAAGGCCTTCGAGCGCGCCAACACCCTGCCGCTGAGCTACCACGCCGCCAAAGGCTCGAGCGCCGTCGTCCGCAACATCCTGTCGGGCACCGACGCCCTGTTCTGGACCTGGCTCGGTGCCCTGCGCGAACAGTTGACCGCCTTTGTCGGCATCGTCTTCCTGGTCCCGACCGCTATTCATATGGACTGGCGCATGGCAGTGATCCTCGGTGCGCTCGCCCTGGCCTACACCTTGCTCAACCTTCTCATCATGGACAAGACAAGCGACGGTCAGGCCGCCGTCGAGCGTTACCACTCCGAAGTTTATGGCCGCGTCGGCGACGTGATCGGCAACGTCAACATCGTCCAGTCCTTCGGCCGCATCCCCGCCGAAGTCGCCACCATGCAATCCATGATGCGCGACCTGCTTGCAGCCCAATTCCCGGTCCTCACGTGGTGGGGCTTGCTCTCCGTGCTCCAGCGTGCCTCCGCGACGCTGACCATGGTCGCCGTCTTTAGCGTCGGCGCGCTGCTGGCCAGCCGCGGAGAATTGACCGTTGGCGAAATCGTCGCCTTCGTCGCCTTCGCCAATCTTTTGATCGGCAAACTCGATCAGCTCTCGGGCTTCATCGTTCGCATGAACCAGCAATCGCCCGTCTTGCGGACCTTCTTCTCGCTGATGGACGAAACCCCAAGCATCGTTGAAAAGGCCGGCGCAATCGAACTGCCAGCCCGCAACGGCCACGTCGTCTACGAAAACGTCAGCTTCCGCTACGGCCCTGGCAGCCAGGGCGTTTTCGACATGTCGTTCGAAGCAAAACCCGGCACCACCGTTGCCCTTGTCGGCCCAACCGGCTCGGGAAAGACCACAACGCTTGCCCTGCTCCAACGCTTGCGCGGCACCGATCAGGGCCGCATCCTGATTGACGGCACCGACATTTCCGACGTCACCCTGCAATCCTTGCGCGGTGCAATCGCCGTCGTGTTCCAAGATGCCGGCCTGTTCAACCGCTCTATCGGCGAAAACATTCGCGTTGGCCGCCCCACTGCGACCGACGACGAAGTCGAACACGCAGCCAAGCTCGCAGAAGCCCACGAGTTTATTTCCGCCAAGCCCGGCGGCTATAACTTCGTCATCGGCGAACGCGGCGCATCCCTTTCAGGTGGCGAACGCCAGCGCATAGCCATCGCCCGCGCTATCCTCAAAGACGCCCCCATCCTCATTCTCGACGAGGCAACCAGCGCCCTCGACGCGAACACCGAAGCCCGTATCAAATCGGCACTCGACACGCTGCGCAAAGGCCGCACGACCTTTATCATCGCCCACCGCCTCTCAACCGTCGCCAACGCTGACGAAATTCTCGTCCTCGAAGATGGCCGCATCATCGAGCGCGGCACCTTCAACGGCCTCAATGAACAGGGCGGCCTGTTCGCCAGCATGGTGGCTCAAGGCGGCTTCGTCGTCCCCAAAGCCAAAGACGCCGCCAAAAACACCGGCGGCCTCATCACCGCCGAAAACGAAACCGAAGACACCCCCGAACACACCTACGCCTGATACTCGCTCTCCCCGTGCTTCACCGGGAGAGGCCCAACTATACGAGACGCACCACCCCCTCGGTTGTCATCCTCGGACTCGTCCCACGGCTGTCCGGTTCCCGATTTTGCGCGTCGCCGGACAATGTTTGTAGCTTCGGGAACTTCCGGTTTGAATGGCTGGCCTGGATACGGATTCCCCTCCCACTGTTTTCCCGGACAAGTGCGCCCTTAAGCGCACGCAGATCCGGGATCTTTACCACTACCATGCGGGTAAAGACCCCGGATCAGCCAAGTGCAGGGGCCGTCCGGGGAAACAGTGAAGGTGGCAACAATTTAAACCGGACAGCCGTGGGCTCGTCCCGAGGACCCATCCCTCCGCGGGCGCCGCCACCAAAATCAGACTCTGCCCAAACCACACGCAACACGCACGAAAAAGCCGCGAACTCCCGTTCGCGGCTTTTTTGTCTCAAAACTGTCGCACGAAGCCCTTAGAACTTGTGCGCCATGCGCGCGCGCTTGGTCTCTATATAGCGTTTGTTGAACTTGTTGATTGGCGTAACGACTTCGATCCGCTCGACGACCTTCACGCCAAGCGCACGAAGCGCTTCCATCTTCGCCGGATTATTCGTCATGAGACGAATTTCCTTGAACCCCAGGTCGAACAGAATATGGGCGGCCAGATCGTATTCACGCGCATCGATCGGCGCTCCGACCTGAATGTTGGCGTCAACCGTGTCGACACCCTGATCCTGCAGCGCATACGCGCGGATCTTGTCGACCAGACCAATGCCGCGCCCTTCATGATATGGCAGATAAATCAGCACCCCGTTCGGCGTGTTGACGACCCGCTCCATCGCCGCCTGCAACTGCGGATAGCAATCGCACTTCAGCGAGTGAAAGATGTCCCCCGTCACACATCCCGAGTGCACGCGCACGAGCGCGGTCGCATCGGCATCGGCTCCCTCACCGCGGTTGATGAGAACCATCGCCTGATGAGCGGCGTCATCACCTTGATAAGCCCGGGCTTCGAGCTGATATTCCTTGCCCCGGAACTCGATGGGCAAAACGGTTTGCGCCGCCCAATTTACGTCGACTTCAAACGACTTGACGGTACTGAACTTCATCGATGTCTCCAGTTCGCACGCGGGGAGATGCGCGTGGCTTCGCGTCGCCAAAAAGCGTATCGCTCAGCACCGGCCCCCCGCCCCGCTCGCACAGCTTTAACTCATGCGCACGGATACGGAATTATTGTTCTAGGATTTGGTCATCATCGTGACGGAAGACAACCACTCGCACGGCCAGTAAAAGATCGCACGAACGAAACTTCACCCTGAGTTTAAGCTAAGGATATCGAGTGCAGACTCTTTCGACTTGCCACTTGATGCGCCGTGATAATTTCAGTTATCTGCGACATACCAACGCGATAACGATCAAACCCGGCAAATGGTTCCTCTTGGTCGCGCTTGCAGCGTTCCTACTGGGAATTCCCAGCGTTGTCGCCGCCGATCCTGACAAGGAGAGGCGCACGAGCGAACGTGTCGCAGCCCTCCTGGGCCAGATGACCTTAACCGAGAAGATCGGCCAACTGAACCTTGTCTCGCAAGGCGAACCCGTCGTCGGGCAATTAGATGCCGTCCGCACTGGACGCATCGGCACAATGATGAACGTCGTAGATCCCGCCATAATCGCCCGCTACAAGCAAGCAGCTCGCGAAAGCCGCAACAAAATCCCGCTCCTGTTCGGCCTCGACGCAATCGACGTGTTCCGCATCGCCTTGCCGCCCCCGATCGCCTGGGCGGCCACCTGGAAGCCCGAACTCGCCCAGGCCGCCGCCCGCGCCGTCGCCAGCGAAACCGCCGCCACCGGCGTCAACTGGACATTCGCCCCCATGATCGACATCTCGCGCGATCCCCGCTGGGGCCGCGTGATCGAAGGTGCCGGCGAAGACGCCTATCTTGGCTCTGTCATGGCCGCCGCCCGCACGCGCGGTTACCAATCCGGCGGCCTCATCGCGACTGCCAAACACTACGTCGGCTACGGCGCAGGCGAAGCCGGTCGCGACTACAACAACGCGCTGATTCCCGTATCCGACCTCTACGACCGCTATCTCCCGCCCTTCAAAGCCGCCTTCGACGCCGGCGCCCCTACCGTCATGGCGGCCCTCAACGCAGTCAACGGCGTCCCCGCCACCGCCAATAGCTATCTGCTAAAAACCGTCCTCCGCCGCAGCCTCGGCTTTCGCGGCTTCGTCACCGCCGACTACAACGCCATCGGCGAGCTGAAAAACCACGGCCTCGCCGCCGACCTTGCCGCCGCCAGCCGCATAGCTCTCAACGCCGGCATCGACATGGACATGGAAGGCGTTGGCTTCATCGACCACCTGGAAGACGAACTCAAAGCGGGCCGCATCAAGCTCGCCTCCATCGACGCGGCCGTCACCCGTGTCCTCACCGTCAAGTTCAACTCCGGCCTGTTCGAAGAAAAGCCGGTTCCCGTCGCTCCGCCCGAATCCGAAATCCGCGGCGTAGCCCGCCAGGTCGCGCGCGAAAGCATCGTCCTGCTCAAAAACGACGGCGCAACTCTGCCCATCTCCGCCAGCATCAAGACCATCGCCCTGATCGGTGCCGCCGCCAAATCCGACTACGACGAAAGCTGGTATGGCCCCGCCATGCTGACCAAACCCGACACCAAATCGCTCTATGACGCTTTAGCCGGACACCTGCGCGCCCACCAGTCGCTGCTCTACGCACCAGCCTTCACCGACCCCTGCGCCAAAACCTTGGGCAACGCCCCTGAGGCCATCGAAACCGCCGCCCGCGCCGACTTCATCGTAATGGTGGTCAGCGAAGACTGCGAGTTTTCGGGAGAGGGCGCATCGCGCACCAACCTCGACCTCTCGCTCCCTCAGCAGGACGTCTTCGACAAACTCGCAGCCCTCGGCAAACCGCTGGTCCTGATCGTCACCGCCGGCCGCCCGCTCACCATCGCGCGCCAAGCAACCAAGGCCGATGCTATCCTCTACGCTTGGTTGCCCCGCACCGAAGGCCGCGTCGCGCTCGCCGAAATCCTGACCGGCGAAACCTCGCCCTCCGGCAAATTGCCAATGACCATCCCCCGCTCGGTCGGCCAGATTCCGATCAGCTACAACGTCCTCCCCACCAGCCGCCCGGCCAACGAAAACCGCTTCACCTCGCGCTACCTCGACGAAGCCGTCACGCCGCTCTACCCCTTCGGCCACGGCCTCAGCTTCACCACGTTCGACTACACCAAGCTCCGCGCACTGTCGTCGTCGCTGACAAACAACGGCACCGTCGCCATCGACGTCGATGTGACAAACACCGGCTCCCGCTCCGGCGACGAAGTCGTGCAGTTATACATCCGCCGCCCGGTCGCCAGCCGCTCCCGCCCCCTCCGCGAACTCAAAGGCTTCCAAAAAATTCGCCTGCGCCCCGGCGAAACCCAAACCGTCCGCTTCAATCTCAAAGCAACGGACCTCGCCTTTCACGACGACGCCGGCAAACTCATCATCGAGCCCGGCCCCGTCGAACTCTTTGCGGGCGGAAGCTCAACCGCCACCCTCTCAACCGCCATCGCTCTACAGTAACCCCAAAAATACCCAGCGCCGCTGCCGCTGCCTACTTCTTCCTCGCCGGTGGCAAATCGGTACACGTCCCCTCGGCGACCTCGGCAGCCATGCCGATGGACTCGCCCAGTGTCGGATGCGGATGGATCGTATGCGCGATATCCACCGCATCCGCCCCCATCTCAACCGCGAGACAAACCTCGCCGATCAGATCGCCCGCGTGCGTGCCCACGATCCCGCCCCCGATCACCCGGTGCGTCGTCGCGTCAAAGATCAGCTTGGTGAAACCCTCGTCGCGCCCGTTGGCAATCGCGCGCCCCGACGCCGCCCACGGGAACATCGACTTGGTGTACCCAATTCCCTTTGCTTTACATTCGTCCTCGGTCACGCCCGCCCACGCAATCTCGGGGTCCGTATAAGCGACCGATGGAATCTGACGCGGCTCGAAATAGCTCTTTTTCCCCGCCGCCACTTCCGCCGCCACATGCCCCTCATGCACGGCCTTGTGCGCCAGCATCGGCTGCCCGACGATATCGCCGATGGCGTAAATATGCGGCACGTTCGTCCGCATCTGCTTGTCGACCGCAATGAACCCGCGCGCGTCGACGGCCACACCGGCCTTATCCGCATCCAGCTTGCGCCCGTTCGGCGTCCGCCCAACCGCGACCAGCACCATGTCGTAGCGCTGCGCTTCCGTAGGTGCCGCCTCGCCCTCGAACGTCACATGAATCCCGTCCGCCTTGGCAACCGCCCCGGTGCATTTCGTCTTGAGCATGATCTTGTCAAAGCGCGGCGCGTTCTTCTTTTCCCAAACCTTGACGAGGTCGCGATCCGCCCCCTGCATTAACCCATCGAGCAGCTCGACCACATCCACGCGCGACCCAAGCGTCGAATAAACCGTCGCCATTTCCATCCCGATGATCCCGCCACCAATAACGAGCATGCTCTTCGGGATCGACGGCAGCTTGAGCGCCCCCGTCGACGTCACCACCCGGTCGTCCTCCGGCATGAACGGCAACCGTACCGCCTCCGAGCCCGCCGCAATGATTGCACTGGCAAACCCGACGACCTGTTTCTTGCCACCCTCAAGTTCGACCTCAAGATGGTTGGCATCCGCAAACTTCGCCAGCCCCCGGATGACGTTGACCTTGCGCGCCTTCGCCATCCCCATGAGCCCGCCGGTCAGCTTGGCCACCACCTGTTCCTTGTGCGTCCGCAGCTTGGCGAGATCGACGGTTGGCGGGCTAAACGAAATCCCATGCGCCGCCATCGTAGCCACTTCGTCCATCACCGCCGCCGTATGAAGCAGCGCCTTCGACGGAATGCACCCGACGTTCAAACACACTCCCCCGAGTGTCGCGAACCGCTCGATCAGCACCACGCTCTTACCAAGGTCCGCCGCCCGGAACGCCGCCGAATACCCGCCCGGCCCTGCCCCGATCACGACCACATCGCAAGTCACATCGACCGTGCCCTTATACGCAGGCCCAGCCATTGGCGCTGACACAGCCGGTGCCGCCGCAGCCTTTTGAGCCTCGGCAGCCTTGGGCGCAGTACCCGCTCCCGCCGCCTCGATGTACCCGATCAGATCGCCCTGCGAAACCTTGTCGCCAACCTTGACGGTCACCTCGACAATCGACCCCGCCAGTGGCGATGGCACTTCCAAACTTGCTTTGTCCGATTCAAGCGTAATCAACGGATCCTCGGGCTTGACGACAGCCCCTGGCGCCACATGCACCTCAATGATCTGCACATTCTTGAAGTCGCCGATGTCAGGAACGCGAATTTCTAGCCGGCTCATTTGAATCTCTCACCACAGTGACAAAGATGGAGGAAAAACCACTTCCCCCTCTCCCCCTGGGGAGAGGGTCGGGGTGAGGGGTGATACGGATAAATTACAGCACCAGCTGCCGCACATCCTCAAGCATAGCCGCCAGATGCCGCGTGAAGCGCGCGCCCAGCGCCCCGTCGACGACCCGGTGATCGTAGGACACGCACAGCGGCAGCATCAAACGCGGCTGGAACGCATGCCCGTCCCAAACCGGCTTCATCGTCGCGCGCGGCACGCCCAGGATCCCAACCTCGGGCGCACTGACGAGCGGTGTAAAGTTCGTGCCGCCAATCCCGCCCAAACTTGAAATCGAGAACGTCCCGCCCGAAATGTCCGCCGGCGCAATCTTGCCGTCGCGCATCCGCTTCGACACCGACCCAAGCTCCTGGCAAAGCTCCGTGATCCCCTTGCGATCCACATCCTTGATGACTGGCACAACGAGCCCGTCCGGCGTATCGACCGCCACCCCGATGTTGTAATACTTCTTGTAAATCAGGCTGCCCTTATCCGGCGACAGCGAGGAGTTAAACTCAGGATACGCCTTCAGCGCCGACACTGACGCCTTCAGCAGGAACGCGAGCAGCGTCACCCGGTAGCCCTTTTCCTTCGCAGCCCCATCAAGCATCTTGCGATAGGCTTCAATGTCGGTGATGTCGGCTTCGTCGGTATGCGTAACCAGTGGCACGTTCAACCACGCCCGCGACAGGTGCGCACCCGAAAGCTTCTTGAGGCGAGACAGCGGCTTGACCTCGATCTCGCCGAACTTGGCAAAATCCTGCGCCGGGATCTCTGGAATGCCTGTGCCGCTCGAAACACCACCACCGCCGCCGCCCGATCCTTTGAGCGCCGTCTTCACGTCGCCAAGCGTCACCCGCCCTTTATCGCCCGTCCCCTTGATCGCCGTCAGATCGACATCCAGTTCGCGCGCCAGCCGCCGCACACTCGGGCTTGCATGCGCATTGCCAAAATCCAATCCCAGCGGCGGCGGCAATGTCCGGCGCGGCGCATCTCCTTGGACCGCCGCGGGAGCCGCAGCCTTCACCGGGTCCGGTGCGGCTGCAGGCGCCCCGGCCTTCGCCCCGCCAGCACTCGCCGTATCGCTCCCCGCCGCTTCGAGCCGCAGCACAGCCGAACCCATCGAAACCTTATCGCCAACCTTGATGAGTATTTCAGCCACCTTGCCCGCCGATGGCGACGGCACTTCCAACGTCGCCTTATCGGATTCCAGCGTGAGGATTGGATCCTCTGCCTTGAGCACATCCCCAACTTTCACAAACACTTCGATCACCGGCACATCTTTGAAATCGCCGATATCAGGGATCTTCACATCAACAGTTGCCATTGGGTGTCTCGTAATTTCAATGAGGGAAAAATCGAAAGGCGGTTCATCCCCTCTCCCCGTCCTTACGGGGAGAGGGTTAGGGTGAGGGGCGGCAACACACTCCGGCCGAACTATTGGCCGCCCCTCACCCCGGCCCTCTCCCCATGCGAGCGAAGTGCATGGGGAGAGGGAGCAGTCCTAAATCCGCGCCGGACTGGGCCGCTCCGTATCGAGCCCATATTTGCGGATCGCCTCAGTCACGGTCTTGGACGGAATCTTGTTTTCATCCGCCAGCGCCTTCAACGCCGCCACCGCCACGTAATGACGATCGACCTCAAAGAACGTCCGCAGCCTTGCGCGATAATCCGAACGCCCGAACCCATCAGTACCGAGCACCTTGTATTTGCCCGGCACGTAACCGCGAATCTGATCGGCGAACAGCTTCATGTAATCGGTCGACGCTATCACCGGATCGTCGCCCCGCTCCGCAAGGCACTTGGTGACATACGGCACCCGCGTCTGCTCTTCAGGATGCAGCATGTTCCACCGCTCCACGTCGAGCGCATCGCGGCGCAGCTCCGTAAAGCTCGTCACGCTCCAGATGTCGGCCGTAACCCCGAAATCCTTTTCAAGCAGTTCGGCTCCCGCGATCACCTCGCGCAAGATCGCACCTGACCCCATCAGCTGAACCCGACGGCCCGGCTTCCCCTTCGCGGCTTTGGCGTCCGCCGCCTTGAGCAGGTACATCCCCTTGATGATCCCGGCTTCGGCACCAGCCGGCATCGGCGGATGCACATAGTTTTCGTTCAGCGTCGTCAGGTAATAGTAGACGTCCTCCTGCTCACCATACATCCGGCGCATACCCTCATGCATGATGACCGCAAGCTCGTACCCGTACGTCGGATCGTACGAGATGCAGTTCGGGATCGTCGCCGACAGGATGTGGCTGTGCCCGTCCTCGTGCTGCAACCCTTCCCCGTTGAGCGTCGTGCGACCCGACGTGCCGCCGACGATAAACCCGCGCGCCCGCATATCCCCGGCAGCCCACGCCAAGTCGCCGGTGCGCTGAAACCCGAACATCGAATAATAAACATAGAACGGGATCATCGGCTGGTCCGACGCCGAATATGACGTCGCCGCCGCGATCCACGAAGACATTGCCCCGGCTTCGTTGATGCCCTCTTCAAGAACCTGCCCGCTCTTGCTCTCCTTATAAAACATCAGCTGATCGGCATCTTGCGGGTTGTAGAGCTGCCCAACCTGGCTGAAAATCCCGAACTGGCGGAACATCCCTTCCATCCCGAAGGTGCGCGATTCATCCGGCACGATCGGCACGATCCGTTGCCCGATGCCCTTGTCGCGCATCAGCTTCGTCAGCATTTGCACGAAGGCCATCGTGGTCGAAACTTCGCGCCCCTCCGATCCCTTCAACTGCGGATCAAACGTCGACAGCGGCGGCAGTTCGAGCTTCACCGTTGTCTTCGCGAGACGCTTCGGCAGCGGCCCTTGCAGCAATTTGCGGCGCTCCCGGATGTAGTTGAGCTCCGGCGACCCTTCGGCGAACGTGATGAACGGCAGCTTGGCGAGATCCTCGTCGGCCACCGGGATTTGGAACCGGTCGCGGAACTGCTTCAGCGGCCCTTCGCCCATCTTCTTGGCCTGATGAGCAATCATCATGCCCTCGCCGGCCTCGCCCATTCCGTAACCCTTGACCGTCTTGGCCAGGATCACCGTTGGCTGCCCGACGTGCTCGGTCGCCGCCTTATAGGCCGCAAACACTTTGCGCGGATCATGCCCGCCACGCGTCAGCTTCCAGATCTTTTCGTCCGGCCAATCGGCCACCATTGCTGCCGTCTCGGGATACCGCCCAAAGAAATGCTTGCGGATAAACGTCCCGTCCTTCGACTTGAACGTCTGATACTCGCCGTCGACGCACTCTTCCATCAACTGACGCAGCTTACCCGACACATCCCGCGCGAGCAGTTCATCCCAGCCCGTACCCCAGACCACCTTGATGACGTTCCAGCCCGACCCGCGGAAGTCGGCCTCGAGTTCCTGGATGATCTTTCCATTCCCGCGCACCGGCCCATCGAGCCGCTGCAGGTTGCAGTTGATGACGAACACGAGATTGTCGAGCTTCTCGCGCCCAGCGAGCGCAATCGCCCCCAGGCTCTCCGGCTCGTCCATCTCCCCGTCACCCATGAACGCCCAGACGTGACGCCCCGACGTCGTCGCAATCCCGCGCCCTTCCAAATACCGCAGGAACCGCGCCTGATAGATCGCCATCAACGGCCCAAGCCCCATCGACACCGTCGGGAACTGCCAGAAATCCGGCATCAGCCAAGGATGCGGATAAGACGACAGCCCCTTGCCGCCAACCTCTTGCCGAAATTGCAGCAACTGGTCTTCGCTCAACCGGCCTTCGAGGAACGCGCGCGCATAAATCCCCGGCGACGAATGCCCCTGCACGTACACGAGATCGCCGCCGTGATCGCCCTGCGCCCCATGCCAGAAATGATTGAACCCGGTTTCATACAGCGTCGCCGCCGACTGGAAACTCGCGATATGCCCGCCAAGTTCGGAGCTATCCTTGTTGGCCCGCAGCACAATCGCCATCGCGTTCCAGCGCACTGCCGACTGAATCGAGTGCTCGATTTCGCGATTGCCCGGATGCGCCGGCTCTTCGTCGGGCGGAATCGTATTCATGTACGCCGTGTTCGGCGAAAACGGCAGCTTCGACCCGGCGCGCCGTGCAATATCGACGACATTTCCAAGCAGCTCATCGGCCCGCCGCGGTCCATCGACCGCGATAACGGACGCTATCGCCTCCGCCCATTCTTTGTCTTCGGCCGCATGATTGCTGGCGTCATCTGTCATGGAAGCATCCTGCTGGTTCTCGTGATGGAGCATAAATCTAACAGCTCAATCGAGTGCGACGGTTTGTCAATTTAATAAGGAGCAGCAAACTGCACACAAGCAAACAATGGTCTAGAAATTGTCCGCGCATACCAGTTCTGCGTTTTTTACACCGGCCGCCGCTCCGGCCAGACCATGCGAACTTCGCCCAAAAGGCGAAACTTCAAGTCCTGCGCGAACGGACATATTCACACAATTGAGCACATCGCGGTGCTAGAAAAAGCCGTGTACCGCGCACCGATCGGTCATTGCGGCCACCCGTGTGGCCGAAGCGCTAAAGAGGCGCCGGCGCGAGCCCCGGACTCAAAATCCCAGACTTCGTTCAGGTCCGGAATTTTGCAACAACAATGGAGCCCCCCGTGAATATCGTAACGACCATCATGCAGTTCATCACCCCGATGATCGCCAACCGCATTGCGTCCTCGCTCGGCATCTCAAATAGCATTGTCAACACGGCCATCGCCGCCGCCTTGCCCGCAATCCTTGCAGCCCTCGCCGGAAAAGCCTCAACCCCCACGGGTGCCGCAGCGCTCTCCTCCACCCTCGGCCAGCAAGACAGCAACCTGCTCGGCAACTTCGCCAGCATGCTGGGCGGCGCAAACCAGTCCGCCCTCGTTGATGGCGGCACTCAGGCCCTCTCCGGCCTGCTCGGCGGCTCCTCGACCAACGCCTTGACCGGCGCACTCGCCAAGTTCACCGGTGCCAGCGCGCAGCAGACCGGCGGCCTCATCGGCATGCTCGCCCCCGTCGTCCTCGGCTCGCTCGCCCAGACGCAAAAGTCCAGCGGCCTAGACGCTGGCGGCTTGGCAAAGCTGCTTGACGGCCAAAAATCCAATATCGCCGCCGCCATGCCGGCTGGCTTCTCCAGCCTTCTCGGCGGCACCGGCCTGCTCGACAGCATCGCTGGAAACCTCAAACCGGGCGCCGCCAAGATCGAAGCGCCCCACATCCCGATGCCCAAAGCCCCGTCATTCAACTGGATGCCCTGGGCCGCCGGTGCACTCGCCCTGTTCGGCCTCTTCTATGCCTTCAAGCCCGGCTCCGTCACGGCCCCCAAAGTCGCCGCGCCCGCAGTGACCGCGCCCGCCATCCCCGCCATCGCGAACGCAACCGCCGCGATGGACGAAGCCAAGAAAATCTTCGGCGGCCTGACATCCCAGCTCGGCAGCATTAAAGACGCCGCCACCGCCCAGTCGGCCCTGCCTCAGCTCACCGCCAGCTCATCAGCCCTCGACGGCCTGACCAAACTCGCCGGCAGCCTCGCTCCCGACAGCAAGACCCAGCTCAAACTGCTGGTCTCCGCCACCATGCCTCAGCTCTCGCCTCTCGTTGACACCATCCTCAAAATCCCCGGTGCAGAAGCTATCCTGAAACCCGTCCTCGACGGCATCCTGACCAAAATGACCGGCCTCTCAAAGATCTAACGTCTCGCCTTATCCCCTCTCTCCGTCCTTACGGGGAGAGGGCCAGGAGCCTGCCCCCGCGAAGGCGGGGGTGAGGGGCGGCAGCGACAAAAATTCAACGGGGCTCCCTCCATTTTCGTCATGGCCGCTTAGGCGGCCACCCACGACAAGTATCCGCGAGTGCGACTTAGCAGGCTGCTCCTGCCCTCAATCCATCTCCACCTTCCCCTGCCGCATCTTCTTGACGCCGCCGCGCTTCACCTTGCTATCCACGCGCTTGACCCTCGCCGAAAAACTCGGCTTCGTCGCAATCCGCCGGACCGGCGCAATCGCCGCCTCCCGGATCATCTCAAACAGCCGCTCTCGCGCGTCCGCCCGGTTACGCTCCTGGGTCCGAAACCGGTTCGCCTGAATGACGATGACGCCCTCATCCGTCAGCCGCCGCCCGGCCAATTTCGCCAGCCGCTCCTTGACCGCCGACGCCAGCGACGGCGAATTCCACAGCGGAAACCGCAACTCGACCGCCGTCGAAACCTTGTTGACGTTCTGCCCGCCCGGCCCCGACGACCGCACGAACCGCTCTTCCAGTTCGCTGTCTTCCAGCGAAATCCGATCTGAGACGACGATCATGCGTCAGCCCTTCCCCAAATGCCCATGCGCGACATCCCAATAATCGCCGCGAAAATACAACAACGGCTTTGCGTCCGCACGAAACGCACCCGCCACCACCTTGCCGATGAATATCGAATGCGTTGTGAACGTATGCTGTTCGGCCAGTTCACAGTCCAAACTCGCCAGCGCTTCATCTAATATTGGACTGCCCGTCACCAACCGGTGCCACGAAAGCCCGGCAAACCGCGCCTCGCCCGTCAGACCTCCTTTGCCGGCAAACCGTTCGGCCACCCCCTGCTGCCCCGCCGACAGCAGATTGACGCTGAATGCATTCGCCCGCACGATCTCGTCATGCGCCCCCGCCGCCTGATTGACGCACGCCAGCACCATCGGCGGCCGGTCCGACAACGATGCCACCGCCGTCGCCGTCAGCCCCGAACGCGCGCCCACGACCCCGCACGCGATCACGCTCACCGCGCCCGCCTGATGGCGCATGATTGCGCGATAGTTGTCAGCGTCCATAAAAACAAGTTCCTGATCGATTAGTTATTCTGGAAAAACACCACCCGGTTTCCGAACGGGTCTCCCACTCGTACCTCACGCGCACCCCATGGCATACTTTCAATCCCTGGACGACAGTACGCATAGGTCTTAGCAGTTAGCTCACCATGAAGCGCCTCGATATCCGTTACCGGTATCCGCACAGAAGATCCCGGGCACGCATCGCCATAGTGTTCACTCAAATGCAACCGGCATCCGCTGCGCGATATCCCCATATAGAGCGGTGCCGTGGGTTCAAACCGATGCTCGAATTCCACCGAAAACCCCAAGAACCCGAGATAAAATTCCCGCGCCTTCTCCACATCGAACATCCGCAAAATCGGAACCGGTGAACCCAACTCCATGACTATCCTCCTGCCCGCTTGATCCATCCCCCGCGCAAATCCTTGACGATCTCACGCGCCGCATTATGCCCCGGCACCCCCGTCACACCGCCACCTGGATGCGCACCAGCCCCGCATAGATATAAGCCCGCTAACGGCATCCGGTAGGCCCCATACCCCAGCACGGGCCGTGCCGAAAACATCTGATCAAGCCCCAGCTGGCCATGAAAGATGTCGCCATCGACCATCCCGAAACGCCGCTCCAAATCCATCGGCGATAACACCTGCATCCCCAAAATCGACGACCTGAAGTTCGGTGCATGCCGCGTGACCGTATCGATCACCACCTGCGCGAACTCAACTTTCGCCTCGTCCCAGATGCGCCCGTCTGGCAAGCGCGGCGCAACATGCTGCACGAACAAGCTCGCCACATGCTTCCCCGCAGGCGCCAACGACGGATCAATCGTCGACGGGATCAGCATCTCCACCACCGGCTCGCGCGACCACCCGTTGAGTCGCGCATCCATGAACGCCCGGTCCATATAGTCGAGCGTCGGTCCGAACACGATCCCTGCACCGTGATGATCGCCAGGCGCCATACCCGGCCTGCACGTAAAATCCGGCAACGCCGCCAGCGCCACGTTCATCCTGAACGTCCCCGACCCGGTCTTGATCCCAGTGAACCGCCGCCGCACATCATCCAGCACCGCCCCGTTCGGCATCATCGCCCCAAACAACAGCTTCGGCCCCACATTCGCCGCCACAACCCTCGCGCGAAGAACCTCCCCATCGGCAAGCCGGACCCCAACCGCCCGCCCGCCTTCCACCACAACCTCGGCGACCTCACATCCGGTCCGAATCACCGCCCCGCGCTCGACCGCGCTCGCCGCCATCGCCTGCGAGATCGCCCCCATCCCGCCCATTGCATGCCCCCAAACGCCGGACTTACCGTTCGCCTCGCCAAAGCAGTGATGCAGCAAAACATACGCGGTCCCTGGCGTGTATGGGCTGGCATACGCACCGACGATCCCGTCGAACCCGAAGGCCCCGCGCACGACATCGTTTTCAAACCACTGCGCCAAAAAATGCGCGGCACTTTTTGTGAACAGATCGAGCAGCACCCGCTGATCCTCGACGTTCAGCCCCAGGGTCTTGCGCGCGGCTACCCCGCCCTTGATCAGCTCGAGCCAACCGCCTCCCGCGTTCGGTGGCGTCGTCAAAACGAGATCGCGCAACACCCCCCCCGCCCGCTCCAGCGCCGCGTCATAGGCTGGCAACCGCGCGGCATCGCGCTCGCAAAACGCCGCGATGGCTTTCTGCCGCGCAGCCAACCCATACGGCATCAACAACGAGCGATTTTCGTCGACCGGCCAGAAGTTTGCCGCCGGCCGCTCGGCAATCACCAACCCGTGGCGCGCCAATTCCAGATCGCGAATGACTTTAGGATTAAGCAGACTGACCGTATACGCCGCCACCGAATTGCGAAAACCGGGATGAAACTCCTCCGTCATCGCAGCGCCACCCGCGACCGCGTTCTTTTCCAGAACCGTGACACTTAACCCAGCGCCAGCCAGATACGCGGCGCACGTCAGTCCGTTATGTCCACCGCCGATTATAATCGCATCAGTGTGGCTGATCGGCCCCGAAATTATTCGCATCTGCGTTATGTGGCCCCAGAGACTAACCCCATCCTACCGGGGATTGCACAACATTAGGTCATTAGCACTTGCGAAACACATACCTGTTCCATTTCGAAACGGGTGTTACTGTCGCAGAGGAGAAGTCAAAAGGAGTCGCGGCTAGACGTAACGCTTTTTTAGGATGCCCCGAGCTACCTACGAAAGGCTGATCGTTGAAGTGGCTCAACTAACAGGAACGGTTGAATGAATATTATTCCGCTCCAATTCGCAAATGCCCGTTCCACCGCCACTGCTCCGGCCGCGTTTGCCGCCAATCGCTCAACCTTCGTCTCGACCGATGTTCTAACCGGCATAGCTATTGTCGCGATTGTCCCAGCCGTGTTCTGGACCAGCCTTATCTGGGGTGCCAGCTACGTCTTCGACCTGGGTTTCTCCACCACTACCCTCGCCGTTATGGCCGCTGCGATCGCCGGCTTCCTCAGCATCGTCTGCAGCGCCGTCATCGCCGCGGACTGATCGGTAAACCGCGGCTTGGACCCGGGCGGGCAGACCGCAGGTACAAAATGTAGTCCAATGGCCTTATGAAACCCGCCATTCGGAATAACACCAACAGCCCATAACCCACGATCAAAGCACAATATTGCGCAACAGCCTCACAAGCCCCATTCACGCCCGCGCTTCTAGCCCTCCCCCACTCCATGGCCGGGCTTGACCCGGCCATCCAGAGCGGCAAACACGCAACCCTGAGACCGGAACTCCTGGCTGACCGCCTCCCCTTGCGAAGGAGGTGAAGCAATCAGGCAAAAAATGCACACTCAGACGCCGCGTCAAAACTCTTGCATACATCCCCAATCGGCAGCACAACCTCACGCGGGTGGCGCGCATTGCAAGACGGATAAGACACGCGGAGTATCAACATGACCAGCGCCCGTCCAGCGGCAGAAGCACTGCACGATAACGCGCCGCACGTCCTGCTGGTCGACGACGACCAGAAAATTCGCGACCTGCTTTCCCGCTACCTGAGCAGCAACGGCTTCCGCGTGACGCCAGCCCCTGATGCTGCCTCCGCACGCGCGGCGCTGCGCGGGCTGTCCTTCGACATAATCCTGCTCGACGTCATGATGCCCGGCGAAAGTGGCCTCGACCTTGCCCGCGACCTCAAGAAAACCCGCCCCATTCCGATCTGCATGCTCACCGCCCGCTGCGAATCCGAACACCGCATCGAGGGCTTGGAGGCCGGCGTCGATGACTACATGCAAAAGCCGTTCGAACCACGCGAACTCCTTCTGCGCCTGCGCAATATCCTCCGCCGGACCGACCCGTCTGCAACCGGCAGCCGCGAAGAAATCCGCATGGGTCCCTTCACCTTCCACGTCGGTCGCGGAGAACTGAAACGCGATGACGTCTCCATCAAGCTGACCGAACGCGAACGCGAAATGCTGCGCCAGTTTGCCCAGCGCCGCGGCCTGCCGATCCAGCGCCACGAACTTGCCGCCGAAGGCGAAACCGGCAGCGAACGCGCCGTCGATGTCCAGATCAACCGCCTCCGCCGCAAAATCGAGTCCGACCCCGCAAATCCCGTTTATTTGCAAACCGTCCGCGGCAAAGGCTACATCCTCTATACCGATTAATTTACACCAATTAACCCGCCCATACCTCCTAGCGGCCAGCCCTTGCTGGCCGAAGCGGCGAAGAGCCGCCGGCGCGAGCGCCGGACTCAAAAAATCTGACCTCCTTCAGGTCAGATTTTTTGCAAGAAAGAGACAACCATGGTCGCAGCGCCCGACACCACAGTCACCCCGTCAGTTCCCTTCTTCTCGCGCGCCCGTCTCGCAGAGCGCAGCCGGTTCGCAGCCGAAGCCTTCCTGACGGCCGCCGCCGAGTTCATGCCCAAGGGCCTCTATGCCCGCGCCCTCATCATCATCATCGCCCCCATCGTCATGCTCGAAGGCGTCATCGCGTTCGTCTTCATGGAGCGTCATTGGCAGGCCGTGAACCAGCGCCTCGCCGAATCCACCGCCCGCGACATCGCAGCTCTCATCGAGGTCTACGACGACGAAAAGCAAAAGACCGACCACTCCCGCCTGATCCAGCTCGCCCGGCGGCGTCTGAACCTGACCATGCAGGTTCTCCCCAAAGCCGAACTCCCGGCCCCCATGCCAAAACCCTTTTTCGGCCTGCTCGATAAAACGCTGTCAACCCAGATTAAAAAGCAGGTCGACCGGCCCTTCTGGATCGACACCATCGGCCAGTCGAGCCACGTCGAAATCCGTGTTCAAACCCCCGAAGCCATCCTCCGCTTCGTCGCCACCCGCAATCAGACCTACGCCTCCAACACCCACATCTTCCTGCTCTGGATGGTCGGCTCCTCGGTCATCCTGCTGACCGTCGCGATCCTCTTTCTGCGCAATCAAATCCGCCCCATTCTGCGCCTTGCCGAAGCCGCCGACGAATTTGGCAAGGGCCGCCCGATCCCCGAAGACTTCCGCCCGCGCGGTGCCCGCGAAGTCCGCCAAGCCGCCCTCGCGTTCCTCGAAATGGGCGACCGCATCAAAACCCACGTCGAACAGCGCACCACCATGCTCGCTGGCGTCAGCCACGACCTGCGTACCGTCCTGACCCGCTTCAAACTCGAACTCGCCTTCATGGGCGACACCCCGGAAGCCCGCTCGCTCTCAAGCGGCGTCAACGAAATGCAGCACATGCTGGAAGACTATTTAGCCTTCGCGCGCGGCGACGGCGGCGAGGAATCCAAACCCACCAACGTCCGCGAGCTACTCGAAGAAATCTACGAAGACGTCCAGCACCTGGGCACGCCCGTCGAATTGAAACTCCGCAAGCGCCGCAGCGACCTCATCTTGCCTCTCAAGCGCAACGCCTTCAAACGTGCCATCACCAACCTGGTCTCGAACGCGGCCCGCTTCGGCGATCAGGTCGTCATCCGCGCCGCCACCGAAGGCGGCTGGCTCCGCATCGAAGTCGACGACAATGGCCCCGGCATCCAGCCCACCGAACGCGACAACGTCTTCCGCCCCTTCTACCGCATCGACCATTCCCGCAATCAAGACAGCGGCCACTCCGGCCTCGGCCTGGCCATCGCCCGCGACATCACCAAAAGCCACGGCGGCGACATCACCCTCGGCAAATCCTCCATGGGCGGCCTCCGCGCCATCATCCGCGTCCCGCTATGACAATCCCCCTTGCCCTTCCAAATGATCGCGACATCCCCCCTTTTCGTCATGGCCGCGAAGGCGCATACGCGCTAAAATAAGCCCTTACTTTCTTCTCCCCCTGGGGAGAAGATGCCCGAAGGGCAGATGAGGGGTGCCTTCACTCGGCTGGCTTTGC
>JBEBJA010000234.1:0-10042 GCA_040080145.1 Hyphomicrobiaceae bacterium
CTCAACCCCCTCCTCGCCCCCCAGCAACTGCCAGTTCCCGCCCGTCGCCGTAATATCCGTCGACCGCACCCGCTCCGTCGCAAACCGCGTGACCATGTTCGGACCTCCAGCCTTAGGCCCCGTCCCCGACAACCCCTCGCCGCCAAACGGCTGAGCCCCGACGCGCGCGCCAATCTGATTGCGGTTCACATACAAATTCCCGACCTTGGCGTGCTCGGCCACATAATCCGCGACCGCCGAAATCCGGCTATGTACCGACAGCGTCAACCCAAACCCGGTCGCGTTCACCGCCGCAACCACCTTGTCCAGCGCCCCGCCCTCATAGCGCACGACCTGCAGCACCGGCCCGAAAATCTCCTTCGGCACCGCCGCCAGCTTCTCGACCTCATAGGCCGCTGGCGTCACATACGTGCCCACCCGGCAATCCTCGGGCAGCGCCATATCGACAAGCTGCCGCCCCGCCGACTGCAACCGGATCTTGTGCGCGTCCAGCACATCCTGCGCCGCCTCGTCGATCACCGGCCCGATGTCGGTCGCAAAATCCATCGGATCGCCGATATCGAGTTCCTCGATCGCGCCTACCAGCATCTCAATCGTCTTAGCCGCCACATCCGCATGCACGAACAGCACCCGCGCCGCTGAACACCGCTGCCCCGCGCTGTCGAACGCCGACATCACGCAATCGCGCACCACCTGCTCCGGCAGCGCACTGCTATCGGCAATCATCGCATTCAGCCCGCCGGTTTCGGCGACAAACGGGATCATTGCACCCCGCCGCTCCGCCAGCGCTTTCTGGATACCCCACGCCGTATCGTTCGATCCTGTGAACGCAATCCCCTTGATCCGCGGATCGCGCACCAGTGCCGCGCCCACCTTGCCATCGCCCGGCAACAGGTGCAGCGCGTTGGCCGGAATCCCCGCCTCATGCAAAATCTGCGTCGCCAGAAACGCTGTGATCGGCGTCTGCGGCGCGCTCTTGGCAATCACCGGATTGCCCGCCGCCAGCGCCGCCGCAATCTGCCCGGTGAATATCGCCAGCGGGAAATTCCACGGCGAGATGCAAGCAACCGGCCCACGCGCCCGCCACTCGATGGTGTTGCGCTCGCCCGTTACCCCCGGCAACCGCACGGTCTCGCCAAACACGCGCTTGGCCTCGGCCGCATAATACCGCAGAAGATCGACCGCCTCCGACACGTCCCCATGCGCTCCGGCCCAGGTCTTCCCGGCCTCGCGGATCATCACCGCCATCAGCCGCGCCCGGTCCCGCTCCATCAGATCCGCAGCCTTCGCGAGCGCCTCGGCCCGCACCGCGACACCCACCCGGTCAAACGCATGCGCACACGCGGTCGCGCTCGCCACCGCCCGCTCGATGTCGTCTGCCGTTGAAAGCTCGACCGTCCCCAGCCGTTCGCGCCGGTCATGCGGACACCGCACCAGCAGCGCACCCGCGCCCGCCGTCCGCGCCTCGCCATCAATGACCGGACCCGCTGCAAACGAGCCCTCGATGTGTCCCGACATTGAGGCAAGCAATGGCGCACGCACGGACCGCTCGCTCAAGGCGAGCCCAAGACTGCCCTTGCGTTCATCTTCTCCAAACAGCTCCGTTGGCCGGCGGATAAAGTGTGCCCGCTCCTCGCGCCCCCGCGACCGCTCGCGCTCCACGAACGCCACCGGATCGGCGACCAGTTCGCTGACCCGCACCTCGTCGTCGGCCAACTTATGCACGAACGACGTGTTAGCCCCGTTCTCCAGCAACCGCCGCACGAGGTACGCGACGAGATCCGCCCGCGCCCCGACCGGCGCATAAATCCGGCACGGCACGCCGAGCTTATCCGCCCCGGCCACCGCGCTATACAGCGCATCCCCCATCCCGAACAACCGCTGGAACTCGTAAGCGCCCTTGCCACCCGCCACATACGCCGACGCAATCGAGTGCGCGTTATGCGTGCCAAACTGCGGATAGAACGCTTGCGGGTCGGCCAGCAGATACCGCACGCACGCGAGGTAGCTCACGTCGGTGTAAACCTTGCGCGTGAACACCGGATAATCCGAAAGCCCTGCCTCCTGCGCCCGCTTGATCTCGCTATCCCAATACGCGCCCTTGACGAGCCGCACCGGCACCCGCTTGCCCGACGTCTCCGCCAGCCGCCGCAACCACCGCAGCGCCGGCATCGCGCGCTTGCCATACGCCTGCACCGCGATGCCAAGGCCCGGCCAATTGGCGAGCGCGGGATCAGCCATCACCGCGCCAAACATTGCCAGCGTTGGCTCAAGCCGGTCCTGTTCCTCCGTGTCGAACGTCACCGGCACGTTGCGCACCCTTGCTGCCCGCGCGAGCGTCAGCAGCCGCGGCAGCAACTCGTTGTGCAACCGCCGTTCTTTTCCCGGCTCAAATCGCGGATGCAACGCCGACAGCTTGATCGAAATCGACGACCGCCCCATCAACGCATCGGGATGCACCGACGTCATCGGCCCGCTGGCAGCCCCGATCCCCTCGATCGCCACCATGTAGCGTTCGAAATACCGCTGCGCATCGCCATCCGTTCGCGCCGACTCGCCCAGCATGTCATAGGAAAACCGGTAGCCCTGCGCCTCAAGAGGCTTGGCCCGCGCAACCGCTTCCGTGATCGTCGCCCCCAGCACGAACTGATCGCCCAGCAGGCGCACCGCCTGCTTGACCGCCTGCCGGATCACCGGCTCGCCCGACCGCGCGACGAGCTTCTTCAGCGCCGTCACCGGGTTGGAACTGCGCGCATCGCGATAGCGCACCACGCGCCCGCTCAGCATCAACCCCCAGGTCGACGCATTCACCCACAAACTGTCCGAATGCCCGCGATGCTTGTCCCACTTGCCGTCGGTTATCTTTTCCGCAATCAACTGATCGGCGGTCTCC
Organism: Hyphomicrobiaceae bacterium; assembly: GCA_040080145.1. GTDB lineage: Bacteria > Pseudomonadota > Alphaproteobacteria > Rhizobiales > Hyphomicrobiaceae > JANXVY01. The sequence goes on from JBEBJA010000234.1 coordinate 2,894, forward strand.
GTATCGGGAATCCGCAGCAGGCTCTCCGCGAGGCACATGAGGATAACGCCCTCATCGCTCGACAGCCCGTATTCCTTCATGAACGCATCAATTCCGGCGAGTTTGCCGGACGCCCCGCGCGCCTCCGTCACAATCGAACGCGCCACGTCGCCGGCACGCACCCGCTCATCCGGCGTAAACACTGCCCGCTCGACGAGATCGCCCACGAGCCGCCTTTCATCCATCAGATGATGCGCGGAAATCTCCTCGAACGGCGGCAGCCCGGCCAGCAGATCGCTGCGACCCGCGCCCTCGGACCTCGACTTCGCCGCTCGCGACTTGGTGCGGCTGATAGGAGACGTCCTGTCCGTAATCATGCAGTCCTCGGGATAAAAAATGATCGTCAGAAACCAGAACGCCAACAAACCCGACTCAACATGTAATCATCCTCATACCAAATTTCCCCTCCCCCCGCCGCAACGGACTGCGCCGGGTTGCTTGAAACATCCCCCTCTTCGTCATGGCCGCGTCATCGCTTGCGATGCGGGGCATTGAAGGCGGCCACCCACGACAACCATCGCCAGGAGCGACGTTTCCGCGTGTTTCAGTTGAATCAACCCGCCCAACCCTCGATATAAGCACAATCGCATCAACCCGAGACCCGCCATGCCAACCGCTCCCGCCATCCACACCACCGTCGCCACCCTGCGCACGGCCATCGCAGCCATCCGCGCGTCCGGCGGCACTATCGCCCTCGTGCCCACCATGGGCGCGCTCCACGACGGCCACTTAGACCTCGTCCGGCTTGCGAAAACCAAAGCCTCCCACGTCGTCGTCTCGATCTTCGTCAACCCTAAGCAGTTCGCCCCCCACGAAGACTTCGACCGCTACCCGCGCCAGCTCGAAGCCGACGCCGCCAAACTCAGCCCCCTCGCCGTCAGCGCAATCTGGGCGCCCACACCGCCTGAGATGTACCCAGTCGGCTTCGCCACCCGCATCGAAGTGGCGGGCGCAGCCCTCGGCCTCGAAACCCAATTCCGCCCCCACTTCTTCGGCGGCGTCGCAACCGTGTGCTGCAAGCTGTTCAGCCAGGTCACGCCCGATGTCGCTGTCTTCGGCGAGAAGGACTACCAGCAGCTGACCGTCCTCAAGCAAATGGTCCGCGACCTCAACCTGCCCCTGACGATCATCGGCGCTCCCACGCGCCGCGAAGCGGACGGCCTCGCCCTGTCCTCACGCAACGCCTACCTGTCGTCCCAGGAGCGGGTCATCGCCCCCGCGCTCCACCGCGCCATGACCGCCTGCGCCGCTGCCATCACGGCCGGCACCCCAATTCAACAGGCGACAGCAGCGGCCACCGCTGCCGTCCTCGCAGCCGGCTTCAAATCCGTCGACTACATCGCCATCCGCGACGCCCAAACATTGGCCGAAATCACCACTTCCCCCTCTCCCCCCGGGGAGAGGGCCGGGGTGAGGGGGCAACAACAGGGGGTGAGAGGTCTGCGCATCCTCGCCGCCGCCTGGCTCGGCAAAACCCGCCTCATCGACAACATCGGCGTCTAAAAGTTCCTCATCGCGCAAAAAATATTCCAGCCAATCACGACGGAACGACTCCGGCACCTCAAGCGTCTTCCCACCGGGTTCAACAAACAGATAAGGATTGTTTCAGATGGGCAGCACTTCAGACAAAGCCGAGGGCTACGCCAACAAAGCAGTCGGCGCGGTCAAGTCAACAGTCGGCGAAGTCGTCGGCAATGACCGCCTTGTGGTCGAAGGCGAAGTTCAAAAAGCCAAGGGTAAAGGCCAAGTTGCCATCGGTGACGCAAAGGAAGCCGTCAAAGACGGTGCAGATAAAGTCGCCGACGCCATCAATCGCAAACTTTAATGCGGTATCACAATTAAAACGGCCGACCAGAAATGGTCGGCTTTTTTTGTCCCTTAAGGAGCTGCGCAATGTCCCAAATCGGCGATCCCAGTCAGCCCGTCAAAAATCCCACGCCTCCGGTCGAAGCGCCGCCGCCCCAACCAGCTCCCCCCGTCTACGACCCAGCCCCATCGCCACCCGAACCATCAGACCCGATCCAGCCGCCGCAAGGTGACCCGCCCCCTCCGCCGCTCAAAGGCTGAATGCGCCCTCGCGCCTCAAACCGCCCGAAATCGGCTTGCCAGCCCCCCTCTGCCGTAATATTTTACGCAGATTGCAATGCCGGTCGTCATCGCCCGGCAGTAAAATAGTGATGCTGGGGAGGAGATTATGTTGCGTATTCTCTTTGCACTGGTCGCCGCCGTCTCCTTCAGCACGTCGGCGCTCGCCAGCGACCAGGAAGCCTGCCGCAGCAAGCGCGGCACCTCGGCAATGGCTGCTTGCGACCGCGTCATCAACTCCCGTGAGACGTCCCACAAAAACGTCGGCACCGCCCTCATTGATCGCGGCCAGCAACATTACGAAAACAAAGACTACGACAAAGCTATCGCCGATTTCACCAGGGCGATGACATATGATCCGCCTTATGTTCAATTGGCCTACGGTAATCGCGGCAATTGCTATTACATGCTAAAGGAAGACAACGTCGCAATCGAGAATTATACCCGCGCCATCGAAATCGACAGCGATTACGTCTCCGCCTATGCCGCACGCGGCGTGCTTTATGAAAAAGCCGGCATGATCAAAAAGGCCCGCGCCGATTTCGAACAGGCCCTCGACTCCAAATCTATTTTCAGCGACACCAAGTGGGGCCACGAAACCGCCCGCGAACATCTGAAAAAACTCAACGGCGAATGATGCCAAAGCAGCCGTGGTGCCCCACGCCACTGTCTTCCGCAGACAAGTGCGCCCTTTTGCGTCGGCAGATCCAGGATCATTACCGCCCCCGCACAATCAAAGACCTCGATCCAGGCCCCTTACGAGGTCCTGTCCGCCTCCCCCTTATCCACCACGCCGCAGGCCGCGCACGCCGGTTTGTCTTGATTTTGCAACACCACTGTGTCAGCACAATCTCGGATCGAGCGCAGGGCTGCCGTTTGCTTCTCATTTGAGGCCGCCCCTAAAATCATATGCCGCCTCCCGGTGATCCATTCCCGCGTAAGTGCGATCCGTTGGCCTTGGCCATCGCAGCACATACGAGGCAACCATGCGCTCCATCAGCCGCGCCTCCGCGCCATAAGGGCTCGCAGGCGAATTTTGCCTGTCGACGGAGATTTATCTTTTGGAAACTAACACCTTTGCTGCGCCCAAATCCTTTGCGGAACTGGGGCTTAGCGCCAAGGTCCAGCAGGCCATCATCGCCTCTGGCTACACCACCCCGACCCCAATTCAAGCTGAAGCCATCCCGGTCGCCATGGCCGGCCGCGACGTCCTCGGCATAGCCCAGACTGGCACCGGCAAGACCGCGTCCTTCACCTTGCCGATGATCAGCCGCCTGGAAACGGGGCGCGCCCGTGCCCGCATGCCGCGCTCGCTGATCTTGGCGCCAACCCGTGAACTGGCCGCCCAGGTTGCACAGAGCTTCGAAAAATACGGCATCAATCATAAGCTCGACGTTGCCCTCTTGATCGGCGGCGTCTCCATGGACGAGCAGACCAAAAAGCTCGATCGCGGCGTCGACGTTCTGATCGCCACTCCGGGCCGCCTGATGGACCACTTCCAGCGTGGCCGCGTCATGCTGATGGGCGTCGAAATCCTCGTCATCGACGAAGCCGACCGCATGCTCGACATGGGCTTCATCCCCGACATCGAAAAGATCTGCAAGCTGCTGCCACCGCGCAAGCAGACGCTGTTCTTCTCAGCCACGATGCCCGCCGAAATCACCCGCCTCACCCAGCAATTCTTGGTTGATCCGGTCCGCATCGAAGCCGCGCCGCCAGCCACCTCGGCCAAAACCATCACCCAGGCCTTCGCCTATTGCCCGGGCGGCGAAGACTGGGCAAAGCGCGACATGCTGCGCACTCTTCTGCGCGGCCCCGGTGTCCGTAATGCCATCATCTTCGCCAACCGCAAGGTCGAAGTTGCCATCCTGTTGAAATCGCTTGTCAAACACGGCTTCAATGCTGGTGCCATCCATGGCGACATGGACCAGAAGGCCCGCATGGAAACCCTCGATAAGTTCCGCAACGGCGAAATCGCCTTCCTCGTCGGCAGCGACGTCGCAGCCCGTGGCCTCGACATCCCCGACGTCAGCCACGTCTTCAATTACGACCTGCCGCGCGACAAGGACGATTATGTGCATCGCATCGGCCGCACGGGTCGCGCCGGCAAAGAAGGACATTCGTTCTCGCTCGTCACCGCCTACGACCTGAAGCAGTTGCAAGAAATCGAAAAAATGGTCGGCGAGCCGGCCTTGTGGGCAGGTGAGCCGCCAACCGAACAGGACTATGCCGACGCCGGCAAAAAGAAGCGCGGTCGCGGCCCCGCCGCTGCCGGAGCGCCCCGTCCAAGCGGCACCCGCGAACGCCCGATGCCTGTCCCCCGTCACGCCGAGCGCGGCGACCGTCGCCCGCCCAATGCCCCCACTGGAAGCCACGCTCACGGCGGACGCCCGCCGCGCCCCCGCGAAGACGATTTGCCCATCCGCCGCGAAATCCTCAATACCGGACAGCGCCGCAGCGCGGCCGCTGCCCCCGGCATGGAGCCACAGCCCGACATCACCAGCGCCGGTGCCATGGACGCTCAACGCACGCACGACCCGCGTCCGCAACAAAGCCGCCCTCCCCAGGAACGCAGCCAAGATCGCAATCAAGATCGCAATCAAGATCGCAATCAAGATCGCGGCAGATCCGAACGCGGTCCCCAGCGCATTCGTTCGCGCGGCGGCCGTGGCCGAGACGAATCCGGCGGCGAAGGCCGTAACGAGCCCCGGACTGACGTTCGAAGCGAAGGCCGCAGCGAGCCCCGCACCGAAGGTCAGCGTCCAGCCCGGGAGGGCGGCGACAGCCGCCGCAACCAGCCGCAACGCCGTCCCGAAGGGCGTCAAGAGCCACGTTCACAAGAACCTCGCGCAGCCGAAGTCCGTCAAGACAACCGGCCAGACAGCCCGCCAGATCACCGCCAAGCTCAGCCGCCCCGCGAACGCGAGCCCCGCGCAGCTGCCCCCCGCGAAGCGCGCGAGCCCCGTCCGCCCCAGCAACCGCGCGACAACGCCAGTCGCGGCAGTGACCGTGGCAACGACCGCAACGGCGGTGGCGCCAGCAGCTTCGCCGACAACGTGCCTGCCTTCCTGCAACGCCCGGTCCGCCCGGCCAAATCCGCAACCGACTGATACAGCAATGGCCGGGCTCGCCCGGCCATTTTTCTTAGGAACGTCATCCAGGCGTTGGCCGGGACCCAAGCAACCATCGGCGAAACTCCAACCGCCCGCCAAACGCCACCCCTAACCCTCCCCCTTGCGGGGAGGGGTTAGGGGTGGCGGTGCGCCGCTCTCGACATAAGCGACTAAACATAAATCCACTCCCCCGCCATCCTCGTAATCCGTCCACAGACGCCCCCGCGAGGAACCGCTCATGTCCGACCTGATCCCCCTCGGCACCTTCATCGCCGCGACAACAGCCGCCGCCGCCACTGGCAGCCAGTTCGCACCAGGCAGCTGGTACGCCCAACTCCAAAAGCCTTCCTGGACCCCGCCGCCCTGGGCGTTCCCCGTTGTCTGGTCCATACTCTACATCATGATCGCCTTCGCCGGCTGGAAGGCGTGGCAGGCGCAAGGCTTCGGCCCGCTGGTCATCCTCTGGATCGTCCAACTCGTCCTCAACGCCCTTTGGTCTTGGATCATGTTCGGCCGCAACCAGATCGGCTGGGCGCTGGCCGACGTCTCCGCCCTCTGGCTCACCATCGCTGCCTTCATCATCACAGCTTGGCCCGTGAGCCAGACAGCCAGCCTCCTGTTCGTCCCCTACCTCGCCTGGGTCACCATCGCCTGGACCCTCAACCTCCGCGTCTACCAGCTGAACCCGGCTTAAAGCGCCGCCTTCAACGCCGCCGTCACGCCGGTAAACACCGCCTGCACCGCAATCGCTGAAACCAGAATCCCAAACACCCGCATTAACACCCGCTGCGCCGTGATCCCCAGCAGCCGGTTCAATTCGTGCGAAATCAGCAACAGCGCATACGTCACCACCATCACCGCCAGCAGCGCCGCCACCACAAGCATCAACCCGGCTGGCGAGCCATGCGCGTTCGCCGCCATCAAGATGCCAGCGCTCATCGCCCCCGGCCCGGCGAGAAGCGGCGTTGCAATCGGAAACACCGCAATGTCGTCGCGCCCCTGCGCCTCCGCCCCTTCTAACGGCGTGAGCCTGAACGCACTACCGGGCCGCGCAAAGATCATATCGAGCGCAATCAGCAGCAAGATGATCCCGCCCGCCGTCTGCAAAGCTGCGATCGACACGCCGAGCTGCCGCAACAACGGCTCGCCCAGCAGCGTAAACACCAGCAAAATCCCGCCCGCGATCAGCGTTGCCTTGAGCGCCAGAGCAGCCCGCACCCGGCGGTCCATCGCCGGCGTCAACGTCGCAAACAACACCGCCGCCTCGACCGGCCCGATGGTCGCGAAAAACGTCGTGATCGACGACAACAGACTTGTGATCAAGAGACATCCTCCCGGAGAGCATTGTCAGCAATCCCATGCCGCCGCTGCCAACACATTGAAATTATTCAAATTCTCTTGCAACCGAACGAATACTTCGTAACTTGTGACACATGGGAATGGAAACGCTCGAGACCAACAATCATCTCGGGGAGACAAGAATGCGCTGCACGGACACGGACTTCGCCGCTCAACTCCAAGGCTACAGCCTGACGACCGCTGAGATCCTCTATCGCCTGCCCGACCACCCGAGCTTACTGCAGAGCTACATCTGGCAGGAGTACGACTTCTCCCCGCGCTTCCCCAAACTCAAGGGCTTCCTCGATTTCTGGACCGCCAAAATCGAAGGCAAACTCTACAAAGTCACCGTCGCCCACACCCAGCTCATCAAACCCGCCGAACTCAAACTGATCAACGCCGAGTTCAAGTGGAACTAGCCCCCCCCTAACTCCATGGCCGGGCTTGCCTGCCCTCTGGCCTGACCCTTGCCTGCCCTCGGACTCGTCCCACGGCTGTCCGGTTCCCGATTTTGCGCGTCGCCGGACAATGTTTGTAGCTTCGGGAACTTCCGGTTTGAATGGCTGGCCTGGAT